>NZ_DASZAW010000067.1:0-107510 GCF_035944845.1 Devosia sp. | reverse complement strand
GAAAACACCGGTTCGACGCTTCAGGCCCTGTCGCCGAGGGGAATTCATTCCCATGCTTCTAGGGTCTAGGTCGATCGCCGGGGGCTTTGCCGTCGGCGATCGGAAGAAATATCCGCAGCTGCTCCGCTAGTGCGCTGCTGCTACCCCTCATCGCACCCACATCCGGGGAGGACCCATCGATACTGACCGCGGCTGCGAGACCGCGACGGCTCCCCGATGGGCGACGGAGGCGTGAAGCTCCCTCAGTTCAATGCCGCCTGCGACAACGAGCCGAGCAGCTTTTCCAGCGCTTGCACCCTTGGTGGAAGGATCGTGCGCCCGACGAGGCAAGGATCCTCAATGGGCGGACTTGGGCAGGTCGTCTTTGCAGTCCGCACCGCTATTGGCCGATGTGACCTACCACAGGGGTCAATCGCCTGAACCGGACGGAAACGCCCTCCAGCTTCACGCCTCCGTCGCCCATCGGGGAGCCGTCGCGGTCTCGCAGCCGCGGTCAGTATCGATGGGTCCTCCCCGGATGTGGGTGCGATGAGGGGTAGCAGCAGCGCACGGTGCAAGCAGCTATGAGTTTATTGGCCGCATCTACTATGGTTGGAGCCGCGGGCCCTCTATCTGGGCCCGCGGTCTCGCACGGTTTCGCTCGTGGCGAACGCTTTGGCTAAAGCGCGATGCGCATCTTGCTGCAATAGCGGTGCTTAAGAGCGAGTGGTCTTGCCCGACTAGGTTGTACGCCGCCTGGGCAGTAGGCTCAATCGATGAGCGCGTCGCCCGCGCATGCACGGCCAGATGCCTCCAAAGGCCCGCGGCGCATCCCATTGGCTTGACAGCACGCGGCCAGCGCCCCCCTGGCATTCTCCCAACGTAGCATTCCCAGATGCTTGACCGCGTGCACTTCAACATGCGAATGGTCCGGTGGTAGGACCACCTACCACAATGCTGAGGGAGGAAAGAGATGACAAAGTTTGAACGCACGATCGCCGAGCTCGCGTTCCTGTCGCGCCGGTCGCTGCTGCAGGGGGCAGCGGCTGGTGCAGCCGGTGTCGCCATTAGCCAGTTTGGTTTCGCCGCGCCGGCCATTGCGCAGGGCAACCGCACCGTGAAGTTTACCTGCCCCGACGTGTTCAAGTTTGCTCAGGCATACGAGTCTGCCGAGCGCCCCGAGGACGATGGCAACTGGGCGATCCCGACCTGGACCGTGATGCAGGCGTGGAAGGAAAAATATCCCGACGTGAAGCTGGAGATCACGGAAGTTCCGTGGGAATCGATCACCCAGCGCGTCATTCTGGATGCACAGGCCGGCACGCAGGCCGATCTGGTCTACGTCAACGACCTCAATATCCCGAAGCTTGCCAAGGGTGGCTTCCTGACGCCGCTCGACGATTTCGATGGTGGCTGGGACGAGTACAACCAGTATCTGCTGCGCGGCATCGCCTCGAGCGGTGGAAAGATCTACGGCCTCCCGATGACCACGGACTGCCGCCACGAGATGTACTGGAAAGAGGATTTCGAGAAGGCCGGGCTGTCGGCGCCAGCCTCGACCTGGAGCGAGTTTGCCGACCAGCTCTCCACACTTAAGGAAGCCGGGTTCGAAACCCCATACGCTTTCTGGTCCGGCAACTCGGTGCACACGCCGACCCAGACCATCTTCTCACAGATCTGGATGCTGGACAGCGACGTCATCGATGGCGACGGCCGCGCGACGCTCAACACGCCCGAGATGCACAAGGTGTTCGAGTTCTACAATGACCTCGTGAACGTCCGTCAGGTGGTTCGCAAGGACCTCGTCTCGATCTCGGCCGGCGACGAGTACGACGCGCTGATGCTCGGCCACAAGGTCTCGGTGATGAAGGAAGGCTCGTGGCTGTGGAGCCGCTTTGCCAAGGAAGGCATAGCTGACAAGATCGGCTACTTCCGCACCCCGCGCCCAACCGCCGAGTCCAAGGACGCGACCTTGTCCGGGTTCTGGGCGTTTGAAATTCCGAACCGGCCGGAGCGTGACGCGGAAATAACCAAGCTCGCCTTCGAGTTCGGCCGTCATTTCTCGAGCGTCGACGGACAGGCCTCGATCATGGCGACCAAGGATGGGCAGTTGCCCACTCGTCCGGCAGCTGCAGAAACCGAAGCGGGCAAGGCCAAGGACGATGCTTGGAAGTTCCAGGCTTCTTATGCTGGCGAAGCGGGCAGAGGCATGCCGGCGGCGGCGGACTCGGGGTTGCTCTTCGATCAGGTCCGCATCGCGTTCCAGCAGCACATCACGGGAGCCGCTTCGGCCGAAGACGCGCTGAAGGCCGCCGAGACTGCCTATAACTCCCAGGTCACTGGCTGAGATCGGCGTAAATGGCGAACGCGAGCACAATGCAGCGGGCGACCGCTGTTGAGGCGCAATCGTCTTCGGGCGACCGCTCTCTCACCTTCGGCAACGGTAGCTGGAGGCTGGAGATCGAACTCCAGCCCTCCGTTAACCCACGCAGCCTGGTGCACCTTCCGACCGGCCAGGTACTGGCCGACGCGGACTATTGCTACCAGATCGTGCTTGCTTCGGCTGAGGGCGGCTCGGGCTATTGTGGCCCGGCCGTCTCCTCTCGCGCCGTCCGGTTCATGGATTGGGCAGTGGAGGAAAGTGCCGGATCGACGACGCTCGTCGTGACGGGGCGCGTCGACTTCGGGCCGGACGGTCCGACCGACATCGTGGTCCGCCACGCCTTCACGCTCTTTGACGGCAACGACCGCTTCGACGAACAGATTACACTGGTCCATCGCTTCGGGCGTGACGTGCATATCCTCTCGGACTATCGGCTGGGATTCCGCAAACGCATGTTCGCCAACCAGACGGCGGCTTGGGTGGATGGGCTCGACGCGTTCGAGCTGGTTCCGGTGCCGTTCCGCCGCCGGCGCGGCCAGACGCAGAACTACATGGTCGACAGCTATTCAGCCGCTGACCTGGTCCCGGCGAACTGGGCCGGCCGAAACCTGCCCAACCGACCGTCCGAGGCTTGGAGCTGGCACGGTAAGGGGCGCGGCTTCGTGTTCGCCAAGTACACGCAGGAGCACCTGGAGTTCGCTCTTGCCGATGGCGAGTTCTACACCCGGATCGGTGAGGACGTTCCGGACGGCCATGTGAGGCTCGCCGACGTCGGCGATGTCTGCCTGCGTTTCGGTGGTGCCGGCCGTACGCATGGCGCCCCGGGCATTCCAGTCGAGCTGACTGCCTCGCGCCACGAGTTCCGCTTCGGCACAACGACCATCGTGCCGTTCGAGGGTGGCTGGGAAGATGGCCATCGCGCCTATGCGCAACTGATGCGCGACCGCGGGCACGTCACGCCGAAGGACTTCAATCCGCCAGTTCACTGGAACGAACTCTACGAACTGGGCTGGCGCGGCGGTTCGAACGCCAAGCTGCAGGAACTACCGGAGGTCTGGGAGCAGGCCCGCGTGGCGCAGGCCTTCGGCGCAGAGGCCTACTATTTTGATCCGGTCTGGGACCTGTTCGAGGGCAGCTCGGTCTGGGACACGGAGCGCCTAGGGCCTCTGCGCGACTTCGTAAAGCGGTTGAAGTCCGACTACGATCTTGAACTCTCGCTGCATCTGATGATGCACACCAAGTCCACCACCGAGGACCCACGTATCTACCGTCGCGACGCCAACGGCGACGTTGTGCGCTGGCACGGCCTTTACGAGGGCGGCTACATTTGTCCCGCGAGTGACGCCTGGAAAGACCAGAAGACCGAACGGCTGCTTGCGCTGGCCGAGGCCGGCACGACCTTCTTCATGTTCGACTTCTGCGACTACCATCTCGAGAGCAGCAAGACCGGAATTGCCCATCACAATGGCGAGCCATGTTCAGATCCGACCCATGGCCATGCCGTCCCGATGTCGCTCGAAGAGCACTCGCGCGGAGTCATCGAGGTGATGCAGAGGGTCAAGGCGAAGTATCCTGACCTGCTGATTGAGGCGCATGACCGCGTCTCGGGCGGTATCCAGGACTACATGCCGCTCTACTACGAGCACAATCTCGACGGGCAGGTGACGTTCGACGAGCACTGGGGCTTTGAGTACATGTGGAACCCCTACATGGACCTGCTCTCGGGCAAAGCACTGTCGCTCTACGAGTACAACCTCGCCTTCGATATCCCGCTCTATCTCCATATCAATCTCGGCTTCGACAACACCGCTGCGCTGTCGTTCTGGTGGTACGCCTCGACCTGCCGCCATCTCGGCCTCGGCGGCATCAAGCCGGGCCACAAGAACTGGGACGGGCATGTCGAGGCGATGCGCACCTACCTGTCGCTGAAGCCGTACTTTGCCAGCGGCAGGTTCGTCGGTCTCGACCGGACGCTGCATGGCCACGTGCTCGACGAGCAGAAGTCCGCCGTATTGGTGGCCTTCAACCTCGGCTCGGACGCGCTCAAGGTGGAGCAACTGATCGACCTGCGGCTGATGGGCATTCCGACCGACGCCACCCTGCGCGGCGATGGCGTGACGCATGAAGGTGGCCGGTGGATTTTCCGGGCATCTCTGGATGGGCTTTCGGCTCGCATTATCGAGGTAGACTGGTCCTGATGGCACGATCCAATACCATAAGCACAAGCCTGCGCGGCGGGGGCGTCCGCCCCGGCGCGCTCCCTTATTTACTGGTCGGGCCAGGAGCCGTATTCGTCGGTGCGTTCACGCTGCTCGCGCTCGCCTATACCGTGTTCGCCAGTTTCACCGACTGGGACATCGGCAAGCCTAAATGGAATTTCATCGGATTTGGCAATTTCGTACGCGCCGCCTTCGATCCCTTGATGATCTCTAGCCTCGCGGCGTCTCTGATCTTCGTCGGAAGTGTCGTTTTCCTCTCGGTCGTGGTGGGTTTCACCATAGCCGTGGCGCTCAACCGCAAGTTCCGCGGCCGCTCGACGATGCGCGCACTGGTCGTTGTGCCTTGGGTGATCAGTGAGTTGGCGACCGGCGTCTTCTGGAGCCTTTTGCTGCGCACCGACGGGATCCTCGGCCAGGCCTTCGGTGGACCGCTGAACTCGGCCAATGGTGCGATGATCTCGCTGATCCTCGTCGAGACCTGGCGCAGCGTCGGCTTCGTTGTCGTGATGGTTCTCGCCAGCCTGCAGTCGATCGACCAGACGCTCTACGAGGCAGCCAAGGTTGATGGGGCTAGCCGGCTCCGGATGACCTGGAGCATCACCATCCCGATGGTGACACCCGGTCTCGTGACCGCGGCAATCTTGCTGATGGTCGGCAATTTCAACCTTGTGACCATCATCATCGCCCTTACCGGTGGCGGCCCGATCTCGGCCACGACGACCACGGCGCTCTACATGTACCAGCAGTCCTTCGTCTACTTCCACATCGGCTACGGCGCGACGATTGCCATCGTCATGTCGGTGGTCAACGTCATGGCCATGATGGTCTTCATGGCCATCCAGAAGAACGTGGGCGTGAGGCACTGAAGATGACCATCGCTGTCCCCGCGCCCAACGACTTCTCCCTGAAGGGCCGCCGCGCGACCGATCCAGGTGGTTTGGCCCTCACCGTCCTGACCTGCGCCTGCATCACGGCAGTCTTTGCGCTGCCCATGTTGTGGATCGTGCTCAAATCGATCCAGCCGGAGAGCGAGGTGTTCAGCAACAACATCCTGCCGAGCTCGCTGACGCTCGACAACTACGCACGAGCCGTGAAGAGCGGGCACCTCTTGTCGTACACGCTGAGCACGGTACTGCTCGCCATCGCCACGTGCTGCCTCGTACTGCCCCTTGGCTTCATTGCCGGCTACGGGCTCGCCCGCTTCAAGTTCGCGGGCCGCGGCACGCTGATGTTCCTATTCATGTTCTCGCTGACCATTCCCGGGCTGGTGAACCTCCTGGCGATCTACCAGGCCTTCACCGCCATTCGGCTGATCAACAACCCGATCGGTCTCGTGCTGGTCTACACAGCGTCCAGCCTGCCCCTGGCGACCTGGCTCAGCCGCGCCTTCATCCTCGGTATTCCCGTCGACATCGAGGAGGCCGGCTTGGTCGATGGTTGCTCCCGCATCGGCGGCATGTTTCGCATCACCCTGCCGCTCTGTCTGCCGGGACTTGGCGCCGTCGCGATTTTCGTGGTCGTACATGTCTTTCAGGAGTTCATCATCGCACAGACCCTTGTCACCACGCGCGGCATCGGCGTGGTGAGCCAGGGACTGCGGATGATGCAGTCGCAGTACTCTCTGGACTACACGGCCCTCGCCGCGGGCGCGATCCTTGTGAGCATCGTGCCGGTGGGTCTGTTCCTGATCATGCAACGGCAGTTCATTGCTGGCATGACGGCCGGCTCGGTGACCAGCTAATGTCAGCGATGCAGTTTCAACGAACGATGTTCGTCAACACAACGGGGAACGATGGGCGATGACAGTTGGATCGTCCTTCAAGTCGCTGGAACGCCGCAGCACCAGCTCGGCAGTGGTCGACGCCATTCAGACCATGATTGTCGACCAGCACCTCAAGCCGGGTGACGCACTGCCCTCGGAACGTGACCTGGCTATCCAGCTGTCGGTGAGCCGAAACGTCTTGCGCGAAGCACTCGGAATTCTCGGCCAACGTGGGCTCGTTGAAACCCGACACGGCACTGGCACATATGTCTCGTTGCCATCGAGCCGTCAGGCTCGCGATGCGTTGGTGCTGCTGCTCGAGATGGGAAAGGTAAGCCTCGTTGAGCTTTGCGACGCACGCATTTTGATCGAACCCGAGTTGGCGTCCCTCGCGGCCCAGCGCGACGACGAGGCCGGCCGTGAAGTTCTGCAGGCAGCCTGGAACGCGCTGCAGACGGCGGCCGACGGTGAGCATCACGTCGCGGCCGACCTCGCCTTCCATGGCGCTATCGCCGGACTGGCCAATCATGCCGTACTGCGGGCACTGGTAGATGCGGTGAAGGAGCCGGTGATGCGCGGCATGGTGCTCGGCACCAAGGTGCCGCGCGCCATCGAGGACAGCAACCGGCAGCACGACGCAATCCTGAAGGCTATCCTCGATCGGGACAGCGAGGCGGCGCGAGCTGAGATGCACAACCACATCCTCTTTGTTCGCAGCTACCTCGCCGAGCACGAGATCCCCCGGCACAGCCTGCCGGTAGGCCCAGGCGGCAAGGGCCGGACCTGAGACCAGAGCCCTGCCGTCGCCGATGACGGTGGCGAACCGAGACACGAGATGATTGACCGAGCCGAAGACTTGTCCGTGCCGCATCAGGTGCTGGATCGCTTCATCTCCGATGCACTGGTTTCGGCCGGCTCCGCCGCCGCGCCGGCTGACGCCGTTGCACGCGCGTTGAGCTCGGCCTCGCTGCGTGGCATCGACAGCCACGGGGTTCGCCTGTTGCCGCACTACATCAAGGTCCTCAAAGGTGGGCGCATCACCGCCGACCCGCAATTGTCCGTCGAGCGACTGTTAGGAAGCACCGCCATCGTCGACGCGGATGACGGCTTCGGGCATTACGCCAGCTACCAGGCAATTGCCGAGGGCTGCACGATTGCCAAGGTCTCCGGCATTGCGGCAGTGTCGGTGGTCAACTCGTCGCATTTCGGCGCAGCGGGCTGCTATGCGCTCGAGGCAGCGGAGCAGGGGCTGGTCGCCTTCGCCTTCAGCAACTCGGATTCCTTCGTCTTGCCGCATGATGGTGTTGTGCCGTTCCATGGCACGAACCCGATCGCGTTCGCCGCCCCGGTGGGCGGCTCACGCCCCTACCTCGTTGACATGGCGACGAGCATCGTGCCGTGGAACCGCATCCAGGACTATCGTAGCAAGGGGATGCGGGTGCCGCCCGACGTCGCGGTTGACGCCACCGGGCAGGTCACCGCCGACCCCGCTCAGGTTGCAGCGCTGCTGCCGATCGGTGGCGAGAGCCACGGCTTCAAGGGTGCGGCCCTGGCCAGCATGATGGAAGTGCTCTCGGCGGTGATGACCGGAATGGCGCACTGCAGCCGCCTGCTGCCCATGGTCGGCGCAGACATGTCGACGCCAAGGCGGCTCGGGCATTTCTTTATCGTCATCAATCCCGAGGCCTTCGTGGCACGGGCCGCCTACGACGCCGGGATGGCCAGCTACCTCTTGGATATCCGTTCGAGCCCGGCCAGGCCCGGCGCAACGGTGATGGCGCCGGGCGACCGGGAGTGGGCCTGCGCCGATCGACGGGCAGTCTCGGGCATCCCGATGTCGGCGAGCCTCGTCGCCGAGTATTTCGACATCGCCCGCGAATACGGGCTCGACGTGACTGAACTTCAAGGCAGGGAGGCTAGCTAGGACATGGCGGGGGAATTTGAGGGCAAGGTCGCGATCGTCACCGGCGGTGCGACGGGGATCGGCTTTGGTTCCGCGGCGGCGCTGGTCGAGGATGGGGCATCAGTCGTTTTGTTCGGACCCGACGAGGTCGCGCTGAAGCAGGCCGTCGCCATTCTTGGTGGCGATCATGCGTCATACGTCGTCGGCGACGTACGGGTGAGTGCCAACGTACAAGCGCTCGTCAATGCTGCGGCGCAGCGCCATGGCGGCATCGATATCGTCGTGAACAGCGCCGCCGTCCAGCCCTACGGCACGGTGGAGACCATGTCCGAGGACGAGTGGGACCGGACGCTCGGCGTCAACCTCAAGGGCGCCTACCTCACGGGGCACTTCGCCGTACCCGAACTGCGCAAGCGCGGTGGTGGCGCCATCGTCAACATCGCCTCGGTGCAGGGCATCGCCTGCCAGACCAACGTCTCAGCCTATGTCGCGTCAAAGGGCGGCCTCCTGGCGCTCACCCGCGCCATGGCGCTCGACCACGCTCGCGATGGCATCCGGGTCAACGCTGTCTGTCCAGGGTCCATCGATACGCCGATGCTGCGCTTTGCGGCGTCGGAGAATCTCGCCGGCCGCACTGAGGACGAGGTCGTCTCGAGCTGGGGCTCGGCGCACCCGATCGGGCGCGTCGGCAAACCCGAGGACGTCGGCGCCATGGTCGCCTTCCTCTGCAGCGACAAGGCGTCGTTCTGCACCGGCGGCGAATACAAGGTGGATGGCGGCCTCCTGGCGAAGCTCGGCGTTGTCCTGCCCGACTAGAACACCATCGCTGAGGAGAATGCGCGCATGAAGATCACCGGTTTCACCTGCTGGCTCGTCGAGACTGATCCTGGGCCGAAGTTCATCTGGCGCAACGGTCTGCCCGGCTCGCATGGCGACGTGCGCCCGGGACGTCGGCCACGAAAAGCCGTCGTGCGGATGGAGACCGACGAGGGCCTGACGGGCGCGCTCGAGTTCCGACCCGGCGAGATCCTGTTCGACATGGTCGATCGTCGCTTCCACCACTTCATCGGCGAAGACCCGCTGATGACAGAGAGGATCTGGAACCTCGTCTGGGAAGTCGATCGCATCGAGGAGTTCCCGATGCGGCCGATCGGCGTCGTTGACATGCTCTGTTGGGATATCAAATCGCAGCGAGCGCAGATGCCCGTATTCCAGATGCTGGGCGGCAACGACCGGAAGATTCCCGCCTACGCTTCGACCGTCACTTGGCCCACAGAGGACGATTTTGAGCGGCACATCAAGCTGGCCGCCGATCTTGGGTTCAAGGCGTTCAAGCTGCACGCCTGGGGTGATGTCAAGCGCGACATCTCGCTGATCCGGGCTTTGAGGCGGTGGGTCGGAAGTGGTGTCGACCTTATGTTCGACGGCTCGGCTGGCTGGGACTATGTCGACAGCCTCGAAGTCGGCCTCGCGCTGCAGGACGAAGGCTACATGTGGTACGAGGAGCCGATGCGGGAGTTCCATCTCGGCTCCTACGCCAAGCTCTGCGAGAAGCTCACGATCCCGATCCTCGCGGCCGAGACCTCGGACGGTGCGCACTGGAATATGGCAAGCTGGATCGAGGCCAAGGCGCTCGATATGACCCGCATCGGCGCCTACGACAAATGCGGCATCACCGGCTCGATGAAGATCGCCAGCATGTCGGAAAGCTTCGGCATGCGGACCCAGGTACATGGCATGGGCCTGGAGAATGCCCAACTCTGTGCCGCCATCTCGAACAATGACTACTACGAGCAGATCGTTATCAATGAAGAACACATCCGCGGGCTCGACAAGCTCGGCGCGCTCTCGATCGTCGACGGCATGCTGACCGTCAGCGACGAGCCTGGACTCGGTTATCACTATGATTGGGCGGATCTCGACGCGCGCGCACTCAACAAGGTCGAAGTAACAGAACGCTACGAGTAGCGGCCACACGACGGAGGGCAGCGCCCGTGAATGTCCTATACTGGGCGAACATGGCGTTCGCCGAGTCGCAGTTGACGACAGCGCTCTTGGCGCTGCCCGTGCACCTCACCATCGCTCACAGCTTCGAGGAGGTGCAGGCCGCTTTGCCGGACTGCGACATGGTGGTCGCTGCCGACTGCCCTGAAGAGCATGCGAGAGACTTCGCGAAACAGCTGGCTGAAAGCCCAGTCAGATGGTTCCAGTTCCTAAGCGCCGGGCGAGATCGGCTGACGCGGGCTAGACTGCCGCCGGCGATAGAGTTGTTTGGGCCGGGAGAGGCGCTGGCTCCAGCGGTGGCGGAGCACGCCTTCGCCCTCGCGTTGTCGCTGTACCGCGGCATCCCGCAGGCAGTGAACAGCGGTAGCTGGGACCGCAAGGTCGTGGCGCATATGCGCGCTCTGGAGGGCGACACAGCCCTGGTTGTGGGACTCGGTGCCATCGGGTGCGACGTGGCGCGCCGGGCGAAGGCTTTCGGCATGCGGGTTCTGGCCGCCACACGGACTCCCCGTGATGACGCAAACTGCGACAGCGTGCGACCGCTCGACGCCCTCGCGGACCTGCTACCCGAGGCCGGCGTGGTATTCCTGACCCTCGCTCTCACTCCTGAAACTCGCCACACGTTCGGTGCGGTCCAGTTCGCCGCGATGCGCAAGGGGGCGTTCATGATAAACGTGGGGCGAGGTGGTCTACTGGACCAGGCGGCCCTTGCCGCAGCGCTCTCGAGCGGCATGCTGGGCGGTGCCGGACTCGACGTCGCCGATCCCGAACCTCTGGCCGACGACGATCCCCTCTGGCAGGCGCCCAATCTCGTCATCACGCCACATGTGGCAGCGATCGGCTCATGGCGCAGCGAGCAACGCCTCGCCGCTCTGGTGGCGGATAAGGTCGGCGACATTGAGCGCGGTATGCGCATTCGAGCTCCTTAGCCGCGTCCCGACGAGATTCTATGCGACCCGCCTGAAGACAATCGGGGATTCTGGAGGCGGATGTAGCCCGTTGAATTTGGGGCGTGACGTGATGCCAACATCTCCGATGTCTGCTTTGCGCCATGTGTTGGCAAGTGCGACCGCCCCGCCACGAGCGACAAGCATAGCCACTTCCCAAATACCGCTGGACTGTCGCAGCAAGCGGAGCATGGTGTTGCTCGCGCTGTGAGAGCAGCGCCCCTCGGCCGGCAGTTCAGTCCGGGCTCGTCTCAGTACACCGGAGCAATTCCGCTTCGGCTGAACTGATGAGGAGAGGCGCGATGCCCTCGAAACTTAACGATACGAAGCGATCGGTCCTTGCTGGTGCGGCGTCCCGTACCAATCTGCGTGTGCTTCCGGTGCCGGAGACGCTGAAAGTGTCTGAAGCGACGGTCGACAAGATGGTCAGAGAGCTGCTCGGCGCCGGGCTGGTGGCCGAGACGCCGGCGCACGAGTCCGACGTGGTGTGGCGCGAGGCGGACGGCGCAGCGGTGACGCTGGTCATCACAGACACCGGACTGGCTGCCATTGGCATCGAGCCGGGAGCTACCCCGGTCGAGACGCCGGCACCCGACGCCAAAACCTCGAAGCAGGACGCCATTGTTGCAATGCTGCGCCGACCGCAGGGTGCGTCGATCGAAGAGATGACGGCGGCGACCGGATGGCTGCCGCACTCGGTGCGCGGCTGGATGTCGGGAGCAGCGAAAAAGCGACTGGGGCTGGAGCTGGTGTCCGAGAAGGATGGCTCGGGGACGCGTCGCTATCACGTCGCAGCCCTCCGCCAGAGCGCCGAGACCTGAACTTGATGGCGGACGATCTGCACAGTGTCGACCTGTCGCCGACTGTACCGGTGGAGCCGGTCGCAGGTCGTCCGCCGACCCGACACGAGGTGCTGCGGTCCGAGATCGCAGCGCTCGACCAGCTCGACCTCACTGCGCTGCGCCAGCGTTGGCGACAGCTCTATCGCACCGCAGCGCCTGTCGGCTTCCGCCACGACCTGCTGATCCGTGCCATTGCCTACAAGCTGCAGGAGAAGGCGTTCGGTGGCCTTGCTCCGTCGACGCGACGAAAACTGCTCAGGATCGCCGCCGAGGCCGAGTCCGCGGATGGGTTCACCACCGCGGACGCACCGCGCCATCTGCGGGCGGGCACCCGTCTGATCCGCGACTGGAAGGGGACTGTGCACACCGTCGAGGTGCTTGATGGTGGGTTCGAGTGGGATGGCCAGCACTTCACCTCGCTGTCGGCCATCGCCAAGGAGATCACCGGCACCAGCTGGAACGGCCACACCTTCTTCGGCGTCGGTCGAAAGAAGCGGAACGAGGATGGCGACGATGCGTGAGCCGCCCCTCAACAAGCCGCTGCGTTGCGCCATCTACACCCGCAAGAGTTCCGAGGAAGGCCTCGAGCAGGATTTTAACTCGCTCGAAGCCCAGCGCGAGGCCTGCGAGGCGTACATAAAATCGCAGGCGCATGAGGGCTGGATCCTCGTTCCGGACCATTTTGACGATGGCGGGTTTTCTGGCGGCAACACCGACCGTCCCGGTCTCATCCGGCTCATGGACAAGGTCCGGGCCAGAGAGATCGACGTCATCGTCTTTTACAAGATCGACCGGTTCTCCCGGAACATCACCGACTTCGGCCAGCTCGCCGAAACGCTCGAGCAGCACGGTGTGTCGTTCGTCTCGGTGACGCAGTCCTTCAACACCAAGGACTCGATGGGCCGCCTGATGCTGAACGTTCTGCTCAGCTTCGCCCAGTTCGAGCGCGAGCTGACCGGCGAGCGGATCAGGGACAAGGTCGCCGCATCGAAGAAGCGCGGCATGTGGATGGGCGGACCCATTCCGCTCGGCTACGACGTCCGGGACAAGGCCCTCGTCATTAACGAAGCGGAAGCGGCGACGGTCAGAAAGATCTTCGAACTCTATCTCGACCTCGGCAGTGTCCGGCTGGTCGAGGAAGAGCTGCGCACGCTCGGGCTCACCACCAAATCCTATGTCGCAAAGTCCGGCCGGCAGATGGGTGGGCTGAACTTCACCCGCGGGCACCTCTACAAGATCCTCGGCAATGCTCTCTATGCCGGTGCCGTCTCGCACAAGGGCAAGAAGCACAAGGGTCTGCATCAGCCGATCATCGACCGGCCAACCTGGAACCGGGTGCAGCAGTTACTGCGGGTCAACCAGCAGGGCGAGCGCAAGCGGGTCAATGCCAAGCACCCCAGCCTGCTCAGTGGCCTTGTTGTCGATGAGTTCGGCAACAAGCTGACCTCCACCCATACGGTGAAGGGCGGCAAGCGCTACCGCTACTATGCCAGCACAGCATCGGCAGCCCGTGGAGCCCACAACCGGCCAACCAGCAGCTATCGGCTGGCAGCGACCGAGATCGAGCCGGTGGTGATCGATGCGATCGTCAGCCTGTTCGCCGACCAGCCGCGGCTGATGACGGCACTCGGACTGAAGGCAGCCATACCCAGCGAGGTCTCGACCGCGCTCGATCTTGGCAATGCGCTGTCGGTTGAGCTGCAGCAGGGTCTGCCGACGCAGCAACGGGCGCTGCTCGAGCAGCTGGTCAACAAGGTTCAGGTGAGCAAGGACCACTTGCGGATCGAGCTGAGCCCGACTGGGCTGCGCTGGCGGCTGCTCGGGGACGACACGGCGGTGCACGAGCCCGTTGTGCTCGAGGTGCCGATGTCGGCGGTGCGGCACGGGGTTGAGACGCGGCTGGTCGTGGAAGCGCCGCACCGCACCACCGATCGACCTACCCGAGATGATGCGCTGATCCGTGCCGTTGCCTGTGGGCGGGCGTGGTTCGAGGAGCTGGCCAGTGGCAAGGCGGCAAGCTTCCGGGAGATCGCTGAGCGGGCGGGGGTCACCGACCGGTATGTGAGCCGGGTGGTGAACCTGGCGTTCCTGGCGCCGGACGTGGTTGAGGCCATCCTCAGGGGCGAGACGCCCGCGGGGATGACCGTCAGGGCGCTGACGGTGGATGGGGAAGTGCCGGTGGTGTGGTGAAACCGACGATGTCCGCTTCTGGCACGAAGCGGCCGTTGATGAAGGGGCCAAGCCATCAGCGTTCGAGCCATCATAGCCGAGTGCCTTGCGACCGGCGGCCCGCGTCGACAGTACCGACACAAGGTAGCCAACGACACTCGCGGCCCCTTCGACCTCGGTGGTGCCTGGTTGGTATTCCCGGCCTGTGAAACGAGTTCACGTTGCCGACAAGATCACTTTGCGCCTGCACGTGTCAGACTGAACCGCCCGCGGGTACTCTGGCTCGTGAAGTAGTTCCCAGAGAGCGTGTTCTTGTCGGCCAGTTTTAGCAGCGCCGATCCTTCGTACGGGTGTCCAGCGTCGGACTTATCGGCCTTCGGTACCACCCGATACACATAGTATAACATCGGACGACCAGACTCCTGATCACGACGGGGAAGCGCGACTAGAGTCTCAGACTCCGAGCCTTCCGAAAAAACTTCCATGCTGAGCTTTAGGAGCGTTTGCCTTATCACGGCAGTGGCTGTCACCTGTCCACTGCGGTCTTCGCGCTGCCAGTGAATGACCATCTTCCACTTGCCTTCAATATTGGGAAACAGCAACTGGTTCAGCGCGGGTATGGCCGACCAGACCCATTTCCAAGCTACGTTCAACACAAGAAGAACGAGCAGTTGCAGGGCAGTAGCTCCCGAGAAGGCGACTGTGAGTGTTTGCCAAGGGCTTAGGGAGGGGAAGACGGTGAGAATGATTGCCACTACCAGCAAGATCGTAACGGCGTAAGCCACAGCGACGACGGTAATCACCCGATCAACAGGCAGCAACGACAGCATCCTACAACGCCTCCCGGCCGTTGACGAAGATCATCACGCCGTACGTCGAGCTTGCGACAGCCGTCATATGAACGGACGGCAACGTTGAGCCGAAGAGACCGGCTACATATCGACCGCCTCGTCGGATCTCTGAGGGGTACCAGAGGTCGCCGACAATTGGCGGAGAAAAGTACTGAGAGACGGCAGTCAATCGGCCATCCGAGTCCACGACGTGAAAGCCGTCATGAAAACGATGACTGCCGCGAGAGATGCGGGTCAACGTTTCATCAAGAGGCTCAACTCGTTGCACCCAGCCGTCCACAAGCGAGACGACCGGCAGCGCATCGAGATTGTCCGATACGAGTAGTCCAAGCCCCGCAAAATCTGCGCCTGCTCGCTCGATTACAGACTGTAGGATCGCCTGTAGCTGCCCCTGTTGCACTAATGATCTCCGAGTGACGTCGATAAGTGTAGGTTGGCCGATCGCCTATTGCCGCAGCGGGACGAGCAATCTGCCATATCCTATGCCCCACCAAGTGCTTCTCCAGCCAGCAATGCAGAAAACCAACGGCTCGGGTATCCTTCGCATTAGGTTATCCCACGTGCGCCGATCGAGTGCGGAGTAATGAGGATGATCTTCCGGGTGGGTGTGCCATTCGCCCACGAAGGTTTCAGTCTTCCCGCTGCGGCGCCAGGCGGCCATCGCGGCTAGATGGTGCCCCTTGTCCTTCCGGTCGAACAAGGTGCGGCGCCGGACGTCCTGCGGCTTCGGAAACGTGCAATCGACGATCTCGATGTGGTTGCCCCGATAGGATCCGATCAGGATGCCGCCAGCCTCGGTGAAGTCGGATCGGCCGCCGACGTTGGCTTCGATCGTCTCAAGCGCGTTGGGACGGACAACCAGATAGCTGTCAGTGCCGATGCTGAGAACTAATGGCTCGTTCCGCATGCTGGGCATCTTGCCGTTCGACCTGGACTGGCGTTGGCGATCTCGAACGCCTTTCCAGCATCAAAGGTGATGTTTCGGAAGCGGTCGCCACGCACACCATTCGCCCAGTCGAGCACCATGTCGCATGCCATAGCGGCCGCCGACACCGGGCGTGAAACCGGGAAAGGCACGAAGTCGGCATCACCGCAGGCGTGGATCCTGCCGATCTCGACATCGACATCCGGCCGCAGCGCGCGGAATCGCGGTTGCCCCGCGAGTTCGGGCTTGAGGCATTTGAAGCACGCCTTATTGGGGTCTCCCACCAAGATGGCCTGAGCGATAGCGCCGTTGCCTAGCAGCCAAACGAATAGGTGATCCGGCCCATTCGGCCGGCGCGAGATCGCGCGCTGGTTGAGCGCCAGGGAAAGCACCTCCTCGCCGGTTGCGTCGATCACCAGGTCAAAGCGATCGAGGTCCGTCAACGCTAGCGCGTCCGCTTCCACCCCTTCGATCTCCGCGCCAGGTAGCAGCGTATTCAGGAAGTCCGCGCAGGCGGCGGCCTTGTTCTGACCAAGGTGCGGCACGCCGAGAAGATGTCGGCCGAGGTTGCTGGGTTGCAGTATGTCCTCATCTACGAGCTTGAGGCGGCCGCCGCCGACGCCAGCACCTGACTGCGCCAGCTGTTGAGCCAGGAAGCCGCCGATGGTGCCGCAGCCGATCTGCAGGATGCGTTTGCCCACCAGCCCTTTCATCGAGCCGAGGTTCCTGCTGTAGATGTAGTCGAGGTCCGCGGCGACGGTTGTGGAGCGCTCCACCTTCACCTCCTTGGCGATGGCATGGAGCAGCTTGGGCAACGACTTCCGTCGGTTGGCCAGCAGCTCCGTGGTTCTCATTCGAGCCGGCACAGAGACCCTGAAGCTGAAGACGCCATTCGGCGCCCGGATCGCCAGCGTACTTACCGACAAGGGTCCCAGTCTCAACACGGCGTCGAGCTCGTCGACCAGGCGAGGATCGAACCATCTGAGCCAGTCAGTCACTGCCGCCAGATCTTGCGGCGGCCAGGGGCCAAAGGGGTTCAGTGTCAACGGCTCGTCGATTGTTACGATGTGGACTGGCTCGCCGCCCCTTGGAGAAGGGCGGCTGCCGGGACGGTCCAGGAGCCACGATTTGCCGGTCGACAGCACCGGCATGGTCTCTTCGTCGTCGCGGAGCCTGACGGTGTGGAATGTCCCTTCACCGCTATAGCGAAGCGGGAGGTCGCTGAGCTGCCAGGTGCCGCCCCAGTAGGTCCGGAACTCGCCGGCGAAGTCGGCGTCGAGGCGCCCGGCCAGCGCATCGCGAAGAACACGTTCGGCCTGCGTGAGGCATTGCAGGATGGTGCCGCCCGCATTGTACCGGTCGAGCACAACCGCTCCGGCTGCGTAGTAGCAAATGATACCGCCGGGCCCGAGCACGTGAGGCAGGAGCCGGCCGTTCGACTGCCAGTCAGCCGTGATGCCGATCACCGGATAGTTGACGAACTCGAGGTCATTGACGATGACGAAGATCGGCACGCTGCCTTCGCCGATAGAGAACTCACCCTCGTAGCGGTTGTTGCCCGGCCTCCAGGCTCTTCTTTCGAAAGCTCGCCCCACCAGGGCATCGTGCAATTGCAGCCGTGCCTTCGAGGTGTCGTCAGCCACTGCTGGACCGCCCAACCATGGGAGCTTCCACCTGCCGCTTGGGCGTCGCAGAAACAGCGGCGACCGCCGAGGCCGTTACGCTGACTAAATCCGTACGATCAGGCACCCGCTTGCCCAGTACGGCGATCATGGCGTCAACGGCTTCCCGCTCATCGGTGCAGTGCTTGACGATCTGTCGCATCTCGCTCGCCAGTTTTTCCACGGCCCTGGCAACGGTTTCGCGGTGCTTTACGGGGATGCGGTTGAGATCCTCATCGCGTTCACTCGGGTTCTCGACCTTGCCACTAAGCATCCTGGGAATGCGTTCAACGACCTGGAGGAAGCGCTCGTCTTCGCGGTCCGGTAAGAACGGGCCGCGGATAGCCTCGTAGGCGTAAAAGACGCATGCCATTAGCAGGATCGAGGAAACCTTGTAGCGGTCGAGCGCATGGTGGTCGCGCCAGGCCTTCATGTAACGGCAGTCACGACGCAGGCGCTCGGAGTAGAGTTCAACGGCGTCGAGGAACCAGCCGTGGATCTTGCGCGGGTCCGACTCGATCCAGTCCTCCTGGCGATGGGCGAGCAGTACCGCGTCGGACGGCAGCGCCTCCCATGTGTCGGGCCTGGCTCGCTCGTTGACCTCCATCTGCGCAGCGATCACCGTGTCACGCAGACGGGCGAACTCTGCGTCCGGGATAGCGTAGAGCGGCACGTCGACATGAGAGTCCACGCCGATCTCGAGGCGGACGCAGGTGTCTTTGTCGCCGACGTGGGTCCAGCCTTCGCGTCGAGCGAGATCCCTAAGGGCGTTATCCACAAACTCGAAGAACAGCGCGGCGGCCTGGGACGGGCGAGCGCCGCGGACGAACGAGAGCGGCAAGTAGCAACCGTCGTCCATGTCCTTCTGCTGCTCAGGCGGCCATGCCGGCTCGTTCAGCGTCTTGTAGGCGCAACTGCCCTGGGTGAAAAACTTCGGGGCAATGATCCTACCGAAGATCTCCTTGCTTAGAAATGCGAACTCGGTCCGCAGATGATCGCGGATTTTTGTCCGCGCCGCCTTCAGCGGCGAGGCATCGGGTTCGAGGTTGTCGAGGAAGCACTCCTCAACGGTGGAGTAGAGAAGCTTAGCAACATTGGCCATGGCGCTACCTCAACGGGGGCAAGTCTGGGCCAGCGCCACAAGACTCGGTTGCGCAAACATAGCGCATCACCACGTAGGAACATATATAGAACACGACAATTACCCGGAGATTCCCATGGCATTCCAGATTCTCAGCCTCAGCGGCGGCGGTTACCGCGGCTTGTTCACGGCGGAGATTCTTGCTCGGCTAGAGGATCGTGCAGGCAAACCGTTAGCGCAGTGCTTCGACATGATCGCCGGCACGTCCATTGGCGGCATCATGGCGATTGGGCTTGCCCTAGGGAAACCGGCGGCGGAAATCCGCGACATATTTCAGAGAAATGGTACCTCGGTGTTCCCAACGAAGATGCCGGTGATCGGCAAAGGTTTGGCCACGATCAAGGGGATTTTTCTGCCTCAGTATGACGGCGTTGCGCTCCGCAGCACGATTGACGAGGTAATTGGGAGTACTGCAACGATTGCTGACTGCCGCACCAGACTTCTCGTTCCGGCCGTCAACGTCACCGCTGGGCGGCTCCAGATGTTCAAGACGCAGCACGATGGTCGCCTGACGGAGGATGGCCGTCGCAATGCCATGGAAGTGGCTTTGGCAACGTCGGCAGCGCCTCTATACTTTCCTCTCGCAAAGGTCGGAAGCAGTCTCTACGCAGACGGCGGCTTGGCAGCCAACGCCCCCGACGTCTGCGCGGTCCATGAAGCCGTGCACTTCTGCAATCAATCCATCGACGATGTGAGCGTGCTCAGTATCGGGACTACGGCTCCGGGCTTTGGGGTGCCCTCGTCGAAGGGGAGCAAATGGGGCGCATGGAAGTGGGTGATCAGGCGTCCACGGTTGGTCGACATAGCGTTCGGCGTTCAACAGCAGATGGTAGACTTTATGATGCGTCACGATTTGGGGGAACGGTACCTCCGTATCGACGAGACGCCGTCCGCTGAGCATCTCGAAGACATTGGTATCGACGTCGCTCAGGAAAAACGCCAGGCGACGTTATTGAGCTTGGCAGAGCACGCCTTCCGACGAGAGTCCTCCAGCACCCGCCTCGCCCAATTTCTACGGCATGCCCCGCCTGCGTACTCGTAATTGAAGTAGTGTTTTCGCGTTCCGCTCTGGCAGCCGCCGAAACCTGCGGCGCAACCTCAGATTGGCAGTGTGAGTGACCGCTTCTGGCGCGAAGCAGTCCTTCGTGCAACCGAACCACGAAACTGCTCGATTCAGAATCCGGGCTGTTGCACGCGCTTTTGCGCCCAGAATCGCGCTCTGGTGAGACGGTCGCCGATGAGAAAACGTGGGCTAAGGAATTGATATTGCCAGCTGACTCGTTGTGGCTGGGAAACTAGTCCGAAGCAGCAGACTGCTTGGCGGAGAGAAAGGGATTCGAACCCTTGAGACGGTTCCCCGCCTACACACTTTCCAGGCGTGCGCCTTCGACCACTCGGCCATCTCTCCGCATGCAGCGGGCCGGGCGGGCCCGGGGTCTGCGTGCCCGGCGGCCTGAGCCGGCCGGAGCGGGCGCAATATACTCATCGACGTGGTGACCGCAAGGCACATAACGCGCCGATGACGGGGATTGCACCGAGGCGCGGGCAAAGTTGTCTTGTCCCGGCCGCGGACCACGTGGCAAAAGGGTGCGCAGCAGTCGGTGGGCATTGGGAACCCGCACGGCGCATCCCGGACGCGACGGACCTCGATGCGGCTTTTTCTCAGGCTTTTGGGCACCTGGCTTCTCGGCGTGGCGCTGATCCTGCTGATCATCGACGGCACGCGCTCGCTCGGCGCCAACCAGTTGCTGTTTACGTCGTTCGCCGAAAACTGGACCTGGCTCAATGCCGAGAGCCTCGCCACGGTGCGCGAGTTCCTGGCCGGGCGCTTTTTCGGCATTGTGCTCGAGCCGATCTCCGAGGCGATCTTCGCCATGCCGGGCTGGGCGGTGCTGGCGGTGCCCGGCGTGCTGCTCGCCTGGGCCGGCCGCTCGCGCAAGACCCGGCTGTTCGTCCGGCACGACCAGATCTAGCAGGAGCGCTGCGCTTGGGCCTGCACGACCGCGACGACTTCACCGAATTCGTCTCGACGCTCGCCGGCGTGACGCTGCACGAGCAGTGGGAAGCGCTGGTCGCCAAGGTCGGCGGCAAGGTGTTCTGCCTGCTTGGGGATGCCTCCGGCGACCTCGTGTTCAAGGTGGGCGAGATTGCCTTCGACGGGCTGACCGGGCTCGAAGGGATCGAACAGGCGGCCTATTTCGCCAAGCGGCAATGGGTGCGGGTTTCGCCCGGAGCGCTCGAGGCGGCGCTCGCCGAGGGCTATATCCGCGAGTCGCACCGGCTGATCGCCGACAAGCTGACCCGCAAACTCAAGGCCGAACTCGGGCTTTGACTGGCCGTTGACGAAGTCGTCCGGGCCTTCTTAACTACCCCACCACAAGCCATGAGGGGGCGAGGATGGTTGCGGGATTGCTTTATGTCGTCGGGCTGATTGCGGTGCTGGCGACAATCGTCGTTGCGGGCTATGGGGCGCCCGGCCTGATCCAGATGATCAATACGTCGCTCGATACGCCCGGCTCGGACCTGATTGCCACATTCGTCGACGTGGCGCGGCTGATGCAGTGGGCGGTGCTGCCGTTCGTCGGCGGGCTGGCGCTGATGGGGCTGGGGCGGATCGTCATGCTGCTGGGCGCCATCAACCGGGCGCTGCGCGGCAACGCCTGAGGGCGGACGGGTTCTGATTGAGGTGTCGCCTCACCCACGGTGTCACTCCGGCGCAGGCCGGGGGCCATCCTAAGGTGGTGCGGTTGCGAGCACGAGCCGATGCATCTCAGGATGGTTCCCGGCCTTCGCCGGGACGACACCGAGTTTGTGGCACAGTTTAGAGACAAGCGAGCTGATTGCCTGCCCACCATCTCGCCTCCCCACCGGATGTCATCCCAGCGAAAACTGGGACCCATTTCACAGCCCGCACCACGGGGAGAGTTGGGTCCCAGCTTTCGCTGGGATGACATCGAGTGAGTGGGACACTCCGTCGACCAAACTGAAACGGGCGGCCCTCGCGGACCGCCCGTTCGACATCTCTGACGCTACAAAACTGATCAGGCGCGCGGCTGCGGCACGATGCGCAGGTACGGCTTCAGCGTCTTCCAGCCTTCGGGGTATTTTTCGCGCGCCGCTTCGTCGGAGACGGCGGGAACGATGATCACGTCCTCGCCCGACTTCCAGTTCACGGGCGTCGCCACCTGGTGCTTGGCGGTCAGCTGCAGGCTGTCGATGACCCGGATGATCTCGTCGAAGTTGCGGCCGGTGGAGGCCGGATACTCGATCTTGAGCTTCACCTTCTTGTCCGGCCCGACGACGAAGACCGACCGCACGGTCAGCGAGTTGTCGGCGTTCGGATGGATCATGTCGTATTTGCGTGCGACTTCGCCATCGACATCGGAGATCAGCGGGAAGTTGAGCGTCGCGCCCTGCGTCTCGGCGATATCGGCGGCCCAGCCGGCATGGTTCTCGAGCTTGTCGACACTGAGGCCCAGCACCTTGACGCCGCGCTTGTCGAACTCGGGCTTGAGCTTGGCGGTATAGCCGAGCTCGGTGGTGCAGACCGGGGTGAAATTCTTCGGGTGCGAGAACAGCACGGCCCAGCCGCCGTCGATGTAATCGTGAAAGCGGATGCGACCTTCGGTGGTCTCCGCCTCGAAATCGGGGGCGGTATCGCCGATGAGAATTGCCATGATGAACTCCTTGATGCGGATCGTTGCCGTTTCCGGCGCACAGAGCAGGATTGCGGTCGTCGCCCTCCAGCTCTACGTCCTGTTTTTGTCGCGAGATCGAACCGGAAAGGTCCCAGAACCTTTCCTGATCACGCTCCGGCCGCGCGCAACTATCGAACGCGGCCCAGCCGATTGCGACTGCGCCGCATGAAATCTTTTTGTGTTTTGCCGTCAAGCGACAACAACCGCTTCCCCGAGCGCCGGGCTGGCAGCAAAATCAGTGTGATAGGTGGGTTTCAGCCGCGCGGCACGAGGTTCGGCAGGGCCACGGTTTCGGTGAAACTGCAGGGGTCAGATGAGCCCGCTGGCGAAGCCGCGTTCCAGGGCCACGGCGATTGCCATTGGCGGGACCAGCGCCACGGCCAGAGCCAGCGGCTGGCTGAGCCGCGCGATCCGGGCGATGAGAAACACCACGATGATGAAGACCAGCGAAGCGATAATGGTCGCCGAACCCTGCTGAAATAGCGGCAGCCAGCTGAACATGATCGTGCCTCCCGAAGCCCGCTGACGGGCATCGGGGTAGCGTGCGCGCGCAGAACTTGCGCCGACGTTGCCGGGTTCGGTCGGGCTTGAATCGAGTTTGAACGATGCGGATCTGAGGGAGCGCGGCTTTTCGGCCGTCGTGTGCATTGGCACAGCCACTCCCACTCGCCGCGTGTGGTCCCGGCGAAAGCCTGGACCCATCTCTCCGCTTGAGCTGTGGCGAGTTGGGTCCCTGCTTTCGTGAGGGATGACACCGAGTTCGAGAAAGCTGCAGTGGCTAAGCCCAGAGCGTCAGATGCCACCCGCGGCCGTGCCGGCGGGAGCTGCGGCCGCTGCGGGCGAGCCCTTGGGGGCGCCGTTGCTCCAGGTGACCTCGAGGCCGGTGAGCGGCACCACCGAGAGCGACATCTTGCCCGAACCCTGCTGCAGCTCGCGCGAGTGGGCGAGATAGACCAGCGAGTTGTTCTCGGCATCGTAGATGCGCGAGACGCGCAGGCTCTTCCAGATCAGCGAGCGCGACTGCTTGAAGATTTCTTCGCCGCCCTTGTTGGTATTGATGTTGCCGATGGTGATCGGGCCGGCCGCGGCGCAATCCACCGCCGAATAGGACGGATCCTCGAACCAGTTGCCCTGCTGCAGCCGGTCGATCAGCGAGCGGTTGAAATAGGCGACGTGGCAGACCACGCCCTTAACCTCGGGATCGGCGACCGCCTCGACATTGATGTCGTTGCCGGTCCAGTCGACCCCGACGCGGCCCACATCGGTGCCGTTATTGTTGCCGCACGCGGCAAGCGCGCCGGTGAGGACGAGGGCGAAGCCGAGGGAGGCGAGGCGCTTGATCATGCGATGGGTCCAGGGGTTCGGGTTGCGGACGGGCGTGATGTGGGGACCGCGCCGGGCTCACGCAACGGCTGAAGCCGGCAAATGTTGCGAAGGCTCATCGCGTGGGGTGCCTCGAACTGGAGCCGGGGCGGGCTGCCCCCCACCCCTGTCCCCTCTCCGCAAGGGGACGGCATGGGGTCGCCCCGAGGGGAGGGAGACGTCGGACCAAGACCGGCGTCAGGAGTGGCCGTGCCTGGCGGCCGGGCCGTGCGGGTGGTCGATATGGCCGAGATCACGACCGGGATCGATGCGGTCGCGCACCAGCTGCTTGATCTGCTTGGCGTCGGGGAAGCCGCCGTCGCGTTTGCGCTCCCAGATCAGCACGCCATCGAGATGGATCTCGAAGATGCCGCCGGTGCCGGGCACGAGGCTCACCTCGCCCATCTCGAGGCCGAAGGTGGAGAGCACCTCCTGCCCCATCCAGGCAGCGCGCAGCAGCCAGTTGCATTGCGTGCAGTAGGTGATGGCGAGCTTGGGTTTATCGGTCATATCTGCGGGCCCATCCGACAGGTTATGGCGAGTTTGGGCTTGCCGGTCATATCTGCGGGTCCCCCCAGGAGGAGAACACGTTGGTCGGCAGCACGAGGACATCGTCGTCTGCGGCCTCGCGGCTCTTCAGCGCCACCAGTTGCGCCGTGGTGGCATTGACGCGTTGCGCCAGCAGACGGGCGATCTGCAACAGCCAGGACGGATGCGCCTCCAGCACTTTGAGCGCATCGTTGATGACATAGAGCTGCACGTCGGTCACTGCGCGGACCGTCGCCGAGTGCGGGCGTTCCAGCAGCACGCTCATCTCGCCGAAAATCGCGCCAGGCTGCTTGATGGTGGAGACGAACTTGCCATCGCGCAGCACTTCGACCTCCCCTTCCTTCAGCACCATGATGCTGCCGCCGGCCTGCCGGCCCTGCACGATCAGCTCCGAGCCGGCAGGGAAGAAATCGAACTTCAGCCAGCTTTCCGTCTCTTCAGCCACCAGAGCAACTCCCGCTATTCGAGCAGTGCGAAAATCTTGTCGAACATCACCTGGTCCTCGCGGACCTTGGCCTGCCGGCGCATATCGACCAGCAGCGCCGTGGTCTTGTGCAGCCGCGCCGCGAGGAGCCTCGCGATGTGCCTTGCCGCGGCCGGATGGGCATCGAGGAAGGCATCGGCGTCGTCGGCCACATGCACTTCGGCGCCGTTGCGGGTCCTGACAGTGGCCGAATGCGGCAGGTCGAGCAGCGCCGACATATCGCCGATCACCGAACCGGGATCACCGATAGCGGCCACCGTGCTGCCGTCGCGCACCACTTCGAGATCACCGGATTTGAGGATGTAGAGCTTGCCGGTCCGAGCTCCCTCGTTCACCAGCACCGCGCGCGGCCCCAACACGCTCACCGGCAGCGTCGCCGCCGCCACGAGGATCTGCTCCATCAACTCGCCTTGCACCCACCCAAATACATCGCACCGATGGTAGCCGAGCTTTGCCGGGATGCGAAGGCGGCGACGTAGACGATTTTGCTGGAGCTCAGTTGCAGGCGACGCGTAGGGAGGCGCCGCGCCGGCCACGGCCGATCCGGCCACGGCCGATCCGGCCAGGGCCGCGCTCGACCGGGTGCCGAACCCGCATCCGACTTGCAGCGCTTGAGCCGCCGGTCGGCGTTCCACTATGGTCGCGGCAGGCGAGCAGGAGTTGCATCAGGTGAGTCGTGACGTGAGCAGCGGGCAGCGCCCCCGCTACCAGCTGCTCGATCTGCTGCGTGGCGTGGCGATCATCGCCATGGTCATCTTCCACATCGCCTGGGACCTCTATTATTTCGGCTACTCCGATGTCGACGTCACCACGGTGTTCGGCTGGGTGCTGTTCCAGAAGTCGATCCTCTCGAGCTTTTTGCTGCTGGTCGGCGCCGGGCTGGTGCTGGCGCATGGCAAGGCGATCCGCTGGAACAAGTTCTGGCGCCGCTTCGGCATTCTGGTCGGTTGTGCGCTGCTGGTGACGGCCGGCACCTACTGGATGTTCCCCGACTATTTCGTGTTCTTCGGCGTGCTGCATGCCATTGCGCTGTTCTCGCTCATGGGGCTCGCCTTCCTCCGTCTGCCGGCATTGCTGATAGCGGCCATCGGCGTCGCCATCATCGCGGCGAACCTGCTCTACAACGATCCCGTCTTTTCGAGCCGCGAGCTCGGCTGGATCGGCTTCTGGCCGACCTCTCCGCCGACCAGCGACGTGGTGCCGATTTTCCCGTGGCTTGGCGTGGTGCTGCTCGGCATCGCGGCGATGCGGCTGATCCTCGCGTCACCGCTCGGCGAGGATCTCGGGCATTTTCACAGCAATGAGCCGCTGGCGCGCGGGCTGGCGTGGATGGGGCGCTGGAGCCTGCCGATCTACGTGCTGCACCAGCCGCTGATCATCGGCGTGCTGTGGGGGCTGACGCAGCTCTCGGCGCCGGTGCTGGCGCCGCCGGTGACGAGCCTCAGCCAGGATTTTGTCAAGAGCTGCACCACTGCCTGCCTCGGCACGGGGTCAGACCTCAAGCGCTGCGATCGCTATTGCGGCTGTGCGGTCGAGCAGGTGGAGATCGGGAACCTGTGGGAAGCGGTAGCGGCGACCGACCCGACGCTTGAGCAGAACACGCAGCTTCGGGCCGTGGCGCAGCTTTGCACCGCGATGGCGGATGGGACGCCTTAGGGCGTGTTTTCAGCGGTTGCGCTGAGGCTCGCAGCTAGAGCATTTCACAGACGGTCCGCCCTCTCGCCTCCCCACCGGCTGTCATCCCAGGGAAAGCTGGGACCCGCGGCGAGGGCTCTGCCCTCGCCTGACATCAGCTGGCACGGGCTGCGAGTTGGATCCCAGCTGTCGCTGGGATGACACCGAGTGGGTGGAGAAGGCTGTGCGCCTTCCCGGCAGAGTGCCCTAGTTCTGTTCCTTATGCCCACCAAACCCGAGCCGCATGGCCGACAACATCTTCTCGGCGAAGTTGTGCTCCTGGCGGGAGCGGAAGCGGGTGAACAGGGCGGCGGTCAGGACCTCGGCCGGCACCGCTTCCTCAATTGCTGCTTCTACCGTCCAGCGGCCTTCGCCGGAATCGGCGACGTGGCCGGAGAAGGCTTCGAGCTTGGGGTCCTTGGCCAGCGCGATGGCCGAGAGGTCGAGCAGCCAGGAGGTCACGACCGAGCCGCGGCGCCACACTTCGGCAATGTCGGCGACGTTCAGCTCGAAGCGTTCGCCCGGCGGCAGCACCTCGGCGTTCTTGCTTTCGAGGATGTTGAAGCCCTCGGCATAGGCCTGCATCATGCCGTACTCGATGCCGTTATGGACCATCTTGACGAAGTGCCCGGCGCCGGCCGGCCCGGCATGGATGTAGCCCTGCTCGGCCCGCGGATCGAGGCTGCCGCGATTTGGCGTTTCCTCGATTTCCCCTTTGCCGGGGGCGAGCGCTGCAAAGATCGGATCGAGATGATCGACCGCGGCCTTTTCGCCGCCGATCATCAGGCAGTAGCCGCGCTCGAGACCCCAGACGCCGCCGGAGGTGCCGACATCGACATAGCGGATGCCGGTCTTCTGCAACTCGGCGGCGCGGCGGATATCGTCCTTGTAGTAGGAATTGCCCCCATCGATCAGGATATCGCCCGGGTCAACACACGAGCTCAGATGGGCGATGGTGCCCTCGGTGATCTTGCCGGCCGGCAGCATCACCCAGATGGCGCGCGGGCTTTCGGTCAGCGAAGCGACCAGCGCTTCGAGTGTTTCGGCCGGCCGGGCGCCTTCGCTACCCAGCGCGGCACGGGCGTTGGCGTCGATGTCGTAGACGGCGACATCGTGTCCGGCCCGCATCAGCCGTTTGGCGATATTGCCCCCCATGCGGCCTAACCCGACAATACCGATCTGCATGATGCACACTCCACTGTAGCGACTGACGCGGGGGGTGTTATACGCGACATCGAGAGAGCGGGGGCAGCCCCCGCCTGAGGAGAACAACTATGCGGGTAGTGATTACCGGGGGCGCCGGAAACCTGGGCAGCAAGCTCAGGGAGCACCTGGAAACGGCCGATTGGGTGGAGGAGATCGTCGCCATCGATATGGCCCCGTTCACGGCGGGCAAGAAGACCCGGGTGGTGGTGGCCGACCTCGCCGACCCCTATGACGAACGCTGGCGCAAGGAAGCACAGGCCGCCGACGGTATCGTCCACTACGCCTCGGCCAACCCGGCGCCGAACTCGAGCTGGGCCGAATCGGCCGCTTCGTTCGACATGACGGCGAACCTGCTCGAGCAGGCAGGCGGCGGCACCAAGCCTTGCCGCTTCATCTTCGCCTCGTCCAACCACGCCATGGGTGGCTACAAGGATGCGCCGCTGCCGGCCGACGGCAAGCTTAGGATGTCGACGCCGCATATCAGCGGCACCCGCTACTATGACGACGGCTACAAGTGGGGCTCCGCCTATGGCGCCACCAAGGCGCTGGGCGAGCGCGTCTGCGCCGCCCGGGCCGCCGCCACCAATGGCCGGATCACCGCCGTTTCGACCCGTATCGGCTGGTGCCAGCGCGGCGAGAACCTGGCGCGCACCATCGCCGGCAGCGGCGGCGGCGACCGCGGCGAAACCGACGAGGCGGTGATCAAACGCAACGCGCTGTGGTACCGCAACATGTGGCTGTCGAACGGCGACCACAACCGGCTGATGGTGGCGGCTTTGCGCGCCGACGCCAGCAAATGGCCGGCGCCGCACATCGTGGTTTCCGGCATGTCGAACAATACCGGCATGGCGTGGGACCTCGAGGAAGCACGCGAGTGGATCGGCTATGTGCCCGAGGATAATCTCTGGGCCGACCTCAAGGCCGCCGGGATCGAATAGAGCGCCATGCGCCTCCGCTTCGGCCCGCCACCGATCGTCCGGACCATCGACACGCCGTGGGCGCCACGGCGTCCCTTGGGAGACGTGCAGGACGAGGCGCTCCATGCCTTGGGGCTCGCGGTCGCGGCGCTGGAGGAAGCGGAGGCGCGTCCCTGGGTCACCTATGGCACGCTGCTGGGGCTGGTCCGCGAGGGCCGGCTGCTGCCCAATGACGATGATATCGACCTCGCCGTCAGCGGCGGCGCCGACCCCGCGCGCATCAGCGCGGCGATGCTGGCCCGCGGTTTTGTCGCCAACAACGAAGAGCGGGATGCCGAGGGCGTCATCAAGCAGAAGTTCGAGCTCGGGGCGATCCTCATTGATCTGTTCTTCGTTCGGCAGGCCGGCGGGTGGTGGACCGATCTGTCGCGGGCCGGCACGTATTCGGTACTGCGCTCGACGCATCCGCCGGTCGAGATCGTGCGCCGGCAATATGGCGGACTGGAGCTGCCGGTGCCGGCTCAGACCGAGGCCTACCTGGTGCATTGCTACGGGCCGGGCTGGCGGCAGCCGGTCACCGTCTGGAGCTGGTTTCTATCGCCGCCGAATGCCGAACTGTCGCTGCACTGGCGCGACCTCTACTGGTTCTACCGGCAGCGCCGCCGCTTCCTGAAGCGGCTGGCTAAAGCTTGATCCGCAGCGTTCCGGCCCGCAGCCGCTCGACCACCCGGGCGATGATATCGCGCGATGAGATGCCCTGGGTGTAGTGCACCACCTTGATGCGGCCGCTGGCGACGAGCTCGCCGTACCAGTAGTCCATCTGCTCGGTGCTCATGTCGTCGGCATGGCAGGCGAAATCGGCGCCGTAGCTGTCCAGATCCGCGATCGTCACATGCAGCGGCACCGGCGTTTCGATGACGCGATCCACCAGCCGGCAAGCGCGCACCACTTCGAGCCGATCGGCAAAGCCGAGGATCGGACGTGGCTTGTAGGTGGCCACCGCATCGTCGGAATGCAGCCCGACCACCAGCCGGTCGCCGAGCGCCCGGGCCTTCTCGAAGAACCTGATATGACCGACGTGAAAGAGATCGCAGACGCCATCCGCGTAAACTCAGACAGGCTTTCGCCCCGACCTGTCGTCCATCGCCACTCGCCCCGCCCTTGCTCGCACGATCGAGTAGCCCAGAACCGCCCGCAGTCCAACAGGTCCGTCGCAAGTTGAACGGCACTCCGCCGTTGCGTTCCGCGTCCGAGGCAAGTATGCGGCTGGTATGGTGCGCGCCCGGGCGGGCACTCCGCAAATTCCAGAGGGACAGCATGAGCTTTGCCGATTTCTATGCCCGCGTGGTTGCCTGGGTCGGCGCCGGGGCGATCCTGGCGCGCAGCTTCAACGAGCCGAAGCGCAGCCCGCTCTACGGCAGCACGCCCGATATCCCGGCGGCGCGGCCACAGGCCATCCCGACGCTGAAGATGCCGACGGCGCGCGGCTGGTCGGGCGACCACAAGCCAACTGCGGCTGCCGGGCTCAAAGTCAACGCCTTCGCCCGCGGCCTGAAGCACCCGCGCTGGATGCATGTGCTGCCCAATGGCGACGTGCTGGTGGCCGAGGCATTGAGCACCCCGGGTGGGGCGATCAAGACGCCGTTCGACTATGCCATCTTCACCACCATGCGGCGCGCCGCGGCGGTGGGGGAAAGCCCCAACCGCATCACGCTGCTGCGCGATGCCGATGGCGACGGCGTGGCCGAACAGCAGCACACGCTGCTCGAGAACCTCAACCAGCCGTTCGGCATGCAGCTGATCGGGGAGACGCTCTATGTCGGCAATACGGACGGCGTCTATGCCTACCCGTTCAAGGTGGGCGAGACGAAGATCACCGCGGCCGGCAAGAAGCTGATGGCGACCAAGCCGGGTGGGCACTGGACCCGGAGCCTGCTCGCCAGCAAGGACCAGACCAAGCTCTATGTCGGCGTCGGCTCGCAATCCAATATCGGTGATTCCGGCATGGCCGTGGAAGAGGGGCGCGCCTGCATCTTCGAGCTCGACCTCGCGACCGGCCAAAGCCGCATCTTCGCGGGTGGCCTCCGCAACCCGGTGGGCCTGGCGTTCGAGCCGACGACCGGCGAGCTCTACACCGTGGTCAACGAGCGCGACGGCATCGGCGACGAGACACCGCCCGATTACCTGACCTCGGTCAAGGATGGCGGCTTTTACGGCTGGCCGTACTCGTACTGGGGCAAGATCGTCGACGATCGCGTGCCGCAGGATCCGGCCAAGGTGGCCACCGCCATCGCGCCCGACTTCGCGCTCGGCGGCCACACCGCCTCGCTCGGCCTCTGCTGGCTGCCCGAGGGGACGCTGCCCGGCTTCGGCGACGGCATGGCCATCGGCCAGCACGGCTCATGGAACCGCTCGACGCTGTCGGGCTACAAGCTCGCCTTCGTGCCGTTCGCGAATGGCAAGCCGACCGGCACGCCGCGCGAGATCCTCGGCGGCTTCCTGTCGCCCGACGAGAAGGACTCCTATGGCCGCCCGGTTGGCGTGGTGATCGCCGCCGATGGCGCGGTGCTGATGGCCGACGACGTCGGCGACGTGATCTGGAGGGTTACCGGGGCTTAGGAAGCGTCCCGCCGCCAAAGCCGACTGCGGCACCGGTGGGCCCCTCCACGTGTGCGATTGCGCACCCCCAACGGATGACGCCCACATCACGCAGTAACCCGTAGTTTGGCCCGGCGCGAACTGATGGGGGGCCACACCATGCGAATTTCTGCGCTCATTCTACTTGCCGCTTTCGGCATCGGAAGCGGATCGGCTGCGGCGGCCGACCTGATCGTCGACGACCCCGAGGCGATTGCCGCGGCGGCGGATTACGATTGGTCCGGCGCCTATGCCGGCCTGTTCCTTGGCGCCGGCAACAGCGACGTCAGGCTGACCGAACCGGGCGGCCTTGCCGATCCGCTCGACCTCGCTGCCGGCGGCTGGCTGGCCGGGGTGCGGGCCGGTTTCAACGCCCAGGCGGGGATGCTGGTGTTCGGCGCCGAGGCTGACCTGGCGAAAACCTGGATCGGCGGCGACGACTCGACCACCGTCGGGCCCAACAGCCTCGACTACAGCTACGACATCGACTGGCTCGGCACCGTCACCGGCCGCCTCGGTTATGCCGCCGATACGCTGCTGCTCTATGCCAAGGGCGGGCTTGCTGCCGGCGGGGTGCGTTCAACGCTTACTCCCCCGGCGCCGCTGCCGGCGCCGCCACCCGAGTCCGCCGACGCCGTCGCCACCGGCTGGACCATCGGGCTGGGCACCGAGTTCGCGTTCAGCGAAAATGTCACGGCCGGGATCGAATACGATTTCGTCTCGCTGGCCTCAGAGCTCGACTATTCCAGTGGCAGCCTCGACGCACAGCAGGATCTGCACATCGTCAAACTCGGGGTGAACTACGGCTTCTGAGCCGCTGCCTGATAGGCGGCGTCGAGCTCCGCCAGCACCGAGCGCCCCGGCCTGGGGGCGCCGAGGTGCAGGTGGCGGAGTTCGGCCATGAAGTCGTCGGCCATGTGAGGCCCGCCCTCGGCCAGCGCGATGGCGCGGGCCGAAAGTTCCGGACTGGCGGGCAGGAACTGCGCACCCCAGGCGCCCAGCTGCACCATCACCGGCACCAGCGCGATGGCCATCTCGGTCAGGCTGTAGATGGTGCGCTGCTTGTGGCCGGGGTCGGCCGACGCCGTCACCAGCCCCTCCTCCATCAGCCGCTTCAACCGGTTGGCGAGGATGTTGGTGGCGATGCCCTCGAGCGAGTTGGCGTGCAACTCGCCGTAGGTGCGGAAGTTGCCGAACATGATGTCGCGCAGAACCACTAGGCTCCAGCGATCGCCGAGCACTTCGACCGACAGATTGATCGGGCATCCGGATCGGCGATCCACGGGCAGAGCTCCTCATCACCGCTTCATTGAACATTCCACTTGCAGTTTACAAGCAGTTTTCGGCCGGGTATACAACTTGCACCCTGCAAGTGGTTGTGACGATGGCGTCGATGCAGATATTTCTGTCTCGGGGTGTCGAATGGCGCTGCCGCCGCTCGTCTAGATGGCAGGACATTCCTGAGGGACGGAACAATGAGCAAGCACTATGGCTGGGTCATCGTCGCGGCGGGCGCGCTGATCACCTGCGTGGCAATGGGAGCGATGTTCGCGCTCCCGGTCTACCTGCAGCCGATGGCGGAAGATACCGGCTGGAGCCGCGCCGGCATTTCGGCGGCGATGACCGTCGGTTTCATCGTCATGGGCATTTCCGGCTTCGGCTGGGGGGCGCTCAGCGACCGCATCGGGGCCCGGCCAGTGGTGCTGATGGCAACGGTGCTGCTCGGGGCCGGGCTGTTGCTCGGCAGTCAAGCGAGCGAACTGATCGTCTTCCAGTTCGCCTATGGTGGCTTGGTTGGCGCGGCCGGCGGGGCCTATTTCGCGCCGATCATCTCGACGACGCTGGGCTGGTTCGACAAGAATCGCAGTCTCGCGGTGTCGCTGGTGTCGATCGGCGGCGGCATCGCGCCGATGGTGATCACGCCGTTCGCCAGCTACCTGATCGAGACCAGTGGCTGGCGCAGCGCCATGCTGAGCATCGCCATCGGCGCGCTGATCGTCATCGTATTGGCGGCGCTGTTGATCCGCCGCGCCCCGACGGTGACCGAACCGGCTCCGGTGCCGAGCGTCGCGACCCAACCCAAACAGGCGTCGATGGGCTGGTCGGCGCTGCGCACGCCGCAATTCATCGTGCTCGCCTCGGTGTTCTTTCTTTGCTGTGCCGCGCATTCCGGCCCGATCTTCCATACCGTCAGCTATGCGATGATCTGCGGCGCTTCGGCGCTGGCGGCGGCGAGCATCTACAGCGTCGAAGGGCTGGCCGGGCTGTTCGGCCGGGTGATCTTCGGCGTGCTGGCCGATCGGCTCGGGGTGCGGCGGGTGATCGTTGGCGGCCTCGTGCTGCAGGCGGTGGGGATCTACACCTACATCTATGTGAGCGAACTGACGCAGTTCTACGCCCTCGCGGCAGTGCTCGGCCTTGCCTATGGCGGCGTCATGCCGCTCTATTCGGTGCTGGCCCGCGACTATTTCAGCCCGCGGGTGATGGGCACGGTGCTGGGCGGCATGGTGATGACCTCGAGCATCGGCATGGCCTTCGGCCCGGTCGGCGGCGGCTGGCTCTACGATACGTTCGGCACCTATCACTGGCTCTATATCGCTTCGGCCGGCATCGGCATCGCCGCGGCGGCCCTGGCGCTGGCCTTCCCGGCCAAGAAGAAGGACGTGGACGAAGACCAAGTGCCGGGCCAGCCGGTGGCGGCGTGAGGCTTGTCAGTCAGGCCAGCTGCTGGAGGAGGCCGTGAGCGAATGGCCCACTGCCTCGCCTCCTCCACCGGATGTCATCCCAGCGAAAGCTGGGACCCAAACATCCGCTGGGGCCGGCAGTGAGATGGGCCCCAGCTTTCGCTGGGGTGACACCGAGTTGGTGGAGCACACTGTGCAACTAGCCGCGACTGACTCACGGCCGTCGACCGCTCACGGCTCGCGCAGGAAGCCGGCGGAGCGCCGCTGCAGCACACCGAAAATGGTGGTGGCGCCGAGCACGCCGGTGATGACGATGGCGCCCAGATCGACGGCGGCAAGCGTCGTCGCATCGAGCGCGAACTCCACCTCGAGCAGCACCATGGTGAGGATCCACGCCAGCCCGATGCCGAGCGGGGTGGCGAGGAGCGCGGCGAAGGCGGCCAGCAGCACATAGTGCAGCACCGAGACCGACAACACGTCGAAGCGCTTGGCGCCGAGCACCTTGGAGATCACCGCATCGGCCTGCCGCTGCCGGCGGCCGGTGGCAAGGCTGCCGATCAGCACCAGGAGGCCATTGCCGACCGCGAGGCCGCCGACCAGCGAGGCGGCCAGCGACAGCTGGCTCAAAGCGCGGGTAATCTGCTCCAGCGTCGCGCCAATGGCGATGAAACGGACATCGGGCAACAGCGACGCAAGCTGGCGCTCCACCGCCTCTTCATGCCCCGAAGCAGCGGTGATCGCCCCCAGCAGCGTCGCGGGGTACTCGTCCAGCACGCCGGGCGAGAAAGTGGCGAGGAAATCGATGCCGCCCTGCCAGGAATAATCGCGGAAATTGGCAACCTCGGCGGTGATGGTATCGCCGAAAATGGCGAAGCTGAGCTTGTCGCCAAGCTTGATGCCGAGGCCGGCCCTGAGGCTCTGGTGCAGCGAGACCAGGGGTGGCCCCTGATACTCGAGCGGCCACCAGGCGCCATCGACCAGCCTGGAAGTGGCCGGCAGCACCTGCCGATAGGTCAGCGGAATCTCGCCTGAGAGCAGGAAGGACGCCTCGGGGCCACGCGGCTGCAGCTGCGCAACGGGTGTATCGTTGAGCGCGCTGAGTGCGCCGCGCAGCATCGGCGTCGCGGCGAAGGCGGTGATGTCGCCGCCCTCATCCTTCAGCTTCTGCAGCGCATCGACCTCGTCGGAGAACAGATCGGACGCGACGAGCGTTGGGGCATCGAACACCGAAGCGCCCAGATACTCGTTGCGAAGGTTCACCTGCAGCACCAGCACCACCACCAGCATGGCGAGCGCCAGCCCGACTGAGACCACCACCGAAGAGGCGTTCGAACCCGGGCTCGAAATGTTGCGCAGCGCGTAGCGCAGCACACGGTTGGACGTTTCGGGCGCCCGGCGCAGCGCCTGGCGCGCCAGAAAGATGCCGAACTGGAACAGCACCACCGACAGCACGCTGACGATGGCGAAGGCCGCGACCAGCATCGAATCGTTGGTCATGATGACGGCGAGCCACAGGAACAGGGCGGCGGCCAGCACCAGCGGCACGATGCGGGCAGAAAAGACCAGGCTTCCCCAGTCGATCGGTGGTGCGGCGAGCCCCTTGGAGCGGAACAGCGTCACCGGGCTGATGGTCTGGGCCTGCTGCAACGGCAGGTAGGAGAAGGCAAAGGCGATGAGGAAGCCGACGCCCGCCGCGACCAGCAGCGGCTGCACGTGCAACGTCGGCGCCAGGTCGACGCCGACCGCAACGCCGATCGCCGGCAGGGCGATGAGAGCGGTGCCGGCTCCGATCACGAGGCCGATCCCGACGCCGACCGCGGCGAGCGCGGCGATCTGCGAAAAGAAGTGGACGAAGATGCGGGACCGCCCCGCCCCCATGCTGCGCAGCACGGCGATGACGTTGGCGCGCTCGGCGACGTAAGCCGAGATGCTGGTCCAGACGCTCACGCCGCCGATCAGCAATGAGGCCAGGCCGACGATCACCAGGAAGCGCATGAACAGATCGTAGTAGCGCACCATCGGCCCGAGCCCCTCGCGGGCCGAGCGGATGGTCCAGCTCGGGTCGGCGAGAGCGGCCTCGAGCGCCGCCTTGCCGCTATCGGCATCGCCCTCGGTCAATACCAGCTTGTAGCGAAAGAAGGTGCCGAGGCCGGGTAGCGGCGAAGTGCGGTCGGACAGCACGGCCAGCGCCTCGGTGGTGATGACGGCAGGCAGGCCGAGCCGGAAGCCGCGCACCGCGGCATCGGGCAGGCCGCCCAGCGCGCCGCGCGCCTCGAACTCGCTGCCGGCGATCTCGAGCGTGTCGCCGACCTTGATGCCGAGCTGGTCGAGCATCAGCGGACTGACCAGCGCGCCGAACCTGCCGTCCCGGTAAGACAGGAAAGCGAACGGCGCCTCGTCCGGCGGCAGTTGCGGGCTATCGACAGCGCCGAGCAGCGGATAGGTATCGCCCACCGAGATCAGGTCGACAAAGGCGCTCTCGTCGCCGACCTCGGCGCGCACATTGGTATCGACGACGTAGGACACCCGGCCGAAGCGCGAGATCAGCGCCAGCTCGTCCGCCGTCGCCTGCCGGTCGGCGCGCGACAGCTCGACATCGCCGCCCATCAGCACCGCGGCATTGTCTTCCACCGCCTGCCGAATGCTGGCGCCGACCGAGCTGACGCCGGCGATCAGCGCGGTGCCGACGGCGAGGCAGATGATCAGGAGGCCGAAGCGCCTCAAATCGCCCCGCATATCGAGCAGGCCGATGCGGATGGCCGCGAGGGTGGCGCTCATCAGTCCCGAACCGAGCGGGTTTCGACCAGCTCGCCCGACGTCATGGTGAATACCCGGTCGGCCCGCGCCGCCAGCGACGGATCGTGGGTGATCAGCACCACCGCGGTACCTTGCTGGCGCGCCAGCTCGAACATCAGCTCGACCACCACGGCGCCCGTCTCCTGGTCGAGATTGCCAGTCGGCTCGTCGGCCAGCAGCAGGCGCGGCTTGGCGATCATGGCGCGAGCCAGCCCGACGCGCTGCTGCTCGCCACCCGACAGGGCCGCCGGCCGATGGTGCAGCCGGCCACCCAGCCCGACTGCCTCGAGTGCCGCCGCGGCCGCCTCACGGGTCTGCGCCAACGACAGGTCGGGCGAGGCGATCTCCAGTGCCAGGCCGACATTGTCGAGCGCGGTGAGCGAGGGGATCAAATGGAAGCTCTGGAACACGATGCCGAGGGTCTGGCGGCGGAACACCGCCAGATCGTCCTCGCTCAACCCGGTGAGTTCCTGCCCCGCCACCACGACCTTGCCGGATGTGGCGCGCTCGAGCCCGGCCAGCAGCATCAGCAGCGAGGTCTTGCCGCTGCCCGACGGCCCCACGATGGCGGCAACTTCCGAAGCCTCCACCCGCAGCGAGACGTTCCGCAGAATGTGAAGCGGCCGTGAAGCGACCTCCAGAGTGTAGTTCACCCCGGATGCATCAACGATCGGCTGAGCCGCCGCGGCGCGCCCGTTGGAGCTGTGGTCTTGACTTAGGGCCATTTGGGACTTGCGATAGGGGACAAACCAAAAGAATGTGCAGGCCGCTCTTGCTTCTTGCTACCCGCCGCATGATCTCTGGCATCGTCGGGCGGGCAAGTCAAAATGGAAGCGACCGAATAGCCGGTCGCCTACAGATTTCAGCGTTACTGAACGCATGAACGCCGTTGGAGGGCGTGGGACGAATGAGACAGCACCTGCATGCCGCTATGGCCGTGACCGCCATGACGCTGGCGGGAATGGCGACCCCGGCGATTTCCGGGCCCGTTGAGGTCCTGGAGTCGTATGTGGGCGACTGGAAGGGGGCGGGCGCGCTGGTTGGGGGACAGAACCCGGAGCCGTTCCGCTGCCGGCTCGGCATTTCCAAGGGCAACCTGAACAAGATCAACTATGCCGGCCGTTGCAGCCTGATCGACATGAACCTGTCGGTGAGCGGCACCATCGCCTTTGACGACAAGGCGCAGCGCTACCAGGCGGTAATGAGCTCGAATGCCGGCTTCACCGGGGTCGCGGTCGGCCAGATCAAAGGCGAAACGATCAATTTCGACTTGCGAGAGAAGCAGCAGGATCGCGGCGGCAACGATGTGCGCATCGGCTCGCGGATCCTGCTCGATGGAAACTCGATCACCGTCGATTTCGAGGTCGAGTTCAACAATTCCGGCCAGGTGCTGACCGCGTCGGTGCCGTTCGCGCGCTGAGGTGCTCTTTGCTCCCCTCCCCCGCGGCGCTACACGTCCGCTAGGGGGAGGGAGGCGATTTGGCGCCGACGCCGCCCCTTCCCGATCCCATCCAAGTAATCAAATCGCGACACATTTTTTGATCTGAATCAAACCGTCGCGGGCGTCGGCGTGGTGCTCTTGCTGCAGTCAAGCAGAGAGCACCGACATGCCGCCTGAAGCCATCATCGTCGTCACCGCCGTCCTCGTCGCCTTCGGCCTGTTGATGGCGACGCTTGGGTGGGTGATGTGGTATACGCGAGACACGCCACGGCCAGCCCCCCGAGACTGAATGCCGCGTGCGACAAACCTCACCATCCGCCCTGCCGCGGGAGGGTGTAAGGCTCGTCCGCAATGGGCGAGCGTCTGGACATCCACAACTCCGAGACCCCCGTGCTGTGCCGCAGCTGCGAAGCGCGTCACCGAGGCATGTGCGGCGCTCTGAAGCCCGATGAGCTGGTCGAGTTCGCCCGCCACACCCGCAAGGAACGGCACGAGCATGGCGACGAGCTGATCGGCGACAGTACGGCGATCCACTCCTACGCCAACGTCATGCACGGCGTAGTCAAGCTCAGCAAGGTGCTGGAGGATGGCCGCCAGCAGGTGGTCGGCCTGCAGTTCGCGCCGGATTTCCTCGGCCGGCTGTTCGGGCGCGAGAGCGTGCTCACCGCCGAAGCGGCGTCCACCGTCGACCTCTGCGTCATCCCGCGGCCGGCGCTCGAGCAAATGATCAACAGGACCCCGGCGCTGGAACGCCGGCTGATGCAGCAGACACTGCGGGAACTCGACGAAGCGCGCGACTGGATGGTGACGCTGGGCCGGAAGACCGCACAGGAAAAGGTCGCGAGCTTCCTCTACCTCATCGCCATGCATGCCGACCCGGCAGCGGAGCCGGTCGACGGCGTCAGCTTCGAGCTGCCATTGAGCCGCGCCGACATTGCCGACTTCCTCGGGCTCACCATTGAGACGGTGTCGCGACAGCTGACCAAACTGCGTCAACTGGGGGTGGTGTCGATCAGCAATAACCGGACGGTCGAGGTGCCCGATCTCGAGGTGTTGCAGGGGCTTTGCGGGTAGGACAGAAGGCTGAATAGTGGACAGCCATGCGCCTCGTGACCTAGTCGCACCCCCTCCGAGCTACGCTAGGTCGCTCTGCTCCCAAGCTTCGCTTGCCTCCCCCGTCAAGGGGGAGGTGGGCATCGGGTCGATGGCGAGATCAAGCCAACACCACCGGCCGGCACCCCTCCCTTGACGGGGAGGCATGGGGTGGGGTGTGCAGCATGCTCGATGCCCATGGTCGAGACCGCGTTCGAGCTACTCAAGCCTTCCTGCCCTGAGTTCCAGCACACGGTCGAAGGTTTCCGGCACCACCGCGTGGGTGATGACAATCGCCGTGCGGCCGCGGGTCAACTCCGGCAGTTCGGCGAGAAACGCCGCCTCCGTCTCGGCATCGAGCCCGCTGGTCGGCTCGTCGAAGACGATCACATCGGCGCGCGACAGCAGGGTGCGGGCAAGGCAGATGCGCCGGGCCTGCCCCGCCGACAGCGTCCGGCCGGCTTCGCCCACCAGGGTATCGAGCTGCCCTGGCAGGCCGCGGACGAATTGGGCAAGCCGGACGGCATCGAGCACCCGCCACAACTCGTCATCACCGGCATCGGCCCGTCCGATGCTGAGGTTGGCGCGGATGCTGTCGAGGAACACCGGAGCGTCCTGGGTCATCAGCACGATACGCTGGCGGAGTTCGGCTCCCGCCGCATCGCGCAGATCGCTGCCATTGAGCCGCACCGTGCCGGCATCGGGATCAACGAGCCGGAGCAACAGTTGCGCGATCGTCGATTTGCCGGCGCCGCTCGGTCCGACAATTGCCAGGCACTCGCCGGTGCGCACGGCAAAACTGAGCCCGTCGAGCACGGGGTGCTGCGGATCGTAGCCGAAGCGCACCGCCTCGAAGCGAAGTTCGCCCCCCTCAGGGATCGGTAGCGGCGCGGCCGGCTCCGTCACCGCCGGCGCAGTGTTGGCGATGGCCTGCAGCCGGTCCGCGGCAGCCGCGGCACCGGCCAGCCGGGTGGCGCTCCTGACCAGCATGGCCGAGGCTTCGAAGCTGGCGATCACCGCCAGCAGCAGGCCGGCCAGCAACGGGCCATCAATGGCTCCCGCCTCGCGCGCGGCTAAGCCGGCCAGCAACGTGCCGATCAGCGCTCCGCCGGCCAGCAGTTGCACCAGGGCCGCGGCCAACGCGGCGCGCAGGCCCAGGCGTCGGCGGGCGTGCGACAGCTGCTGCGATGCCGTTGCCGCAGCATTGGTCGCTTGGTCGATGGCGCCGAACAGCACGAGATCCTGATGACCGTCGATGCCGTCGAGCACCGCCTGGCGCAGCGCCGCACCCGCCGCCACCACCTCGGCTCCGGCGGCGCGCGAGGCCAGCACCAGACCGATCGGCACCAGCAGCACGGCGGCAAAGACCAGCAGGCCATAGAGCAGCGCCGCGCCGGGGAGGAAGATCGCCAGAACCACGGTCATCGCAGCACCGGCCAGCACCGCGGTGCTGATCGGTCCGAGCGCGACGAGGAACACCGTATCCAGCGCCTCGACATCGGCGAGCAGCCGGCTGACCAGGTCGCCGCGGCCGTAACGCCGCGCCAGCGGCACCAGCGGGAACAGTTTGGCGAACAGCCAGGCCCTGAGATCGGAGAGCAGCCGCAGCGTCATGTCGTGGCCGCTGAGCTTTTCGCCGTAGCGCGACAGGATGCGGATGAAGGAGAGGCCGCGCACGCCCGCCGAGGGCGCGAAGATGTTGAAGGCCGAACCGAGCGTGCTCAGCGCCGCGGCGGTGAGGAACCAGCCCGAGAGGCCGAGCAGGCCGATACCGGCGAACAGGGTCACCAGCGACAGCAGCACGGTGAGCAAGATCGGCCCCTTCAGCCGGCCAAGCAACGGCGCGAAGGCAAGGATGGCTTTCATGCGGCCCCCACGCTGCGATCGGCAACCGCCGGTTTCGGCGCGGGCAGCAGCTTGCCGCCGGCGATGCGGAAGACCTTGTCCATCCGCGCCGCAACGGCGCGTGAATGCGTGGCGACGACCAGGGTGCGGCCGACAGCGAACTCGGTAAGCCCGTCGAGCACCAGCGCCTCGGTCGCGGCGTCGAGATGCGCCGTCGGTTCGTCGAGCAGCAGCAATCCGGGATCGCGCAGGTAGAGGCGGGCGAGGGCGATGCGCTGGATCTCGCCACCCGACAGGCCGAGACCATCCTCGCCGAGCTGCGTTGCGAACCCCTCGGGCAGCGCATCGGCAAAGTCGGCGACCCGCGCCAGCTGTGCGGCCCGCCGGATGGCCGCATGGTCGGCGTCGCGGCGTCCGAGCCGGATGTTGTCGGCAATGCTGCCGGCAAACAGTCGCGGCCGCTGCCCCAGCATGGCGACGCGGTGACGCAGTTCGGGCTCGGCGATGTCGCCGAGCGCTCGACCGTCGATGCGGATATCACCATCGAAGTCGCGCAACCCGGCAATCGCCTCGAGGAGCGTCGACTTGCCGATGCCGCTCGGGCCGAGGATGGCGATCCGGGCGCCGGGATCGAGCATGAGCTCGGCGGCGGTCATCACCTGCCGCCCGGTGGGATCGTTCACCGCGACGGCGCGCAGCTCCAGCGTTGCAGGCGCCTCGGCTCCGGCAGGCGTCGCAATGGCGGCGACAGGCGGCATCGCCTCGGGCAGTCCATCGAGTTCGCGCTCGATCTCGGCTACGGCGGCAATCGCCGCGGAGCGATCGTGGTAGTGCGCCGCGAGGAGACGCAGCGGCTGATAGACTTCGGGCGCCATCAGCAGCAGGAACATGCCGGCCGCGAGGGTCAGCTCGGTGCTGTGGACGCTGACCAGCCCGAGGAAGGTCAGGCCGACATAAAGCGCTACTCCGGCCACCCCGAGAGCCGCGAAGAACTCGAGCACGGCCGAACTGAGGAAGGCGATACGCATCACCCGCATGGTGCGCACCCTGAGCTCCTCGGAGGCCTGCCGCACCCGCGCCGTCTCGGCTGCATCTTCGCCAAACAGCTTCAGCGTCACGAGGCCGCGCAGCCGATCGGCGAAACGGCCGCTCAGCCGGTTCAGCGCGGCCGCCTGCGAGCGGCTCGCCGCTTCGGCGCCCCAGCCGGCCAGCGCCATGAACACCGGGATCAGCGGCGCCGAGATCAGGAACAGCAGCGCGACGATCCAATCGACCGAAAAGGCGATGACGGCGAAGGCGATCGGCAGGATCGCGGCCTGCACCATGGCCGGCAGGTAGCGGGTGAAGTAGCCATCGAGCGCCTCGACCTGTTCGAGCACAGTGCTCGACAGCGCGCCGGAGCTCCTGGCCGCCGTCCAGGTCGGCGGGCGACGCAGAAGGTCGGCCACCAGCGCGGCGCGCACCCGCCCCTTGATCGCTTCACCGAACTGCACCGCCGCCGTCTCGCCGAGACCGCTGAGCGCGATGCGAATCACCAAAATGGTTGCCAGCAGCGCGACCTGCGGCAACAGCGCCGGCAGCGCGGCAGCATCGACGATGGCGCGATGCAGCAGCCCTGCCAGCAGCATGGCCTGCATCACCAGCAAGGCTCCAGCCGCCAGGGGCAGGCCGAGCACCGCCGCAAGCAGCGGGCGGTCGGTTGCCGCCAGGTGGTTCAGCCAGCGCCCAGCTGCGACGATTCTAGCCTTATCGTCCATTGACCTACCGTGTGGAGAAGGGCTCCAAACCTAGGATATAGTCATGCGGTATCGCCTTGATCTGGATCAAGGCGCTGCGACGCGAATGCAGCTACTGCGCCAGGCAGAACGGCCGGCCATTACGGACCTGGTCGGACAGGCAGTTTTTGGGCCGGACAACACGAGGCACCCCCATGGTCGATCCTATCGTCGTCGATCTGTCGCGCATCCAGTTCGCTGCGACAGCGATGTACCATTTCCTGTTCGTACCCCTGACGCTCGGCCTCAGCTTCCTGATGGCCATCATGGAGAGCGTCTACGTGATGACCGGGCGGGTGGTCTGGCGCAAGGCGACGCTGTTCTGGGGGGTGCTGTTCGGCATCAACTTCGCCATGGGCGTCGCCACCGGCGTGGTGATGGAATTCCAGTTCGGCATGAACTGGAGCTATTACAGCCACTATGTCGGCGACGTGTTCGGCGCGCCACTCGCCATGGAAGGGCTGATGGCCTTCTTCCTCGAGGCGACGCTGGTGGGGCTGTTCTTCTTCGGCTGGGATCGGCTGAAGCCGGTGGCCCACCTCGCCGTCACCTGGCTGGTGGCGCTGGGCGCCAACTTCTCGGCGCTGTGGATCCTGATCGCCAATGGCTGGATGCAGAACCCGGTGGGTGCGGCGTTCAACCCCGACACCATGCGCATGGAAGTCACCGACTTCATGGCGGTGCTGTTCAACTCGGTGGCGCAGGCCAAGTTCGTCCACACCGTGTCGGCCGGCTATGTCTGCGGTGCGGTGTTCGTGCTGGCGGTGAGCGCGATCTTCCTGCTCAGCGGCAAGCACCAGGAGCTGGCCAAGCGCTCGATCGTCGTCGCCGCGAGCTTCGGCCTCGCCTCGGCGCTCAGCGTCGTCGTCCTCGGTGACGAGTCGGGCTATGTGGCGACCGAGCACCAGAAAATGAAGATCGCCGCGATGGAGGCGATGTATCACACCGAGCCGGCGCCGGCGGCGCTCACCTTGTTTGCCATTCCGGGCAGCGATGGCCGCCCCGCCTTCGAGGTGCAGTTCCCCTGGGTGCTGGGCCTCATCACGACGCGCTCGCTCGATCGCGACCTGCCGGGGATCACCGAACTCACCGAACACGCGGCGCTGCGCATTGCCAATGGCATCGAGGCCTACAAGGCGCTCGATGCGATCAGGGCCGACCGCTACGACGCCATGGCGCGCGCCACGTTCGATGCAGCCAAGGCCGATCTCGGCTATGCGCTGCTGCTGAAGAAGTATCGGCCCGATGTCGAGAATGCCACGGGCGAGGAAATCGCCCGGGCGGCGCTCGATACCGTGCCCGACGTGTGGCCGCTGTTCTGGAGCTTCCGCATCATGGTGGGCGCGGGCTTCTTTTTCATCGCGTTCTTCGCGCTGTGGTTCTGGAAGGCCTCGACGCACCGGATCGAAAAGCCACGCTGGCTGCTGTGGGCTGCCGTCGCGGTGCTGCCCTTGCCATGGATCGCCATCGAACTGGGTTGGTTCATCGCCGAGTACGGCCGGCAACCCTGGGTGGTGGAAGGCGTACTGCCCACCTTCTATGCCGCCTCGGGGCTCAACTTCTGGGATCTCGTCATCTCGCTGAGCTTCTTCATGCTGCTCTACACGGCCCTGCTCATCGTCATGGTCTGGCTGATGGTCCGCACCATCAAGCACGGACCTTCCGACAAACTGAACTTCGACCAGTCGATCGAACCGGTAGAAACCGCGGTCGTTGCCGCCAAGTAAGGAACAGCACGATGAGCACCATTCCTCTCGACTATGAAACGCTGCGCATTTTGTGGTGGGCCCTGCTTGGCATCTTGCTGATCGGCTTCGCCGTGATGGGCGGGCGCGATCTCGGCGTCGGCGCGCTGCTGCCATTCGTCGCCAAGACCGACGCGGAACGACGCGTGCTGATCAACCTCGTCGGCCCGACCTGGGAAGGCAACCAGGTGTGGCTGATCCTTGGCGGCGGCGCCATCTTCGCAGCCTGGCCGCAGCTCTATGCGGTGAGCTTTTCGGGCTTTTACATCGCGATGATCGCGATCCTGCTGGCGCTGATCATCCGGCCGGTCGGGTTCAAGTTCCGGGGCAAGGTCAGCGATGCGCGCTGGCGCGCCACCTGGGACGCGGCGCTGTTCATCGGCGGGTTCCTCCCGTCGCTCATCTTCGGCGTCGCCGTCGGCAACGTGTTCCTCGGGGCACCGTTTGAGCTCGATGTGACGCAGCGCATCACCTATAGCGGCAACTTCTTCGGGCTCCTCACCCCGTTCGCCCTGCTCGCCGGGCTGGTCAGCCTCATGATGATCGTGACGCAGGGCGCCACGGTGATCGCCGGCCGCACCGATGGCGAGATCGCCGAGCGGGCTCGCAAGTATGGCCGCTGGGCGGCGCTCGCCACCATCGCGCTGTTCGTCCTCGGCGGGGTGCTGGCGCTCTACGTGCTCGAAGGCTACCGGTTGATCGGCCCGCCGATGACCATTGCCCCGTCGAACCCCTTGGGCAAACAGGTGGTGCGCGAGGTAGGCGCCTGGGGCGCGAACTATGGGGCGATGCCGTGGACCATGGCCCTGCCGATCCTCGCGGTGTTCGGCAGCCTCGTCGCCTGGTGGGGGCTCGGCGCGCGCGCCCGGCTGGTGGCGTTGCTCGGCTCGAGCCTTGCCATCTTCGGCATCATCGCCACGGCCGGGCTGTCGCTGTTCCCGTTCCTGTTGCCCTCGTCGGTCCATCCCGAGTCGAGCCTGACCGTGTGGGACGCCTCGTCGAGCCAGCTGACGTTGTTCGTCATGCTGTGCGCGGCGATCGTCTTCCTGCCGATCATCCTCATCTACACCAGCTGGGTGTTCCGGGTGATGCGCGGCCCGGTGACGACCGAGAGCCTCAACAAGAACCCCAACGCCTATTAGCTTAGGAGAGCTTCCGATGTGGTATTTTTCCTGGATTCTCGGCGTCGGCCTGGCCTGCAGCTTCGGCATCCTCAACGCCATGTGGTTCGAGTTCCGCGAGGATGCGCAGAAGTCGAACGCCAAGCCCGACGACACCCGCCCGGCCACCTAGACGGGTGCGTCGGACCTGCGATCAGCCCGCCTCGGCGATGTCATCCCGGCGAGAGCCCATAGGCGCTATCGCGCGCCACCCACCGGGTCATTCCCGCGAAAGCGAAACCTCTGTTTCGTGCCGCCGCACGATCGCAAACGGAGTTCCCCGCTTTCGCGGGGATGACACCGAGTTTGGGGGGCTCGCAGGGCCTCGGTTCACATCCCTAACTTGGCGCGTATGGGCGAGAGCCGGGACCCATCGCCCAGCCCGCACTGGCGGAGAGTAGGGTCCCTACTTCGCAGGGATGACAGCCGGTGGGGCGGGGCGACGGCCGAGTTCGATCAGCTCTTGCTGCAGCCAATTGGTGAACTGGTCTACGGCGCGAGGGTGTTCTTAAACAGCTTGCCACCCTTCATGATCACGACGAAATTGTCGGGGTTGGCGACGAGGTCGAGGTTATCGAGCGGGTCGCCGTCGACCAGCAGCAGGTCGGCGAAAGCCCCTTCCTCGACCACGCCGAGCTTGCCGGGGTAAGGGTTGCGCTTACCCGAGAGCGCCAGCAGTTCGGCATTGGTGCTGGTCGCCATGATCAGCGCTTCGGCCGGCGTGTACCACCGGATGAGGGATGCAAGGATCGCTCCCTGCTGCTGGGCCAGCGCCCGCGAGAACAGCACATCGGTACCCCAGGCGGTCTTGATGTGATATTTTTTGGCCAGCTCATAGGTGCGGGGAATGCCCGGGAACACTTCGTCGGCGCCCTGGCGCTGCACCGAACCCTCGGGGAATCCCTGCCGCAAGGCTTCGGGCAGCGGCTGCAGGCTGAGCCAGATGCCCTTGTCGGCAATCAGCTTGGCGGTCGTCTCGTCCATCAGGAAGCCGTGCTCGATGACCTTGACCCCGGCCTCGATGGAGGTCTGGATGGCCCGCGACGTGAAGGCGTGTGCGGTGACGTAAGTGCCCCAGTTGTCGGCAGCCTCCACGGCGGCCCGCAACTCCTCGAGGGTGAAGGTCGAAACATCGACCGGGCTGAATGGCGAGGACACGCCACCGCCGGCGGTTACCTTGATCTGCGAAGCCCCCTGCATCAGCTGCTCGCGGACCCGCAGCCGCATTTCGTCAGGACTATCGGCCAGCGCCGCGCCGCCGATGACTTCCATGCGCGTCATGTGCCCGCCGATGGTGCGGGGCAGATCGCTGAGCTTGCGGAAATCACCATGGCCGCTGGTGACGGTGATCATCGCGCCGGAGGGGAAGATGCGCGGCCCGGGAACGAGGCCCTCGTCGATGGCCCGCTTCAACCCGAACGACGGACCGCCAACGTCGCGAACCGTGGTGAAGCCGCGCAGCAGGGTGTCCTTGGCCTCGTCGGCTGCCGCAATCGTGTTGTAGCCGACATCGCCGTCGATCGCCTGATCGGGCGTGTTGCGGATCAGCATGGTGTGCCAATGCGCATCGATCAGCCCGGGCATCAGCACCCGCCCGCCGCCGTCGATCACGGTTGCGCCGCTTGCCTCGATCGGCGCCTCCGAGATGGTCTCGATCTTGTCGGCCACTACCAGCACATTGCTGGCCGCGCTGAGCGCGGATGCGTGCCCGTCAAATATCCGTACGTTTTCGTACAGAACTTTCTCACCATCCTGCGCCGATGCTGGCGATATGATGAGCAAAATAGAAGCAAATGCAGATAGAACGGCGTAGCGCATGATGATCTCCCATCGCATTCGACGGCACTATATCACGCCTTTAACTTTGTCGCATTTGCGAGTCGATTGCCAAAAGCTCGATTCAATATTTCATAGAAGCACGTCGATGAAGATGGCGCAGTTGCGGAGCATCGAGAGTGGCCTCGTCACACGCAGCGATCGCTTCCGCCAGCCCGTGTCCAACCACCGGGTCATTGGCGGGATCGGTAGGCGGTGGTGAGGTCGGGCCTCGATCGATCAACGCAACGGCGAGACACCTAGGGCGTCGGGGCGTCCTGCCGCAGCAGCCCGGCGTGCTTCAGCTCGCCCCATAGGTCGCGAGGTATCTCCACCCGCATGCTTTCGACGTTGCGGCGTGGGTGATCGGGGTGGAAAGCGCCGGGGATCACCGAGGCGACGAGCGGGTGGTGCAGCGTGAACTGCAGCGCCGCGGCGGCCAGCGGCACACCATGCCGTTCGCACACCGCCTGCATACGGCCAACGCGGGCCAGCTGCTCCTCGTTGGCGATGGCATAATTGTAGCGCGCACCGGGCACCGGCCCGGTGGCGAGGATGCCCGAGGCGAAGACGCCGCCGATGATCACCCCGACCCCGCGCTCCTCACACAGCGGGAATTCCGCATCGAGCACCGGCTGCTCGGCCAGCGTGTAGGGCAACGCGACGAGGAAGAAATCGAGCGCGAAGCGTTCGAGCAAGCGCGGAATGGTGCCCATGCGGTTGACCCCGGCGCCGATCGCCTTGATCAGCCCCGCCGCCTTCAGCTCCTCCAGCGCCCGCATGCCGCCGCCCGCATCGAGTTCGTCGAGATGGTGCTGCACCAGTTCCTCACTGCCGAGATTGGCGAGATCGAGGTCGTGGATCACCAGGACGTCGACGCGGTTGCGCCTCAGTCGCTGCAGGCTGTCTTCATAGCTCCGCATTACCCCGGCATAGGAGTAGTCGTGGCGGTGCTGAAACTTCAGGCCATTGGTCCAGCTGCGTTCGCTCGCCTCGAACGCGGCGACATCGTCAGGCGCGAACAGCACGCGGCCGACCTTGGTCGAAACGATCGCCTCGCCCGGCGGGCGGAGATAGAGGCTGCGGCCGATGCGGTGCTCGCTGAGCCCGCGGCCGTACCAGGGCGAGGTATCGTAAAAGCGCACCCCGGCCTCCCAGGCCGCATCGAGCGTGGCGTCGGCCTGCGTTTCCGGGATGACGTCAAAGATGTTGCCGAGCGAGGCGCCGCCCAGCCCGAGCCGGGGCAGCTCGAGGCTGGTGCGGCCGAGCCGGTTGAGCGCGAACGGCTCCATCTCAGGCTCCGAAGGCGACCGGGTTGGGAACGATGGTCGCCAGCAGTTCGTCGATCTCGCGCTGGGTGATCGGATCGATCGCCGTGGTCGGGCTGCGAACAAAGGCGTTGCGGATGATGCCGAGCCGCACCAGCAGCTGCTTGTGGATGGCGTAGAAGATGTCGCCGCCCTGGTTACCCAGCCGGTTCACCGCCATGATGGTCGCGTCGAAGCGTTGGCGGGCGGCGGCCTCATCGCCACGCTGGAACGCATCCCAGACCGCGACGAAATCGGCGGGCTGGCTGCAGAACGGCATGGTGCCGTGGGCGCCGCGCCGGAGCTCCTCGATGAAGTAGCTGCCGCCGGCGCCACCGAAAATGGTCAGCCGGTCCCCCACCGCGTCGGCCATGGCCTGTACCTTGCCAGTGACGGGCTGGGTTTCGACCTTGATGTAGCTGACGTTGCTGCAGGCGTCGGCGATGCGCAGCGCCAGCCCCGGTGAGACCGGGCCTTGCGGTACATCCTGCAGGATGATCGGGATGCCGACCGCCGCATCGATGGCGCGGTAGTAGTCGAAGATCTCTTCGGAACTCACCGGCATGAACGAAGGCGGGATCACCATCAGCGCATCGGCGCCGGCGGCTTCGGCAGATTTCGAATAGAACACCGCGAGATCGGTGCCGGCAGCGCCGGAGTTGATGATGACAGGCACCCGACGGTTCACCGCCTTGACGGTGGCAGCAGTGACCTGCGCCCGCTCGGACTCATTGAACTTGAACACTTCGCTGCCGAGCGCCACGCCGAGGCCATGCACACCGGCCGCGACGTTGAACTCGATCAGGCGCGCGAGGCTTTCCTCGTCAATCCGGCCATCGGGATGGAACGGCGTCACGAGAATGGGCACGACGCCCCGTATGGCGGTCGAAGGCATGGGCAATAACTCTCAGCGATTTTCGAAGTTGAACATTTCCTCGACCGGGCGTTGCACCGGCGAGAAGTCGGGATTGGTTTCCATGTAGGGCGCCATCATCTCCCACCAGCGCCAGGTCAGCTCACTGACCGGCGTATCGGGAGCGGGCGCCGTATCGCGCTCCATGTAGGCAAACAGATCGAGCCCGTTGCGGTAGATCGAGAAGCTGCGCACGCCGTCCCGCCGCATGGCGTCGAGCATCTCGGGCCAGATCTCGTCGTGCTTTTGCTTGTAGATCGCCTCGTTGCCGGGCTTCAGCTTCATCATCCAGGCGATACGGACCATCAGTTGGATACCTCAAAGGGGGCCAGCGAGAGTGGCAAAGGCCCCCTCACCCGGATCGCTGCGCGATCCGACCTCTCCCCCCAGGGAGAGGTCGCGTGGTGGCGAGATCGTGCCTCGCGTTCACCGCTCCCTGGGGGACGCAGTAGCGCCCCAAGGGGGAGAGGTCGGCGCGCAGCGCCGGGTGAGAGGGCCTCTTGTGGGCCAACAGCAATAGTCATCATCCCACCAACCGTGCTGCAGCAGCCGCGGCCGGCGGCCACTCGCCGGCATAGCCGAGCCGGCGGCTCACGTGTTCGCAGGCGTCCCACAAGAGGGCGACGACCGGCATGACGTTGTCGCCACCGGGCTTTTTCACCGACGGACCGGTGACGCTCATGGCGCCGACCGAGTGGCCGGAGCGATCGAGCAGCGGCACCGCGACGCAATAGACGCCCATCACCACTTCCTGATCATCGATCGAATAGAAGCGCTCGCGGATGCGGGTGATCTCTTCACGCAGCTTATCGGCATCGGTGATGGTATGGGCAGTGAGCGCCGGCAGCGGGTGGGTATAGACCTCCTCCTGGCGCGCCTCGGGCATGTAGGAGAGCATCGCCTTGCCGGCGCCGCCGCAGTTCAGCGGGCCGCGCGAGCCGATGCGCATATCGAGCTGCATGCCCTCGTTGCCGCGCACCTTGTCGATGCACACCCCGAACATGCCGCTCAGCGCATTGACGTTCACCGTCTCGCGGGTGGCCTCGGCGATCTGCTCGGCAAATGGCCGGCAGAGCCGGGGCAGGTCGATGCGCTCGAGCTGCAACCCGGTGATCTCGAGCAGGCGAAAGCTCAGCTCCCACTCGCCCGACGGGGTGCGATCGACCACCCCTTCCTCGGCGAGATCGAGCAGCATCCGGTGCACCGAGCCGAGCGGCAGCTGCAACTGCTGCGCGACGGCGCGGACCCCCAGCGGGCCCTTGCGGGCCAGCAGATCCATGGCCTGGACGGACCGGGTGATGCTCGACATCTAGGCTCCTCAGCTTCGCAGTCGGGTCTCCCTCCCCCTTGCGGGGAGGGGACAGGGGTGGGGGGCGGCAAGCCCGGTACCCATCAGTCCGTCCGCTGGCTTGGCACGCCCCACCCCAACCCTCCCCGTCAAGGGGAGGGAGCAGGCCGGCGTGTGCGGCAGCGCTGCAGACACGCTCACCAGTGCGTCTTCTTGGTCGTGGCGTTGGGTTCGATCAGGTTGTCGTCGATATAGTCCCACTCGATTTCGTAACCCATGCCGGGGCCTTTGGGCATGTGCACAAAGCCCTCGGAATCGATCTTATCGACAGTGTTCTTGAGGTAGGGGTGCGGCGCGTCGTAGTCGACGCCCGGTGCGAGCAGGCCCTTCTCGTAGTATTCCGAGGTGTCCTCGGAGGTGGCGCCGATCACCTGCAGGTTGCCCCAGCCGGCCATGTGCATCTCGCAGCGCAGGCCATAGGCCTCGGCGACGATGGCGGTCTTGCGCGCGCCGGTAATGCCGCCGCGCACCACGTCGATGCGGCTCATGTCGCCGGCACCGCGCAGGATCCACTCGGCGCGGGAGAACACGCCGCCGGCGATGATCTCGGGGGAGAGGATCGGGATCTGCAGCTCGCGAGACAGCCGCACATAGCTTTCGGTGCGGTATTCGGGCATCGGGTGCTCGTACCAGTAGAAGTTGAGCTTTTCGAGCTCGCGGCCGACCTGGATCGCCTCCTCCATGGTCATGTAGGTGCCCCACGGGTCGAACATCAGCACGTAGTCGGGCCCTACCGCCTCGCGCACCAGGTGGCAGGTTTCGATATCGGCCTTGATGTTGGAGGGGCGACCGGGCGTCGGCTGGCCGGTTTCGGGGTTCCAGAAATAGTGCGGGTGGATCTTGTAGGCGATGTAGCCTTCGTTTTTGCAGGCCAGCGCGTGCTCGGCATAGACATGCGGCTTGCCGATATTGGGATAGGTCGAGGCATAGGCCTTGACCTTTTCGCGACCGGCGCCGCCCATCAGCTTATAGACCGGCAGGTTGGCATAGCGGCCGGCAAGGTCCCACAGGGCGTTGTCGATCACCGAGGCGACGTTCTCCTGGACATTGGCGACCCACATCCACTTCCAGATCATCTCGCGATCCATAGGATCCTGCCCGACCAGCAGATCCTTGATGCGCCACAGGATCTGCTGCTGGTCGACGACGTTGAGGCCCTCGTTGTCGCCATGCGAGCCGCCGCCGAAATAGTGCCCGACGACGCCCTCGTCGGTGTGGATGGTGAGCACGGTCTGCATCATCTGGGTGTTTGGCAACGGCAGCGCGTGGCCGACATCCCAGCGGTCGGCATAGGTGCGGAACGTCTTGATGGTGATGTCGGAGATCTTCACGGCACGTGTCCTCAAATCGGGTGATAACGGGTTATTATTCGTAGGCGTCGCCGCCGCGCAGGCGGTCGAGCAAGACGGCGGCGAGCAGCAGCAGGCCGACAATGATGTTTACGTAGTAGGGGCTGATCGCCTTGAGATCGAGAATGTTGCTGACCCCGGCGACCGCCAGGAGGCCAAGCGCCCCGCCGACCGGGTTGCCGACGCCCCCGCGCAGGATCGAGTAGCCGCCGATCATCAGTGCCGCATAGACCTGGAATTCGAGCCCGACGCCGGTGGTGCGGGCGGCACTCCCCAGTTGCGCGGCATAGACGATGCCGCCGAGGCCGGCGCCGAAGGAAGAGAGCAGCAGCGCCGCGACCCGCACCTTCTTCACCGAAATGCCGGCCCGCCCCGCCGCCTTGTCGTCGCCGCCCACCGCCTGCACGTGCCGGCCGACGCGGGTCTTGGTGACGATCAGCGCCGCGACGGCGGTGAGGAGGATGGCGAGGAGGAAGAACAGCGGCAGCCCGAACACGGTGGTGCTGACCAGGTTGAACATGTCGATGTTGAAGGCGAAGATGGCGCCCTGCGAGCCGAGCAGCACCCAGGCGATGCCGCGCAAGGCGACCAGCATGCCGAGGGTTGCAGCGATCGGTTCGGCGCCGAAGCCGACAATGGCGATGGCGTTGACGGCACCGAAGCCGAGGCAGGCGACGAGCGTTACCCCGGCGGCGCTGGCCGGATCCCAGCCGAGCGAGATCAGGAGCGCAAACACCGCCGAGGAGAAGCCGACCATCGAGCCGATGGAGAGGTCGACGACGCCCGATAGCAGCGCCATGCCGGAGAAGGCGCCGACGATCAGCGGCACGATCAGGAAGGTGCCCATGATCGAGATGTTGCCGAAGCTCAGAAACTTCGGCCCGACCCAGAACCAGCCCACCGCCACCACGGCGATGAAGGTGAAGGTGATCGAGGCGACCGAGCCGGTCAGCAGTTCGCGCCAGGGCTGGTGCGGGGCGGGCGGCAAAGTGGAAGCAGCAGTATGGGTCATGGCGTTCCCTTCCGTGCCCGGTAGCCGTCGATGGCGACGGCGATGACAAGGATCAGGCCCTGGAAGATCGACTGGGTGTCGGAGCTGAGCCCGAAGAACACCAGCGAAGTGGGGATGGTGGAGAGAAAGCCGACGCTCAGCAGCAGGATCCAGAAGTTGCCGCGACCACCGGCCAGCGAGATGCCGGCAAGGATCACCGCGGCGATGATGTTCAGTTGCATGGTGTTGCCGGAGCCGGGGTTGAACGGGCCGGCAGTGGCAGCGAACAGCACTGCGGCAAAGCCGACAAAGCCACCGGCGGCGATGAAGATGGCGAAGCGGGTTGCCCTGAGGGAAATGCCACGCGCCTTGGCGGCAGCGCGATTACCGCCGACGGCGGTGGCGCGGCGGCCGTAGCGGGTGCGCGGCAACAGGAACCCGACCACCAGCACCAAAGCCAGCATCGGCCAGAAGATTGCCGGCAGGCCGAGGAAGCTGGCGCGGCCGAACTGGTAGATCGGCGAGTTGAGCGGCACTTCGGCGAGTTGGAACACCAGGAACAAAGCCGCCAAACCGATGAAGTTGGTGGCTAGCGTGACGATCACCGGGTTCAGTTTGGCGAAGACGATGATCGCCGCATTGAACGCCCCCCAGAGCATGCCGGTAAGGATGGCGCCAACGATCACCACCGGCAGCGGCAGGCCGGCTTCGGACAGCCGCACCGCGACGAGGCTGGCGCTGATCATGCCGGCCGGCTGGCTCAGGTCGATGAAGCCGCCCGAGATGGCAACCAGCCCCTGCCCAATGGCCAGCACGCCGACGATCGACATGGTGAAGGCGATGGCCAGCACCGTCTGCTGCGACAGGAAATCTGGCCGGTAGAGCGTCGTGGCTGCGATCAGCAGCAGCCAGACAGCAACCAGCATGATGGCCGTGCCCCAGCCACCGAAACGTACCTTCAGCGGTACGGCGGGCGCCGCGGTCTCGATGGCTTGGTTGAGGGACATCGGTGGTGGTTCCGAGCAGTATTGTATTGCAGTACAGGTGAAGGCCCCCTCACCCGGCCCGTTGGGCCGACCTCTCCCCCAGAGGGAGAGGTGCCCGTGTGGCAGGGCGGCGCCTCACCACCACCTCTCCCTTGGGGGAGAGGTCGCCGCAAAGCGGCGGGTGAGGGGGCCTTTCTTCAGTTCAGTTCAACTCACTTGTTCGGACAGAACAGCTCGTACTCGGTGGTGCCGGCCGGAGCGGCGAGCAGTTGGGCGACGCGTTCCGGCATGTCGGGGACCGACTTGGCCTGTTCGGCCGAAACCGGGCACGGCTGCACCTTCGAGGCCGGATCGCCGGCATCGGCCTTGAGCGGCGGCACGTTGCCGGCGGCGATCGGGCCGATCACGTCCCTGATGGCGTACACGGCGTAGCCCTCGAGGAAGTAGAACACCGAACCGGCGAGGTGCGGGTTGACGTTGTCGCCGGTGATGAAGGCGCCGTCCTGGCCCCAGCCCACCACTTCATCGGCGCGGCCGAGCTGTTCGGCGGCATTGATCAGCGCCAGCACGCCACCATCGTTGAGGCCGACGACGGCCATCTTCTTGGCATCGGGATGCGCGGCGAGCAGGTCGCGGGCCGCCGGCAGGCCGACCGCGGCATCGCCCTGGCTTTCGAAGCCGACCCACTTGGCCTCGGGGATTTCGGGGCAGATGTTCTTCAAGCCGGTGCGCATACCGCCGGTGCGCCACTCGTTGACGATGCCGGCTGCGGCGCCCTCGGCCGAGATCACCAGGTCGGGCTCGCAGTTCCACTTTTCCTTGATCAGCTTGCCCAGCTGTTCACCCCCGGCAATGCCGGCGCCGAGGTTGTCGATACCGACGAAATACATGCCGGGATCGGCGATGTCGTAGGTGACCACAGGAATATTGGCCTGCTTCAGCACGGCCGAGATGGCCGGGTTGGACGAGGGCTGGCCGTTGAACTGGATGACTGCGTCAACGCCTTCCTGGACGAAGATCTGGGCGTTCTTCAGCGCCGTCGCCGGGTCGTTGTTGTTGGAAAGCTCGACATAGTCCCAGCCCGCCTTTTCGGCGAGGGCTCGGGCGACGTCGCCCTGCGCCTTCATCCATTCGCAGCAGGTGTTGCCACCCACCGCCATGCCGAGCTTGAACTTGTCCTGGGCCTCCGCGACACCGGCAATACCGATGATCGCGGGCACCGAAAGCGCCATGACGGCGAATGCACGTACTGAGTTGCGCAAGATAGGTCTCCTCCCTTTGCGAACGTAACTGATGCGGCCTGAAGCTTGTTTCAGGCGGCAACCTGGGCGGCGCGCGCTTCGGGCGAATCGCCCGGAATGGCGCCGGTAATCAGACCGACGATCTCGTTGACCTCGGTATCCTTGACGGTGCGGGTGGCGATCGAGCGGCCGAGCCGCATCACGGTGATGCGATCGGCGACGCTCATCAGCTGCTGCATGTTGTGGCTGACGATGATCACCGAGACGTCGTGCTGGCGCAGGTCGCGGATCACCTCGAGCACCTGGCCGGTCTCGCGCACCCCGAGCGCGGCGGTCGGCTCGTCGAGGATGACGATGCGGCGGCCCCAGAGCAGCGCCCGGGCGATGGCAAGGCACTGGCGCTGGCCGCCGGACATGCCTTTCACCGAGACGTTGATCGAGGGGATCTTTACCTTGAGCATATCGAGCACTTCACGGGCGCGCTCACGCATCCGGCGATCGTCGACGAGGTTGAACAGCCGGGCGAGCGGGTTGCTCGAGAGCTCCTCGCGGCCGAGATAGACGTTCTGGTAGGCCGACATCGTGTCGACCAGCGCCAGGTCCTGGTAGACGGTCTCGATCCCGGCATCCATGGCGTCCTGGGCGCGCTTCAGCGCCACGGGCTTGTTGTCGATGACGATGTCGCCGCCCGATGGCGTAACGATGCCGGAGAGGATCTTCAGAAGCGTCGACTTGCCGGCGCCGTTGTCGCCGACCAGGCCCACCACCTCGCGCGGCCTGAGCGTGAGGGAAGCGTCGGCGAGCGCCACCACGGCACCGAAATGGCGCGAGATATTGCGTGCCTCAAGCACGGGCGAGAGCGCCTCGTCACTCATGAACTTCCTCCGGTCGCCCGTTCGTACACGTTCCGCATCTGGAACGGGCGTTTCATATTAGGGACAGCTAAGCGCCGGTGCCGGTGGTTGTCAACCGGGCGCGGGATTCGACTTGCGACTGAGGGGACGGCGGCGGAGTTGCTGTAATGCTCGCAGAAGCGGCGTCAGGCGACTGCAGACTAACCGCGCAGCGCCTGGTCGAGTGCACGCAGCAGCGTGCCGCGACGCCCGCCTCCGGCAGGCGCGGCCGGGTAGCGGCTGAGCACCGCGAGCACGGTGGGCGTCAGAGCCGGGCGCAGCGCATCGAGGTGGCGGGCGCCGAGGGCCGGATCGTCACCGGCATCGAGCTCCGTTGCGCGTGCCGCATGGGCCGCGGCGCCGAGGATGTGCTTGACCTGGGTGGCGTTGGGCAGAGCATGGAGGTAAGCCGCACCGGCTGCTGCCATCGCGGCGCGGGCCGCCTCGCCGGCCGCTGCAGAGCCGGCCTGTTCCGCGGCTTTGAGCGCTGCCCAGGCGGTATCCCGCAGCAACTTGCCCCGCGCACCGCCCTCAGCAAAGGCATGCGCCGCGGCGATCGCCTGGCGCGGCCTCGCATCGTCGGGATGCTGCGCCTCGAAGATTGCCAGCACGGTCTCGGCGCAGTATGCGGCATAGGCCGCGACCGCCCGCAACTCGTCCATCTCAAGCGGAAACCGGTCAGTCATGGCGCCCGGCGCGTCAGGTGGTGAGCACGCGGTGCAACACGCCCTGCAGGTGGCGGTCGAGGCCGTCGCAGGCGGCTTCGACATCGCCGGCCTTCAGAGCGTCGATGATCACCATATGCTCCTCCATCGAGGTCACGGTGTTGGCGGGGCCGACCGCATTGAGGTTATGCAGGCGCAACAGGTACATCTTCTGGGTCAGCCGGGCATAGTTGACGCTGATCTGGTCGTTCTCGAAGGCGGCGACGAAGGTGTCATGGAACTTGCGCTCGAGCAGCTTCACCGGCACCCGGTAACGTTCCATGTCATTGGTCTGGCGGACGAAATCGATGATCGCCCGATGCTCGTCGCGCATCGCGTCGATCCAGGCAGGTGTCACCGTCTGCGCGAATTTCCGGAGCCCCTCGCGCTCGAGCAGGCCACGGAACTGGAAGCAGTTGCCGACGAATTTCACGTCGGGATAGAAGATGGTGATCCCCACCTTGCGGCGGACGGTGATCAGCCCTTCGGCTTCGAGCAGGGTCGTCGTCTCGCGCATCGGCGACAGCGACAGGCCCAACACCTTGCAGAGCTCGTCCTGCGTCAAGGTCTGCCCGAGTTTCAGCCGGCCATCGATGAGAGCGTCAAAGAACGCGGCATAGCCGGCATTCTCGATTTCACCCCTCATCCTTTTCTCCTAGCCAATCGCACATTGACAGTTGTTCGAGCCCCATTATACGCTCTTATTAGCGCTAATAAATATATTTAAAAGCTGGCGCTGCGAGAAAACTGTGAGCGGCCGGCCGTTTGGGCTCTCCCGCTCCGACTCAATCGGGACCCCGCGGGGAGGCGGACCGACTTATCGAAGCTTGGCCGCCTGAGCGATCAGTCCGGCAGCGTCGCCGCAAATCGCCAAGCCGCATACGCGCTCATCTTGGAGGAGAGCCCATGACCAAATCATCAGACACGCAGAAGCCGAACGGCTGGTCGCGCCGCCGTGTGCTCACGACCGCCGCAAGCGGCCTGGCGCTGGCTGCCGCCAGCAGCTTCCCGATGCCCGCCATCGCCCAGGGCAAGAAGCTCACCTATTGGGGCGGCCTGATCTTTTCGGATGACGCCAACAAGCTGCTGACCGACACCATCAATGCCTGGGGCGCCGCCAATGGCGTCGCCACCGAAGTGGTGATGATCAACCAGAACGAGACCACCCAGAAGGTTTCGGCTGCGGTATCGTCCAACACCATGCCGGATGCGCTCGACATGGGCCTCGGCCTCGCGCGGCTGCTGGCCCGGCAGAGCCAGTTCTCCGACCTGGGCGATCTCTACAAGAAGATCGGCGATGCACAGGGCGGCTGGTTCTCCGGCCCCGATACGGCGACCGACCTCACCGCCGATGGCGGCATCGCCCGTGTCGGCATCCCCTTCGGCGTCAACGGCAACCTGCTGCTCAGGCGCAAGGATCTGCTCGAACCGGCCGGCTTCACCGAAGCGCCCAAGACCTGGGACGAACTGGTGACGCAGGCGGAAGCGATCAACAAGGCGCCGGTCTCGGGGCTCGGCCTCGCCCTTTCCAATGTGGGCGACGCCAACCTTCAGGTGGCGGTGCTGCAGTCGTTCGGCGGCCGCATTGCCGATGATGCCGGCAAGAAGGTGACGCTCGACACGCCCGAGACGCGGCTGTGGCTCACCTGGCTGAAGAACGCCTGGGACAAGGGGCTGTTCTCGCCCGGCAACACCACCTGGGACGGCGCCGGCGACAACCAGGCCTATCTCTCGGGTCAGGCCGGCTTCATCGCCAATACCGGGTCGGTCGGCATTGCCGCCAAGAAAGACGATCCGGAGCTGTTCGAAGCCAGCGCCTTCTCGCCGCTGCCGGGTGGCCCAAAGGGCATCATCTCGCCGATCGACGTGCAGGTGCGCGCCATCACCAAGGCAAGCTCGGTGCAGGACGAAGCCAAGGCGCTGCTCGAGCACCTTTCCAGCCCCGAGTTCATGAACGCCTACTTCAACGTGGCGATCTATGGCCCGGTGCTGGCGGATCAGGAAAAGCTCCCGGCATTCGATGGCACCAACACCATCCTCGTCGGGCTGCTCGGCCTCGCCAAGAACGGCACCGCCCCGGCCTACCCCGACGTCAACAATGCCGCCTTCGCCGATTTCGGCTCCAACTTCCTGATCCCCAAGCTGGCCCAGCGCGTGGTGGTGGATGGCTGGGACTTCGACCAGGCGATTGCCGAGGCGCAGGCCCAGGGCCAGGCGATCTACGACAAGTACTGATCCCAGGTTCCTCCCTGCCGCGGATGGTTCCTCCCGGGGCCATCCGCGGGTGTTTTTGGAATTGCTTGAGTTGACGACGAGGCAGAAGGCCCCCTCACCCGCCGCTTCGCGGCGACCTCTCCCCCAAAGGGAGAGGTGCGATGGGGCGCGATCGTGCCACCGCACCACCTCTCCCTCGGGGGAGAGGTCGGCCGAAGGCCGGGTGAGGGGGCCTTTCTCCCAAAGGGAACAGCGACATGGCCATTTCTGACGCAAGCCCCGCCCCCCGCCGCCGCTTCGGTGGCGGCTTCAAGCTCAAGCTGTTCGCCTATGCGCTGGTGGCGCCGGTGGTGCTGCTGATCCTGGGGCTCGTCGCCTACCCGTTCCTGTTCGCCATCTGGGTGTCGTTCACCGACATGGTGATCGGCAGCACCGGCAACTTCATCGGCTTCAAGAACTTCGAATACCTCGCGGGAACCGCAACCTTTTGGGCGGCCATCCGCAACACCATTGTCATCGTTCTCGTTTCCGACGTGCTGAAGCTGGTGATCGGGCTGGGCCTGGCGCTGCTGGTGCACCAGAACCTCCCCGGCCGTGGCATCTTCCGCTCGTTCCTGATGCTGCCCTGGGCGATGCCGGCCTTCGTCGCCTTCCTCACCTGGCGCGTGCTGTACCAGCCGATCGGCGGCGGCATCAACCTGATCCTCAATCAGACCGGGCTCTACGCCGGCACCGTCGACTGGCTCGGCACCCGCAACACTGCCATGGCCTCGGTGATCATCGCCTCGGTTTGGCGCGGCTTTCCGTTCTGGTTCATCTCGATCCTCGCGGCCCTGCAATCGGTGCCGAAAGAACTCTACGAAGCCGCGATCGTTGATGGCGCCAATACCTGGCAACGCTTCTGGAACGTCACCATCCCGTCGATCCTGCCGGTGATCATCGTCACCACCCTGCTTTCATCGATCTGGACCGCCAACGGCTTCGAGCATGTCTGGCTCCTGACCGCCGGCGGCCCGTCGGACGCCACCATGGTATTCCCGGTGCTGGCCTATTTCGGCATGCAGACGCAGCGCATCGGCGAGGCCGCCGCGGTGTCTGTCTACATGCTGCCGGTGCTGGCCATCCTCGTGATCTTTGCCACTTCGCTGATGATGCGGAGGGAGGAATAATGGCCAGTCTCGCCGAAATCGCCAGTGCGGCGCCGACCAATGCGGGCGCCTCGGCGCGGCGCCGGTTCCTGATCGCCCGGCTGCTGAGCTATGCCGCACTGATCATCGCGGTCATCCTGGTGCTGTTCCCGGTTTACTGGATGCTGGCGACGTCGCTCAAACTGCCTCGCGACATCCTGCGCGTGCCATCGCTGTGGCCGACCCGCTTCAGCCTTGCCAACTTCGAAAAGCTGCTCGCCGACGGGCAGTTCCTGCTGTCGATCCGCAACAGCTTCATCGTCGCCTCGACCGTCACGGTGATCTCGGTGATCATCTCGTCATTCGCCGCCTATTCGATGGTGCGATTCCGCTATCGGTTCCGCGGTGTCATCGGCCGGCTGATCCTGTTTGCGTACCTCACCCCCGGCTCGCTGCTGTTCATTCCACTGTCGATCGTCATGGCGCAGCTGAAGCTCGGCAACTCGCTGCAGGGCCTGATCCTCGTCTACCTCACCTTCTCGTTGCCGCTCTCCACCTGGCTGCTGCAGGGCTATTTCCGCGGCGTACCGCGCGAGCTCGAGGAACAGGGGATGATCGATGGGCTGACCCGCTTCGGGGCGCTGCTCAGGATCACCCTGCCGTTGTCGGCGCCCGGCCTCGCGGCCGTCGCCATCTTCACCTTCACCGGCGCCTGGAACGAGCTGCTGTTCGCCCTGGTGCTCACCACCTCGGAAAGCGTGCGCACCGCACCGCTGGCGCTCAACTATCTCATCACCTCCGACGTCTTGCCCTGGGGCCCGCTGATGGCCGGCGCGGCGATCTCGTCGGTGCCGCTGATGATCCTCTATTTCGTCGCCCAACGCTTCATGGTGGCGGGCATGACCGAGGGATCGGTGAAGGGATGAACGCGACAAACTTGCCACCACCACAGGGTCATTCCCGCGAAAGCGGGAAAACTCTGTTTGGCGCCACGAGCGGGATCGCGAGCAAAGAAAACGGAGATCCCCGCTTTCGCCGGGATGGCCCGGTGAAAACTACGAACTGACTTCGAGGATGGAAAAAAGACGATGGGTATCAGGGTTGCGGTAGGCCAGTTCCACGAACTGAGTGAGGAGCGACTCCGCTTCGCGGCGCAGATCGGCGCCACCGGGTTGCAGATGAATAACCCCACGCTCCCCGGCGACGACCGCTGGGAGCAAAAGGACGTCAGGGCGCTGGTCGACCAGGTGGAAGCCGCGGGCCTCAAGTTCGAGGCGATCGAGAACGTCCCCACCCATTTCTACCACAAGGCGATGATGGGGCTGGAGGGCCGCGACGAGCAGATCGAGAACTACCAGGCGACGATCCGCGCCGTGGCGCGCGCCGGCATCCCGGTGCTGGGGCTGCACTTCATGCCCAACTCGGTGTGGACCACCAAGCGCGATGCGGCGACCCGCGGCGGCGCCGTCGCCCGCCAGTTCGACATGGCGGTGGTCGAAGCCAATATCGACAATCTCGAGCTGCTGCGCTCGTTCATGCCGACGACGCTCGGCCGTGCCTCCTCGATGCCGCTGTTCGGCAAGGATGGCCCGCTGATCACCGAAGACCAGATGTGGAGCAACTACGAGTACTTCATGAAGGCCGTGCTGCCGGTGGCCGAAGAAGAGGGCCTGAAGCTGGCGCTGCACCCGGACGATCCGCCGGTGCCGATGCTGGGCGGCGTGGCGCGGCTGTTCTACAAGCCGGAGAACTTCAAGAAGGCCTATGACCTGGTCGGCCGGTCGGAAGCCTGGTCGCTCGACCTCTGCCTTGGCTGCTGCTCGGAGATGGAAGGCGGCAAGCAGAACGTCAACGAGATGATCGAGTATTTCGCCCCCAAGGGGCGGATCTCCTATATCCACTTCCGCGACGTGAAGGGCTCGGTGCCGAACTTCGTCGAGTGCTTCATCGGCGACGGCAATTTCGACCCGGCAGAAGTCATCGTGCTTCTGGCCAAGAACGGTTTTGACGGCTTCCTGCTCGACGACCACGTGCCCAAGATGGACGGCGACAGCGACTGGAACCACCGCGGCCGCTCGCACGCGATTGGCTATATGCAGGGGTTGATCCGGATGGCGGAGTTCCTCGGCAAGGCATAAGCAAGGGGCTTGTGACGATCTCAGGGGGGCGGTCGGCGACGACCGCCCTTCCGGTTTGACGGCGGCTCAGCCGGCGGCGGCCTTGAATATCCGTGTCAGTCCCTCGACCAGTTGCGCATCGGAGTAGCGCAACGGGTCTCCCTGGGACTCGACGAGCCCCTTCACCGTCAGCAGGCCGATGGCCGACGTATAGGCGAGGAAAGCCAGCAGGCGCGGTTCCACAACGGCGGGTCTGTCGGACTCGCTCAGCCTGCGGGTGGCCCCGGCGAGCAGCAGGTCATTGAGCGGACGGATCCGCGCGAACTGCTCGGCCGACAGTTGCAGGCCCGCGCTACTCGACACCTGGCCGAGCAGGTAGGCGAGACGGAAATCGTCCATCTGCGCGGCATAGGCGTCGACCGTACCGCCAATGACGGCGCCGAGCGCGGCGCTGCCAACATCGGTCGTATCTACCGCATCACGCACCTGCTCGGCGTGGCCCTGCCAGACGCCGAAAACCAGCTCGAAAACCAGCGCTTCCTTGGAGGGGAAATAATAGTAAAGCCCAGTCTTGGACATGCCGGCCTCACGCGCGACAGCCTCCAGGGTCACGGCGGCTATGCCGTCACGCATCAGCACAACGCGCGCTGCGGCGAGGATATCCTCGCGTGAGCGGTCACGCTTGCGTTGCTGGCGGGCGCGGCGCGCTACCGCAGGATCGGCCGCGTTTTCGTTCATCGCTGGTCCTCAGGTCTGCCGAAGATATACCACCAGTGCAGTAAAAAGTCCACCAATTGACTTTTTCGACCAATGGTCTAAAAACTTGTCGCATGATCCGGTGAGGGCGCCGGTGGGAGAATGCACGGTGGAACAGTTGAGCTTGGCGAACCCGGTGTTCGCAACTTATGCGATTGCGGCGGGGATCATGCTGCTCAAGGGCGTGGCCATGAGCTGGCAGACGGTGTTCACGATGATGATCGAGAACGGCGGCTTCCGGAACCCGGAGGACGGCAGGAAGACGCCGTTCAACCCCAAGCCGCATGACCGGCAACTCGAGCCGAATCCTCGGGTGGAGCGGACACGCCGCATCCAGATGAACGACCTCGAGAACCTGCCCTACTTCTTCGTCGCCGGCCTCATCTATGTAACGACGGCGCCGCCGCTTTGGCTCGCACAGGTGCTGTTCTACGGCTACGTCGTGACGCGGGCGCTGCATTTCTGGGCCTACATGACGGCACAGATCCACGACGTGCGGGCAATGCTGTGGACACCAGGATCGCTGATCATCCTGTTTATGGCCGGGGCCAGCGCCTGGGCAGGTCTGCAGGCGGCGTTCTGAGATCGGTGGCAGGGCCACGGAGACCCAGGCACCGGGCCCCACCTCCCCCTTGACGGGGGAGGCAAGCGGAGTTTGGCGGCTTGCCGCCTAGCGTAGCTCGGAGGGGGTGCGAACAGGGCTGGATGCCCAATCTGCGTTACGTCTTGAAGATGTTCTCGCGGTGCCATCCAAGGAACGCCGGGTGAGGTCTATCTCGCCCGGCAAGCGGGCCGATCATTCGCCTGGTCTTGTTGATCAGGGACTCCACTCCGTCTCGGTCGTTGACGTGACGAGAGATGAGGATATCGAGATCGTCGGAGAACGTGATTAGCCCACGGTCGAACATCCAGTGGACGGTACCGGACAAGGCAACGCCGTTGTTGACCATGTCCGGTCCGTTGCGCTCGACCGGCCGGATGTGGGCGGCAGCAACTTCCGCTCTACCACCGCCGTTGATCAGCTTCAGGCCTGTTACGGCGCAACGCTCCCCGTAGGCGCGAAGAACCACGCTTCGGAAGGCGCGATCTCGGACGATCCGTGAGGTGAGAATGTCGATGCGAACGCGTTCCTGTTCTTCTCCAAGGAACGGTGCCTGCTGCTCGTTGAAGCCGGCGACCGCATCTTCAGTGCGTGGCAAGATGTCATGCTCCGACATGCCACGCGAAACGATCTTCGAGAAGTCGCGTGCCGACAGAGGTCGAACCGCAGCCTGCGCGCGGCCCGATATCCGCCCAACCTCGTTCAACAGACCTGTTTCGGTGATCCCCTCGTCCCCCTGGAAGGGCACAGGGGTGACGAATTCCAGATAGGAGCCCGGCTCAATCAGTGCCAGGAACATCCCCGACGAGTTGCGGTCCGGGACGATGTCTCTGACCTTGGCTACGGCGAAGTAGCCATGTGAGTTGGGCACCTTCCTTGGCTCATAGTAGACGATCCAGTCGCCAACGAACTGGGTCGCGCGTGAAAGGTACTGAGTGGGGAACTGATACTGCTCGGCCGGCGTGTCCTCGTAGATCGAGTCCGCTCTGTGAATGAAGACGCCGAAAGCCATCCAGTCCCCCAGTGTCGCGATGATGCCTTCGCATCGCGCGCGGGGCAACACGGCATGGATGAGAAAGGGCGCCACCGGGGCGCCCTTATCATTTCGCAGCAGTCGTAGGCCGCCTTAGTGGCTGGGGCTCGGCGGCAGGCCCTTGGCCTTGCGCCAGGCCTGGTATTCTTCTTCGGCATCAGGGTGCAGCGGATAGTAGCGGCGCAGCGATTCACCGGCGGTGAGCTTTTCGCGGCTGAACACTTCCCACTCGGCGTGTTTCTTGGAATCCTCGATGACCTTTTCGGCCATCGACTGCGGCAAGACGACGACGCCGTCATCATCGGCCATGATGATGTCGCCCGGGATCACCATGACGCCGCCGCAGGAGATCGGCACGTTCACCGCCGACGGCCAGATCGAGACCTGGACGTGGTAGTTGGGGGTCCAGCCGCGCATCCAGATGGCGAGATCGAGCTTGTCGACATTGGGCTTGTCGCGCATCACGCCATCGATGACGATGCCGGCGCCCTTGCGGCCCTTGAAATAGGTCGACATCATGTCGCCGAAGACGCCCGAGCTCAGGTCGCCGCGCGCGTCGACCACGACCACGTCGTTCTCCTCGACTTCATAGAGCACGTGGCGGTGGAGCTGCTTTTCCGGATCGGAATATTCGCCTTCGCTGAACAGGTCGGGGCGCTGCGGCATGAACTGCAGCGTCAGCGCCGTGCCGACGATCGACTTGCCCTTATACTGGCTCACCGGGCCAACCATGTGCGGGTTGCGGAAGCCGGAGTGGCCGAGCGAGCCGGCGACGGTAGCGGTGCCGATATCCTTGAGCGCGGCGATGACGTCCTTGCTCGGACGCTTGAACGCCGGGATCGGGCTTTGCATGATGTGGACCATAAGAATCTCCTCCAATGAGCTTGGGTCTACCAGTTGGTGACCGAACCGTCGCGGCGCTTCAGGTGGGGCGCCTCCCAAAACTTGAATGCGCTTTTGGTCAGTGCCGCCTCGTTGACCTCGATGCCGAGGCCAGGGCCGTTCGGGACCTGGTAGACCGCACCATCGAGCATCGGCATCTGTGGGAACATCTCCGCCGTGGGGGTACCGGCATAGAGGTCGGTGGCGTTGGCGCGGCACTCGAGCGCGAAGAAATTCGGCACGGCCGCCGAGAAATGAATGGTCGCCGCGGTGCAGATCGGCCCCAGCGGATTGTGCGGCATCAGATCGACATAATGCGCCTCGGACCAGCCGGCGACCTTCATCGCCTCGGTGAAGCCGCCGACATTGCAGAGGTCGAGCCGGTTGTACTGGTGAATGCCGCGCTCGATGTAGGGCAGGAACTGCCACTTCGAAGCGAACTCCTCGCCGATGGCGAACTGCACGTCGGTGAGCTTCCTGAGGTTCTCGTAAGCTTCCGGCGTCTCGTCGCGGATCGGCTCCTCGAGGAAGTCGATCGTGCCCGATGGCATCTTCTGGCAGAAGCTCGCCGTCTCGGCGACGCTCAGCCGGTGATGGTAGTCGATGCCCAGCACGATTTCCTCGCCCAGTTCCTTGCGGGCACGCACGAGGAACGGCGCAGTGACGCCGATGGATTCACGCGGTTCAAAGATGCCGCCCGGGTTGTCCCAGCGGCCAGGGAAGAAGCGGATGGTCTTGAAGCCTCTGGCGATCAGCGCCCTGGCCTGCTCGATGGTTTCGTTGCCGTCATCGGTGATCGCGCCAGTCGAGGCGAAGGTCGGGATCACGTCGCGGTGCTTGCCGCCGAGGAGCTCGTAGACCGGCACGCCAAGTGCCTTGCCCTTGATGTCGTGGAGCGCAATATCGAGGGCCGACTGCGCGGCGGTGAGGACACGACCGCCCTCAAAATACTGGCTGCGGTAGAGTTCCTGCCAGATGGCGCCGATTTTGAACGGGTCCTTGCCAATCAAGAACTCGCGGAAATGCTCGAGCGCCCCCACCACGGCCTTCTCGCGGCCCGAAAGGCCGCTCTCGCCCCAGCCAAAAATGCCCTCGTCGGTCTCGACCTTGACGATCAGCTGGTTGCGGTGGCCGACCCACACGGGAAACGGCTTGATGTCTGTGATCTTCACGTTGATGTCTCTTACCAGCTGGTCATGGAGCCGTCTTCGAGCCGGGCGACCGGCAGATAGGCGGCTTGGTATGGGTACCGGGCGGCCAGCTCTTCATCGAAGTCGGTGCCATGACCAGGGGTCTCGTTGGGGTAGAGATAACCGCGGTCGTAGCGCCAGTCGCACTTGAAGACGTCGTACGTCTCCTTGGTGTACCCTGTGAACTCCTGGATGCCGAAATTGTTGATTGCGGTGTCAACGTGGACGTTGGCGCCCATGCAGATCGGCGACATATCCATTGGGCCGTGACAGGCCGACTTCACGTGATAGATCGAGGCGAAGTCGAATATCTTCTTGATGCCGGTGACACCACCCGCGTGCACGGCAGTGACGCGGATGTAGTCGATCAGCTGTTCCTGAATCAGCGTCGTGGTGTCGTAGACCGAGTTGAAGATCTCGCCGACGGCCAGCGGCTGGGTAGTGTGCTGGCGGATAATGCGGAAGCCCTCCTGTAGCTCGGCCGGCACGGCATCCTCCAGCCAGAACAGGCGGTAGGGCTCGAGATCCTTGCCGAGGCGGGCGGCCTCGATCGGGGTGAGGCGATGATGCACGTCGTGCAGGAGGTGCACGTCCCAGCCCACCGCATCGCGCAGCGCTTCGAAGAGCCTGGGCACCAGCGGCATATATTTGTGGGTCGCCCAGACTTCTTCGGCCACCACCGGCTTGATCATGCCGCCGGCAGCCTGGTCGGTCGAGGGGCCGGTGCCATAGATTGGCGGCAGGCCGGGGATCGAAACCTGGGCGCGGATGGCGTCGAGACCCTGCTCGCGCATCTTCTGCACGCCGTCGACCACCTCGGGGATATCGATGCCGCCGACGTGCTTATAGACCATGACCTTGTCGCGCGACTTGCCGCCGAGCAACTGGTACAGCGGCATGCCCGCGACCTTGGCCTTGATGTCCCACAGCGCCACGTCGATTGCAGCGATCGCCGCCATGGTGATCGGGCCGCGACGCCAGTAGGCGCCCTTATAGAGGAACTGCCAGATATCCTCGGTGCGCAGCGGGTCCTTGCCGATCAGGGTGGGAGCAATGTGGTCCTGGATGTAGGAGACCACCGAAAGTTCGCGACCGTTCACCGTACCGTCGCCGATGCCGTAGACGCCCTCGTCGGTCATGATCTTCACCGTGGTGAAGTTCCGCCCGGGCGAGCAGACGATGACCTTGATGTCTGTAATCTTCATTTTAGGTCCATCAGCTCCAGGTCCGGTCCCAGGACATGTCGTTGTCCCACTGGTCGGTCGGCTGCCAGATGCCGCTGACACCCGGCTGCAGGTGCTGCAACAGCACCTCGTCGTTGACGTCGTCGATGCCGAGGCCCGGCTTGTCGCTGAGCTCGATGAAGCCGTTCCTGACGATCGGACCGTCAAAGCCGGTGACGATGTCATCCCACCACGGCACGTCGACCGAGTGATACTCGAGCGCCAGGAAATTCTCGGTGGCGGTGGCGATGTGGGCCGCGGCAATCGCGGCGATCGGGCTCTCGGCCATGTGGATGGCCATGGCGATGCCGTGGTCCTGCGCCGCGTCGCCGATCTTCTTGGTTTCGAGGATGCCGCCGGTGGTGAGGATGTCGGGGTGGATGACCGAGATGCCGGCGTTGAACAGCGGCTCGAAACCTTCCTTCAGGTAGATGTCCTCGCCGGTGCAGATCGGTACCGAGGTCGCTTCCTGCAACCGGCGATAGCTCTCGGCATGCTGCCAGGGGATCACGTCCTCGAGCCAGGCCGGGGTGTATTTCTCGATGCGCTGCGCCAGGCGGATACCGTCCTGCAGCGAGATGTGGCCGAGATGGTCGATGGCAAGCGGGATTTCGGGCCCGATTACCTCGCGCACTTCGGCAATGTACTGCTCGAGCAGGTCGAGGCCCATTTCGGAGAAGTGCAGGCCAGTGAATGGGTGCATGACGTTCTGCGCGTCGTAGACGAGGTTGCGCGCCTTGCGCTCGTCATTGTTCGTCGCGCGAATGCCGCCGGCGTGCTGCCTGAAGCCTTCGAGTACGCCCGCGGGGCCGACGACGGCGCCGGGGATGTGGGCGATCTCCATCAGCCCCAGGTCCATTTTGAGGAAGGTGAACCCCTTATCCATGCGCTCCTTCAAGCGCTTGCCCATCTCGGTGCCGCTCGGGCGATCGGCGTCGGTATCGCAATAGCAGCGGACCTTGTCGCGGAACTTGCCGCCCAGCATCTGGTAGATCGGTGCGCCATAGGCCTTGCCGGCGAGATCCCAGAGCGCGATCTCGATGGCCGAGACGCCCCCGCCCTGCCGGCCGTGGCCGCCGAACTGCTTGATGCGACGGAACAGCCGATCGACGTCGCAGGGGTTCTCGCCAAGCAGGCGGGATTTCAGCATCAGGGCATAGGTGGCGCTGGCGCCGTCACGGACTTCGCCGAGGCCGACAATGCCCTGGTTGGTGTAGATCTTCAGCAGCGCCGAACGGAACGGCGCGCCGGTGATCTCGGCCACCCGGATATCGGTGATTTTCAAGTCAGACGGGCGGGAGCTGGTGTTGACGCGATTGAGCGCGTCTTCGGCAGGGTTCGAAGTCATTGGGGTAAGGCCTCGGCTGGGGAGCGGTCGCTACCGGGCCGCCCGATGGAAGAACTAATCGACTGGCGGGTTACTGGAGCCTGAGCGCCATTTCGGTTTCGCCGTCGAACAGGTGCATGCGATCCTGGTCGAACTCGAGGAATACCGGCTCGTCGGGCCTGAGCTGGAAGGTCGGGGCGACGCTGACATTGACCACGGCGCCGGAGACGAAGACCTGGGCGAAGGTAACGTCGCCGGTCGGCTCTACCGTATAGACCTTGCCCGGCACCGAGCCCGGCACCTGGGACTTGTGGACCTTGATGGTCGAGTGCCGGCCGCCCAGCACCACCTTGCTGGATTTGGCGCTCAGCGCCTTCCGGCCATTGGCGTCGGAGAGCGGCATCTCCCAGCCCTCGGGGCTCTGGAGCACCACCCGGCCATCCTTCGATGCGGCGGTCAGCGGCACAAGGCTCATGGCGGGAGAGCCGACGAAGCTCGCGACGAACATGTTCACCGGGTTGGCGAAGACATTAGCCGGGCTGTCATATTGCTGCAGGAAGCCGCCATTCATCACCGCCATCTTGTCCGACATGGTGACCGCCTCGAGCTGGTCGTGGGTCACGTAGACGATGGTGGCGTTGAGATCCTGGTGGAAGCGCTTGATCTCGGAGCGCATCTGCACGCGCAGCTTGGCGTCGAGGTTCGAGAGCGGCTCATCCATCAGGAAAGCGCGCGGCTCGCGCACCAGCGCCCGACCCAGCGCCACGCGCTGCTGCTGGCCGCCCGACAGTTCGCGCGGTTTGCGCTCGAGCAGGTGGACGATATCGAGCGTCTTGGCCGCGGCCTGGACGCGCTTGTCGATCTCGTCCTTGGGCAATCTGCGCATCTGCAGCGGGAAGGCGAGGTTCTTGTACACCGACTTCTGCGGGTAGAGCGCATAGTTCTGGAACACCATGGCGATGTCCCGGTCCTTGGGATCGAGGTCGGTGACGTCACGGTCGCCGATGCTGATGGTGCCGCCCGACATCGGGATGAGGCCGGCAACGAGGTTGAGCGTCGTGGTCTTGCCGCAGCCCGAAGGGCCCACCAGCGCCACGAACTCCCCGTCCTCGACGGTCAGCGACACGTGGTTCACGGCGTAGACGTCGCCGTAGTTCTTGACCACGTCCTTGAGGATAACCTGAGCCATATGGGTTTCCTTGAGCTTTCCGTTAGTGCTTGACGGCGCCCTCGGTCAGGGCGCGCACGAAGTAGCGTTGCAGGACGAGGAACAGCACCACGACGGGGATGCTCATCATGAAGGTGGCGGCCATCAGCCCCGGCCAATCCGTGGCGTTCTCGGAAAAGAAGCGCTGGATGCCGACCGGCAGGGTCATCTGATCGTGCCGGGTGAGGAAGGTGTAGGCGTAGATGTATTCGTTCCAGGCGCCGATGAAGCTGTAGATCGAGGTGGCAATGATACCGGGCGTCGACAGCGGCATGACGATCAGGAGGAACGCCTGAAAGCGCGTCGCGCCATCGATGCGCGCCGCCTGTTCGAGCTGCACCGGGATGTTGTCGTAAAAGCCCTTGAGCAGCCAGATGGCGAGCGGCAGACCGAAGGTCAGGTAGGTGAGGATGAGCGAACCATGGGTGTTCACCAGCCCGAGCGCCTTCATCAGGATGAACAGCGGCACGAGGAACACCACCGCCGGGAACATGTTCCTGAGCAGCACCGCAAAGAACAGGAAGGTGCGGCCGGGGAAGCGGAAGCGCGAGAACGCATAGGCCGCCGGCACCGCCACCACCACCGCGAGGATGGTGGTGAGGGTAGAGACCCAGATGCTGTTCCAGAAATACTGGATGAAGTCGCGACCGACGGTGCCGGAAGGATCGATCAGGCGCCAGTAGTTCTCGAGCGTCGGTTCGGCCGGCCACCACTGCGGCGGATATTGCATCGCAGCAAAGCCGGTCTTCAGCGAAGTGATGAACATCCAGATCATCGGCATCACGGTGAAGCCGAGCAGGAGGATAAGGAAGATTCTCCCGCTCCAGCGCCAGCCGTCTGCACCACGACGCTTGGCGGCGCCGGCACTCAGTTCCATGGTCATGCGCCGGCCCTCGCTTCGTCGCCCTTGGTCAGTGCGCGGACATAGAAGTAGCCGAGCACCATCATCACGATGAACAGGATGACCGCATAGGCCGAGGCGACGCCCCAGCGCTGCCGGCCGAAGGCGAGCTGGTAGATGTGGGTGATCCAGATGTCGGACGAGCCGGCCGGGCCGCCGCCGGTCATGATCCACGGGATGATGAAGGAGTTGAAGTTCTGCACCGCAAGCAGCAGCAGCGTCACCATCGATACGCCCGAGAGGTGCGGGAAGGTGACGTGCCAGAAACGCTGCCAGGGGCTGGCGCCATCGACCTGCGCAGCACGCAGCAGCGTGTCGGGCACCGTCTGCAGGCCCGCCATCAGCATGATCATGGCGAAGGAGAACTCCTTCCACACGTTGACGACGATCAGCGCGTAGAGCGAGGTATTGGTGTTGTCGACGAAGTTGATCGGCTTGTCGATGAGGCCGACCTGGGTCAGCATGGCGCTGATGGCGCCGAAATCGGAGTGGTAGAGCCACTTCCACACATAGGAGGCCGCCACCGCGCTCACCACCCACGGGATCAGCAGCAGTGCGCGCAGGAAACCGCGACCGACGAACTCGCGATGCAGCGCCAGCGCTGCGCCGAGACCGAGGAGGAAAGCGAAGAAGGTGGAGAGCACCGTCCACAGCACCGTCTGCCAGGTGACCTTCCAGAAGACCGGACTGGTGAGGATGGTGACGTAGTTGTCGAGGCCGTTGAACTGCTTGGCGCTGAGCGCCAGGCTCGCCGGGGTGTTAAAGAAGCTGAGCTCGATCGTGTAATAGATCGGATAGCCGATGACGATCAGCATCACGATGAGGGCGGGCGCCACGTAGAGATAGTCGAAGCGGCTGCTCCACACCTTCTTGCCAAGGCCGACGCGCCGGGGCTCGGGTACGTCGCGAAAGATGGCTTGTCCCGGAACAGTGCTCACAGCGCATAACCCTGGTTGTGAAGATATGAGACCGGCGACGCGCGCCGCCGGTCCGAGAGTGTTTCAGTCAGGCGATCAGATGCCGCCACCGCCGTCGACGATGGCCTTGACCTTGGTGGCCGCATCCTCGGCTGCCTGGTCGACGGTCATGTTGCCGGTGAGGGCGTTCTGCAGCATATCCGGCACGATGATGTTCATGATTTCCGGAGCCTGCGGGATCACCGGGAACGGGATGCCGCTGGGCAGCATCGAGGTGGTGACGTCGAGGAACTTGATGGTGTCGAGACGTTCCTTCATGGCGTCGGTCAGGAAGCCATTGATGTTGCCGGGGTTGGAGCCGACCCAGGCCAGCTTGGTCGACCATTCGGGGCTGTTCCAGAAGCAGATCAGCGCCTTGACGGCCTGCTCGTCGACCTTGCCGCCCTGCACGAACTCGGGCTTGACCACATGGATGTTGGAGCCGCCGAACACCACGGCGCGCTTGCCGTCCGGGCCAGCCGGGATCAGGCCGTAGCGCATGTTGGCGACCACTTCGTCGGCGACGACCTTGTCGGAGCCGGTGGCCTTACTGGCGAGGTCGTTCATCTTGGCGAATTCGGACGGATGCGCGATCATCATGCCGAGCTTGCCGGCGATGAACGGCGCCTGGTTTTCACCCTGCGTGTTGGTCAGCGCCGAAGTCGGGACCGACTTGTCGACGGCGTACATCTGGTACGCTGCCTGCAGCGCGGCCTTCGAGCCCGCGTTGTTGATCCAGACATCCTTGTAGCCAGGCTCGGCCGAAGCTTCGTCGAGCGCGCCACCGCCATAGGCCCACATCTGCGGCATGAAGCGGAACGGCGTGTTGCCGGCGTTCTGCTTGGCGACGAGGCCGTAACCCGGGATGCCGAGCTTCTCGTGGATGGTCTTCGAATAGGCGACGACATCATCCCAGGTGGCCGGCGGATTTTCCGGATCGAGGCCGGCATCGGCGAACACCTTGGCGTTCCAGATCATCGCCATGGTTTCGTTGTTGGTCGGCAGACCGTAGGTGGTGCCCTCATAGGTCACGGACTTCAGCGCGCCGGGCCAGAAGTCGGCAGCGGTCAGGCCGATATCTTCCGGCTTCAGAGGCTGCAGGTATCCCTTGGCGGCAAACTCGACGCCACCGAGGATCTGCAGGCGGATGACGGCCGGAGCCGAGTTGCCGAGCAGCGAGGTACGGAACTTGTCGAGCAGCTCGTTATAGGTGATCGACTGCACGTCTGTGGTGATGTTCGGATAGGCGACCTTGAAGGCCTCCCAGAACGCCTTGTCCTGGTCGTGCGCGATCTGCGGATCGGCTTCGAACGGGCCGGTGTACCAGTAGCTGACCGAACCGGTGTAGTCGTTCGGGACGACCGCGCCACAATCCTTGGCGGCGTCGAACTGCTTGGTGCCGGCGATCGACTTGACGTATTCCGGCGACCACTTCGACAGGTCCACGCTCTGGGCGTAGGACGCGGTGGTTGCCGTGGTCAGCATGGTGGCAGCGCTCAGCACCGCCATCGAAAGGCCGAGCAAACGCCGGCCGGTGTTCTTATGCATTGAGAAATCCTCCTCCACAAATCGAAAGCCTCGCCCGGCCCACAGCCTTGGCAAAGCCTCTACAGCGTACGCTGTTCTCGCCTCGGGACCGGTTTTGGCACCGGCTTTCCCAACTAGTATGGCAGATTTCCAGCAAAAACTGGTGTATGTCAACATCACCAAAGTCGTACATTATTTTGCGCGCTTTGCGTGCAAACGGGACTTGGCTTGCTCAAAAAAGCTGCATAAACAGGACTAATGAGCGAGGCGACCGTCAAGTCGGACCGGCCCGAGGACAGCCTCGAGCAGCAGGCCTCCGTCTACGAGATGATCCGCGAGGATATCGTTTCGGGACGGCTGGGGCCCAATGAGCGCCTCAAAGTCGCAGACCTCGCCGAGCATTACCAGACCTCGACCAACCCGGTGCGCGAAGCGCTGCAGCAGCTGCGCGGCGAGGGGTTCGTGCTGATCGAGCCCAACCGCGGGGCGCGGGTCAGACCGATCGATGCCGACTTCGTGCGCGACATCATCGAGATCGAGATGCTGATCGAGCCGGCGCTGACCCGCTGGTTCGTATCGATCGTCTCGGATGCCGACATCGTCGAGCTCGAGCGCATTCAAGCCGAGATCGAAGCGTTGAACTTTGTCGATCCGATGCTGCATGGCCGGCTCGATACCCGCTTCCACCAGTTCATCTACGATCGGCATTACAACCGGCACGCCGCCGAGCTGTGGTGGAAGCATCGCGAGATCCTGCGCGCCATCAGCCGGCGCTTTCCGACCTCGCTGAGCCGTCGCCAATCGGTGCTGCGCGAGCATCGCGACCTGATCGACCGCAACCGGGCGCAGGATGCCGACGGCGCGGCCGCGGTTGTCGCACGCCACGTCGAGGGCTCGGGGCGCCACATCATCGAGCAGATGGGCGTCGCCCAGAGGAGCCTGCGCCGCTGAAGTCTTGAGTTTGGCCGCGGGCCCTGCCACGCCGGCCGAAAGTCATTTGAAGGGCTGCCTCCGCGGCGGCCGAATTTGGGAGAGGCCTGCCGCATGGCAGGCACGAGGAGAAATCATGAAAATCACCGACCTGCGCGTTGCCGTCATCGGCAAGCATCCGATCGTGCGTATCGTCACCGACGAAGGCCTCTATGGCATCGGCGAGGTGGAGTATACCAAGACCTACCTGAAGCCGTTCATCCTGCATTTCCGCGACGCGCTGATCGGCGAAGACCCGACCGATGTCGAGCGTTGCATGATGAAGATTCGCCAGCGCGGCAGCTTCAAGCCCTATGGCGCCGCCGTCTCGGTGATCGAGCATGCGCTGTGGGACATTGCCGGCAAGGCGGCGGGCGTTCCGGCCTATAAGCTCCTGGGCGGCAAGGTGCGCGACAAGGTGCGCGTCTATAACGGCTCGGTGCGCCGCAAGCGCTCGGGCGACCGGCCCGAGGATTTCGCTGCCGACGTCAAGTGGATGGCCGAGCAGCCGCAGAACTTCTTCATGGTCAAGCAGGGCCTGAGTTTCCACTCCAGCCAGAAGGACAGCTACCCCGATTTCCACTACGGCCCGATCGGCAAAAAGGCCGGCTACCATGGCGCCATGGACCAGGGGCAGATCTCCGAGCACGGCTTCAACTACATGCTCGACTGCGTCATCGCGATGAAGGAAGCGCTGGGTGACAAGGTCTCGCTCGCCCTCGACTGCGGCCCGGGCTGGTTCCTCAACGACGCCATCAAGTTCGCCAATGCGGTCGAAAAGTACAACATCATGTGGCTCGAGGACATGCTCACCGGCGACTACGTGCCGTGGGTGAACCCGCAGGCCTACCGTGAGCTGACCAACTCGACCACGACGCCGATCCATACCGGCGAGCAAATCTACCTCAGGCACAACTTCAAGGAACTGATCGAGACCCAGGCGGTGCGCGTCGTCGGGCCGGACCCGGCCGATATCGGCGGCATTGCCGAGCTCAAGTGGGTGGCCGAACACGCCTATATGCACTCGATCATGATGGCGCCGCACGGCACCGCCAATGGCCTCCTGGGCCTCGGCGCGCTGATCAATGTCTGCGCCACGCTGCCGGCCAACTACATCGCTTTCGAATACCCTTCGGCCTCCGACGAGTTCTGGAACGAGATCGTCACGGGCCTGCCCTCCGGCCCGATCGTCGTCGACAGCCATGTCGACCTGTTGCCCGGCCCCGGCCTCGGGCTCGATATCGATGCCAAGGCGGCCAAGCGCTACCTCAAGGAAGAGGACGCCGGCTTCTTCGACTGAGCCTTACGGAGATCGTGAGTTCGGGCCGGGCGGTTGTGCACCGCCCGGCCCGTTCCACTTCTCGGCATCTCAAGGACGAGAGGGACCACTGCAATCGCCAGATCTGCGATGGTGTGTGGGCTAGATCGAGCCCAGCCAGCTTCTCCGCTCCCGTCCAATCCTGAGACGATCTAGGCCGCTTCGGCAGTTGCGGGATCGACCACCACCCTGACCTCGGTGATCTTGTTGGCCGGAAAACCGCTGAGTTCGGCGTGGCGCCGGATGTCCTCGGGATCTTCGGCCAGATAGACGCAGTAGGTCATGTCGTCGGCGAAGTACGAGTGCACCCACTGCACCCGCGGCGCGAGCTTGGCCAGCGCCTCGTTCGAGACGGCAGCCGCCTCACGGTGTTCCCCGGCGGTCTTGCTGCCGATACCGGGGATCATGCGTTCGATCACATAGCGTTTCATTTTGTTCGGTCCTTGCTCAGTTGGTGGCTGCGACGGTCGCGTCACAGGAGACGTTAGGGTTCATATCGGCGAAGGTGCCGGTGGGGTTGGCGCGCCAGGCCCAGACATGCAGCTCGTAAAAGGGCGGCAGGCCGTAGCGGTTGGGCGCGTTGGTGAAGCTGAACAGGTGCCCGTCGAGATTGGCCGGCCCCTTGGTGGTGATGTACTCGACCGCCACCAGTTCGAGGCTGCCATCGGCCTGCGGCTCGTACATCACCGCTTCGGGCTTGCTGATATCGATGATGCCATCCTCGATCAGCGCGCCGTTGACATAGTGGATGCCCATGGCGCCGCCTTCGACCCCCGAGACACAGGGAATTGGGGCATAACCTTCGGCCGTCGCCACGCCGACATCGGCGAAGCGGGCGTTCACCTCGCGCACCTTCGCGGCGAGCGGGTTCTCTGCCGCCACCCCGGCATGCCCGCTATGGGCAGTGGCCGGGCCGGCAAGCAGCACCAGCACGGCGAGGGCAGTTGAAACGACGACTCGGATGGTGCCGTTGCGATCCGGCATCCGCCGGGCAGTATGGTCTTCGACATGGCGCAGCATTGCGCGTTCTCCTATTGGTGCAAACTGCGTCTGCAGCACAATTGCACCGGTGCAATTTCCCCTTGGGGCGGCAAATGCGCCCTTCACCGGAAAGAGTCAAGCAGTATTTTGCACCGGTGCAATTTCTGCTATGCTGCCGTCATGAAATCGCCCGTCACGCTGCTCGATGTCGCCGAAGCCGCCCAGGTCTCGAAATCCACGGTGGCCAATGTGTTCAACCACCCCGAGCGGGTGCGGCCGGAGGTGCGAAGCCGGATCGAGCAGGTGGCGCGTGAACTGGGCTTTGCCGGACCTGACCCGCGTGGGCGACTCCTCAGTAGCGGCAAAGCCAATGTGATCGGCGTGGTGCCATCGGGCGAAGGCATCACCTGGGTGTTCGACAACCCCTACATGCGGCAGTTCCTCGCCGCGGTCGCCGAAGAATGCCAGCCGCAGCGCACTGCCATCCAACTGATCGACGGGTTCGGCGAGGCCGGCGCCGAGACGATCCGGCGCACCATCGTCGATGGCCTGATCCTGCACACCGCCGACCAGGTACTGGCGGTCGACCCGGCGCTGAGGGCCAGGATGCCGATCGTGGTGATGGATCGGATCGCGGACACCAATGTCAGCTCGGTCAGCATCGATGACCGCGGCGGCGCCTATGCACTGGCGCGCCACCTGCTCCAGCTCGGGCATCGCCGCTTCATGGTCACGACGCTCGGACGCAGCTATGTCGCGCCGATCCTCCATCGCGCCACCGGCGCGCCGCGCGAGCTGATCTCGACCTACGACATCGACGAGCAGCGCCTGGCGGGCATTGGTGACGCGCTGGCCGAAGCTGGGCTGTCGCTCGACGACATGCCGATCGTCGAGGCGTGCGGCAGCGACGAAGAGACCAGACTCTATGGGCCCGCTGCCGACCTGGTGCTCGACGAGCTGAACGGGGCTACCGCAATTATCGTGCTCGGCGGCGAACTGGCGATCGGCCTCGTCGCCGAGGCGCAGCGGCGCGGCATCGTGGTGCCCACGGAACTATCGATCGTCGGCTTCGACGATCCACCCGAGGCGGCTCTGACCGATCCGCCACTGACGGTGATCGCCGCGCCGGTGGCGGAGACGGCCCGCCTGGCCACTCGAATGCTGTTCTCAGGCGGCCCGCCGCAGCACATCGAGCTGCCGGTGGAACTGAAGGTCAGGGGATCGACTGGGTTGGTGCGGGCTGGCTGAGATCGCGCCGCGGCGCCCCCTCGCCCCTCTCTGGGGAGAGGGCTGGGGTGAGGGGGCGCCGAGCGAGTGGAGGTGGAAGCCCTTTACACCGAGTTCGCTTAGTCTCCCGCACCGTGTGCTTGGCGCCCCTCACCCTGACCCTCTCCCCAGAGGGGCGAGGGGACGCGAGGGGCACCGCCGGTTTCATCAGAGGCGCCTTGTCGCCGTGCAGCAGAGCCGCTGAACGAGGCGCCGTAGTTCGCGACTACAGCGGATGCCGCATCCAGACATTGGGCTCTTCGTACAGCCCGGTTCCGGCAGAGCAGTCGGCGACGAACGGCGCCAGGCTACCCGGCAGGTGGTAGCGTCCCGAGACCGGAAAGCGGAGACCGGTCCAGTCCGTCCATTGTGACAGCGGCGCCGCCACGCTCATCGAGCGGGGCGCGATCTTGACGATGTGGGCACCGAGTTGCCAGTGCTTGCGCACCCAGGGATCGAACGGCGCACCGCTCTCGGTCGTCCAGCCCAGATAGTCGGCGAACGAGGTCAGCGGATAGCTCGGCTTCCGCGTGGGACGGACCGGCGCCACCAGCGCCTGCAAGCCGTGCTCCCTGGCGCAAGCCTTCATGTTGCGCAGCAGCCGCTCGGCCAGGTCGGAACCGCGCAGCTCGGGCGACAGGACGATCGACAGTGCCGAGAGTGCGTTGGCGCGCCGGCCGGCGATAAACGCCTCCACGCCGCCGCTGAGCACCGCATCCCAGCCATGATCCGGCAGCGACGCATCGTCTTCGGGCTGCGCCCAGGCGAAGGGGATGCTGTTGGAGGTGGCCACAACCTGTTCTGCTCCGCTGAGCCCGGTGCGCAACACGACGAACTGGAAGCGGGACAGGCCGGCAGCGAAGAGGTGCTCCCAATAGTCGGTGATCGCCTGGTCACCGTCGATGAAGGCCGGCCAGACCGGCGCCGCCAATGCGGCGAAGGCCGGGATCAGGTCCGGCCGCTGCTCGGCCGAGACGAGGGTGAACTGATCATCGATGATCGACATGCTGGTCTCTCGGGGGCGTCCGCTCGATGGTCCGTTGCGGTGGCTATACCCGCATCTTCGCACGCGCATAGGGGCTCGGCCTATCGTCGAACACCGTACGCCCGCCATATTCCGGGGCCCGGCGTCGCTCCTCGGCGATGAACTCGTTAAAGCTGGGGCCGGTGGCGCCGGCCTCGAGCTGGCGCGCTTGGCGGTCGAGCCGCCGGATCGCATCGAGTTCCTCGTCGCGGCCGAGTTTTGCCTTGCCGACCGCCGATTTCAGCACCCGGATGGTCTCGTCATAGACTTTCAGCGGCACCGGAAAGGGGTGACCGTCCTTGCCGCCATGTGCCATGGCGAAGCGGGCCGGATCGGCGAAGCGGTGCGGCGCGCCGTGCACCACTTCGGCCACCTGCGCCAAGGCGCGGACGGTGCGCGCGCCGACGCCCGGCACCAGCAGCAGTTCAGTGAAATCGGCAGGCGCGCGATCGGCCGCGGCGGCGAGGCTGCCGTGCAGGCGGCGCAGCATCACGTCCTTGGGGCGGATGTCGTGGTGCTCCGGCATCACCAGATGCGGCAGCAGCGGCTGATCATCCTCGACCGGCGCCGGCTCGACGATGCCCTCGATACGGCCGACCTCGCGCACGATGGCATCCGGTCCCAGGCCGCCGAGGATATCGACCTGCGAGGTGCGGGAGCGCGCCGCCCGGATATCGGTCAGGTTGACGATCGTCCCCTGCCCGGCGCCCTCGATCGCCGCATGCGGCTGCTCGACGAAGCTCCTGAGGCCCTCGGAACGCCAGTGATAGCGCCGCGCGGTTTTCGCATCACCCTTCATTCCCTGCTGCACCACCACCCAATGACCATCATCGGCGACGATGAAACCGTGGAGATAGAGTTCGAAGCCGTCCTGCACCGCGGCGCTGTCGACCTTGGCCACCAGCCGGCTGGCCTTGGCCAAGGCGGCGCCGTCAAAGCCGACCCGGTTGCCGATCGCCACCAGCTCGTCCGGGGTCTTGCGCGAGTGCCGGCCGCGCCCGCCGCAGACATGCAGGCCCAGTTCGCGCTCGAGTGGCCGGAGCCCGCCCTTCAGCGCGCCGATGACGCTGGTGGTGATGCCGGAGGAGTGCCAATCCATTCCCATCACGGCGCCAAACGACTGAAACCAGAACGGATGCGCCAGCCGGCTCAACAGCTCGTCGCGGCCATATTCGATGACGATGGCCTGGCAGATCACCGCGCCGAGCCGCGCCATGCGCTCGCTCAGCCATTTCGGCACCCGTCCGCCATGCAAAGGCAGATCGGCGCTCCCGCCGCGATTGGCCATGGGAAGTTTCCTTGTTCTCATGTGATTGTAGCACGGGAACAAAAGAGAAACAAACTGACTGCGAAGCTGTGCTAATGCAGCGACCTCACCTCCACCACCGGTGTTTGGGGAGATGTCAGCGCGCTGATGCGGTGCGTCGGAGCGGTGAAATCCAGTAACTTTGCGTCATCCCCGCGAAGCCGGGACCCAGTGCGATGTCTCAACGGCGGGAGGTGTGGCGGCATCCCCCAACTTCCCGCTTTCGCGGAAACGACACCGAGTGGGTGGAGAAACCGGGGCTAGAGCTTCCCCGACAGGGTGAGCTTCACAGCCTGGGCCGATTGCGCGCTGCCGAACTGGCCCTGGTAGCCGAGATCGAGGTTCACCCCCGGGGCCATCTCGGTGCCGAGCCCGGCTCCGAGCAGGAGTGCCGTGTCACCGAGTTTGGCGCCGCTCAACGTGAACGGCGTGCCGCCTGCAAAACTGTGCGTGGCGGTCGGCTGGTCCCCGGTTGTGTGCTCAAGTGCGATACTGCCGCGCGCCGCGACCACCAGGCCATCGCCAAGCACGAAGCGGCGCGCCACCTTGAGGCCGGCCGTCAACACTGCCGCGCCGATAGCATCAGAAGCGCCGCTGAGGACCGCGTCGCCTCCGCTCTCGGCGTAGCGTCCGCCCGACTGGCCAAGCAGCGCGGCGCGGGCAAACGGCGTCAGCGTCACCTCATTGAGCTCGAACACGTAGCCGAGCTCGCCGAACAGTTGCGCGGTCGTGGTGGTGTAGTCCGCGACCACCGTCTCGCTGAAACCGGAGAAGCTCGGGGTACGGGTCACGGACACCTGGCTGGAGGCCAAAGCCGCGCCGAAAGCCAGTCGCACCTCGCCCAGCGCTGCGCCGCCATAGAGGCCTATTTGGTAGCTGGTCGCTTCGGCGCGGGAGTCCCGCGCCGGCAGGTCGACGGCAACGCCACCGTTGCCCGCCAACACCCCGAGGAACAGCTCGCGGCTCACCAAGCCGTCAACGCCGACCAGCAAGCCACCGGAGCCGAAATCGAAGCCGGCGGCATTGCCGTCGCCATTCACAGTGCCGGCCCCGCCGTACCCGCGAGCCCAGATGTCGCGGGCGCCGACCTGGCCCTCGGCAAGCGCTGCGAATGCCGCGTCGACGCGATCGAAGGCAGCCTCGCGCGGGTTCCGGCTGGCATCGGCGAGGACGCGCAGCAGCGAGGCGTGCACCTCGCCCGAGAGGTCGTCGAAGGCCTCGAGTGCAGCGGCGGTGTTCAACGGCACCACGGCATCGAACAGCGGGCTCGAGGGCAGCGCCTGCAGGGCCGTGGCGGTGGCGAACTGGTTTGGCGTCTCGGCGATCGCCGGGAGGTTGGCGATCGCCGAAACGCGCAGCCACACCACGCCGGGTGTGTCGTAGTCGAGCACGAACTGGAGGAAGGCGGAGTCGTCGACCACGCCGCCGAAGCCGCCGAGAACGCTGGCCGCGGTGAGCACCTTGTAGCCGCTGCCCACGGTGTAGACGCCCGGCGCGGTCAGGGCGCGAACGGTGCCGCCGCTGAGGGTCGCGACGCCCGATACGGCCAGCGCGCCGGTGGCGGCGACGGGTGTCACTCCGACCTGCAGGACGCCGGTGCCGCCATTGGCATAGGCGCCGGAGACATGCAGGGTGCCGGCGGTCAGGTCGATCGTGCCGGCATTGTTCACCGCGCCGGCGAGCGTGCCGGTGCCTCTGACGGTCCCCAGCGCGCGGATATCGATGGCCGGGCTGGTGAGCGTACCCGCGATGGTCAACACCCCGGCCTGGACCTCGGCGCTGGTCGAAAAGCCGCCCGCGTCGTTCAGCGCCCAGGCGCTGCCCTGCATCGACAGGGTCTCGAAGTTGAGGAATCTGGCGACGCTCTCGCTGCCGGCGCCGAGGAGGATCAGGTTGTCGGTGCCGGTGCCGCCCTTCACCAGCCCGTTGAGCACCGAGCCGGTATCGAGCATCAGGGTTCGCGTGCTGCTGCCGTTGAAGTTGATGGCGTTCACCGCGCCGGTGATAGTGCCCGAGTTGGTCACGGTGCCGGCGGCGTTGAGGTAGAGCCCGTCGCCCGCCGCCGACCGGATGGTGCCGGAATTGAGGAAGGTGCCGCCACCGGTCGCCTCCACCGCCTTGGAGCTGGCATTGCTGCCGGTCGACTCGATGGTGCCGGCATTGGTGAAGGTCAGCACGCCGGTGGCACTGGCATAGACGCCGTTATAGCCGCCCTTGATCACCGCCCCGGCATTGTTGGTGATGGTGCTCGGGCCACCCTGCACGAACACCCCGGTGGAGAAACCGGTCACCCGCGTGTTGATGATCGAGCCCGAGTTGATAACGGTGCGCTCGGTGCCTTGTCCGATCGACACGGCATTGCCGGAGCTGTCGCCGGTGATGACGCCGGTTGCGGTATTGGTCACCGAACCGCCGAACTGCAGCAACACCAGGTCGCCGCCGGAAACCACCTGGGTGATGGTGCCGGAATTGCTGACCACGCCAGGGCCGACGCCCGGGTTGCCGCCGCTCGGGAACTTGCCGATGCTGATGGCGCTGCTCGAGGCATTGATGGTGGCGCCCAGCTCATTGATGACGGTGCCGCCGTTGACCAGCGTGATGGCGTTGCCGCCGGTCAGGAGCCCGGAATTGCTGACCAGCGATCCGGCGCCGTCGAGCTTGATCTGGCCGCTGACGCTGCCATGGTTGCCGAGCGTCCAGGTGCCGGTGCCGCTTATCGTCGGCCCGCCCAGGGTGTTGCTGACCGAGACGCCGGAGAGGATATCGACGGTGGTGCCGGCATAGAGGTTGAGGTCCACGCCGGTCGTGGTGGTCGCCGCAATGTCCAGATCAGCGGCCCACGCCGCCGGTTGAGCCACACCCAGCAACAGCGCCGCGGCGAACGCGCGCCTCCGGAAAACCTGCATGCCAATCACCCCGACCGATCGGAGCGAGGCTAGGCGGCAGTGCAGCCAAGGCGTAGCTGGTCACTCGGGGCAAGCCGGGGCAATACGGGGAGCCGGTGCGGCAACTCGGGGCATCGGCCAGACGACTTTGGCTCAGTCGCGCAAAGTCTGCAGCTTGTCCTGAAGGCGCTCTAGCGGAACGCAGCCATCCAGCCGAGGCCGGCGCCGGAGCCGGCGAGCGGTCGATACTCGCAGCCGACCCAGCCTTCGTAGCCGAGCCGATCGAGTTCGCTGAGGACGAAGCCATAGTTGATCTCGCCGGTACCCGGCTCATGCCGGCCCGGCGTATCGGCGATCTGGATATGGCCGATCCGGTGCCGGAGCCGCTCGTAGGTCGGGACCAGGTCACCGGCAGTAATCTGCTGGTGGTAGAGGTCGTACTGGATCTTGAGGTTGTCCGAGCCGACTGCGGCAAGCAGCCGTTCGGCATGACGCACGGTGTTGAGATGGAAGCCCGGGATGTCGCGCGGGTTGATCGGCTCGATCAGCAGGTTGACGCCTGCCGCAGCGAAGCGTGGTGCGGCATATTGGAGGTTAGCGACCAGGGTCGCTTCCAGCAATTCGGGCGCAACGCCCGGCGGTGCGATGCCGGCGAGGCAATTGACCTTGCGGCAGCCGAGAACCTCGGCATAGCGGAGCGCGACGTCCACTCCGGCTCGAAACTCATCGACCCGATCGGGGTGACAGGCAATGCCGCGCTCGCCGCCATCCCAATCGCCGGCCGGCATATTGAACAGCGCCTGCTCGAGGCCGTGCTCGGCATTGCGCGACGCCAACGTCTGGGCCTCTGCAACATAGGGCACTGCATACTCGACCGCGCCAAAGCCGTCGGCGGCCGCGGCGGCGAAGCGGTCGAGGAAGGGCAGGTCGGGGTAGAGAAAGGAGAGGTTGGCGGAGAATTTCGGCACGTCGGGTCCTCACGGCAGCGGGCGGACACAACCATGCTTTGCGGATGGGGGTAAAGGCTGGTCCCGAGTTGAGACGCCGGTGGCTGTGGCCCCCCACCCTTGATCCCTCCCCGCAAGGGGGAGGGGACAGGGGTGGAGGTCAGCCCGCGCCGGCGCCAGAAGGAACCTCTGAGCCGATCAGACCTTCACGCGGATCATCTGGTACGAGTAGGGCTGGAGCTTGACGCTCAGCAGCTTGCCGTCGACCTTGGCGCCGGTGCCCTTCGACGGGGCGACGTTGGTCTGCTCGGTGGCGGTGTTTACGGCGCGCAGGTTCGCGTGCGTCATGACCTGGTGGTCGATGACCGTCGCCGCACCAAATCCTTCGAGGCTCAGCTCGACATCGATGGCTTCGGTGGCGTGGCGGTTCACGGCGAAGAAGCTGATGGTACCATCCTCTTCGTTGTAGACGCCCGAGACGTCGACATAGCCGATGTTGTCGCCATGCTCTGCATCATAGCCGGGGGTGTTGATCGCCAGCTGCAGCGCCGTGCCGCGGCCGTAGACCGAGGCGAAATAGTACGGATAGTAGATCGTCTGCCGCCAGGCCTGCCCCTTGGGGTCGGTCATGATCGGGGCGATGACGTTCACCAGCTGCGCGATACATGCGAGCTTCACCACGTCGGAACGGCGGATGAAGGTGTTGAGGATCAGCCCGACCTGCAGCACGTCCTCGAAGTTGTAGATGTCTTCGAGCAGCCGCGGCGCATGCGGCCAGCCGTCATTGCCGTCGAGGATCTTCCGATCCTGCTTGTTGGAGTGGTACCAGACGTTCCACTCGTCGAAGCTGATGTAGACGTTGTGCTTGGAACGGTTCTTCGACTTCACGAAGTTGATGGTCGACGCGACCGTGGCGATGTAGCGGTCGAGCTTTTCGTTGAGCGCCAGATAGTTGGCGGTGTTTTTGGCCAGCACGTCGGCCGTGCCGCCTTCGGCCAACGCCCGCTCGTTTTCGCGGTTGGCGAAGTACATGTGCAGCGAGATGTGGTCGACGTTGTCGTAGGTATGCTCGAGCACCTCGCGTTCCCAATCGGGATAGGTCGGCATGTTCGAATGCGACGAACCGCAGACGATCAGCTCGAGCTTCTTGTCGAAGGCGCGCATGGTCTTGGCCACTTCGTTGGCCAGCCGGCCATACTCGTGCGCGGTCTTGTGACCGACCTGCCAGGGACCATCCATCTCGTTGCCGAGGCACCAGAGCTTGACGTTGAACGGATCGGCGCGACCGTTCTTCTTGCGCAGGTCACCCCAGTACGAACCGGTCGGGCCGTTGACGTATTCGAGGAAGTTGCGGGCATCGTCGAGACCGCGCGAGCCGAGGTTGATGGCGAGCATCATTTCGGTATCGACCAGATCGCACCAGTCGGCGAATTCGTGGACACCTACCGCGTTGCTGTCCGAAGTGTGCCAGGCGAGATCGAGCCGGGTCGGGCGCTGCTCACGCGGGCCAACGCCATCTTCCCAGTTATAGGCGGAGACGAAGTTGCCGCCGGGATAGCGGACCATCGGCACCTTGAGTTCGCGCACCAGCTGGGCGACGTCGCCGCGCATGCCGTTCTTGTCGGCAGTGGCGTGGCCGGGCTCGTAGATGCCGGTATAGATGGCGCGCCCGAGGTGCTCGAGGAAGGCCCCGTACACCCGGTCGTCGATCTTCGAGATGGTATAGTCCTTGTGCGCCGTTACCGTCGCCCGCATCCGCTCCTCCATGTCACCAGCTTTGGTGATTTATATCGCGTAGCTTGATATGGAACCGGTCGCGGCGCGTCAAGTGGAGGAGATGGTGAATGGTGAGTGGTGGATGGTGGGCGGAGGATGCGCAGCCGCGAAATCCATTCACCATTCACTATTCACCATTCGCTCCTCGCTTCACTCCGTCTCGATGCGAAGCACGATGTCCTGGTCGTAATTGCCGAAGCCGCGCCCGAAAATGTTGATGCCGCCCGGGTGCTTGGCGTCCTCCTTGACCCCGATCCGGAGCCGGATGGAGTGGTGGGTGTCGAGGTCGAGGTCCTTCAGCGAGACCGGCGAGATCTTCACGCCGTCGACATAGGTGCCGCTGCCATTGACGCGGAAGCTCTTCAGCTTGCCGTACTGGCTGCCCTTCAGCTTCCACCAATCCGGGGTGTAGACGCCCCGCTTGTCGCCGAAATCGCCAGGCGAGGTCCAGGTGCCGATATCCTGGCCATTGACCCCGACGGTGATGTCGGAGGGCCAGTCGGCACTGGTGCCCGGCACTTCCGAACTCAGCTCGAAGCTGAATTCCATCGAGGTGATCTTCTGCTGTGCCAGCCGCGCATTGTTGGGAAACTGGTATTCGACATAGCCGCGGGTAAACCAGATCAGGCCGGTCTTCATGCGGTCGGGATCAAGGAATGTGTCGGGCACGTCGAGCAGCCCGATGATCCCCTCGATCGAGCAAAGGCCGCAGGGCGCCGAGACTTCGCAGCTGGTATAGAGCCCGAGCGGCATTGCCACCTCAATGGCGTTGGCCTTCAGCGGGCGGATGTCCTCCTTGAACATCACCAGCACTTCATCGAACAGGCTGTGGCAGATCTTCTGGTTGCCCTTGCGGGCCTTCTGCGTCTCGGTGCGCACCAGCCCGGCTTCCACCAGGGTCTGCATGTTCGAACTGACGGTCGATTGCGGCTGCCCAAGCTTGGCGGCGATGTCGTTGACATTCATCGCCCCCTGCACGTGCAGCAGCTTGAGGATGGCGACACGCACTTCGGAGGCAAGTGCCTTCAGCACCTCCGGCCTCTCCTCGGGGTCGATGAGCAGGAAGTTACGGCTCATGAATGGTTACGCTCCCAAACGCTGAAGGGCGTTTGTATCAGGAAGTTCGGTACAGTCAAACCAAGCTCAGGCCAATTGTCCCAGCAACGCATGCGGCACCCGATGAAGCAGCGGCTCGCCGCGGACGAAGCGTTCGACCTCATCGACGACGAGTGTACCGAGCCGTTCGCGCTCGGTGCCGATGGCGCCGGCGATGTGCGGGGTCAGCAGCACGTTGGGCAAATCGTAGAGCGGCGAGTCGGCCGGCAACACTTCGGGCTCGGTGACGTCGATCACCGCGTTGAGCCGCCCCGAGACCAGTTCACGGACCAAGGCATCCTGGTCGACGATGCTGCCGCGGGCCGTGTTGATGAAAGTGGCGCCATCGCGCAGCAGCGCCAGCCGACGGGCATCGATCATGTTTCGCGTCGAGGGCAGCGCCGGGGCATGCAGCGACGCGACGTCCGAGCGGGCCATGAGTTCGTCGAGCCCGACCAGTTCGACGCCAAGCGCCGCGGCCTGTCGCGGGGTGGTGCTGGCCGAAGTCAGCAGCAGCTCGAAATCGTAGGGCGCCAACAGCTCGATGGTTTTGAGCCCGATGCGTGAGGCCCCGATAATGCCGACGGTCTTGCGATAATTGCCGAGTTCCGAGGACATCAGCGGGTGCGAACGCAGGTGCCGCTTCTCACGCCGGTAGATATCGCGGAAAGCCAGCACGCCCTTGTTGGCGAACAGGATCGCCGCAACGGTGAACTCGGCCACCGGCACCGCGTTGGCGGCCACCGCCGAGGTCACGGCGATGCGCTCCACTACCTCGGGGGCGATGAAGTATTTGATCGAGCCGGCCGAGTGGGCGATCAGCTTGAGGTGCGGCGCTGCCACCAGCGTTGTCGCGTCGAGCTGCGGCGGGCCCCAGCCGGTAACGAGAACCTCGGTCTCGGCCAGCACGGCTCGCGCCTCAGGCGAGTTCAGCTCCAACAGCGGTTCAACCCGCAGCACCTCGCAGAGACCGGCGAGCCGGCCCAGTTGCTCGGCCGCGAACACGTGCTCGGTGAACTGTGGATCATAGGCGAAGGCGAGCTTCAGCTTCATCGCGGGGGCGCCTCAATCGGTATGGAACACCTCGTCGATCGAGGCCCACCATTCGCCGTCCTTGCGGGTTTCGAGCGGCGACTGCATCGGCATGCAGACCGACCACCATTCCTGCGTCACCGGATCGGCAGCCATCGCCGCCATGTCGGCGGCGTAATCGGTGCCGACATACTCGAAATACGAGAACAGCAGGTTTTCCGGCTGCTTCAGGAAGATCGAGTAGTTGCGGATGTTGGAGTTCCTGATCTGCTTCAGCACATCCGGCCACACCGCGGCGTGCACCCGCACATAATCGGCCACCGCCTCGGGCTTCAGCCCCAGCACCGCCCCATAACGTTTCATCGGATAGTTCTCCTCAAGTTCTGATTGTTTTCCGCGGGTCGGCAGTCGGCAGTCGGCAGTCGGCAGTCGAGTTTCTGCCCGGTGAGAAAGCGTCCTGCTACTACTGCCGACTGCCGACTGCCTTCTTGCTGGGCACGCCAGATACTCATCCTCGTCGCTGCGAAATTTCCTGGCCGCAGGCGATCAGCTGTTGGAGGGCCGCATCACACCCCGGTGCGGTCTTGACGTCCAGCCGCTCCGAATAGGGGCAGGTGAACACCGCCAGCACCCGGCCCATCGGCCCGAGGATCGGCACCGACAGGTTGTTCACCCCTGCGATCTGCAGGCTCTGCATGTTCTCAAAACCCTGCTGGCGTACCCGGGTCAGCCGTTCTTCCAGCGCGGGGGTCAGCTGCTCGGGCTGATCCTGCTCTTCCAGCATCAGCCGCCGTTCGTCGGCCGCGGCGAATGCCAGCAGCACGTGGCCCGAGCCGGTATTGATCAGGCTGATGCGCGAGCCGACCCGCACCGAGACGTTCCAGTAACCCGGCCCATCGACCTGCGCCGCCACCACCAGGTTGCCGCGGTCATAGATGGCGAGATGACAGGCCTGCTGCGCGTCGCGGGCGAAGCGCCGCATCACCGGCATCGCCTGGCTCAGCAGCCGCTGCAGTGGCGGGCGGGCATGCGCCAGCTCGAACAGTTTCAGCGTCACCTCGTAGCGATCCGCCGAGGTGCGGCGCACGAAGCCGCGGCGCACCAGGCGATCCAGCATGCGATAGATCTCGTTGGGCGAGCGGTCCAGCGCCTTGGCGATCTCGGCCTGGCTCAGGCTCTCCTCGGTGGCCGCCAGGAGTTCGAGAATATCCAATCCCTTGTCGAGGGCCGGGGCGCGATACTTCTCCAGATCGTCGACCTGAACCATGCGCCCTCCCCCTTCGGCGCAATTGACGCCGCAAACCTCACGTGCTTACTCACGAATAGTCTTTTCACATATGCACAACAAGCCGGAAACAGCCGGTGTGCGCATCGCCTCGGGAGGAAGCCATGGCGCGGATCGCGCGGGTCGAAGTGCTGATGGTCGACCTCAAACCCAAGGTGAAGCGGGTCGACGCCATCCAATCCTTCGTGTCGCAGGAGACCCCGATCGTCCGCATCACCGATGCGGACGGGGTGACCGGCACCGGCTACAGCTACACCATCGGCACCGGCGGCCACTCGGTGATCGAGCTGTTGAAGCGTACCCTAGTCCCCGCCATTGTCGGCCGCGAGGCCAACGAGATCGAGAAGCTCTGGCGCGACCTGCTGTTTCTCACCCACGCCACCACCACTGGCGCCATCACCTCGATTGCGCTGGCCGCCATCGATACGGCGTTGTGGGATTTGCAGGCGCGCAAGCTCGGGCTGCCGCTGCATCTCCTTGCCGGCGGAGCCCAGGACGCCATTCCACTCTACACCACCGAAGGCGGCTGGCTGCATCTCGAAGAGGCGGCGCTGATCGAGGACGCGCTGCGCGCCAAGGCGGACGGGTTCGGCGGCTGCAAGCTCAAGGTCGGCCGGCCGATCCATGAGGACGTGCACCGCATCGCCGCGGTACGCGAGGCGGTCGGGCCGGGCTTCGAGATCTTCACCGATGCCAACCAGCGCTTCAACGTCGACGAGGCGATCCGCCGGGCCCGCGCCTATGAGCCGCTCGATATCGGCTGGTTCGAGGAGCCGCTGACCGCCGAGGATATTTCCGGCCATACCCGGCTCGTCGAGCACACCTCGATCCCCATCGCCATCGGCGAGAGCCTCTATTCGGCGATGCATTTCCGCGAGTATCTCGAGCGCCATGCCTGCTCGATCATCCAGGTCGATGTCGGCCGGGTCGGCGGCATCACCCCATGGCTGAAGGTCGCGCACATGGCGGAGGCGTTCAACATCGCGGTGTGCCCGCACTTCCTGATGGAACTGCATGTGGGCTTGTGCGCCGCCATCCCCAATGGCCGGTGGGTCGAATACATCCCGCAGCTAGACCAATTGACGACTGAACGGATGACCATCCGGGATGGTAAGGCCATCCCCTCGTCGAAGCCGGGGCTGGGCATCGCCTGGGATTTCGACGCCATCGAACGGATGACCGTCGAAGGCTCGCATTCGATCCACTTGTAGGTGTCAGGGCATGGCCTCTACGTCTCCCAACCACGATGTCATCCCTGCGAAAGCAGGGACCCAACTCGCGGCTGGCGCAGGTGGCGGCATGGGTCCCAGCTTTCGCTGGGATGACACCGGTGAGTGGGGCGGCGAATGAGCCCTTCGGTCTCGATGCACTATGACGGTTACGCAGCGTCACTCTATCTCGACGAGAACGCCGAGCTGTTCCACGGCGAAGTCATCAACTTGCGCGACGTCATCACTTTCCAGGGCAGCTCGGCGGCGGAGCTGAAACAAGCGCTCGCCGAGTCCGTCGAAGACTATCTCGAATTCTGCCGGTCGCGCGGCGAAGAGCCGGAGAAGCCATTCTCCGGCCAGTTCGTCGTGCGCGCCGAACCGGCTTTGCACAAGGCCGTCTCGACCGCGGCCAGCCGCGAAGGCGTCAGTCTCAACAAATGGGTCACCGCCGCGCTCGAACGCGCGGTCAAGTAAGCACAGGAGCAACCCCATGGCCGATATCAGCGGCAAGATCGTTCTCATCACCGCCGCGGCACAGGGCATCGGCCTTGCCTCGGTGCATGCCTTCGTCAAGGCCGGCGCCAAGGTGATCGCCACCGACATCAATGCGGCAAAGCTGAAAGAGCTCGACGGTACCCCCGGCGTCACCACCCGGGTGCTCAACGTCTTGAGCACCGAGGAAGTGAACAAGGCGGTGGCCGAGATCGGCCGCATCGACATCCTGTTCAACTGCGCCGGCGTGGTGCAGTCGGGCACCGTGCTCGAGATGCCCGACAAGGACCTGGAGTTCGCCTTCGATCTCAACGTCTGGGCGCAGATCCGCGCCATCAAGGCGGTGCTGCCGCAGATGCTGGAGCGCAAGGACGGCTGCATCATCAACATGGCGACCGTCGCCTCGTCGGTGACCGCGGTGCCGAACCGCGCCGCCTACACCATTTCGAAGGCCGCCGTGGTCGGGCTCACCAAGTCGATGGCCGCCGACTATACCGACAAGGGCATCCGGGTGAACGCCATCTGCCCGGGCACGGTGGAATCACCGTCGCTGCACGAGCGCTGGCACGCCACCGGCGATTTCGAAGCGGCGAAGAAAGCCTTCATCGCCCGCCAGCCGATCGGCCGCATCGGCCAGCCGGAAGAGGTCGCCGACCTCGCAGTGTATCTGGCAGGGGCCACGTATACGACGGGCCAGGTGCAGATCATCGACGGCGGCTGGACGGCTTAAGGGCCGGGCAGAACCGATAGGCCGGCGCGGGCTGACCCCCACCCCTGCCCCCTCCCCCTAAGAATGGGGAGGGAGACCCTCCCACTGGTATCGAGGTTGACGTCTCCCTCCCCCTTGCGGGGAGGGGACAGGGTTGGGGGGCCGCCCGCGCCGGCGTCGATCCGGCTTCGTCAGTCCGCAAACCCCTGCGCCACCGGGGCCTTGCACACGCCCGCCGTTTCCAGCTGGTGGGCGATCCGCAAGCACACGTCCTCGCGCCACGGCGCGGCGATCACCTGGACGCCGATTGGCAGGTCCTCGCCGTCCTGCCACATCGGCACCGTCACCACCGGCAAGCCGATGAACGAGATCGGCTGGGTGAAGATGCCGAGATTTGGGCGGACCGGCAGCTCGACGCCACCGAACATCGCGGTCTTCTGGCCGAGCAGCGGCGCCTTCATCGGCGTTGCCGGGGCGAGGATGGCATCGACGCCGTCGAACAGCTTCAACACGCGGTCGCGAAACACCCGGCGCAGCTTCTGCGCCCGCTCCACCCAGACAGCAGGCAGCATGGTCCCGGCGAGCAGGCGGTCGCGCACTTCGGGATCGAAATCGTCGGGCCGCTCCCGTAGCCGCTCGAGATGCAACGTCGCTCCCTCGGCCATGGTGATGAGAAAGGCGGCGGCACGGGCCGCCTGTGCGTCGGGCAGGGTGACGGTCTTGGTCACCTCGAGCGCCTTGGCCACCTTCTGCACCTCTGCCTGCACTTCGGGCGCGCCGAGGAAATAGTCGCCGGCGACGGCGATGCGCAGCCCGGGGATAGGATGCTTCAGCCGCGCGAAGGTCAGCTCGTTGACCCGCTTGGTCTGGGCCGGATCGGCCTCGTCAAAACCCTGCATCGCATCATAGGCCAAAGCCAGATCACGGGTGGACCGGGCGAGCGGCCCGAGATGATCGAGGCTCGAAACAAAGGGAAAGCTGTGAGCTCGACTTAGCCGGCCATAAGTCGGCTTCAGGCCGAACAAGCCGCAGAACGAGGCCGGCACGCGGATCGAGCCATTGGTGTCGGAGCCGAGGCTCAGCGGCACCAGCCCGCCGGCCACCGCGGCAGCGGGCCCGGCGGAAGAACCGCCGGTCATCCGGTCGAGCCCGTGCGGGTTGCGTGACGGGCCGTCATGAGCGTTCTCGCCGGTAAAGCCGTAGGCGTACTCGTCCATGTTGAGGCCGCCGAGCAGCACCGCGCCAGCCGCTTCCATCCGGCTCACCAGCGTCGCGTCGCGCGCCGCCGGCGGGTTGTCGCGGTTGATCTTCGAGCCGGCGCGGGTCGGGATGCCTTTGATATCGTAGAGGTTCTTGGCCGCGAACGGCACGCCCGCCAGCGGGCCGGGGTCCATGGCGTTCCTGATCTTGCTGTCGACCAGCTCGGCCTGCTCCAGCGCCCGTTCCGCCGTCACGTCGGTGAAGGCGCCGAGCATCGGGTTGTGCCGTTCGATGCGCGCGAGCGCCGCCTCGGTGACGGCGCGCGCCGTGACCTGGCCGGATTTGACCGCCTCGACGATCTCGGTGGCGTCGGCGCTCGCCTTCATGCGCGGTAGACCGGCGCCGGCTCGGCGTCGTCGTCGAGCCTGATCTGTTCGACCACGGCCGCCATCTTTGAGGCGGTCTTCAGGTTGAGCTTGATGCCGGCGCGATGCTCGGGCGCAATGCGCAGCTGCAGCAGTGGCGCTGCAGCATCGATCAGCGCATCGGCATCGAAGGGTTTATAGGCCATGGCGCGTCATGCCTCGCAGCGGCCGGCCGAGCGCAGCCCCCTGCTCTCGTGCTACCGGCCCTGAATAATCCTCACACGACAGCGGCTTGCCCGGCAATCACCTTGATCGTCACAAGGCCGACACCCGCACGGCGACTGGCTTCGCTCCAACTAACATGTTAGCCGTGGTGTTGAGGAAACAGCCGGAAAAACCGGCAGCGAGGGAACAGAAGTGAATCAGATCGATCTCAACGGCCAGGTGGCGGTGATCACCGGCGGCGCCTCGGGCTTCGGGCTGGCCTGCGCCAAGCGCTTCATCGCCTCGGGCGCCATGGTCAGCCTGTGGGACCGCGATGCCGAGGCCCTCAAGGTGGCAGTCGGGCTGCTTGGCGACGGCGCGTCGAGCCAGACCGTCGACATCACCGACTATGATGGACTCGCCGCTGCCCATGCCGCAGTGGAGAAAGCGATCGGGCCGGTGTCGATCCTGCTCAACTCGGCGGGGATTGCCGGCAAGAACGCACCGCTCGACGAGTATGGGCTCGATGAATGGCGGCGCGTCATCGAGATCAACCTCAACGGCACGTTCTACGTCAACCGGGTGGTGATCCCGTCGATGAAGGCGCGCAACTATGGCCGCATCGTCAACATCTCGTCGGTGGCCGGCAAGGAGGGCAACCCCAATGCCGCCGCCTATGCGGCGTCGAAATCCGGCGTGCTCGGGCTGGTGAAGGCGCTCGGCAAGGAAGTCGCCAAATACGATATCGCGGTCAACGCCATTACACCGGCGGTGGCCAATACCGCCATCCTCAAGGAAGTCACCAAGGAGTTCATCGAGTACATGCTGAGCCGCATTCCGCGCGGGCGCTTCCTCGAGGTGGATGAACTGGCCAATATGGTGGCGTGGCTGGTGAGCAAAGAGAACAGCTTCACCACCGCCTCGGTATTCGATCTCTCGGGCGGCCGGACGACCTACTGATGACCATCCGGCACTGCGTGTTCCTGAAGTTCCGCTCCGACGTTTCCGACAAGGAGAAGCAGTCCATCTACGAGCAGCTCGCTGCGCTCGGCGTGCATCTCAAGATCGACCAGATGAGCTACGGGCCGAACCTCTCGCCGGAGGGCCTGCACCAGGGGTTTGTGGATGGTTTCACCATGGACTTTCCGGATGCGGCGGCGCGTGACGCGTACCTGGTGGACGGCAAGCACAAGGAGGCCGGGGCGCGGCTGGTGGCAGCGCTCGAGGGCGGGGTCAAAGGGTTGCTCGTGTTCGATATCGAGGTTTAGCGAAGCCCCGAGGGGGATGGTTCCGTGCGGGAAGATACCCCCCACCCTGTCCCTCCCCCGCAAGGGGGGAGGAGACCAAAACACTGACGTCCGAGTTGGCGTCTCCCTCCCCCTTGCGGGGAGGGGACAGGGGTGGGGGTACTCTTCCCGCACCGGCCCATCGGTCGCATTTTCGAAACGCTACCCTCTCGATGCCGCAATCGTCTCTGCCAGCAGCCCGCCCATGCGGCTCTCCGGCCGGCCGAGGTCGCGGACGATGGTCATGTGGTCGAGGTCGGGCAGCGTGATCCGCTCGTAATGAAGGCCGCGCTGCTCGGCGGCAAAGCAGAGGTCCTGCGCCTGCAGGTGGAACGGTTCGGTCTCGTTGTGGCCGATGGCTACCATGACATCCGGGCCGGCAAGCTGTTCGGCGCCGAGCGGCGAAAAGTTCGCCACCTCCTCGTCGGTCAGCGACAACTCGGGCTGCAGGTAGCTCGTGGTGATCGGCCGCAAATCATAGAGCCCCGAGACCAGGAACAGCGACTTCACCGGAATCCCGGGCGCATGCGCTTCGTGCGGGGCGCGGGCCGCGAGATAGCTCGCGAGGTGCCCGCCAGCCGAATGCCCCGACGCCGAGAAGGCCGCGGGGTCGCCGCCGAAACTTGCCGCATTGGCCACCAGCCAGCGCGCCGCCTGACGCACCTCGTCGACCAGTTGCGCCAGGCGCGCATTGGGGATCAGCGTGTATTCGACGATCGCCGCGATGGCGCCGCTTCGGGTGATGGTCTCGGCCGGAAAGGCGAACATCTCCTTGTCGTTCAAGAACCAGTAGCCGCCATGGATGAACATGTGGATGGGCAACGGCCCGGTGGCGTTTTCGGGAAAGAACAGGTCGAGCCGCTGCCGGGGACCATCGCCATAGTGTAGGTCAAGCCGGCTTTTGAGCGTCGCGCGGGTGCGGGCGCTGGCGGCGAGATTGCCATTCTTTACGGCCTCGAAGTCCGGCACCAGGTTGGGAATGTCGAACGGGTCGATGGCGGTCACGGCGTGCTCCCTCAGGCTCCACCAACCCGAGCCCGACCCAACGGCCAAGTCAAGCACCCCAAACGGTGCAGCGGCCGCCCCCAGGGAACTTGCCGAATGGCAAAGTTCTCATTTTGTCCCAGCACCGATTCGATTAGGGTGGCGCGCCTCAGAGCATGGAACCATGATGTCAGATTACGTTATCGCGCCGCCGCCGCAGCCTGCCGTCCCTGTAGCGGGTGGAGGCCTGTTCCCGGTTCGCCGCATCTATTGCGTGGGCCGCAACTATGCCGAGCATGCACGCGAGATGGGGCATGATCCCAATGCCGAGCCGCCGTTCTTCTTTGCCAAACCCGCCGATGCGCTGGTGACCAACGGCGCCGATTCGCCCTATCCGTCGGAAACGCAGAACCACCACCACGAGATCGAACTGGTCGCGGCTATCGGCAGCGGCGGCAAGAACATCGCCGTCGCCGACGCGATGCGCCATGTCTGGGGCTATGCAGTCGGCATCGACCTCACCCGTCGTGACCTCCAGGCCTGGGCCAAGAAGGGCGCCAAGCCCTGGGAAGTGGCAAAGGGATTCGATCATTCGGCGCCGATCGGCACCTTGGTCCCCGCCGCGGGAGTTCCCACGCCGCTGAAGGGCATCATCGAATTGCGCGTCAATGGCGAGACCCGGCAGTCGGCCGATATCGCCGACATGACCTGGGACCTGCCGCATGTGATCGCCGAACTGTCGAAATATTTCGAACTGTTTCCGGGCGACCTGATTTTCACCGGCACGCCGGCAGGGGTTTCCGCCGTGGTGAAGGGCGACCTGCTCGAGGGCTCGATCGCCGGCATCGGAAGCGTCACGGTGCGCATCGCCTGATGGAGTGGTCGCCGCAACAGGATGAAGCGCTGCAGGCCGTGTCGCGCTGGCTGAAGGACAAGGACGCCAAACAGGTGTTCCGCCTGTTCGGCTGGGCCGGCACCGGCAAATCGACGCTGGCCCGCCACCTCGCCCAGGGGGTGAAGTCGGTGAAGTATGCCGCCTTCACCGGCAAGGCGGCGATGGTGATGCGCAAATACGGGGCCCGCGGCGCTTCGACCATCCACTCGCTGATTTACGCGCTGGTCTCGGAGAAAGATGGCGAACCGAAGTTCGCGCTCGACCCGGAAAGCGAAGCGCTGACCGCCGACCTGATCGTTATCGACGAAGTCTCGATGGTCGACGAGCAGCTCGGCCGCGACCTTTTGAGCTTCGGCACCAAGGTGCTGGTGCTGGGCGATCCGTTCCAGCTGCCGCCGGTGCAGGGCGCCGGCTTCTTTACCGCGGACGAGCCCGACTACATGCTGACCGAAATCCACCGGCAGGCGGCGGACAACCCGATCATCCGCATGTCGATGGAGATCCGCGAGGGCGGCTATCTCGAGCATGGCCGCTATGGCGAGAGTCTCGTCATCCCGCGCTCCGACGTCGACCGCGACGCGGTGATGGAGGCCGACCAGGTGCTGGCTGGCCGCAACAAGACGCGCGTCGCCTATAATGACCGGATCCGCGAGATCAAGGAGTTGCCGCGGCACGAGCCGGTGTCGGGCGATCGCCTGGTCTGCCTGCGCAACAACCCGATCAAGAAGCTGCTCAACGGCCAGATCTGGACCGCGGCGGACGTGAAGAAGCGTTCCAATGCCCGCTACTCGATGACGCTCGACCCTGACGAGGTTACCGGGGCCAAGGCGACGCAGGCCAAGGTGGTGACGCACGCGGCGTTCTTTTCGGGCGAAGAGGACCAGCTCAGCTGGCCGGAGCGCCGCCAATACGACGAGTTCACCTTCGGCTACTGCCTCACCGTGCATAAGGCGCAGGGCAGCCAGTGGGACAATGTCTACCTGTTCGACGAAAGCTACGTCTTCCGTGAGGACCGGCAACGCTGGCTCTATACCGGCGTCACTCGCGCCAGCGACAAAATTACTGTCGTCACCTGAGCCCTTAGGGTGGTGGCAGGGTTAACGGGCCGATAACGCTGCGTCTCGCACGCTGGACTCCTCGCAGCAGAGGACCGCCGCATGATGCAGCCCCTCCGATTTCTCGTCTCCCCCAGTCAAGGTCGCTGGACCCTGAGTGTCGGCCCCACGATTCTTGCCAACCACTCAACCCTGGATCGGGCGGTTCGCGCCGCGGTCGACATGGCTCGCAGGACCAGGGGCAACAACCGGGTCTTCCTGGAGAGCGAGGACGGGCAGGTGCAGCAGCATTGGCCGACCTGATGGCGGGCGGTGCGCAAGCTCCGCCAATCGTTCGATCCGCCAGGCCGGGAACATCTGCCCCATGACGGCAGCCATCTGAACGTCGGACTGCATGAGCCGCACGGCGTAGCCGGGATGCATGCTGACGATGCTTGGGACCTCCTCGGACTGCACCACGATGCTGCTGAACATGCCGAAGCGCCGAATGTCGCCTCTTGGCAACTGCACGATAAATGCGACCACCTCCACCACCTCCGAACCGTAGACTAGAGCGGTGGCGCTGACGGTTGCCTGACGGCGGGCGTAGCAGTTTGTTAACTCGGATGCCGGCGCGGAAGCCGGACGGGGCGGCTCGAGGCGATCGTGCCTCTGGGCACTCCCCATTGTCATGGCGCTGGTCTGCCTCTCATTTATCGCGTTCTCGAAAAGGAAAGGTCTGCAACTTTTCCTGAAAGCGCTTTACGTTCCGCGCCGGCATTTCGTGGAGGGTTATGATGGATTATCGATTGCTCGGCCGTTCCGGCCTCAAGGTCTCGTCGCTGTCGATCGGCACGGTGACGTTCGGCAATGACGGCTCATGGGGTGAGACCGAGCTCAAGGATGCGCAACGCCAGGTCGACCTGTGCCTCGATCACGGGATCAACCTGATCGATACCGCCAATGTCTACAACGCCGGCAAGTCCGAAAGCATGATCGGCGAAGCGCTGGTCGGTGGACGGCGCGACCGGCTGCTGATCTCATCCAAGGTGCGCTTTCCAACCGGCCAGGGTCCGAACGACCGCGGCCTCAGCCGCTGGCACATCATCCGCGAATGCGAGAATTCGCTGCGGCGGCTGAAAACCGATGTCATCGACATCTATCACGTGCATGAGTGGGACGGGCAGACGCCGCTCGAGGAGACCGTCGAGGCGCTCGATACGCTGGTGAAGCAGGGCAAGATCCGCTACGCCGCCTCGTCGAACTTTTCGGCCTGGCACCTGATGAAGGCGCTCTCCATCGCCGATGCGGCGCACCAGCAGCGCTTCGTCGCCCAGCAGATCCACTACACGCTCTATTCGCGCGAGGCCGAGTTCGAACTGGTGCCGCTCGGGCTCGACCAGGGCGTCGGCATCCTCGTCTGGTCGCCGCTCGCCGGCGGTTGGCTGTCGGGCAAGTACACCCGCAACTCCAAGCCGGAGAGCGGGCGGCAGGTCACCGGCTTCCGGGAGCCGCCGATCTACGACGCGGGCCGGCTCTGGGACATTGTCGACGTGATCAACGAGGTAGCAGCAGCGCACGGCGTTTCCGGCGCGCAGGTGTCGCTGGCCTGGCTGCTGCAGCGGCCGCTGGTGGCCTCGGTGATCATCGGCGGGCGCAGCACCGCGCAGTTCGAGGACAATCTGAAGTCGACCGAGCTGAAACTCACCGCCGAGGACGTGGCAAAGCTCGACGCGGTCAGCCAGCCGAACCTGCCCTACCCCTACTGGCACCAGAGCTTCACCGCACAGGACCGCCTGGGCGAGGCCGACCTGGCGCTGCACCGGCCCTATCTCGACAAGTGACGCAACTGTGCGGGCAGGCCGATCTCCCCTGCCCGCACAATCCTGAACTCAGGCGTCATGTTTTGTTGACTAAGTTTAGAACCGTTATAAACTGTGAGGCAGTTCGAAACCCCATCCAGCCGGAATTCCGTAAGGGATTCCGTGGGGGAAGCAGCAAGAAGTCGGCGCGATGCGCCGAATCGGAGATTCGATGAGGCTGACTCGCCAGTCCAACTACGCCATCCGCACGCTGATCTATTGTGCGGTCAATGCACCCGGCCTCAGCCGGGTCGCCGACATCGCCAAGGCGCACGCGATTTCGGAACTGTTCCTGTTCAAGCTGATCAAGCCCTTGGTCGAGAACGGCCTGATCGAGACGGTGCGCGGCCGCCGCGGCGGCATCAAGCTCGGCCGGCCGGCCGACGAGATCACCCTGCTCGACACGGTGCGCCTCACCGAAGAGAGCTTTTCGATGGCCGAGTGCTTCGAGGATGGCGACGTGACGTGCCCGCTGGCCGACAGCTGCGACGTCAATGCGGCGCTGCGCGAAGCGCTGGGGGCGTTCTTCAACGTGCTCGAGAGCTACACCATTGCGGACCTCGCTTCGAAGCGGAAATCGCTGCGCGATCGGCTGGGCCTCAAGTTCGAAGACATGGAGCCGGTGCTGATCCGGGAAGCGGCGCACTGATTTCAGGCACATTTGCCCGCGACCGTCACCGGGTCATCCCCGCGAAAGCTGGGACCTCCGTTTGCGATCTCGCCTGCAGTACCAAAACAGAGGTTCCCGCTTTCGCGGGAATGACTCCGTGGTTGGTACTGACCGAGTGGGACCGGGAAGATGAGTCCCTAGCGGCGGATGCCGGACCGACTCCAACCGTCCGGCATCCGCCCTTTCGCCACACGCGCCCGACCCGAGGGCGTTGATCGTGCGGCGGAACCCAGTCTCTCTCTGGGGTTGCCGGCAGGCAGCGAAGGGCCCAAGTTGCCTCGAGCAGGATTGCGTTTCTTTGAATCGCACTCCAGCTCCCAGCCCTCACTTGGCGCGAGATCGGACCGGAAAAGTCTCACAACTTTTCCTGATCTCGCTCTGGCCCTCGGTCACCTGCCCGGCATGCCCCGTAGCCCGAGGCCCGGCGCTTTTGCCAAGCCGAGCTTGAACGGCTTGTGACTCCCGATTTCAGCCCTGGTTCATGCATGCTCATTTTGCGGCACGGCGCCGTCGCGTTGATCTCGCGGCGCCCGCGTGCTCTATGCCCCCGAACTCACTGAACTGGACCAGCCGATGGCCGCCGCGCCCATACTTTTCCTGCAGCAAATCCGTCTGCGCCTGGGTTCGAGCGAACTGCTCGAAGGGGCGGAGCTGTCCCTGCTGCCGGGTGAGAAGGTGGCGCTGGTCGGCCGCAACGGCTCGGGCAAATCGACACTGCTGAAGATCGCCGCCGGTGAGATCGAACCGGATGGCGGCCGCCGCTTCCTGCAACCGGGCGCCACCATCCGTTACCTGCCGCAGGAGCCGGACCTCTCGGGCTATCCGAACGTTCTGGCCTATGTCGAAGCCGGCATGCAGGCCGGCGACGATCACTATCGGGCCACCTACCTCTGCAACGCACTCGGCCTCACCGGCAGCGAGGAGCCGCAGCGGCTCTCCGGCGGCGAAGCCCGTCGCGCCGCGCTGGCACGGGTGCTGGCGCCCGAGCCCGATATCATCCTCCTCGACGAGCCCACCAACCATCTCGACCTGCCGGCCATCGAGTGGCTGGAGAACGAGCTCTCCACCATCCGCTCGGCGCTGGTGATCATCAGCCACGACCGGCGCTTCCTCGCCGACCTAACCCGCTCGACCGTCTGGCTCGACCGTGGCGTGACCCGCCGGCTCGACAAGGGGTTCGGCAGCTTCGAGGAATGGCGCGACCAGGTGCTGGAGGAAGAGGAAACCGCCCGCCACAAGCTCGACCGGCAGATCGTCCGCGAGGAGCACTGGCTGACCTATGGCGTCACCGCCAGGCGCAAGCGCAACGTGCGCCGGCTCGACGGGCTGTTTGCGCTGCGCCAGGAACGGCGCGACCTGAAGCGCAACGTCGGCGAGGTGAAGATTTCTGTGGCCGAGGGCGAGACCTCGGGCAAGCTGGTGATGGAAGCCAAGGAGATCTCCAAGGCCTATGGCGAGCGGGTCGTCGTCAAGGATTTCACCACCCGGGTGATCCGCGGCGACCGGCTCGGTATTATCGGCGCCAATGGCGCAGGCAAGACCACCCTGATCAAGCTGCTGACCGGCGAGTTGCCGCCCGACAGCGGCACAGTGCGGCTCGGCGCCAATCTCGAACTCGCCAGCCTCGACCAGCGCCGCGCCACGCTGAGCGCCGACATGACGCTCAAGGAAGCGGTGACCGGAGGCGGCTCGGATACGCTTGTTATCAACGGCCAGCCCAAGCACTTTATGGGTTACCTCAAGGACTTCCTGTTCGGCCCCGAGCAGGCCGGTACCGCGGTGAGCAAGCTGTCGGGCGGCGAGCGCGGCCGGCTGGTGCTGGCGCGCGTCTTGTCGCTGCCCTCGAACGTGCTGGTGCTGGACGAGCCGACCAACGACCTCGACCTCGAGACGCTCGACCTGCTGCAGGAAATGCTGGCCGACTACCCGGGTACGGTGATCGTCGTCAGCCATGACCGCGATTTCCTCGACCGGGTCGCGACTTCAGTGGTGGTGTCGGATGGTGGCGGGCAGTGGACCGAGTATCCGGGCGGCTATTCCGATATGGTGAGCCAGCGCGGCTATGGCGTCACCGCGCCGGTTGCGGCAGCCAAACCGAAGGGTGGGCGGCAGGCAGCTTTGCCGCAGACCACTTCGCATCCGGCAAAGCAGAAGCTCAGCTTCAAACAGAAGCACGCGCTCGAAACGCTGCCCAAGGAGATCGCGAAGCTCGAAGCCGAAATCGCCAAGCTGAATGCGACGTTGGCCGATGGCAGCCTATATTCCCGTGATCCCAAGACGTTCACCGAGACCGGCAAGGCGCTGGAAAAGGCCCAGGCAGCGCTCGGCAAGGCCGAGGACGAGTGGTTGGAACTCGAAGCGCTGCGCGAGGAGATCGAGGGGTAGTCGACTGATAGAGACGGCCCCCTCCCATCCTCCCCCATGAAGGGGGAGGTGCCCCGCTGGTTCACTTGGCACGATCGTAGACAGAGCTTCGACTCTTCACCTCCCCCTTCATGGGGGAGGCCGGGAGGGGGCCGTCTGCCTCAGCCAGCACCATCCCGCTTCATCAAATAGTTCTACTCGACCATGACACCCGTAGCGCTTATGACCTCTCTTGAAGCGATTCAATCGATCGAGGGAAATCATGCAGTATCGCAAGCTCGGCAATAGCGGCGCCATCGTCTCCACCCAGACGCTGGGCACCATGACATTCGGGGCCGAGGCGGATGAGGCGACGTCGTTCCAGTTGATGGACGACTATGTAGCGGCGGGCGGCAATTTCCTCGACACCGCCGACGTCTATTCGGCCGGCACCTCGGAACAGATCGTCGGGCGCTGGCTGAAGGCCCGGCCGGAGGCGGCCAAACAGGTGCTGATCACCACGAAGGCGCGCTTCCCGATGGGCAACGGGCCGAACGACCTGGGGCTGTCGCGCCGCCACCTCAACCAGGCCCTCGACGCCTCGCTGAGCCGGCTCGGAGTCGAGCATATCGACCTCTACCAGATGCACGCCTTCGACGCGCTGACCCCGCTCGAGGAGACGCTGCGCTTCCTCGACGATGCGATCCGCAACGGCAAGATCGGCTATTATGGTTTTTCCAACTTCATCGGCTGGCAGCTGACCAAGGCGTCGTGGATTGCGAGGGCCGGCGGCCTTGCGCCGCCGATCACGCTGCAGCCGCACTACAATCTGCTCGTCCGCGATATCGAGCACGAGATCGTGCCGGCAGCGCTCGATGCCAATATCGGGCTGTTGCCGTGGTCACCGCTTGGCGGTGGCTGGCTCACCGGCAAGTATAAGCGCGACCAGTTGCCGACCGGGTCGACCCGGTTGGGTGAGAACCCCAACCGCGGGCAGGAATCCTACGGTCCGCGCAACGAGCAGGAACGGACCTGGAAGGTCATCGCGGCGGTCGAAACGGTGGCCAAGGCGCTTGGGGTCTCGATGGCGCAGGTGGCGCTGGCCTGGCTCGCCGACCGGCCGGCCGTCACTTCGGTGATCCTCGGCGCCCGCACCCGCGAACAGCTGGCCGACAATGTGGCGGCGGCCGGTCTGAAACTCGATGCCGAACACACGCAACAGCTGACCGACGCCAGCGCCCCCGAGGTTGCCGACTATCCCTACGGCAAGGGCGGGGTGAACCAGCGGTACCGGAAGATCGAGGGCGGGCGATAGGCGTCAACTTGCTCAGCGTGGGGCCACCCCCCCCACCCAGCGCCGCTAGTTCGCTTCGCTCACAAGCTTTGCTGCCCTCCCCACAAGGGGGAGGGAGGCGATAGCTGCACGTTCTCGGTTCAAGCGTCTCCCTCCGCCTTGTGGGGAGGGTAGCGCAGCTAGGGCCGATGGCCCGTAGCGAAGCTGGGTGGGGGGGCCCCACGCTCGCACGCGCCACAAGCTAAAACCACACCTTCGGCTCGTGCAGGATCTGCAACTGCTCGGCGGGCTCGCCGTTGATGCGGCGGAGCAGCAGTTCGCCCATCTGTTTGCCGGCCAGCGCCGTATCTTCGAAAATGGCGTCGACCTTGGGCCGCACCTGGCTGAAGATGCCGGAGGTCTGCTTCACCACCATCTGCACATCCTTGCCGATCTCGAAGCCGGCGTCGGTGATCCCGGCCATGATCGACAGCCCGGCCGCGTCGCCGGTGCAGATGAAGCCGTCGGGCGCGTCCGGCTCAGCGATACGCCGCATGGTGGCGAGGCGAATTTCGTCGGCGCTGTTGTCGAGGCTGGCGCGCGCCAGAATCTCGTAGGCAAGGCCGGTCTCCTCGATCGCGGCCATGAAGCCGTCGCGCAGGTGGTGGCCGAAGCTGAAACGGTCGGGCGGCAGGATGATCGTCACCTTGCGGCAGCCCTTGGCCTTCAAACGCATCACCGCATGGTGGGCGAAGGCATAGTTGTCATAGTCGACATAGGGGTGGGCCGAGGGGAAGGCGGTGCGGCCATGCGAGACGAAGGGGAAGTTCTCCTCCATCAGCAGCTTCACCCTGTCGTCGTCGGGCTGGGTGCGCGAGAAGATCACCCCGTCGGCCGCCTTGTTGCGCAGGATGTAGCGGATCGGATCGATCGGCGCCCCGCCGGTGAACATCGGGGTGATGACCAGGTGGTAGGGCGTGCCGCGCAAAGCCTCGGTCAGGCCCGAGACCATGGACTGGCCGAAACCGAGGATTTCGTCGTGCGGATCGAGAATCAGGCTGACCACGTGCGTACGGCCGGTCTTCAGCCGGAGCGCCGTGCGGTCGGGCACGTAGCCGACTTCGGCGGCGATCTTCTGCACCCGCACGCGCGTTTCTTCCGACAGTTCGGGCGCGTTGTTGAGGGCGCGCGAAATCGTGGTGATGGCGAGCCCCGTCATTTCGGCAATGGTGCGCAGGGTCGGCTTGCCGCCGGGCTTACCGGCGACGCGACGTGGCTGGCGCGCCTTGGCGCGCTTGTTGTCGCGCGTCTCCGTATCGGCCAACGATGTTCTCCCTCGAACGGATGGTGCCTACTGGCGAGGCATTTTGGGTGAGCGGTTATGCTCCCCAGGATCCGCTCAGGCATAGCTCAACATGTTATGCAATCGATTTCAAGGCAGGAAGCCCCGGGGCCTGATCCGGTTGGCATACTTTGGTAGCAACCGTTGCTTCAGGCGAAACTCCGGGTAGAGTTCGCTCCCATGCTGTTCCGCACGAAAGACCTCGAAGCGATCTTTTCCGGCCAGTGCACACTGGCCTTCCGGCGCTGGAAGAAGCCGACGGTGAAGCCGGGCGGCACGGTGCGAACGCAGCTGGGCATGGTCGGCATCGATTCGGTCGAAGCGATCGCGGCAAGCGAGGTGACCGAGGAGGAGGCGCGCGCCGCCGGCTACAAGAACCGCGACGGCGTCATCGCCATGTTCGACGCGCAGCAGGGCACCTGCTACCGCATCCGCCTCCATCCGGCCGGCCCCGACCCACGCAACATGCTGCGCGAGGCGGTGCCCGACGCCGCTGAGCTGAAGACGCTGGCGGCGAAACTGCACAAGCTCGACAAGGCGGCGCCGGCGCCATGGACGAAGGGGGCGCTGCAGTTGATCGCCGCGCATCCCGGCGTGGTCTCGACGACGCTGGCAGAGAGCGCTGGGCTCGAGCGCGCCGACTTCAAGCTCAACATCCGCAAGCTCAAGGCACTGGGCCTGACCATCAGCCTCGAAGTCGGCTACCGGCTGTCGCCGCGCGGGGTGGCCTTGCTCGCGACCCTGTAGAGTTCTACCGACGGACTGCAGCACCCGCCGTGTCATCCCCGCGAAAGCGGATCTCCCTTTTGCGATGGCGCGCCAGAGGTTCCGCTTTCGCGGGAATGACCCCGTGGGTGGGCCCAGGGCACGATCGTCAGGCGCACTGCGTCCTGTTCCACCCAACCGATTCCGCCGGGCAGGAAATTTCACTTTCATGCTAGCGATTTGGAACGCGCGGGGCTGGCGAAACCGCCGGGGCTCACCTATCTTTGCGCCAGCGTCGACGAAAGCCGGATAGACCTGAGGCTGTCGACGCCGTACAAGGACCTGATGGCGGACTCAGCTTCGCCACACAAAAGCTGCGGGCGACGCGCTAGTCTCGCCGGCATTGGAATCACCCAGGCCATCGGCCGCCGGAAGGAGACGAACATGCACTTCGCTATTCGCACCACTCTCCAAACCGGGCTTATTGGTAAATGGGTAGATCGCTCCAACGGGTGTTACCGACCCAAACGAATGTGACCTCTGTCACCCATTCGTCTCACAGTTCAGGTAACACCCCGGCCGTCCCCAGAGA
>NZ_DASZAW010000066.1:0-121430 GCF_035944845.1 Devosia sp. | reverse complement strand
GATCCCCCTTTTTCGAGGCGCGAATCCCCGAAATGGCCCAGTCCCAACTCCATCCCGCCCTCCTATGCAAAGGCCAGGGAATCAGACCGAAACCCTCTCTTCAACAACGATGTGTGCATGTCGTAGCCTCGCGGGGAGGGGCGGGGGGTGGGGGCGGTTAGGGAACCTCGGTGCCGACTGCACCACCCCCTCCCTCAATCCTTCCCCTCAAGGGGGAGGGAGGCGCACCAACAGCGGCTGCGGTACCAAACCGCAGCCCTCAATACCCCTGCCGCTTGAGCAGGTCGTTCGAGTAGATGTTGTGGAGCCCGATATTCCTGACGTCGCGCTCGCCCATCAGGGCCATGGTGACGTCCATCTCCTTGTTGATGATCTGCAGCGCCCGGGTGACCCCTGCCTCGCCGCCGGCGCCCAGCCCGAAGGCCATGGCGCGGCCGACAAAGGTGCCCTTGGCGCCGAGCGCCAGCGCCTTCAGCACGTCCTGGCCCGAGCGAATGCCGGAATCCATCAGCACTTCGGTACGGTTGCCCACCGCATCGACGATCTCGGGCAGCACCCGGATGGTCGAAGGCGCGCTGTCGAGCTGCCGGCCGCCATGGTTGGAAACGATGATGCCGTCGGCGCCATTCTCCACCGCCAGCCGCGCATCCTCGGCATCGAGGATGCCCTTGACGATCACCGGACCGCCGAAACGCTTCTTGATCCAGGCAATGTCCTTCCAGTTCAGCGTCAGGTCGAACTGCGTCGCCGTCCACTGGCTGAGCGAAGCGAGGTCCACCGCCTCGGTGACGTGCCCGGAGATGTTGCGGAAAGTCCGCCGCTTGGTGCCCAGCATGCCGAAGGCCCAGGCCGGCTTGGTGGCGATCTCGAACAGGAATTTCGGGGTGATCGGCGGCGGCGCCTTCAGCCCGTTGCGGATATCCTTGTGGCGCTGGCCGAGAATCTGCAGGTCCATGGTCAGCACCAGCACCGGGCATTTTGCCGCCTTGGCGCGATCGATCAGCCGCTCGATGAACGGCTTGTCGCGCATCACGTAGAGCTGGAACCAGAACGGCTTCGACGTGTTCTCGGCCACGTCCTCGATCGAGCAGATCGCCATGGTCGAGAGGGTGAACGGGATACCGAATTTCTCCGCTGCGCGAGCCGCCTTGATCTCGCCGTCCGCCGACTGCATGCCGGTCGAGCCGACCGGCGCGATGGCCACCGGCATCGACACGGGCTGCCCCATCATCGTCGTCGCGAGGTTGCGATTCTCGAGATTGACCGCCACGCGCTGGCGCAACTTGATCTTCTCGAAGTCGGTGGTGTTGTCGCGGTAGGTGCTCTCGCTCCACGAACCGGAGTCCGCATAATCGAAGAACATCTTTGGCACGCGGCGCTTCGCGGCCTTCATCAGGTCTTCGATGGTGAGATACTTGTCGAGATTGGCCATGTGCGCCCCGCGGAAACGTTGGCGCTTTCTAGTTCTCTGACATGTCAGCGGTCAATGCGACGTTGGGCGTTCTCTTGAACCCGGCGGCCCAGCGGCGTTCATCGCCGCTTCATCCTCGGCCGCGCAGGCTCCTGGCACCCAATGGAGAGACTCCCATGCGCATTGCCACCCTTGCCGCATTCGCCGCCATCACCTTCACCGCGCCCGCCCAGGCCGACTGCCTCGCCGATCTGAAATCGGTGCTCACCGGCTCGCTCACTGGTGGCCCCTATGTGATGGAGCTCGTTTCCGACGACATGACCATGACTGCCGAAGTCGTGCCCCCGGCGTCGATCCACGCCACCACCCATGTCGGTGGTACGACGCAGGAAATGACCGTGCATGACGGCAAGGCCTGGATGCAGATGGGCGGCAGCTGGACAGCAATGCCAGACAGCATGGCCGCCCAGATGACGGCCGGCATCAGCGGCGCCGCCGGGATGATCGACCAGGTGGCAGGTGCTCAATGCCTCGGCACCCAGAATTTCGAGGGCAAGGACTACCTCGCCTTCAAGTACGACTTCGCCATGGCCGGCGTCGAAAGTTCGTCCACCCTCTATGCCGACCCGGCAACCAAGCTCCCGCTGCTGATCCTCGGCACCTCGACCGCCGCCGGCAAGACCACCGCCACCCGCGCCACCTACCGTTACGACCCCAGCGTCACGGTTTCCGCCCCGATGTGAGTTTGCACTATTGCAGATCTGGTGTGGGCTGCCCCCCACCCCAGTCCCCTCCCCGCGAGAGGGAGGGAGACCCTCGCGGTTCCATCATCTCCCTCCCCCTTTGCGGGGAGGGATCAAGGGTGGGGGTCCACAGCCACCGGCTTGGCGGCCCCTACAGCTTCACCGAGTTCAACCGCAACGCATTGGCGATGACGCTCACCGAGCTCAGCGCCATGGCCGCTGCGGCGAGCATCGGCGAGAGCAGCCAGCCGGTCAGCGGATAGAGCACGCCTGCCGCCACCGGGATGCCGAGCGCATTGTAGCCGAAGGCGAACAACAGGTTCAGCTTGATGTTGCCGAGCGTCGCCTTACTGAGCCTGCGCGCCTTGACGATGCCGCCGAGTTCACCCTTCAGGAGCGTAATCCCGGCGCTCTCGATCGCAACGTCCGCACCCGTGCCCATCGCCACGCCGACATCGGCTGCTGCGAGGGCGGGAGCGTCATTGACCCCGTCGCCGGCGAACGCCACCGCCTTGCCCTTGGCCTTCAACGCCTCGATCAGCGCGTGCTTGTCCTCGGGCGCCATGCCTGCCTGCACCTCGCTGAGCCCGAGATCGCGCCCTACCGCTTCCGCCGTGCCCTTGGTATCACCCGTCGCCATCACCACGGCAACGCCATCGGCGCGTAGCGCGGCGATCGCCTCTTTCGCACCCGCCTTGATCGGGTCCGACACCGTCACCACGCCGATCGCGGTGCCGTCATAGGCAACGAGGATCGCCGTCTTGCCCAAACCAGCCTGCTGCTCGAGCAGCCCGCCGAGCTTGTCGTCGACAGCGATGCCCTGCTCCTTGAACAGCTTGAGGTTGCCGAGCAGCGCCGGCTTGCCGCCGACCACCCCCTTGATGCCGCGCCCGGTGAGCGAGGTGAAGCCCTCGGCTTCGTAGACCCGCGCGCCGCGTGTCTCCGCGCCTTTCACCACGGCCGCGCCGATCGGATGCTCCGAATGCTTTTCCAGCGCTGCGGCAACTGCCAGCACGAAGCCTTCGTCGACGCCCTTGATCGGGATCACCTGGTCGAGCGTCGGCTTGCCTTCGGTCAGCGTGCCGGTCTTGTCGACGATCAGTGTGTCGACCCGGGCGAAGCCCTCGAGCGCCTTGGCGTCTCTCACCAGCACGCCGGCCTGCGCCCCGCGTCCGGTCGCCACCATGATCGAGATCGGGGTCGCGAGGCCGAGCGCGCACGGACAGGCGATGATCAGCACCGAGATCGCCGCAACGATCGCCTCGGCGAGGCCGGGGCCCCAGATCATCCATGCGACAAAGGCGGCGATGGCGATCGCCACCACCAGCGGCACGAACCAGTTCGCCACCTTGTCGGCCAGCGCCTGGATCGGGGCGCGGCTGCGCTGCGCCTTGCCGACCAGCTCGACGATCTGGCTGAGCCGGGTCTCCGAGCCGACGCGGGTCGCGCGCATGACGAAGCTGCCTTCGCCATTGAGCGTGCCGCCGGTCACCGGCTCACCCTTGAGCTTTTCCACCGGCACCGGCTCGCCGGTCAGCATCGACTCGTCGACGAACGACTGGCCCTCGAGCACTTCGCCATCGACCGGCACCGCCTCGCCAGGCCGCACCCGCAACCAGTCGCCTGCCCGCACGTCCTCGATCGGCACCTCGATATCCTTGCCCTGCCAGACCCGGCGCGCCGTCTTCGGCGCGAGGTTGAGCAGCGCCCGGATCGCCTTGCCGGTCGCATCGCGTGCCCTGAGTTCCAGCACCTGGCCGACGAACACCAGCGCCACGATCACCGCCGCAGCCTCGAAATATACCGGCGGTACGCCATTCATGTGCGTCATGCTCATCGGGAACAACTGCGGGAACAGCACCGCCACCACCGAGAACAGGTAGGCCGCCCCGACTCCCAGCCCGATCAGCGTCCACATATTGGGCGAACGGTTACGGAGCGAATTCCAGAAGCGCCGGAAGAACGGCCAGGCTGCCCACAGCACCACCGGGGTCGCCAGCGCCATTTCGATCCAGGTGGCCAGCGGCTCACCAATCCATTCGCGCACCGGCAGGCCGACCATGCCGCCCATCGAGATGATGAGGATCGGGATCGACAGTCCGGCACTCACCCAGAGCCGCCGGGTGAAATCGACGAGTTCGGGGTTCGGGTCATCATCGAGCGAGGCCACCATCGGCTCGAGCGCCATGCCGCAGATCGGGCAATCGCCCGGCCCGTCCGTGACGATCTCCGGATGCATCGGGCAGGTCCACTTGGTCCCCGCCGCAACGGTCGAAGGATCGACCGGCGGTGCGCTATGCGAGTGACCATGATGGCTGTGGTCGTGGCCCGCATGATCGTGCCCACCCTTCGCCGCGGCGCCGTGGTCATGCCCATCGCCGCAGCCGCAGGCGTCGTCCTTCGGCGCGTTGAGGTATTTCTGCGGCTCGGCCTCGAACTTGCCGAGGCAGCCGGCACTGCAGAAATAGTACCGCGTGCCCTCATGCTTCAACATGTGCCGGGCCGTCGTCCGATCGACCTGCATGCCGCAGACCGGATCGGTCGCCATAAGATACTTCGCCGGTTCCGCCTCGAACTTCGCCTTGCAGCCACCGCTGCAGAAACCGATCTCGCGGCCCTCATGCGTCGTGCGGTGCGGCGTCCTGGCCATATCGACGGTCATGCCGCAGACCGGGTCGCGGCTCACCGCGCCCCCTGCCCCGTGCGAATGCTTGTGTTCAGCGTGATCCATGCTCGGCTCCTATAGAACGTCTCGCACCGGCTGAGCGCCGGGACAAACGCGACAATCGAAATCCTATTGGGGCCTGTTCTGCACCTTCCCATCATGGTAAGGTCAAGTACATTGTTCAGACAGGTGTTCCCATGCAGATCGGCGAGGCCTCCAGGCTCACCGGCGTATCCGCCAAGATGATCCGCCACTACGAATCCATCGGCCTTATTCCCAACGCCGACCGGCGCGACAGCAATTATCGCGATTATGGCCATCATGACATCCACCGCCTCGGCTTCATCCGCCGCGCCCGCGACCTCGGCTTCTCGATGGACGAAATCCGCGACCTGCTGCGCCTCTGGGGCGACACGCAGCGTTCGAGCGCCGACGTCAAGGCGCTGACCGAGAGCCACATCGCCGAACTCGACCAGAAGATCCGCCTGCTAGGCGAAATGCGTCACACCCTCGCCACCCTCGCCGACGCCTGCGACGGCGATCACCGGCCCGATTGCCCGATCATCGAAGGCCTCGCCGGAGCGGACCTGCATGGCGCAAACTGAGGTCGATATCGTCTATCGGCTCGACCCGTTTCCGAGCGAGGAGGAACTGGCGCCGTTCTGGCGGGCCGCCTGGGGCGACGACTGGGGCGGCGACCTCGCCTTCATCCTCACCCGCAGCCTGACCCACGCGTGTGCCTATGCCGGCGACCGCATGGTCGGCTATGTCAACGTCGCCTGGGACGGCGGCGTGCACGCCTTCCTGCTCGACACCACCGTCGACCCTGAATTCCAGCGTCGCGGCATTGCGAAGGAACTGGTACGGCGGGTCGCCGACGCCGCCCGCGAGCGCGGCGCGCAGTGGCTGCATGTCGATTATGAGGAGACGCTGGATGGGTTTTACAGGGCCTGTGGGTTTCGACCTACGGCGGCGGGGTTGATCAGGCTGTAGTTTGGGAGAGGGTGGTTTGCTTGGCGCCCCTCACCCTAACCCTCTCCCCGGAGGGGCGAGGGGACGCGAGTTGAACTGGCGGTGCCACAACGCCCCCTCGCCCCTCTGGGGAGAGGGCCGGGGTGAGGGGCGCCGAGCGCACGGCTACTTCAGTCGGCCGGTCAAACGCTCAAGCACAGATACTTGATATCGAGATAGTCCTCGATGCCGTACTTCGATCCCTCGCGCCCATGCCCGGATTGCTTCACCCCGCCGAACGGCGCCACCTCGGTGGAGATCAGCCCGGTATTGATTCCGACCATGCCGTAGTCGAGCGCCTCGGCCACCTCGAACACCCGGCTCAGGTCGCGCGCGTAGAAATATGAGGCGAGCCCGAATTCGGTGGCGTTGGCGAGCCGGATCACCTCCTCCACCGTTTCGAAGCGGAACAGCGGCGCCAGCGGCCCGAACGTTTCCTCGCGCGCCAGCATCATGTCGGCGGTCGCGTCCGCCACGATGGTCGGCTCGAAGAACAACCCCTGTTTGCGCTTGCCGCCGGTGAGCAACCGGCCGCCCTTGCGCAACGCGTCGGTCAAATGCCGTTCCACCTTTTCAACCGCCTTCGCGTCGATCAGCGGTCCGGTAGTCACCCCCTCGCCGAACCCGTCGCCGATGCGGAGCTCCTCTACTGCCGCGGTGAGTTTGGCCGCGAACGCATCATAGACGCCGGCCTGCACATAGATGCGGTTGGCGCAGACGCAGGTCTGCCCGTTATTGCGGTACTTCGAGATCATCGCCCCTTCCACCGCCGCATCGAGATCGGCGTCGTCGAACACGATAAACGGCGCATTGCCGCCGAGCTCGAGGCTCAGCCGCTTGATCTGGTCTGCTCCCTGCCGCATCAGAATCCGGCCGACCTCGGTCGAGCCGGTAAAGCTCAGCTTTTTCACTACCTCGTTCGAACAGAACTCCTTGCCGAGATCCGACGAGTGGGTCGACGGCAACAGGTTGAACAGCCCCGCCGGCAACCCGGCCCGCTCCGCCAGAACGCCGATGGCGATGGCTGAAAGCGGCGTCTCTGCCGCCGGCTTCGACACCACTGCACAGCCTGCAGCCAATGCCGGCGCCACCTTCCGCGCCAGCATGGCGTTGGGGAAATTCCATGGGGTGATCGTTGCCACCACCCCCACCGGCTGCTTGATCACGATGATCCGCTTGTCTTCCTGGTGGCCGGGGATGGTGTCGCCATAGACCCGCTTGGCTTCTTCGCCGAACCACTCGACATAGGCGGCGCCATAGAGCACCTCGCCCTTCGCCTCGGGCAGTGGCTTGCCCTGTTCGGCCGTCATGATCGCCGCGAGGTCGTCGGCATGCTCGACCATCAGTTCGTTGAGCTTGCGCAACACGGCAGCGCGCGCCTTGCCGGTCTTCTTCGCCCAGGCATGCTGAGCGGCCTCGGCGGCGGTGATCGCGAGCTTGGCTTCCGCTACGCCGCAGTTCGGCAATACCGCCAGCACGTCGCCGGTCGAGGGGTTGGTCACCTCGAACGTCGTGCCATTCTCCGCCGTCTCGAGCCATCGACCGCCGACAAAGGCTGCGGCGCGGAGCAGCGACTTATCCTTGAGGTGGACGTTGAGCGCATCGGTGATCGGCATCGGAATTCTCCTTGAGGCGGAAAGCTCTGCGCCTCACCTGCAATGAACGCAAGTAGCCTTGCCGGGCTCCAAAACTTCCGATTGGATGCCGGAAAACTTCACAACTGAAATCTTGCGAACACCGCAAACGGGGGGACCACATGGCCAGCGTCTATCAGCATCACGAGAAAGAGTTCGGGCACCTGATCCAGGGCAGCGCCAAGCTCGAAACGCTCTATTCCGATTGCCGCTGGGCCGAGGGCCCCTGCTGGTTCGGCGATGCCAACCAGCTGGTCTGGTCGGACATTCCGAACAACCGGATGATGCGCTGGACCCCCGATGGCGGCGCCTCGGTCTATCGGCACAACTCCAACTACATCAACGGCAACACCCGGGATCGCGAGGGACGGCTGGTCTCCTGCTCGCATGGCGGCCGCAACGTGGTGCGCACCGAGCTGGACGGCAGCATCACCGTGCTCGCCGACCGCTATCTCGGCAAGAAGCTCAACGCCCCCAACGATGTCGTGGTGAAGTCCGACGGCACCATCTGGTTCACCGATCCGGGCTACGGCATTCTTTCCGACTATGAGGGCTACAAGGGCGAGTTCGAGCAGGATGGCGCCTACGTCTTCTGCCTCGATCCATCGAGCGGCGAGCTGAAGGTGGTGATCGACGATTTCGTCCGCCCCAACGGCATCGCCTTCTCGCCCGACGAAAAGCGCCTCTATGTCGCCGACAGTGCATACAGCCACGGCACCGACCTGCCGCGCCATATCCGGGTGTTCGACGTCAATGACGGGAACACCGTCAGCAATGGCCGCGTCTTCTGCGTCACCGATACCGGCTTGCCCGACGGCTTCCGTCTCGACGATCGCGGCAATGTCTGGACCTCTGCCGGTGACGGCGTCCACTGCTTCAACTCATCGGGCGTGCTGCTCGGCAAGCTCCTGACCCCCGACACCGTCGCCAATGTCGAGTTCGGCGGCCCCCGCCGCAACCGCCTGTTCATCTGCGCGACGCAGAGCCTGCACTCGATCTACCTGGCGGTGAACGGCGCGACGCGACCCTAGTTGGCGGCTCCGCTAGGCCACGTGTGGGTGGGGCGGAGAAAGAGCACCCTGCCTCCACTCCCACCGGTGTCATCCCAGCGAAAGCTGGGACCCATTTCTCAGGCTGAGCAAGTGGCGAGTTGGGTCCCAGCTTTCGCTGGGATGACATCGAGTTTGCTGGGATTCCAGTGGTCGATCACCGGCTCTCGTGCGTTAGCTAGCCCCGCCGCCGCGGCACCAGCCGGACCACCGTACTGCCGAGCCGCTGCCGCACCACGGTGCGGGGCGGCACGCTGCTGCTGCGCACGGCGTCGGCGAACCAGTCGTCTTCGACAAAGGCAATGGAATTGGAGCCGAGGTCGTAGCGGATCGCCAGCGCCTGCCCGGTGGTCGAGCGCATGCCGGTGACAATTGGGTGGTGGGCACGTTGCTGGGCCATTCGAGCCTCCGAAGTGCGGGCGCGGCCAGTTTGTCCGCAACACTTCATTAACCACGAGCAATGCCCGCTCGATGACAGTTGGACCGCACAATTGTGACGGTCCAACCATCTGATTTAGCTGATGATCCGGCTGCCGACGAGCAGGCAGGGCAGCCCGCCGGCTGCGAATCATGCCGCGGGCGCGACCGCCATCACGGTCAGCACGTGCTTGTGGCCGTCACGCGCTTCCCAGGTGATCGACTGACCGACATCGAGCCCGATCAGTGCGGTGCCGACCGGGGTCAGCACCGAGATCTTGCCCTGGGCGATATCCGCATCGACCGGATAAACCAGCTGCACGGTGCGCTCCGCCCCGTTGTCGGGGCGGTAGGTCACGGTCGACCCCATCCGCACGATGCTCGAGCCGAGCTTGGGGGTCGGCACGACGCGAGCGCGTTCGATTTCATAGAGCAGGTCATCGGCCGCATCGGAACTGTGTCCGCTGCCGGCCAGCGCCAGGGCGATAAGTTTGCGATGATCATCCTCGCTGAGGACGATACGCGGGTTGAGATCATAGCGACGCATGGATTGCATCTGAAGAAGTCCTTTCGATGCGCGAACGTCTGCGGAGCTTTCCGCGACGGTTCACGCTGGTGTTTGGGATGTGGCGCCTTGCTGGGGAACCCGAGCGGAAACTTCCGCGTAGGGTTCTGGATGCCCCAGACCCGGCGGCGCCTAGGCGCGGATCATGGGGCTATATGCCTGCGACCGGAGTTTCCCGGCGCGGTGCCATAACGGTAATGGTCGCGAAGCAAGACATGACATGAATGTAGGGGGTCGCGCGGTAAAGTCAAATCGAGTGGAGCGCGACCAAGGCGCCGCCCTACCTCGCCGCGATCCGGCTGTGCCTCGATGTTCCCACCCCCACGGTGTCACCGCGGGCGAGGTGACTTTGGTGCCAATCACCGACTGCCAACTCTCACGCCGTCGGCAACGAGCTGAACCCGGTCGGGATCGGGCCTTCATAGGGTCCGGTGCGCACGTCGGTCACCGCTGCGGCGGGCGGTCCGGCATTGAGTTCCATCAGGATGTGCTGGATCTCGCTTTCGTCGCCGGCAAACACTGCCTCGACCGTACCATCGCGGCGGTTGCGGACCCAGCCGTCGAGCCGTAACGCCTCGGCCTCGCGCTCGACAAAAGCGCGAAAGCCCACTCCTTGCACCCGTCCAGTGATCACCACATGGACGGCGCGCCGCATCAGAAGGTTGCGCCGATCTGCCAGGGCACGAACTCGTTGTCGCCGTAGCCCAGCAGTTCCGACTTGCTCTTTTCGCCCGAAGCGACGGCAAGGATCTTGTCGAAGATCTCCTGCCCCTTCTGTTCGAGCGAGCCGCCCTCGACCACTTCGCCGCCATTGATGTCCATGTCGTCGATCATCTTGTGGTAGATGTCCGAGTTGGTGGCGATCTTGATCGACGGCGTCGGCTTGCAGCCATAGGCCGAGCCACGGCCGGTGGTGAAGCATAGTATATTTGCACCACCTGCGACCTGCCCAGTCGCCGAAACCGGATCATATCCGGGCGTATCCATGAAAACGAACCCCTTCTCGGTCACTGGATCGGCATAGTGATACACTGCATTGAGCGGTGTTGTCCCGCCTTTTGCAGTTGCACCTAGAGATTTCTCCAGAATAGTGGTAAGTCCACCCAGTTTGTTGCCAGGAGATGGATTGTTGTTCATCTCCATATTGTTGCGCTCGGCGTAATCTTCCCACCAGTGGATAATGTCGACGAGTTTCTCGCCCACCTCGCGGGAGCGGGCACGGCGGGTGAGCAGGTGCTCGGCGCCGTAGACCTCCGGCGTTTCCGACAGGATCGCCGTGCCGCCATGCCGCACCAGGATATCTGCCGCCATACCCAGCGCCGGATTGGCAGTGATGCCCGAATAGCCATCCGAACCGCCGCACTGCAGCGCCAGCATCAACTCCGAGGCCGGCACCGTCTCGCGCTTTGCCCTGTTGACGATCGGCAGCATGGCCTTCACCGCCTCGACGCCGGCTTCGACGGTTTTGCGCGTCCCGCCCACTTCCTGGATCGTCATGGTGCGGAACGTCTCATTCTCGGTGACCCCATAGGCCTCCTTGAGCCGGGGGATCTGGAAACCCTCGCAGCCGAGCCCGACCATGATCACCCCGCCCATGTTCGGGTTGGTGGCATAGCCCCAGGTGGTCTTCTTGAGGATGTCGAAGATCACCCCGCGATAGTCGATGACGCAGCCATTGGCCTGCTTCAGCGCCACGATGCCATCGACGTTCGGATATTGCTCGAGAATGCCCGAGCGCTCGACTTCGCGGGCGATGAACCCGGCGACGGTGGTCGAGCAGTTCACCGACGTGAGGATGCCGATATAGTTGCGGGTGCCGACCTGCCCATTGGCGCGGCGAAACCCCTGGAACGTCGCCCGTTGCGCGTCCGGCACGAAATCCACCGGCACGACGCCCTCGCCAAAGGCATAGTCGCGCTTGAACGCGCCATGCTCTTCGCCGATCGTCACATTGTGCTCATGCACCCATTCGCCCGGCGGGATGTTGTCCTTGGCGAAGCCGATGATCTGCCCGAACTTGACGATCGGCTCGCCCGCCGCGACCTGCCTCACGGTGAACTTGTGCCCCTTGGGCACGCGCTTGGTGGTGGTGACGCCCTGCGGCGTTTCGGTGCCGACATCGAGATTGCTCAGCGCCACAGCAACATTGTCTTGGGCGTTGAGCAGCAGCGTCTTGGCGGCGGCGGGGCGGGACATGACATCGGACATTGGCGGCGGCTCTTTGATCCAGAATTCGGGGGCGGGGAACGGCCGGAGCCAAGCAAAAGCCCTGTACGCTCGAGCCGGCCCGCTTGCGGCGGAAAACCAGTCGGGTGACAAGCAGGTGCGATTGAAAAGCTCCGGCAGTCCAACTAACATGTTAGCATGAAGACCGAGGCAAGTCCCTACTCTTTTCTGTCTACGCCGGCGACCCCGACGCGTGGCAACGTCACGGTGTTCGTCACCGACACGCTGCGCCAGGCCATCGTCCAGCTCGACCTGAAGCCGGGAGAGATCATCGACAAGGGCGCTATCTGCGAGCGTCTCGGCGTCTCCCGCTTCCCGGTCTCGGAAGCATTGGCGCGGCTGCAGGCCGAGGGCCTGGTCGATATCTTGCCGCAGCGCGGTTCCACCGTATCGCTGGTCCGCATCGCCGACGTGCTGGAGTACATGCTGATCCGCAAGGCGCTGGAGGCCGAAGCGGTGCGCGTCGTCACCGGCAACCACAGCCCGGAACTGATCGATACGCTGCAGCGCAACATGAGCTACCAGCGTGCCGCCGTGGAGATCGACGACCAGAACGGCTTTCACGAGCGCGACCTCGAGTTCCACGACATCATCTTCGGCGACATGCGCTTCACCAAGGTGAAGGGCGTCATCGAGAACACCCGCGCCAACCTCGATCGGGCCCGCCGGCTGATCCTCACCCCGCGCCGGCTCAGCGTGACCCTCGCCGAACATCAGAAGATCCTCGACGGCATCACAGCCGGCGACGCCGCGATCGCCTCGGCCGCGATGCGCGCCCATATCGACTCCGTCATGGCCGAGCTCATCGCCTTCGCCGTCGAACACGCCGAGCTCTTCGCCGATGGCCAGCTGCTGCGCGAGGATCCCGCGTATTCGGCGTTCCCCTTTGGTTAGCGGCAGTAGGCAGTCGGCAGTCGCGGGCACCCGCCACCGGCCTGCCCTCTTCGACTGCCGACTGCCGATCCTTGCCCACTGCCGACACCACCCACCACGAGACCCCAAATGCTCAAAAACATCCCCCCGCTTCTCGGCCCTGATCTGCTCTATATCCTTCGCGCCATGGGCCATGGCGACGAGATCGCCATCGTCGATGCCAACTACCCGGGCGACAGCGCCGGCCCGCAACTGGTCCGTCTCGACGGTATCAGCGCCTCCGACGTGCTCGACGCCATCCTCACGGTGATGCCGCTCGATACCTTCGTCGACGAACAGGCCTTCGGCATGGAGGTGGTCGGCGACGCCAAGAAGCGCGAGCAGACCCACAAGGATTTCGACAAGCTGATCAAGAAGCACGAGCCGGGCATGAAACTCAGCCTGCTCGAGCGCTTCGCCTTCTACGAGCGCGTGCACGGCGCCTACGCCGTGGTGCAGACCGGCGAGCGCCGGCTCTATGGCAACGTGCTGCTCAAGAAGGGCATTGTGCGCCCCGAATAGCGCGATCGCGCCAATCCCCTTTGGCGCCGAACGGATTCGACCATCGTTGGCCTCGACTCCGTGCGGCTCTGGCCCTATCCCCCTAGGCCAAATCTGAGGAGCACTTCATGAAACTTCTGCGCGTTGGCCCCAAGGGCGCCGAAAAGCCCGCCATCCTGCACACCGATGGGACCTATCGCGACCTGTCGTCCGTGGTGCCCGATATCAATGGCGCCTCGATCGGCGCCGACGGGCTTGCCAGGATCAAGGCGGCCGACCATTCCAGCCTGCCGGTACTGGACAAGGGTTCGCGCATCGGCCCCTGCGTCGGCAATGTCGGCAAGTTCATGTGCATCGGCCTCAACTATGCCGACCACGCCGCCGAGACCGGCGCGGCCATCCCGGCCGAGCCGATTCTGTTCATGAAGGCCACCAGCGCCATCATTGGCCCCAACGACGATGTGATCCTGCCCAAGAACACCCTGAAGCCCGACTGGGAAGTCGAGCTCGGCGTGATCATCGGCAAGGAAGCCAAGTACATCGAGGAGAAGGACGCGCTGGACTACGTTGCCGGCTATTGCGTGGTGAACGACCTCAGCGAGCGCCACTTCCAGACCGAGCGCGGCGGCCAGTGGACCAAGGGCAAGTCGGCCGACACCTTCGGCCCGATCGGCCCGTGGCTGGTCACCAAGGACGAAATCGCCGACGTGCAGAACCTCGGCATGTGGCTCGACGTCGACGGCCACCGCTACCAGGACGGCTCGACCAAGACCATGATCTTCGGCGTTGCCCACCTCGTCGCCTATCTCAGCCAGTTCATGAGCCTGCAGCCGGGTGACGTCATCACTACCGGCACCCCACCGGGCGTCGGCATGGGCCAGAAGCCCACCCCGATCTGGCTGAAGCCGGGCCAGACCATGAAGCTCGGCATCGAGGGCCTTGGCGAGCAGCAGCAGACGACCAAGGCCTACGCGGCCTGAGTTTCCTGCACCTGTGAAGCAGAGGGCGTTGGTCGCAAGGCCGGCGCCCTTCTCACATTGCCGGGGACGTTCCCACTTACCCCCGCGCCATGAACGCCGCCATCATGGTGACTTTCGATCCTGCTCTCGTTAGCTGACACCTGACCAATGAGGGACCGCCGATGCGCAAGCTCAAGATGCACCTGCATATATCGCTCGATGGCTATGCCGCCGACGCGGCTGGCGGCCTGTCCTGGGCGACCTACAACGAACAGGTCGCAGCGCACGCCAAACGCCTCACCGCCAACGCCGATGCCGTGCTCTTCGGCCCCAGGACCTACAGGATGATGCAGGGCTACTGGCCGACGGTTCCCGGCGACCCCGACGCCACTGCGGGCGAACTTGCTCATGCCGACTGGATTGCCCGCGCCACCAAGATCGTCGTCTCGACCAGCCTGCCCGAGGCTGAAGCCAACTGGAAAACCTCGGTCCTGCTGCGCGACCCGGCCGAACTTGTGGCCATCAAGCAGCAGCCTGGTGGCGACATCGTCAGTTTCGGCAGCCCGGCCCTCGTCCGCTCCTGCCTCGAGCGCCGCCTGATCGATGAGTTGCACCTGTTCCTCAACCCGATCCTGCTCGGTGGCGGCCAGGCGGTCTTCGGTACGGGAGCAGAGATCAGGCTGCGTCAACTCGAGTCGATCTCCCTCCCCGATGGCGTCGTCGCCTTGACCTACGCGCCGGACTGACTCATCCGGCCGGCGACGCAGACATCGCCTTCCCACCTGTTGCACTGGACGGCAGCAGTTTTTTTGGCACCGCATGGAGCGCGCCAGTCATCATTTGACCGATAGCGCCACGTTACCGGTAACATGTTAGCATACAATGGTTTTTCGGCCTTTAGCCGAAAAGATCGCAGTAGATGCAATCGATGTCACAACCGTATTTGTCATACCAGATTGCAGCTATTTCTGTCTGCAGCGGCGGTGTTTGCACTATTGACAGTCAAAAACCGCGAAACTAACGTCCCGTGGTCCTACAAATGTAGGGCAAGGGGACTTTCAACATCTCGTGTCGAGGCAATCCGGTCATGGCGGCCAGGAGCAATGTCGTTCGGCTGAAGCAAGGCGGCGTGCGCAAAAAGCCGGGCGCCGTGCACCTCTATGACTCGGCTGTGGAAACCCTGGTCGGACAGATCAAGGCGCTGATCGACAAGCGCAATCTCGGCGTCGGCGACCCGCTGCCGTCGGAGCGCGAACTGGGCGAGATGTTCACCTCTTCCCGCACCACGGTGCGCGAGGCCATGCGCATTCTCAAGGCCTACGGCGTGGTCGATGTGCGCCCCAAGGTCGGCGCGGTGATCATCGACCGGCGCATGGATGCGGTGTTCGAGCTCTATTCGTTCAATACGCTGGAGCTGAGCCGGCAGACCTTTCTCGACACCCAGGGCTTCCGCCAGCTGATCGAAGTGGGCGCCGTCGACCAGTTGTTCGACCGCGCGACCGGAGAGGACATCGTCCACCTTCGCGAAGCCAACGACGCCATGCGCGAGGAGGAGCAGCTCCACCTCGCCGCCCAGCACGACTTCCGCTTCCACGCGACGCTGGTCGGCATCCTCGGCAACAAGCAGGTCAATGAGATTTACCGGATCATGAAGCCGGTGATGCTGAAAATCATGGAAAGCGGCGTCAACCGCATGAAGACCCATGGGGTCAGCTTCGACGAGCACGGCGGCATTGCCGATGCACTCGAGAGCCGCAACCGCTTTGCCTACCAGTATCGCATGAGCCAGCACCTCGAAGCGGGCCTGGCCTTGTTCAAGGAGTGACACTCGCGCCGTGAACAGCGCGCATCGGGGATTGGCGACGCCGAATGGCGCGCCGCATGGGCCGACATCGGCCCCGACGACGGTGGCAGGCAGAGGACTACCGGCCACCGACTGACCAGCGACTGCCTAGTTGTTTCAGATCGTTCTCTGGGAGGAGAAACCTATGAACGCACTACGCATTGCCTCGGCCGCTATTGTCGGCCTCCTCGTTTCGACCAGCCTCAGCTATGCCGGGCCCAAAGTGGTCTCCGGCCCCGGCGCCGACCCCACCTGCTTTGCCCCGTGGAACGCCGAAACCAAGTACTTCCAGTGGGAAGCCCAGCCCGGGCCGTACCGCATCGCCGTGGTCAACGGCTATGTCGGCAACACCTGGCGCATCCAGATGATCAAGACCGCCAAGGCCTTCGCCGAAGACCCGGCGATCAAGGACAAGATCAAGGAGTTCAAGGTCGTCTCGACCGGCACCGACGCGCCGGCCCAGCTCGGCGCCATCGAGGACTTCATCAACCAGGGCTTTGACGCGATCGTCACCATCGCGGTATCGCCCGAAGGCTTTGACCGCGTCATCCGCCTCGCCGATCGCGAGAACGTCGTCATCGTGCCGTTCGACAACATTCTCGATACCGATGCGGTCATGATGGTCAACGAAGACCAGCTGCAGATGGGCCGCGACTGGGGCAACTTCGTGCTCAAGGAACTGGCGGCCAAGGGCAAGACCTCGGGCAAGATCCTCGAAGTCCGCGGCCTCGCCGGCAACTCGGTGGACCGCGATCGCTCGATCGGCATCCACGAAGTGTTCGACGCCACACCCGGCCCCTGGGAGATCGTCCAGGTGGTCGGCAACTGGGATGATGGTACTGCCCAGAAGGTGACCGCCGACGCACTCGCCGTGCACGGCACCTTCGATGGCGTCATCACCCAGGGCGGCTCGACCGGTACGGTGCAGGCCCTGCTCGATGCCAAGCATCCGTTCGTGCCGGTAGGCGGCGAAGCCGAGAACGGCTTCCGCAAGCTCGTCGCCAAGCACTCGGCCGAGGGACTCACCGGTCTTTCCATCGGCCAGTCGCCGGGCCTTGTCGCCATCTCGATGAAGGCGGCGATCTCGGCGCTCGAAGGCAACGTCATGCCGCAGCTCATCTCGGTGCCGCTGCCGTCGGTCGACTATACCGCGCTCAAGGACGGCGAGAACTACTGGACCGACCTGCCGGACAACTTCTTCACCGTCAATGAATTCCCGCCCTGCGGCGTGAACATCTCTGGCCCTGCCATCATGGCCCAGACCGAAGAGAACGTGCAGTAGACCTCCGCACGGCCTGGAAGCGCGGCCGGTGGTCACCAGACCTTCGACCGCGTGACCGGCGAGGAACGAAACCTGGCCGCTGCGCAGGCTGCGAACGGGTTTTCCAGGTGGTGCCGGGTCCCATCGCCCGGCACCACTTCTCCCTTTCATTGGACGGCTGGGGATTGACGATGCTGGACGAAGAGGCCGCGCGGCCATTCGCCGAACTAAGCGGTGTTTCCAAGTTTTTCTCGGGCGCGCGGGCGCTCGAAGGGGTCGACTTCGCCTGTCGGCAAGGCTCGATCCACGCCATCCTCGGCGAGAACGGCGCCGGTAAATCCACCCTGATCAAGATCATGGCCGGAGTGGTGCAGCCCGATAGCGGCACGCTCACCGTTGCCGGCACGCAGCACCGCTTCTCGCGCCCCGCCGAGGCAGCGAAAGCCGGCATCGTCTGTGTGTTCCAGGAACTGTCGCTGATGCCCGACCTGTCGGTCGCCGACAATATCTCGATTTCCGATCCGCCGCGCCGCTTCGGCCTGATCGACCGCCGCGCTCAGCGCGAGCGCGCCGAGGCGCTGCTGGCCCGCATCCATTGCGAGGACGTCGATCCGCGTTCCCTGATCCGCGATCTCTCGCTGTCGCGCCGGCAGATGGTCGAGATCGCCAAGGCGCTCGGCAAGAACCCCAAGCTGCTGATCCTCGACGAGGCGACCTCGGCGCTCACCAGCCGTGACGTCGACACCGTCTACAACGTGCTCGGCGAACTGAAGACAGAGGGCACCGGCATGCTGTTCATCTCGCATCGCATGCATGAGGTCGAGGCGCTCTGCGACACCCTGTCGGTGTTCCGCAACGGCCGCCATATCGAAACCTTCGACAAGGGCGCCCGCACGCAGGACGAGATCGTCAAGCTGATGATCGGCCGCGACATCGTCCATCAGTTCCCGCCCAAACCACCAGTGCTCGCCCGCAAGCCGCATCTCGCCGTCAGCGACCTCAAATGGGAGAACCGCCTCAATGGCGTCTCGCTATCGGTCGGCAAGGGCGAAATCGTCGGGCTGGGCGGCCTCGATGGCCAGGGCCAGAAGGAGCTACTGCTCGCCCTGTTCGGCGTGCTCCGCGGCGTCGAGGGTAAGGTTACCGTCGGCGGCGAAGGCGGCATCCCTGCCTCGCCCGCCGACGCCAAAGGCGGCCGCAGCCGCATCGCACTCGTGCCGGAGGACCGAAAGACCGAGGGGCTGATGCTGCCGATGTCGATTGCCGACAACCTCCTCGTCGCCAGCTTCGACAAGGTCCGCCAGGGGCCGTTCATCGACCAGGCAAAGTCACGCCAGGCGGTCGCCGACGCCATCGCACAGCTGCAGATCAAGCTCAACAGGCCCGACGATCCGGTCGCCAGCCTGTCCGGCGGCAACCAGCAGAAAGTGGTGATCGCCAAATGGCTGCTCACCCAACCCGAGGTCATGCTGCTCAACGACCCGACCCGAGGCATCGATGTCGGCACCAAACAGGAGCTCTATCGGCTGATGCGCGAGCTCGCCGACAAGGACACGGCGATCCTCTTCTACTCCACCGATTACGCCGAGCTGATCGGCTGCTGCGACCGCGTCGCCGTGATGTATGACGGCCGCATCGTCACCGAGTTCAGTGGCGCTGCCATCACCGAGGAAGCCCTCGTCGCCGCCGCGCTCAACATCACCCGACCCGCCGACACGCAAGCCCGAGAGGCGGTGCCCGCATGAGCGCCGTCACCGCCACCACCCCGCCGCGCGCCTCGGCGCTCGCCATGTCGATCCGCCAGAACCGCGGCTTTTATGGCGCCATCCTGCTGCTCGCCCTGCTCTACCTCGTCTACAACTTCATTCACCCGCGCGGTTTTTCCACCAACGTCTTCATCGCCAATACCAATGAATCGGTAGCCCTCGCCTTCGTTGCCATGGCGCAAGCCATGACAGTGATCGTCGGCGGCCTCGACCTGTCGGTCGGCGCGGTGATGACGCTGACCAGTTGCATCGCCAGCGAACTGGTGCGGGGCGAGCCCTGGCAGATCGTCCTCGGCTGTATCGTCTCGGTCGCCGCAGGCGCCGGCTTCGGTCTCGTCAACGGCCTCGTCATCGTCTACGGCCGACTGCAGCCGATCATCGCAACGCTCGCCACCGGCGCCGTCGCCATCGGCCTTGCGCTGTTGATCCGTCCGCAACCCGGCGGCGAGGTCGATCTCGATCTCAACTGGGCGGTCACCAACTCGATCAAGGATCTGGCCGAGACCTACCACCTGTTCGAGGATGGCGAAGCCGCCTGGCTGCAGCCCGTCGCCTGGGTGCCGGTGCCGCTGCTGATCCTCGTCATTGTCACCGCGGCGGTATGGATACCGTTCCGCCGCACCGTCACCGGCCGCACCCTCTATGCCATCGGCTCATCCGAAGGCGCCGCCTATATGTCCGGTCTGCCGATCAATCGTGCCAAGCTCTGGGCCTTCACCCTTGCCGGGTTCTTTGCCGGCTGCGCCGGGCTCTATCTCGCCATCCAGACCGGCTCCGGCAATGCCGATATCCCGCAGGCCGGCGCTTACACGCTCAACTCCATCGCCGCCGTGGTGCTGGGCGGCATCTCGCTGCTCGGCGGCGTCGGCACGGTGATCGGCGCCTTGATCGGCGCACTGATCCTGCGCGCCATCTCGTTCTACTTCCGCATTCTGTCGATCGATCCACTGCTCCAGCCGCTGGTCGAAGGCGTGGTGCTGCTTGCCGCCGTCAGCCTCGGCGCCATCCGCACGCTGCGGGTGAAGAACCGTCTCGAACTTTTCAGGTAGGACCGGACCCATGGCCAACGACCTCACCCTGCCCCGCCTGAAAGCCGACGACCTGCCGATCGTCATCTCCGCCGGCTTCGTCCTGGTGATCCTGGCGCTCGGCTCGATCTATACCGTGGCGACGCTCGGCACGATGCCGCTGCTCAGCCCCAACTACCTGCTGACGCAGTTGCAGACCGGCGCCTTCCTCGGCATCGTCGCCGCCGGCATGATGATGGTGATCCTGCTCGGCCACATCGACCTCAGCGTCCCCTGGACGATGACCGCCGCGGCGATGATGGCGACCACCGTCGGCGGCCCCGCCGCCATCCCGACCGGCCTCGCCATCGGGCTGCTGGTCGGCTTGTTCAACGGCTTCGGCGTCGCTTACCTGCGCATCCCCTCGATGATCTTCACCCTTGGCGTCGACTCCGTCATGCGTGGGCTGATGATCGCCCATACCGGCGGCTTCGCTCCGCAGGATTCCGCCACTCCCCTGATGCGCTACCTCGCCGCCGACAAGCTGCTCGGCATTCCCGTCGCCATCTTCGTCTGGGCCGCGGTCTCCATCGTCATCGCCGCCATCCTCAGCCGCACTGCTTTCGGCAAGGCCATCTACGCCACCGGTAACCGCGAGGCAGCGTCGTACTTGAGCGGCATCCGCACCCGCTGGGTCATCGTCGGGGCCTTCGTCATCTCCGGCTTGTGCGCCGCACTCGCCGGAGTGCTGCTCGCCGGCTATTCCGCCAAGGCCTACCAGGGCATGGGCAACGCCTACCTGCTGCCGGCTATCGCCGCGGTGGTGATCGGCGGCACCCACATTCTCGGCGGCCGTGGCCGCTTCATCGGCACCGTGGTCGGGGTGATCCTGATCGTCTTGCTCAACTCGGTACTGTCGATCATGCAGATGCCCGAGGCCGGCCGGCAGATCATCTATGGCCTCGTGATCATCGTCATGCTGCTGGTCTACGGACGCACGGCGAAGGTGACGAGTTGATTGTGACGTGGGGCTCTGGCACAGCCGTCCCCTAGCCACCGGCCGACGTCCCGACGAAAGCCGGGACCCACTGCTCGGACGGCCCAACGTGCCGGATCTCTCCGGTCCTTCAGCGCAAGTTCGGCGGCGTCACGGTGCGCGACACCACCGAGCACTGGGCCCCGGCCTTCGCCGGGGTGACGACGGAGTGTGTGTCGGCGATGCAGCAAACCAGGAACACCGTCGCTGAAGTGTTCGGCGTCTTCCTGCTGCTCGGGCTCACCAGTTTCGGCGGCCCGGTGGCGCACCTGGGCTATTTCCGCACCGAGTTCGTCGCCCGCCGCCACTGGCTCGACGATGCCGCCTATGCCGATCTCGTGGCGCTTTGCCAGTTTCTGCCCGGTCCGGCCTCCAGCCAGGTCGGCATCGCCATCGGCAAACTGCGCGCCGGCTACTGGGGCGGCATCGCCGCCTGGGTGGCGTTCACCCTGCCCTCGGTCATCCTGCTGCTGGCCTTTGCCTATGGCGCCACCCGCCTTGCCGGGCCGCTGGCCGATGGCGTGCTGCACGGCCTCAAGCTCGCGGCGCTTGCCGTGGTGGCGCAGGCGGTGTGGGCGATGTCGAAATCGCTGACCCCGGACCTCAGGCGCAGGCTCATCGCGCTGGCTGCTGCAGCGATTGCTCTGCTGCTGCCGTCGGGCCTCACCCAGCTGGCACTGATCGCCGCTGCCGCCCTTGCCGGCTATCTGCTGGCGCCACCCGCCGCCGTTGCGCGCCCGGCCCTCGATCGTACCAGCACGATCTTTCTGGCGCTGTTCTTCGGCCTGTTAATCGTCCTGCCGATTCTCGCTGCCGGCGGCAACGCCTTCATGGTGGTGGCCGAGAAATTCTACCGCACCGGCTCGCTGGTATTCGGCGGCGGCCATGTGGTGCTGCCGCTGCTCGAGGCCGAACTGGTGACGCCGGGGCTGATCGACCGCAACCTGTTCCTCGCCGGCTATGGCGCGGCGCAGGCAGTGCCCGGCCCGCTCTTTGCTTTCGCCGCCTATACTGGTGCACTGCTCAACGCCCCGCCCAACGGCATTGCCGGCGCGCTGCTCGGGCTCGGCGCCATTTACCTGCCGTCATTCCTGCTGGTTTTCGGTACCCTGCCCTACTGGCAATCGCTGCGCGCCAACCCGCGGCTGCGCGCCGGGCTCGATCTCGCCAACGCCGCCGTGGTCGGCTTGTTGCTGGCAACGCTCTACGACCCGGTCTTCACCAGCGCCGTGTTCGGTCCGCTCGACCTCGCCTGGGCCATTGCCGCTCTGGCCCTGCTGCTGATCCGCACCCCGCCGTGGCTGGTCGTGCTGCTGAGCGCGGTCACGGGAGCAGCGTTGGGGCTGCTTTAGTTGAGATCACATGGTCGGCAGCGCCTGCACCGGTAGTGCCACACTATCAGTCGGGGCCTGCACGATTCAGCACCCGTGCGAACCCTCAGGGCCGCCGGGCGATCAGGTCGATCTCGACCAGCGCTCCCACCGCCAGCGCCGTGACCCCGACCGTGGTCCGGGCCGGCAGTTTTCCCGCCTCGAAAAAGCTCGGCCACAGCGCATTGAGCGCCGCATAGTCCCGCTGAAACTCGGTGAGATAGATGCGCGCCATGGTCACGTGCTCGAGCCCCAGCCCGACCCCGCCGAGGATCAGCTTCAGGTTGTCGATCACCCGGCGCGTCTGTGCCTCGATGCCCTCCGGCAGCGGCGCATCGGGTGCCGCCGGGTCGGTCGGCATCTGCCCGGTGATGAACACGAAGCCGTCGGCCTCGACCGCATGGCTGAACGGCGCCACCGGCTGTGGTCCGCTGGAAATCATGTGATGAGTTGGCAACGACATTGCTCATTCCTGCTGTCTTGCTGCCCTCTCGCCCCCACGGCCCGAGGTCAGCAGACAGGGCTTTAGCACGTTCACGCGGAGTTCATGCACCCCTCTTCAAATTGTCGCAAAGCGAGCGCCCATGGCGGCTGGTGGTATCAGGCCATTCGTGACACGCTGCCGCGTGGGGCTTGGGGCTCCGCGCCCTATCCCCGAGGAGCTTCCAGGAGCCAATGTTCGAATTTCTTCACTCCATCTCGACCTGGCTCGAACTGTTCCTGCAGGGCATTTCCGACAATTTCTGGCTTTCGCTGCTGTTCATCTTTCTCGTCTGCATCGGCGAAGCCGTGTTCATCGTCGGGCTGCTGGTGCCGTCGCTTCCCATCCTGCTGCTGACCGGCGGCCTCATCGCCCAGGGCAGCCTGCCGTTCTGGCCGATCTTCTTTGCCGCGGTGCTCGGCGCCATTATCGGTGACGCCATTTCCTACACGGTCGGCTACCTGCTCAAGGACAAGATCCGAACGGTCTGGCCATTCAAGAACCACCTGAAGCTGATCGAACAGGGCGAGGTGTTCTTCGCCCGGCACGGCGGCAAGGCGATTTTCATCGGCCGCTTCATCACCGGGGTCAAAGCCGTCATTCCCGGCGTCGCCGGCATGATGAGCATGTCCTACCGGCACTTCTCGGTGATCAACGTCATCTCCGCCTTCGTCTGGGCGGCCGTGCACATCCTGCCCGGCGTGCTGCTCACCGGCTGGCTCAAGTCCATCGGACTGAGCCTCGAGCTCGTGATCATCGTGGGCGCCATCGTCCTGACCGTGGCCTTCCTCGTCGTCCACTTCTGGAAGCGGATTCTCCTCGCCTTCGCCCCGTTCATGGGCGAGTTCGGGCGCTCGCTGCAGGCGCGCTGGCAGAAGCCCGAGGCCGGGCACTAGAGCGACCCGCTCAAGCCCCTGTCATACGCATCTCACGTCGGCCCGCTATTGAGGACCGATGCTCGAGATTTTCACTGCATTCACCGGCTGGCTGGAGATGGTGCTCGAAACCATCTCGGGCAATTTCTGGCTGAGCCTGTGGTTCATTTTCCTGATCGCCGCCACCGAAGCGGTGTTCATCCTCGGCCTGTTCATTCCCTCGACGCCGGTGCTGCTGCTGGCCGGCGGGCTCATTGCTCAGGGGAAACTGCCGTTCTGGGAGATCTACCTCGCCGCGGTGTTCGGCGCCGTGGTCGGTGATGCGATCTCCTACACCCTTGGCTTCTGGCTCAAGGATCGCATCAAGACGCTCTGGCCGTTCCGCAACCACCTGCCGCTGATCGCCCGCGGCGAAGCCTTCTTCGCCCGCCACGGCGGCAAGTCGGTGTTCATCGGCCGCTTCATTCCCGGGGTGAAGGCCGTGGTGCCCGGCATTGCCGGCATGTTCGGCATGAACTATCGGCACTTTTCCATCATCAACGTCACCTCGGCTTTCGTCTGGGCGGCCGCCCACATCCTGCCCGGCATGCTGCTTTCCGCCTGGCTGAGGTCGATGGGGTTGAGCCTCGAACTGGTGATCATCGTCGGGGCGCTGGTGTTGGTGGTGGTGTTCCTCTTCATCCACTACTGGCGGTCGATCCTTCCGCTGGCCATGAGGCGAACCCCTCCCTCCCCCCGCGGCGCTACCGCGTCCGCTAGGAAGGGAGGGATTGAGGGAGGGGGTAGTGAGGGGAACCTCGGTGCTGACTTCACCACCCCCACCCCCCACCCGTCCCCTCCTAGCGGACGCAGTAGCGCCGCGGGGGGACGGGAGCTAAGAGATCGCTGACTCCCCTTGCGTCATGGCAGCTTGAGGCGGAATATCACCCCACCATGCGCATCCCGGTCCGGCTCGCTTCGATCCTGTCGCGCCTCCTGTTGGCGCTTATGCTGCTGTTTGCGGCGCCCACCGCTTTTGCCGACGACGCCGCCGACCGTGCCGCCATCGACAGCCTGTTCGCGCAATTGCGTGTCGCGCCCGATGCGGCAACCGCTCAGGCCATCGATTCGCAGATCTGGACCTATTGGACCACGCCCTCGGAGCCGATCCTCGCCGGCCGCATGCGCGAGGTGCTGGCGGCACGCGGTTCGGGCGATGCCGCCGGTGCGCTGCGCCTGCTCGACAAGCTGATCGCCGATTACCCCGACTATGCCGAAGGCTGGAACCAGCGCGCCACCATCTATTACACGCTCGGCAATTTCGAAGCCTCGATCGCCGATTGCGAAAAGGTGCTGGCGATCGAACCCCGCCATTTCGGCGCCCTTTCCGGTCGCGCCCTGATGTACCTGCAGTTGGGCAAGCGCGCCCTGGCGCTCAAGGATATGGCCGCGGCCCTCGCCGTCCATCCGTTCCTCAGCGAGCGGCGGCTGTTCCCCGAACTGGGTGAGCCGATGACGCAGATCTGACCAGCGCCCGCCCCCTCTTCCACCTGCCCGCCCGCACCCCATATGACTAGCACGACCGGCGTCCACCCGCCGCCGAACTGAAAGGCCCGCTATGTCTGGCGAACTCCCCGTCGAGCACGAAGAAGCCAATGGTCGCGGCCGCTACGTGGTCTATCTGCCCGACGGCTCCGAAGCCGAAATGACGTACCAGCGCCGCGACGCCAACACCATCATCGCCGACCATACCGGCGTGCCGCCGCAGCACCGCAACCTCGGCCTGGCGCTTAGGCTGGTGGAAACCGCCATCGCCGACGCGCGCGCCACTGGCAGCAAGATCGTGCCGGTCTGCTCCTACGTCGTGGCGCAGTTTCGCCGCCACCCGGAGTGGGCAGACCTCCGGGCCTGACTTCGCGGCGAGGTTGTCGCCTCGTTCGCTGGCATTTTAGCAAAATGCTAACCATCCCGATGCGTCGAGCGGGCCTCTGAGGCAACCCAACAGCTCCAGCAGTGGTTTTCCCAGTCCATAAAGGAACTGGAAACCATGCGCCTCGCGGTCGCCACCTTCGCCTTTGTCGTTGCCGCCACCTGCGCCCAGGCGCAGCAGGCGGTGACCATCCCGATCGCCCCGCTCACCGCCGAAGCGGTGAACGCGGCCGACATCTCCACTATCCCCGCGGTCTATGCGGCCCCGGTCGAGCCCACCGATCCCGCGGTTACGGTGGAGCGGCACCCCGATCCAGCCATCGTCCGCCTGCAGGTGCTGCTCGATCGCGCCGGCGCGTCCCCCGGCGTCATCGATGGCTTCGATGGCGATAATGTCAGGAAGGCCGTGCTCGCCTTCGAGCTCATGCGGGGGTTACCGCCCGACGGCGCCCTCGACCCCGACGTGCTCGCCGCACTTGAAACCGGCGGCCCGGTGATCGGCGACTACGCCGTCATCGCCGACGACCTCAACGCCATCGGCGCGCCGACCCCCGCCGATTATGCCGAGCAGGCCAAGCGCAAGTTCCTCGGCTACGCCTCGATCGAGGAGTCGCTGGCCGAGCGCTTCCACATGGATATCGACCTCTTGAAAGCGCTCAACCCCGGCGCCAGCTACGTCACCGGAGAGCCGATCTACGTTGCCGCCTATGGCCCCGACCTCGAGGGAGAGGTCGCGTACATCGAAGCCGACAAGTCGCAGCGCCAGGTCCGCGCCTACGGTACCGACGGGCGGCTGATCGCTGCCTACCCGGCCACCATCGGCTCGGCGGAAAACCCCTCGCCCTCGGGGACCCACATCGTCGAAGGCGTCGCCCCGATGCCCGAATATACCTACAACCCCAAGATCAACTTCCAGCAGGGCGAGAACACCGAGGTGCTCACCATCCCGCCCGGGCCCAACGGTCCGGTCGGTTCGATGTGGATCGACCTGAGCGAGCCCACCTTTGGTATCCACGGCACGCCGGAACCGTCCCTGATCGACAAGACCGGCTCACACGGCTGCGTCCGCCTTACCAACTGGGATGCCAACGAACTGGCGAAGATGGTGAAACCGGGCGTCCCCGTCGACTTCGTCGGTTGAGGTGACGCACAGTCGGCAGTCGCGAGGCCTGTCACGAGCCCACGTCTCTTCAACTGCCTACCGCCGACTGTCGACTGCCGATCTCACGCCAGGAAATCCCGCACCGCCAGCAGTTCCTCGCGGCGGATTTCGTGTCCGCCCTCGTGCCAGAACAGCGTTACCTCCGCGCCCTGCTCCTTGAAGTACGCCGAAAGCAGTTCCGCCGAATGCACCGGCGCGATCGGGTCGCGGCGGCCGGCGGTGATGATGATCCGTTTCCCCTTCAATCCAGGCTGCGGCTTGGGGGTAAACGGAATCAGCGGGTGCATCAGCACCGCGACGTCGAACTGTCCCGGCGCCTCGAACAAGACCGAGGCGAGAATGTTGGCCCCGTTCGAGTAGCCGAGCCCGAGCACTTGTTTCGCATTCCCTTTGCTGGCGCCGACAAAGCCCGCAAGCTTCTCGGTCGCCCGCTTGAGGTCCGCCATGTCGTAGCGGCCCTCGCCGACGCGCCTGAAGTAGCGCAGCGCGCCCCCTTCGGAGACGTCGCCACGCACTCCAATGCGTCGCGCTCCCGGTTTCAGCTCGCCAGCGAGGTCGGTGAACTGATGCTCGTCGCCGCCGGTGCCGTGGAGCAGGTAGAAGGCCGGCGCATCCTCGGATGCGCCGGGGATATTCACGTTGACGTAGCTGTCGATCGTCTCGGCCATCATGCTACTTCCTTGTCTTCGAGTGGCTGCAGCGTCTGCTCCAGCGTGGCTCTGAGGTGCTCGTGCTGCCTGGGCAGCTTCAGCGTTTCGCCGAGGTGCGCAGTGTCCTCGTCCCGGTCGAAACCAGGCTCGTTCGTCGCGATCTCGAACAGCACGCCGCCCGGCGTCCGGAAGTAGATCGCCCAGAAATAGTCCCGGTCGATCACCGGCGTCACCTGATAGCCGGTGTCGAGCAAGGCTTGCCGCACCTCGAGCTGCGCCGCGCGGTTCTCCACCGCGAAGGCGATGTGATGCACCGAACCCGCGCCGAGATCGGCCCGGTTGGCATCGGGCAGCACCTCGATGTCGATGGTGTTGGCTGGGTTGCCGTCCGGCCGGATCAGCCGATGCACGTTCCCCGAGCTCTCGGCGTTCTCATAGCCCATGAACTTCAGCAGTTCCTCGGTGGCGCCGCCATCGCGCAGCCGCATCGAAGCCGAGTGGAAGCCGCGGATGGCGTGCTCCGCATCGACACCATTACCGGTCCACGGCAGGCGGGTATCACCAGCGTTTTCGACCAGGGCCAGCGCATCGCCTTCCGGCGCCCGAAAGCTCAGCCGCTTCTCGCCAAAGCTTTCGAAGAGCGCCAGATCGCCGACGCGATCCGCGGCGAGCCGCTCCTGCCAGTAGCTGAGCGAACCCTCAGGCACCGAGAACACCGTGGTGCCGACCTCGCCGACGCCAGGCCGGCCGCGGGCGATATGCGGGAACGGGAAATGCGTCATGACCGTACCCGGCGTGCCGACCTCGTCACCGTAATAGAGGTGATAGACATCGGGCGCGTCGAAGTTGACCGTCTGCTTGACCCGGCGCAGGCCGAGCGTCTTGGAAAAGAAGTGGTTGTTCTCGGCCGCATCGCGCGCCATCGAGGTGACGTGGTGCAGGCCCTTGATCTGAGTGATCATTGCTAACTCCTGTGCGGCGTATTGCCGGTCGTTTCGACAGTAGAGATAGGCCACCGGCATTCACTCGAATAGCGCACCGTCTGCGCAAGGGATTGTTTGATTTGATCGAACAATCTCACCTTACGGTGTGTTCACTTGACCTGTCGAAGCGGCCTCGGCTAAATCCTGACTATGGAAGTCATAAATAGATCAATCGAGCGTATTCGGCTCGAAACCCGCATCCGCATCCTCGATGTCGCATCGGTCGTCGATATCACCCCGCATATGCGCCGCATCCGGCTCACCGGCCCGGAACTCGCGGGCTTTCAATCCCCGGGCCATGCCGACCACGTCAAGGTATTCCTCTCCTCCGACGGCAAGCCGCTGCCCCGTCCCGAGCGCCATCCCGACGGCCTGGTCTGGCCCGATGACGTGAGTAAGCCCTTCGTCCGCGAATACACGCCCCGCTACTTCGATGCCGAAGCGCTGACCCTCGACCTCGATTTCGTATTGCATGGCGATGGCCCGGCCGCGGGCTGGGCGGCTCAGGCCAAGCCCGGAGATCAACTGATGATCGGCGGGCCGCGCGGCAGCATCCGGGTCCCCGAGGCCTTCGACTGGTACTTCATCGCCGGCGATGAGACGGCGCTCCCCGCCATTGGTCGCCGCATCGAGGAACTGCCGGCGGGAAAGCCGGCAATCGCCGTCATCGAAGTGCCGGAAGCCGCCGACGAACAGCGCTTCGAGACCGGCTCGCCGATCCAGATCCATTGGATCCACCGCAATGGCCGCGAGGCCGGGGTCGACAACCTGATCCTGCCCGCTGTCGCCGAAATCGGTTTCCCGCCAGGCGAGGGCTTCGCCTTCGTTGCCGGCGAAGCCCAGATGGCCAAAGCCCTGCGCCACCATCTCGTCGCGCGCGGCTTCAACAACGACTACATCCGGGCGGCGGGATACTGGCTGCGGGGCGAAGCCGGGGACTAGCCGACTGATAGAGACGCCCCCTCCCGGCCGTCTGCTTCAGCCCGCGCTTAGCCTGTCCCGGAACTTGAGCGTCTCCACCGTCGGCCCGCTCGGCTTGTACTCGAGCCCGATCAGCCCGTCATAGCCGTGCGCTTCGAGCCACTCGAGCCGCTCCGCATAATCCATGCGGCCACTGCCCGGCTCCGCGCGGCCGGGCGTGTCGGCAAGGTGCACATGCACCACGCGATCGAGCCGGCCCGAGAGCACGTCGATCTCCTCGCCCATGACTGCCGCGTGGTAGATGTCATAGAGCAGCTTGATCTCCGGCCGGGCCACTTCGTCGACGATGTCGAGCCCCTCCTCGGTCGAGGTCAGGTAGTAGCCCGGATGGTCGACCCGGTCGTTGAGCGGCTCGAGCGCCAGCACCACGTCCGAACCTTCGAGGATTTTTGCTGCTTCCTTCAGCACCTTGACGATCGCCGCGTGCTGCGCCGCGCGCGCCACACCCGGCTGGTTGTCGCCGGCCTGGGCGATGATCACCTTGGCGCCCAGTTGCAGCGCTGCGGCCAGCGAGGTGCGGACGCCTTCGAGGAACCACTGATGCGATTCCGGATTAGTCAGCGGCGCGATCGGCTCGCACAGAATCCCCGCCAGGGTCAGCCCGGTCTCATCGAGCGCCAGCTTGATCGCATCGCAATCCTTATTGGAGAAACGCCAGAACTCGACGGCGTCGAGACCCGCAGCCTTGGCCGCGCGGACCCGGTTGGCAACGTCGGGTTCTTCGGTGGCGAACAGCCACTCGATGCAGGCGGAATAACGCATGAGACCTCAGAGAATAATACTGTCTGCTAGACGGTAACCTTGTGGGAGACCCGGCCCTTGTCGCCGAAAATCCTGATGTAGCGGCGAATTTCCGCCGCGTCGCCGGTGGCCTTTTCCGGATTGTCCGACAGCTTCACCGCCGGATGGCCATCCGCTTCGCTCACCTTGCACACCAGCGAGATCGGCTCAAGCTGCGGATTGGGCCACGGTGAGCAGCCGGAAAAATCATTGGTGAGGTTGGTGCCCCAGCCGAAGGCCATTCGTACCCGGCCATGGAAGTGGTGATAGGCCTCTTCGATCATGTCGACGTCGAGCCCGTCGGAAAAGATCAGCAGTTTGCCGCGCGGATCACGCCCGCGCTCCTTCCACCATTTGATGATCTTCTCGCCGCCTTCGATGGCGGGCGCGCTGTCGGGCCGGAAGCCGGTCCAGTCCGCCACCCAGTCCGGCGCACCGCGCAGGAAGGCATCGGTACCGAAGGCATCGGGCAGGACGATCTTGAGATTGCCGCCATAGTAGCTCTCCCAATCCTGCAGCACCTGGTACGGCGCCTCTTTCAGCGCCTCTTCGTTCGGCGCGATCGCCGCCAGCACCATCGGCAGCTCATGTGCGTTGGTGCCCAGCGCCTCCAGATCATTGTCCATGGCGAGCAACACGTTCGAGGTACCGGTGAAAACTTCGAGCCCGAGCCCTTCTTTCAGCGCCTCGACGCACCAGCGTTGCCACAGGAACGAGTGGCGGCGCCGGGTGCCGAAATCCGAAATCCGGAGTTCGGGCAAGAGCTTCAGCCGCTCGACCTTTTCCCACATCTTGGCCTTGGCGCGCGCGTAGACGACATCGAGCGCGAACGGCCCGTAGCCCTTGAGCGCCGCCCGACTGCGCAGCTCGTTGATGATGGCGAGCGCCGGGATCTCCCACATCGTGGTTTCCACCCACTTGCCGTGGAAAGTGAGCTCGTACTGCCCGTCGCGCTTTTCGAGGTGGTAGTCAGGCAGCTGGAAGCCCGCGAGCCAGCGCAGGAACTCGGGCGAGAAGATCTGCTTCGAACCATAAAAGCTGTTACCCGCCAGCCAGATCATCTCCTTCTTGCCGAAGCGAAGGGTGCGCGCATGGTCGAGTTGCGCCCTGAGCTCGCCCTCGTCGATGTCGTCAGCGAGGCGGACCGAGGTCTTGCGATTGATCAGCGAGAATGTGGCGTCGACCTTGGGATAGAGGCCCCAGATCATCTGCAGCATCAGCAGCTTGTAGAAGTCCGTATCGAGCAGGCTCCTGACGATCGGATCGAGCTTCCAGGTATGGTTGTAGACCCGCCGGGCAATGTCCGTCTTCGGCATCACGCTTCCCTTCACTCGCCCGACACGTCTAGGCGGATCGGAGAGAAAAGAAAAGAGCGCTGCATCGGCATTTGGCGATGGATGGGTCATCATCCCTGTTTCCATCTTCCGCTGGTCCGGTCGCGATGCTGATATGACCGGCAACAAGATGGAGGATCTCATGCAACGTGTATTGGTCACCGGCGCGGCCAAGGGTATCGGGCGAGCCGTCGCCGAGGCCTTCGCGGCAGAAGGCGCAAAGCTCGTCCTGCTCGATGTCGACGCAGCCGGTCTCGACGATGTCGCCGCAGCGCTCACCGGCAAGGCCGCTGCCATCGAGATCTGCGTCGGCTCGGTGGCCAGTCTTGCCGATTGCACCCGTGCGGCGGCGATGGCGCAGCAGAGCTTCGGCGGCCTCGACGTGTTGAGCCACAATGCCGGCATCCAGACCTATGGCACGGTGGAGACCACCGACGAGGCGCTGTGGGACCGCACCCTCGGCGTCAACCTCAAGGGTGCCTTCCTTATCTCCAAGGCGTGCATGGCGATGATCCGCGCCAGCAAAGGCAGCGTCGTCCACATCTCGTCGGTGCAGGGTGTCGCCTCGCAGGCCGGGGTTACCGCCTACTCGGTGTCCAAGCATGGGTTGATCGGCCTCGTCCGCTCCATGGCGGTCGACTATGCACCCTACGGCGTGCGGGTGAACGGCATCGCCCCTGGCTCCGTCGATACCCCGCTGCTCCGCAACGCCGTCGACGCCGCGCCCGATCCGGCCGCCGTCTATGCCGAGATCGACGCCATGCATCCGCTCGGCCGCATGGCCCACCCGTCCGAGGTTGCGAGCGCCGTGCTGTTCCTCGCCTCCGACAAGGCGTCGTTCATCACCGGCGAAGTCCTCCGGGTCGATGGTGGCATGCGCGCCAGGCTGGGCGGATCGCCTAAAACCGAGTGACCGGCTGCCGGACCCGCCGTTCATCCGCTCGTCCAATTGACTCCCTGCTGCCAATCAGGGCCACCTCACAACCAATCGAGCGGGGCAATCTCCCGCCGCTGAGGAGCACTTAACGTGAAGATCACTGCCATAACGCCCTACGCCGTCTGGGTGGGCATCCGTAACCAGCTGGTCGTCAAGATCGAAACCGACGAGGGCATTTTCGGTTGGGGCGAAAGCGGCCTGTCGGGCCGCGAGAAGGCGGTGGTCGGCGCCATCGAGCACTACGCCGAAATCCTCATCGGCATGGACCCGTTCAAGATCGGCCATATCTGGCAGCTGCTCTATCGCAGCCAGTATTTCGAGGGCGGCCGCGTGCTGCAGGCCGCGATCTCGGCCATCGACATCGCGCTTTACGACATCAAGGGCAAGGCGCTCGGCGTGCCGGTCTACGAGTTGCTCGGCGGCAAGCAACGCGACAAGATCCCGACCTTCGCCACCACCTCGGGCGAACCCGGCCCCGAAATGATCGAGCAGGCCAAGATGCTGATCGCGCACGGCTGGAATGCCATGCGCCTGTCGCCCTCCGGTCATGGCGAGACGATCTACGAGCCGCGCGAACACATCGGCAAGACCGCCAAGTGGATGACGAAGGCGCGCGAGGAACTGGGCGAGGATGTGATCCTCGGCATTGACTTCCACCACCGCCTGTCGGTGGCGGAGGCGGCGAGTTTCTGCCAGAAGATGCCATCGGGCACGCTCGACTTCCTCGAGGAGCCGATCCGCGACGAAACCCCCGAGGCCTACGAGTCGCTCCGGACGCTGACCGACGTGCCTTTCGCCATCGGCGAGGAGTTTGCGTCGAAGTGGCAGTTCCTGCCCTACATCGAACGCGGTATCCATCAGTTCAACCGCATCGACGTCTGCAATGTCGGCGGGCTCACCGAGTCGATGAAGGTCGCCGGCTGGAGCGAGGCGCACTACGTGGACATGATGCCGCACAATCCGCTCGGCCCGATCTGCACGGCGGCGACCGTCCACTTCTCTGCGGCGGTGCCGAATTTTTCCTGGCTCGAGACCCGCTCCAGCCCGGCGGAAAATCTCGGCTTTGACAATACCGAGTTTTTCCCGGTGCAACCGCGGCTCGAAGGTTCGCACTACCCGGTCAGTGATGCGCCAGGTCTCGGCATTGAGGTCAATGAAGAGCTGATCAGGAAGCAAAGCTTCAAGTTCTGGCAGGCTCCCATGTTGCACCGCCGCGATGGCTCTGTGACCAATTGGTAGTGCGCTCGTGGGTTGACGCCTCGCGACGCCACCCCACTTAGTACTTTTGGACGCAGGAATCGAAGCTCGGCCCGTACTTCGGGCTGGGCGGCGTTGCTTCGGCGTCGATTTGGGTTGCGGCGAGGGCTGAGAATTGGCTGACTTTTTTGAACCCGCGGGGCGCGGCGTGCAACATGCCAGCCTGCGCGCTGCCAATCGCCGCGCCGTTCTCACCACCATCACCTTCAGCCCCGGGATTTCCAACGCCGAGGTGTCGCGCCGCACCGGCCTCGCACCCCAGACGGCGTCGGCCATCGTCACCGAACTCGAAGACGATGGCCTGATCACCCGCGGCGACGTGCTGCGCGGCCGCCGCGGCCAGCCGGCGACGCCGCTCTATCTCGACTATGGCGGCGCCTACGGCATCGGCTGCGAGATTTCCTGGCGTCACATCGACATCACCCTGATCAACCTGGGCAGTGAAGATCTCGGGCGCTATCGCCGCGATTTTGCCTATCCCGATGCCACGAGCATCATCGCCGAAGCCGCCGAAGCGATCGCCGGGCTGATCGGCCGGCTGACGCCGGCCCAGCAGCAACGCGTCGCCGGTATCGGCCTCGCCACACCCAGTAACCTTGGTGGCCTGATCGGCAAGATCGAGCCGCCGACCGATCAGCTGGAGGCCTGGCGCGAGCTCGACCTCCGCACGGCGCTCGAGGCGGCCACTGGCCTCGCCACCACCTGGTTCAACGATGGCAACTGCGCCTGCTTCGCCGAAATGGTGATGTCGCCGCCGCCGCGGCCCGCCAACCTGGTGCACCTGTTCGTCTCGACCTATCTGGGCGCCGGCATCACAGCGGAGCACACGCTGTGGGAAGGCCCGACCGGCAATTCCGCCAACCTCGGATCCATGCTGGTCAACGGTCATGACGGGTATCGCAGTTTCGGACACGACATCGCCTCGACCATGGCGCTCGGCCGCCGCCTTGCCGAGGCCGGCATCGAGCTGCCGGTCGACAACCCGTCGCAGTGGCCATGGGCGGATTGGGAGGCGCATGTTGCCGCCTGGATCGGCGCATCCGGCAGTGCCCTCGCTGAGATCATCGTCAATACCGGAGCGGTGCTGGAGATCGACCACGCCATCATCGACAGCACCGCTCCGCAGCCGATCATCGAACGGCTGGTCGCCGCCACCGAGCAGGCGCTCAGCGAGCTGGTGGCTATTGGCGCACCCCGTCCGCGTCTTGTCGCCGGCACACTCGGTGCCCGCGCCACCCCGCTCGGCGCCGCGCAGCTGACCATGTTCCGCAAGCATTTTTCGCGCGATTTGAGCGACATGCTGGCAGCCGGCGGCGCTGACTAGCCGCTTCCGCTGGTGCGGGCCTCTAGAGCCGAGCCAGCTCCCGCAGCATCTCTGTCGCCCGCTCGAACCGCCGCTGCTGCAGCGCGATGCGCGCTGCCCGATCGGCTCGCGGATGGAACACCCGCCCCCGCACCGTGGCCCCCATCGTCAGCCCCAGCGCCTGTGCCGCGACACGCCAGGCGCCGAGGCTGGCAGCCAGCACCGGATGCTCGGGCACCGTGACCTCGCGCCCCAGCACATCGGCCATGAGTTGCGGCCAGATCGCGCTCTGCGCCCCACCGCCAACCAGGTAGACCGGTCCCGCAGCTCCCATCGCCCGCACATTGGCGGCAATGGCAAATGCCACGCCCTCGAGCGCCGCATAGTAGAGTGCTCCCGCACCATCCGTGGCCGCCACATTGGCGAACCCCGCCCTGAGCTGGAGGTCGACGAAAGGCGTGCGTTCGCCGTTGAGGTAGGGAAGAAACAACGCTCCGCCCGGTGACCCATCCGCCTCGCCGGCCAGCCGCTCTGCCTCCGGCAATCGCAGCCCCAGTGTCTCGCGCGCCCATTGTGCGGCCGCGCCGGCCGAGAGGATCGGCGCCACCTCGATCAGCCCCCCATGCAGCGGATGTGCCAGCCGATAATAGGGCCGTGGCGTCCGCTCGGTCACGCCGGTGACGCCGGCGACCCAGCCACTGGTGCCCAGATAGACGCTGACCTCGTCCGGCCGCTCTGCGCCGCTGCCGATGGTCGTCGCGGCGGCATCGCCGCAGCCGTTGAGCACCGGAATGCCCTCAGGCAGTTGCAGCGCCACGGCTGCCTCGGCCGTCAGCCCGCCGAGCACCGTCTCGGCCGCGCGGATCGGCGGCAACATCGCGCGATCCACATCGAGCAACTCGACCAGCTTATCCGACCAGTCGCGCGTGCCGATATCCATGAGCCCGGTGGTGCTGGCGCAACTGGGATCCGTCGCCGCAACGCCGGTGAGCCGCAGCGCCAGATAGTCCTTCGAACCCGGCAGCACCCATTCGGCGCCCTTCGATCCGAGCGCCAGGAGCTTGAACGCCGTCATCAGCGGCCGCGGCGCATTGCCGAGGATGGCGGTTGCATCGGCCGCTTCGAGCCGTGCCACCACCGCCTCGAAGGCTTCCGTACCGACCGGATCGGAATAGAGTGCCGCCTCTCGCACCGGCGTGCCGAACGCATCAACGGCGATCAGGTTTTCCATCATCCCGGTCAGGGAGAGCGCCGCGACGCCGTCGAGCGGTAGCCTGCCCACTGCCTCGACTGCCGCGCGCCACCAGTCCTCGGGCGCCCGCCGATGCGGCGCTGCAGCGTCCGGATAGCCGGCATCGGTCGTGGCGATCACCGCCCCATCGTCGGCGAACACCGTTGCCTTCAGCGCCGAACTGCCGCAGTCGAGGACGAGGATGCTCACTTGGCGCGCCCTACCCGGCGTAGCAGCACCGCGACGAGAATGATGACGCCGGTCATGATCTTCTGCACGAACGGCTCGACCCCGACGATGGTCATGCCGTTGACCATCACCCCGGTGATCGCAACGCCGAGCAGCGTCCCCGCCACGGTCGGCGCGCCGGTCGGCGATGCCGTAGTGCCGATGAACACCGCGGCATAGGCCGGCAGCAGCAGCGGCTCGCCCATGGTGTGCTGCACGCTGCCCAGCCGTGAGGCCAGGAGCAGCCCGGCCAGCGCCGAGAGCCCGCCGGCGATGGCGAAGGTGACGATGACGTCGCGCACGATCGGCAGGCCGGCGAGCCGCGCCGCCTGGGCGTTGCCGCCGATGGCGCGCAGCCGCCGCCCGAACTCCGTCTGGGTCAGGACGAACGCCGCAACACCCAGCACCGCGACGATCCAGAAGCCCAGCACCGGGATGCCGAACACGTCGCCGCGCGCCAGCGCCTTGAACGCATCGGGCACAGATTGGAACAGGCTCTGCCCGCCGCTCAACCCAAAGGCGAAGCCGGAAAGAATGGTGCCGAGCGCCAGCGTCGCGACGAATGACGGAATGCCGAACCGGGCCACCAGCACGCCGTTGGCCGCGCCGCCGACGATCCCCACCAGCAGTGCTGCCGGCACCGCCAGCCACACCTCATATCCTTGCCCGAACAGCACGAAGCAGATCACCGCTGCGAGCGAGGCGGAGAACCCCACCGACAGGTCGAACTCGGAGATGGTCATCACCAGCGTCGCCGCGGTCGCGACGATGGCGAGGGTCGCCATCTGCTGGATCAGGTTGAACACATTGGCCGGCGAGGCGAACGCCGCCGGCGCCGCGATCGAAAAGCCGACGCAGAGCAGCACGAAGGCGATCAGCGTGCCGAAGCGATTGAGATTGGTGCGGGTCACGCCGCCTCCCGAGACTGCGCGGCCGCCGACAGCGCCTCGGCGCTCGCCTCCGCGCGGGTGAAAACTCTGACGATGCCGCCCTGCCGGAACACCGCGATGCGATCGCCCAGTTCCAGCGCCTCGTCGCGATCCGAGGTCGAAACCAGCACCGCATTGCCATCCGCGGCGATCGCCCGGATGATGTCCTTGATGGTCGCCTTGGCCATCACGTCGACGCCCTCGGTCGGCTCGTCGAGCAGCATCACCTTGGAATGCCGGTTGGCCCAGCGCGAGAAAATCAGCTTCTGCTGGTTGCCGCCCGACAGCGTCCGCGCCAGTTGTTTCGGATCGCCATAGCTGAGCGACACCCGCTCGGCCGCGACACGGAACTCTGCCTGCTCTGCCTTCACGTTCGGCACCGGTAGCCCGCGCAGGCGGCGATAGCCCGAGAGCAGCGGCAAGGTCTTGTTGAAGATCAGGTTCTCACTGACGAACAGCCCGCTGCGATGTCGGTCCGCCGGCACGCAGGAAACGCCCTTGGTGATCGCCTGGCGCGGCGAACGCGGCGCGTAGTCAGCGCCGGCGAGCCGCATCCGCCCGACCCAGGGGATGGCTCCCCAGATCGCGTTGAGCAGGCTCGAGCGCCCCGACCCCGCCAGCCCGTAGAGCGCGATCACCTCACCGGCATGCACATCGAGCTGTGCCGGTCGCGTCAGGTCGCCCGCCACGACCCCATCGATTTCGATGACCTTGGGCGCGCTGGTATCGGTTTCGCGGGTCGAGCGCTCCGAGGTGCTGCCGCCCATGGCCGCGATCATCGCCTCGGGCTTCACCTCGCCCGCACCGAGATGCGCCACCAGCCTGCCGTCGCGGATCACCACGGCGCGCCCGCAGAACTCGGCGATCTCATCGAGCCGGTGGCTGACGAGGATGATCGAGGTTCCCCGCTCGCGCGTGCGTCGCAGCACCTCGTAGAACCGCTCCGCGTCCTCGGCCGGCAGCGCCGCCGTCGGCTCATCGAGGATCAGCAGCCTTCCCTTGTCGGCCACCGCCCGCAGCAGCCGCACGAACTGCCGCTCGGCCGGCGGCAGGAACATCACCGGCAGGTCGAGATCGAGCTCCGGTGCGATGTCGGCGGCCACCTCGGCGATCGCCCTGCGCATCGCCTTGCGGTCGATCCGCCCGAAGCGCCGCGGATAGGCCCGGCCGACATAGCAGTTCTCGACCGTATCGAACCCCGGCACCAGTGGCGCATCCTGATGGATCACCCGGATGCCGGCGGCATAGGCATCATGCGCCGAGTGGAACACCACCGGCGCTCCGTCGACGCGGATCTCTCCGGTATCAGGCCGGTCGGCGCCGGCGATGATCTTGATCAGCGTCGATTTGCCCGCGCCGTTCGGCCCGACGAGGCCAAGCACCTCGCCCTCGGCAAGGGCGAGGCTCACATCGGCGAGCGCGTGCGTCGCGCCGAAGCGCCGGCTGATCCCGGAAAGCTCGAGCAACGTCAGGGACAGCTGACGCCGAGGCTCTCGCGGGTGATCAGTTCCACCGGCGCGTAGAGCTCGTCCGCCTTGGGGCTGCCACCGGCAAGAATGGTGTTGAGCTCGCCCGCCGCGATATTGGCCATCTCGCCAAAACCCTGGCGAACCGTGCCGACATAGGCGCTGCACGCCTTGATCAGGTCGATCGCCTGCGGGTTGCCGTCGATGCCGGCGATGACGATGCCCTTGCGGCCCGCTGCTTCAATCGCGAGGTTGGCGCCGATTCCTGGCTCATCCCAGGCTGCCCACACCGCGTTGATCGCGCCATCGCCCGGGTTGGCGAGCAGCATCGCATCCATGGCGGCGCGGCTGTCATCCACCTGGCCCGGCACCGCCACATAGTGGTCGGCCACCTGCTTGATCTCGGGATTGGCCTTCAGCGCCGCATCGAGCGCCAGCTCGCGCTGGTGCACGCCCGGGTGCGCCGAATAGAAGAAACGCACGATGTTGCCCTTGTTGCCGATCTGGTCGAACAGGAACTTGGTCATCGTCTCGCCGAGCACATAGTTGTCGGACGTGACGTTGAGCACGCTCGAGGCGTTCTTTGCCCCATCGATGGTGATCACCGGCACGCCCGCCGCCTTGGCCTTGTCGACCTGGTCCTGGATCTGCGCCGGATCGACCGACACCAGCACAATGGCGTTTGCGCCGCTGGTGGTTGCGTCTTCGACGCGGCTGGCGAAAGCCGCCATGTCGCCGGCAGTGTCCACCACGTCGACACCCCACTGATACTCGGTGGCCTTGGCCTTGAACGCTTCGATCATCTCGCCGGTCGCGATCGCCGCGAGGAACGGGGTGATCACCGAGACCTTCTCGCCGGCAGCCATTGCCGCGGGGGAGACGCCGAGCGCCAGGATGGACGCGAGCCCGAGGGCTGCGATGGATTTGTGCATGGGATTGTCCTCCGAGAATTCCGCGCGACCATATCGGCGCCGCTTGAGCCCGCAAAGCCCTCTGAAAGGTGAATCCGTCAGCTGAGCCCGTAGCTGTCGAACTGCCGCCAGGTCTCGGTGAGGTCGATCACCTGCCGGCTGGCTCGGGCCTCATCGATCTTGATCGCCGTCATCCCGGCCACCAGCCCATCGACGATCGACACCGGCAGCGGTACGCCGTCCGTAAGGTGGGCGAAGATATCGGCGACCATCTGCTCGTCGGCGCCGTAGTGCACCGAGGTGCCCTTGGTCTCGTAGCGCTTGTCGACCAGCCGTTCGCCGGTGCGCGAATCGTGCATGCGGTAGAAATTGCGCACGAAATCGCCCTCGGCCATGCCATGCGTGCCGATCACGGTGAAGTGCCGGTACTCGTCGGGGACGTTCAGGTTGGTGTGGAAGCAGAGGTTCTCGCCGCCGGAATATTCGACCAGCGCCGTCTGGTAGTCGATGATGTCGCCGTCGCCGTCCCACACCCGGTTGTCGCTTTCCCAGCCGCCGGGCTTACGGAAATACACGTCGAGATCGTTGATCCCCGCCTTGGTCGGCATGTTTTCGGGCACGAAGGTCTTCCGCCCGCCAAAGCTCGCCACCCGCACCGGCCGGTTGCCCACCAGTCCCTGGTAGAGGTCGATATCGTGGCAGCACTTTTCGAGGATGAAGCCGCCCGAATAGCCACTGCGCCGCCGCCAGTCGCGCATGAAGAAGGCCCCGTGATAGGGCGCGATGTGCTCGCTCGCTTCGATCGAGGTGATCTTGCCCAGCGCCCCCGAGCGATAGCTCTGGACCAGGTCGCGATAGAGCGGTGCGTAGCGCAGCACCAGGCCGATCATCACGTTGTCGGCGCCGCCACTCTGCTGCAACAGCTGCAGCAGCGCATAGGTATCCTGTTCGGTGGTCACCACCGGCTTCTCGGTGAACACCTTCAGGCCCGCTTCGAGCCCGATCCGGATGTGGTCGAGATGCATGTGGTTGGGCGAGCCCACCATCAGCAGGTCGAGTTGCTCAGCCTTGAGCAGCGCCTCGGGCGTTTCATATGCGGGACCTGCATCGATCCCGGCTCCGGTCAGCTCCGGCATTCCATACGGCGTCGGATCGAGATAACCGACCAACCTCGCGCCGGGCACCTGCTGCACCGCGATCCGCGCCAGGTACCCTACCCGGGCGCCGAGCCCGATAATTCCGATCTTCACGTCAAATCTCTCCTGCGCAACGCTATGCAAAAGCGGGGCTGCTGCTGCAGCGTGGTTGGGTCCGGATCGTTGACCTACCACCAGCTGTCATCCCTGCGAAAGCAGGGACCCAACTCACAGCCGGTGCAAGTGGATAATTGGGTCCCTGCTTTCGCAGGGATGACATCGTGGATGGGCGCGGCCTCGGTACGCCCCCAAGCCTCGGGGCGCCCAATTTCGCGCCGCTGTCCAGCAACGTTCCATATAGCGGAACGCAAATCGGCGCCCGAACATTAATTTTCTGCGCGTTTAGGGGCATAATCGGGAAGCTACTTGCCATACGCACATATCCTATGCAGACTATCGGCATGCAAAAAGAGTTTGCATTCCACATTATGGAATACGTCGGCAGCACGGGCGCGGTGCACTGCCGACTGCACAGGGGCCGCATGTGGAGGCGCCGCGCGACGCATAAGATTTCAGGGACAATCGGAAGGGACGATTCAACATGCAGTCTAAGGGAAAGTTCGGCCAGCGCCTCGGCGCCATGGCCGCGGCTGCGATCATGCTGGCAGCCTTTGGCGGCGCCGAAGCCATGGCCGCCTCGCCGCGCGCCGCCGAGAACAAGGTGGTGCTGATCGCCCGCCAGGATCCGGGCACGCTCGACTACGTCACCAGCGGCCTAACGGCGCTGCGCCTGTGGATTCCGGCCAACGTCGTCGAGCCGCTGGTCTACTTCAACAAGGATGGCTCGGTTGAGCCCGGCGTCGCCGAGTCGTGGACCATCTCCGACGACAAGCTGACCTACGAGTTCAAGATCCGTAAGACCAACTTCTCCGATGGCACCCCGGTGACCGTCGAGGACGTGATCTACTCGCTCAACACCATGAAGGCCTCGCCGGTCGTCAACAACTCGTCGGCCTACAATGCCGTCACCGCCATCGAGAAGGTCGACGACTCCACCGTCAAGGTGACGCTGTCGCAGCCGAGCCAGAACTTCTGGCGCGGCATGGGCTCGGTCGCCGGACTGATCCAGCCCGAGCACGCCGCCGGCACCATCGCCACCAACCCGATCGGCACCGGCCCCTATGTGCTGAAGTCCTACACCACCAACTCGACCTTCGAATTCGAAGCCAACCCGAACTACTGGGGCACCAAGCCCACCATCACCGCCGCCACCGTACGCATCGTGACCGACGGCACCGCCGGCCTCAATGCGCTCGAAGCCGGTGAAGTCGACGCCGTTCCTGTGATCACCATTGATCTCTGGGAACAGCTGACCAAGCGTGAGCTCGACAAGAAGTTCACCCTCGTCACCTACCCGCAGATCGGCGAGCCGACCTACGCGGTGTTCAACCAGAAGCTCGACCCGGCTTTGCGCCAGGCGCTTGCCGCGACGCTCGACCGCCAGTCCTACAACGACGCCTTCGGCGCCGCGTGGGGCGCCGAGAACACCTGTACCTTCGCGCTGCCCAACCAGCCCTGGTACTCGCCCGAGAGCCCGGAGACCTGTCCGTACCCGTTCGACTATGAAGCTGCGATGGCCAAGGCCCCGGAGTTCGCCTCGACCCCGCTGGAATACGCCTCGCTGAGCGACGTGCCTGACCTGTCGCTGCCGGCCGACATCATGATCCCGGCCATGCAGGGCGCCGGCTTCAACGTTACCCGCAACGCCATCGATCTGGCGCGCTACAGCCAGCTGATCTTCCAGGGCCGGCCGCCGCAGTTCGACATCACCGTGATGTCGGGCGACGCCGAGCCGACCCAGTGGGCCTGCCCCACTCCGGACAAGGCCGGCTGGAGCACCTATTGCAGCCAGCCCTATACCGACGCGCTGCTCGCGGCCGACGCTGCCCCGTCCGACGAGGAATATCTCGCCAAGATGAAAGAGGCCGCCGATATCCTGCGCAAGGACGCCGTCATCGTGCCGCTGATCGCCAAGAAGGGCGTCGGCCTGTTCGATGCGGAACTCAAGGGCTTCCTCGAGCCGCGCGTCCTCGTCGCGATCGAGATCGGCAAGCTGCACTGGTAAGCAGCACTTGAACTCGCGGGCCGCTGGCGTAACGCTGGCGGCCTGCACGACGTGACCACGCACGGAGTCATTCCCGCGAAAGCGAGAATCTCAGTTTTCGGGACGCACAGCAAACGGAGATCCCCGCTTTCGCCGGGATGACCCGGTTGGTGGCCCAGTCCGATACCGGCGACTCCAGACAAGGAAGTAGGCTGAATGGCAATCTACGCGCTGCGCAAACTTGCGTTCTTTCTTGGCGCCGTCTTCGTTGCCTCGCTTGCCATCTTCATTCTCATTCGCGCCGCCGGCGGCAATGTCGCCGCCATCGTCCTCGGCAAGGACGCCACCGCCGAGGCGATCAACGCCCTCGCGCATGCCTACGGGCTCGATCAGCCGCTGCCGGTCCAGTATTTCAACTGGGTCACCAACATGCTGCAGGGCGATCTCGGCCAATCCTTCCGCACCAAGGAGAGCGTCGCCGACCTCGTCACCGCGCGCCTTTCCGTGTCGGTGCCGCTCGCGCTCTCGGGCCTGCTGCTCGGCCTTATCATCGCCATTCCCGTCGGCACCTACGCCGCGCGCAACGTGGGGAAACCCTCCGGCGCCGTGCTGGCGCTGATCAGCCAGATCGGCATCGCCGTGCCGGTGTTCTGGGCCGGCATCCTGCTTTCGGTGCTGTTCGGCGTGAAACTTGGCTGGCTGCCCACCGGCGGCTGGATCGACTGGCGCGAGAGCCCTATCGGCGCCATTCGCTCGCTGGTGCTGCCGGTGCTGTCGCTCGGCCTGATCATGGCCGCGGTGCTGATCCGCTACGTGCGCTCCGCCGTGCTCGACGTGATGAACCAGGATTACGTGCGCACCGCCCGCGCCGTCGGCATGACCCGCACCCAGGCGCTGCTCAGCGTCGGCCTGCGCAACGCGGCGCTGCCCATCGTCACCATTGTCGGGCTGCAGATTGCCGAGCTGATCGGCGGCACCGTGATCATCGAGATGGTGTTCTCGCTGCCGGGGTTGAGCCGCATGATCCTCGCCAACGTCGCGGCCCGCGAGGTGATCGTGGTGCAGTCGACCGTCATGCTGATCATCATCTTCGTCATCTTCGTCAATTTCGCCGTCGACCTGCTTTACGGCGTGCTCGACCCGCGCGTCCGGAACGCGGCGTGAGACGGGAGGCAGCACCATGAACACCACCACCGCCCCCACCATCGCCCCGCGCCGCCGACGCCGCCTCGAGCTCAATGCCTCGCTGGTCGTCGGCGTGGTGTTGACCATCGGCTTTCTGGTCATCGCCATCGTCTCGTTCTTCTGGCTGCCCTCGAACCCGAACATCCCCAACATCAAGAACCGCATGCTGCCGCCCGGCACCGTCGACCACTGGCTCGGCACCGACGGGCTGGGCCGCGATATCATCGCGCAACTGATGGTCGGGGCGCGCACTTCCATCCTCGTCGGCGCCGGCGGCGCCACCATCAGCCTGATCCTCGGCACCGTCGCCGGGCTGGTCGCCGCCGCCTATGGCAAGATCGCCGACGAAACCATCTCGCGCGGCGCCGATATCATGCTGTCGATCCCCGGCATGGTGACCGCCCTGGTGCTCGCCGCCACCATGGGCTCGGGCGCGCTCACCACCATTTTCGCGCTGACCGCCTTCTTCACCCCATCCTTCACCCGCGTCATCCGCTCGGCCGCGATGAGCGTGCTGCAGGAAGATTTCATCACCTCCGCCAAGCTCTATGGCCGCGGCAAGCTGTTCATCCTGGCCCGCCACGTCATCCCCAATATCGCCGGTGTCATGATCGTCCAGTTCACCCTCTATTTCGCCGCTGGTATCCTCACCGAAGCGGGCCTCTCCTATCTCGGCGTCGGCGTCACCCGGCCCTCGATCTCGTGGGGAATGATGCTCAACGAGGCGCAGCAGACCGTCGGCATTTCCTCGCCGCTCGCCATGTGGCCCGGCCTCGCCATCGTCATCGTGGTGCTCGGGCTGAACCTCCTCGGCGATGGCCTCCGCGACGTGCTCGATCCCAAGCTGAAGCGGAGGAGCTGATGACCACCTCCGCCAAACCGCACGCCATCGAGGTCAAGGACCTCGTCGTCTCCAACGGCGATGTCACCGCCGTGCGCGGCGTCTCCTTCACCATCCCGCAGGGTGGCCGCATGGGGCTGGTCGGGGAATCGGGCTCCGGCAAATCGATGACGGCGCTGGCGCTGATGGGCCTGTTGCCGATGGGCTGGAGCACTCATGGCAGCATCCTCCATGACGGCGTCGACCTCGTCACCCAGTCGGACAAGGCACTGTCGAGTCGCCGTGGCCGCACCCTCTCCATGGTGTTCCAGGATCCGCTCTCTTCGCTCAATCCGGTCCGCCGCGTCGGCGACCAGATCAGCTCGGTGATCCGCCGTCATACCGGCGCCGACAGGAAGACCGCCGAAGCGCAGACCATCGAGCTGATCAAGCAGATGAACCTGCCGCGCCCCGAACAACTGGTGCGCGCCTACCCGCACGAAATCTCCGGCGGCCAGCGCCAGCGCATCATGATCGCCATGGCGCTCGCCTGTTATCCGCAACTGATCATCGCCGACGAGCCGACCACCGCGCTGGACGTCACCGTGCAGAAGCAGGTGCTGCGCCTGCTCAACGGCGCGGTCCGCGACCGCGGCTCGGCGCTGTTGATGATCACCCACGATCTGCCGATCATCGCCGCCATGTGCGACACCGTCGCCGTCATGTATGCCGGCCGCATCGTAGAAATCGGCCCGGTGCAGGAGGTTTTCCGCAACCCCAGGCACCACTACACGCGCGGCCTGCTCGACAGCCAGCCGACCATGGACAATATCGCGCTCGACGGCTCGTCGCGTCTCGTCTCGATCCCCGGCATGGTGCCGCCGCTGCACAGCCTGCCCACCGGCTGCGCCTTCAATCCGCGTTGCCCGGCTGCCACCGACAAGTGCCGCGAAACCATGCCTGAGCTGGGCACCGACGGCATCAGCGCCGCCTGCTGGCACCCGATCCACCTCGCTGGCGAGGTGGCCGCGCAATGAGTGCCGTGACCCCCTTCCCCACCGACGCGCGCCCGCTGCTCGAAGTGCGGCAACTGAGCCAGGTCTATAGTCTCAACCGCCAGAAACTCTTCGCGCCGCGCCCCAAGCTCAAGGTGCTCGACAGCATCGATTTCTCCGTCCGCCCTGGCGAAGCGGTCGGTCTTGTCGGCGAATCCGGGTCCGGCAAGACCACCCTCACACGCATGCTCACCGGCGTCGAACGCCCGGGTGAAGGCCAGGTGCTCTATGACGGGGCCGACGTTTGGACCGGCGGTGAAGCACACCGAAAACTGTTCCGCCGCTCGGTGCAGGTGGTGCTGCAGAACCCGCGCTCCTCGCTCGACCCGCGCATGCGCGTCGGCACCTCGCTGCTCGAGCCGCTGCGCAGCCTGAAGATCGAAGGCGACCACGCCGCCCGCGTGCTCGAGGTGCTCGACCAGGTCGGGCTCGACAAGAACGCCCTCGAGCGCTTTCCGCACGAGTTCTCCGGCGGCCAGTTGCAGCGTATCGCCATCGCTCGGGCGCTGATGCCTGGCCCGAAAGTGCTGATCGCCGACGAACCGGTCTCGGCGCTCGACGTCTCGATCCAGGCCCAGGTGCTGAACCTGCTCAAGGACCTGGTGCGCGACCTCGGCCTGAGCCTTGTCTTCATCGCGCACGACCTGTCCGTCGTCGCCTACACAACCAGCAAGGTCTATGTGATGTCGTCTGGCAAGATCGTCGAAGTGGGCAAGCCGCTCGACCTGTTCCGCACCCCCCAGGCCGAGGCGACACAGGCGCTCGTCGGCGCTGTGCTCAGCGTCGAGGCGGGTCTGGCAGGGAACGCACTCGCATGAGCCAGTGCGTCGCCATAACAGGTTCTACCACCGGCATCGGCTACGCCATCGCCGAGGCCTTTGCCCATGCCGGGGCACGGCTGGTGATCAACTCGCACCTCGCTGACGATAGCGGGGCGGCCGTGCGGCTCGGCAAGCTGACCGAGTGCCACTTCGTTCAGGCAGATCTCTCGACAGTGGCTGGTGCGCAGGGCTTCGTCGCGGCGGCGCGCACGAAACTCGGTCGGCTCGATACGCTGGTCAACAACGCCGGCACCTACCTCGACACCAATTTCGACGACCTCACCGAGGCGGCGTTCGACCGCACCTTCAACCTCAACGTGAAGGGCTACCTGTTCGCCGCACAGGCCTTCGTCAAAGGTCTGGCGCCGGGGCAGGAGAACCCGAGCATCATCTGCACCGGCTCGACCAACTCACTGGCGGCAGAAAAGAACAGCGTCATCTACGATACTAGCAAGGGCGCGGTGCTGATGCTGGTCCGCAACCTTGCGGTCACGCTCGCCGAACGCGGCATCCGCGTCAACGGCATCGGGCCGGGGATCATCGAGACGCCCCTGTCCGCGAAGGGGCTGGCGGCGCCGGGCGTGCGCCCGGCGCTCGAACGGCAGATCCCGCTCGGTCGCGTCGGCGTGCCCGACGATATCGGCGGCACCGCCGTCTTCCTCGCCTCTCCCGCCGCCCGCTACATCACCGGACAGATGCTCTATGTCGATGGCGGCATCCTCGCCAACCAGATGTCCTGGGAGCCCCAAGCATGAGTGAACACCTGCGCTACGCCGAGGGCGGCGAGGTCCATCTCGATTTCCACGGCGCCACCAACACCACCATCGATTTCATCATTTCGCGCTACGGCGTCGAGGCGATGGACGCGATCTTCCGAAGGGTCGGCAAGGACGTCTACCGCTCGATCCATGACGACCTCGTCGCCGGCGATACCGGCCAGCTGGTGCGCCACTGGCGGCATTTCTTCACCCGCGAGAACTGCGACTACGATATCGATGTCGGCGCCGACGAGATCGTCCTCACCGTCCGCCACTGCACCGCCTGGCATCACGTCGCCAAGCTCGTCGGCACGCCCTCACCGCATTTCTGCGACCAGACCAGCCGCACCAACGAGGCACTGGCCGAGGGCTCGCCCTATGCCATCGACACGGAAATCACCGGCCCGGGGTCGTGCCGTCAGGTGATCAGGAGGCGCGCATGATCCCGTCAGACCACTTCACCCGCTTCTACAACGAGGTTTTCAAGTTTCTGGAATCGCAGGGCGAGGACCAGTTGCAGGCCTATTTCCTCGCCATCTCGAAGAACCAGGAAAAGCACATCCTCGAGCTGATCGAGACCAAGGGGCTCGAGGGCATGGAGGAGTACTGGACCCACATCAAGATCGAAGAAAACTGCGACATGGACATCGACCGCAACGAGGATCGCCTCGAATTGCGGATGAATGTCTGCCCCAGTCTTTCCAAAGTCATGGACAACGACGCCGAGCCGATGGGCCGCTACTGCGACCACTGCGCCGGCTGGATCGGCCCGATCTTCGACAAGACCGGCTACCACCTGGTCTACGACGTGATCGACCGGAAGAAACCGCAATGCGTCATGCGGGTGTTCAAGGACGCGGCGAAGGCCAAGGAGGCCGAGAAGGACGTCAAGCTGCTGATGGGCTGGCCGGGGCACAAGGTGTGAGCGCCATGCCTCGATAGGCTGGTGCGCACAGAGTACCCCCCACCCTGTCCCTCCCCCGCAAGGGGGGAGGAGACGCCCACACCAGCGTCAGTGTTTTGGTCTCCCTCCCCCTTGCGGGGAGGGGACAGGGGTGGGGGTCGGCTCGCACCGGCGTAGCGTGGGTCTCCACACCCTCACGCCCACGGATCCGCCACCTGCGGCCACAACGGCCGTCCGGCATGCGGCAGGGGCAGCGTCCGGAAATCCGGCGACGACGTGCCCTCGGCCACCGCATAGATGATCCGGTCGGCGACCGGCGCGAAGCCGGCATGAAAGTGCTGTGCCGATTTCAGCACCACCGTGCGGTAGTCGCCGATCTCGATGCCGAACTGCGTGAAGGCATCGGGATTGAAAGTCTGCGTGCGGATGGTGTTGAGGACGATGTGGACGCCACCTGCATCGAGCAGCACGGCATCGCCCATCGGCATCTTGCCGGCGCCATAGGTCACCTTGGCATCGTGGATGAGCTTCAGCACCCTGGCCTCGACATCCACCGGCCGGCCCGACATGGCGCTGACCTTGCCGCCGATCCGTAGCCGCAGCGTCGCCCCTTCGCCGGCCTCCTCGCAGATCCGCACCGCCGCGGGATCCCACAGCAGCCCGAACAGCGCGCGCTCGGCTTTTGCGGCGAGCAGCGGCTCGAGCAGGAAGGTCGAGTCGCTCGCTGCACCGCACCCCGCATTGTCGGAAATATCGGCGACCACCGTGCAGCCATTGCCGCCGACAATCGCCGCCATCGTCTCGGTCACATCAAGGAGGTTCGCCGCGTAGGTTTCCCGCAGCGCCCAGATGCGGTCGCCAAGTTCCTGTGCCACCGCCTCGGCCAGCGGCAGGTCGCCATCAGTCACCACCACCGTCTTGGCGCCGACATCCGGCACATCGGCCCAGGGAAAGCCGTGCCCGAAGCTCACCGACAGCACCTTGTCGCGCTGCTCGGCCGCCTGCATCCAGTTGACCAGCGCCCGCACCGGCGGATCCGAGGTGCGCCAAACATCGAGCATCCGGAGATCATGCAGCGCCATCACCGGCTTGATCTCACCCCTGACGGTGCGCTGCGCCAGTTCGAACAGCTCGGCCCCGCGCTCGGCGACGTCGGTATGCGGATATTCCTTGTAGAGCACCAGCAGGTCGGCGCTGCGCATCAACCGCTCGGAGATGTGGCAGTGGAGGTCGAACTCGACGCCCACGGTCACCCCGGGCCCGACCACCTGGCGCACCATCTCGACCAGTTCGCCCTCGCAGTCGTCGCACTGCTCTGACGCCATTGCGCCATGCAGGTTCAGCAGCACCAGATCGAGCGGGCCGGCGGCTCGGAGGTCGCCGAGCAGCGTATCCCTGAGTTCCACCCACACCGCCTGCACCGTGCGGCCCGCCGGCTGTGCAAAGGCCGACAGGCTTTCGATCACCTCGTCGCCTGCCGCCTCGGCGAGGCGGCGCCACTCCTTGAGCGGCAGGACGAAATAGTTGTCCGAGCTGAGGCTGGCATCGCGGCGGACCCACAGGGTTTCCTCGAACGTCTGCCGTCCGGTCGGCAGTGGCGAGAACGTGTTGGTCTCGGTGCCGAGCGCCGCGATGAAGATGCGCATCAGACCGCCCCGAAACCCTTAAGCCCGACATCGCGCGCCGACGCGTCGAGCTGCTCGAGTGTCGCCGCATCTACGGGCACGCCCTCCACGAGGCGCTTCGCCCTCGTCTCGAGCTCGGGCATCCCCGGCAGCTTCACACTGCCGCCGCCCTCGTTCTCCGACAGCACCCAACTCAGCACCGACTCCATCTCGGTGGCGAACGGTCCTGATGTCCCGAGCCGCTCTGGCGAGACGATCACCGAGAACATCGAGTTGATCACTGCGCCATTGCCGGCCTTTGCGTGCTGCGTCGGCGCCCCGACCAGCGCGGCGCCGAGCAGTTCGCAGGCCAGCATGAGACCCCAGCCCTTGTGCTCGCCGAACGTCGTCAGCGAGCCCGGCGGGTTTTCGAACAGCGCGCCCGGGTTGATGGTCGGCTTGCCCTGGTTGTCGAGCAGCGCCCCGGGCGGCAGTTCGGCCCCCTTGTTGTGCGCCACGCGCACCTTGCCGGCAGCGAGCTTGGACGTGGCGAAATCCACCACCACCGGTGGCGCTCCGTCACGCGGGAAGGCTGCGGCAAACGGGTTTGTACCGAGCCGCGACTGCGTACCGCCGAACGGCGCGACGATGGCGCCGGCGACCACGTTGACGAAATGGATCGACACCATGCCGGCGGCCGCGCATTGCTCGGCCCAATGGCCGATGCGGCCGATGTGGTGGCTGTTGCGGAGGCTGACGATGGCACTGCCTTCGTCCTTGGCGCGGGCGATGCCCAGCGCCATCGCATCATGCGCCATCACCTGCCCGGCGCCCTGCCCCGCGTCGCAAATCAGCATGGCGCCGGTGTCGATCGCCACCGTGAGGCTCTGGTTCATCACCATGCCGCCGGACTTCACGCCGTTGATGTACATTGGCACCACGCCGACGCCGTGTGAATCGTGGCCGCGCAGGTTCGCTTCCACCAGGTGCCCGGCAATCAGCTGCGCTTCCCGTGTCTCCGACCCGGCGGCACGAAAAACACTCACAGTGCTGGCCTGCAGCCGCTCCCACGGCACGAGGTGCATCTTGGTCTCAGACATTGGAAGGTTTCCTCGAAAACTCAGATTGCGGCGGTGAGTCCGCCGTCGACGGTAATGACGCTGCCGGTGGTGTAGCCCGAGGCGCGTGCGGCGAGATAGAGGGCAGCTGCACCCAGTTCGGGCGGATCGCCCCAGCGCGCCATCGGCGTGCGGTCGGCGATCTTCTGCTGGAATTCCGGCACCGCGCCACGCAGCGGGGCGTTGCCATCGGTGAGGAAGTAGCCGGGCGCCAGGGCGTTGACGGTGATCCCGTTCGGCGCCAGCTCCACTGCCAGGCCGCGTACCAGCCCGTGCAGCGCAGTCTTCGCCGTCACATACGCGCTGATCCCCGGCCGAGCGACGGTGGCATTGATCGACGAAACGAACACGATCCGCCCATAGCCGGCTTTGATCATCAGCGGCGCCGCGTGGCGCGCCAGCCGCCATCCGGCCGTGAGGCTGCCGTCGATCACCGATTGCCACTCCGTTTCGTCGAGTTCGACGAACGGCTTCCGCACCCCGACGGCGGTGTTCGAATAGAGGATATCGAGCCGCCCATGCCGGGCGGCGATATCGTTGAGTGCCTCGACCGCCGCATCGCCGTCGGCGGCATCGAAGGCCGCAATCTCGGCGCTGAGACCCCAGCCGAGCATCTGCTCCAGCCGCTCTTCGAGCAGCTCCGCCCGCCGCCCGGTCAGCACCACACGAGCCCCGGCCGCAGCCAGCGTCTGGGCCACTGCCCAGCCGAGTCCTTTGGAGGCGCCGGTGACCAGCGCCACCTGGCCCGAGAGGTCGAAAAGCTGCGCCGGGTTGCGCGGTGCAGGGTCCGTCATCAGCTGTACTCGATCCGCGGGTCGATATAGGCGTAGAGCACGTCGACGGCCATGTTGATGCCGATATAGAGCACCAGGATCACCACGATGCAGCCCTGGATCAGCGGGTAGTCGCGCGTGCTGATCGCCTGGATCAGCAGCCGCCCGAGCCCCGGATAGGTGAACACCGCCTCGGTCACCACCGCCCCGCCGATGAAGTTGGCCATCATCAGCCCGACAATGGTGACGAACGGCAGCAGTGCATTGCGCATGATATGCGTGCCGACCACCTGCCGCTCCGGCAGGCCCTTGGAACGCGCGGTGCGGACATAATCGGCGCGCAGCTCGCCCACCAGCGAGGCCCGCAGGAACCGCGCCAGGATGCCCGACACATAGACCCCGAGCGTCAGCGCCGGCAGCGCCAGGTTGCGCAACGCTGTCAGTGGATCCTCCCAGATCGGCACGTAGCCCGAGGCCGACGGCAACCAGTGCAGCTCCACCGCGAACAGGAGGATCAACAGGATCCCGAGCCAGAAGGTCGGTACGCCCAGCGCCAGAGCGCTCCAGGCGCTCAGCACTCGGTCGATCCACGAGCCGGGCTTCAGCGCGCTGAGGATGGCGACGGGAATACCGATCAGCAGCGACACGATGGTCGCCGCTACCGCCAGGTGCAGCGTCGCCGGCAGCCGCTGCCCGATCAGATGCAGCACCGGCTCGCGGCCGTGGATCGACATGCCGAAATTGCCCTGCAGGGCATTCCATAGCCAGTCCAGATATTGCACCACCGCCGGCCGATCGAGACCGAACTGCTTTTCCGCCGCGGCGATCGCCTCGGGCGTGGCGTTCTCGCCCACCAGCATGCCGATCGGCCCGCCCGGCACCGCGAAGATCATCGCCCAGATGCCGATCGAGGCCAGCAGCAGCACCGGCAGCAACTGCCCGAACCGCCGCAACACGAAACCGATCATGGCGCGCCCCCGACCTTGGCATAGTTAGTGCGCACCGGCCTCTCCGTGATCCTCCCCCGTGGAACGGGGGAGGGGGACCGCCGAAGGCGGTGGAGGGGGCGACGGCAAGCGCCGATGTGTGAGGCCGCCCCCTCCACCAGCTTCGGTGGTCCCACCGCGGTGAGGGTCTTTGCCCTCATCCGCCCCCCGCTGCGCGGTGGAGGATCACCGAGAGTCCCGTGACCAGTCATGGCGTGCCCCCGACCTTGGCGGGCGTGACGACCTCGCTGCGGTTCTCGAGAATGCCGGCCAGCGCCCGGCCGATGGTGTCGAAGCTGAGGATGGTCAGCGTCAGCACGATGCCGGGCAGCACCGCATAGTACGGCGCTTCATGCAGGTAGGATTTGCCCGTACGCAGCATCTCGCCCCAGCTCGGGGTTGGTGGCGCGACACCGACCCCGAGAAACGACAAGGCCGCCTCGAGCAGGATCGCCACCGAGCAGAGCACGACGACCTGGACGAAGATCGGGCTCCATGAATTGGGCAGGATCGTGCGGAACATGTTGTAGGCCGAGCTGCCGCCGAACGCTTCGACCGCGGTAACGAAATCGCGCCGCCTGAGCGACAGCACCTGCGCCCGGGTGATGCGCGCAAAGCTCGGAATGCCGGTGATCCCCACCGCGATCAGCGCCGCCACCTGGCTGCGCCCCAGCACCGCGATCATCGCCATGGCGAAGAGGATGGCTGGCAGCGCCAGGAGCACATCGACGAAGCGCATCAGCGTCGCGTCACGCCAGCCGCCGAAGAACCCGGCGACGAGCCCGATCGGCACCCCGATGACTGCCGCGATCGCCACCGCGCCGGCGGCGGTGAGCAGCGAGGTCCGCGCCCCGAACACCACGCGCGCCAGGATATCGCGGCCCACCTCATCGGTGCCGAACCAGTTCGCCGCCGATGGCCCGTTGAGCGCGTTGACCAGTTTCTGGGCATAGGGGTTGAGCGGCAGGAAATCGGCGAAGATCGCTGCCAGCGTGATGCCGACGAGGAACAGCAGCGCCAGCGCCGAACCCGGCCTCAGCAGCAGCCGCTGCACCACCGAGCCGGTTGAACGGAGGAGTTTCATCGCGCCGCCTCCAGTTGCCGTTCGGCCCCTGCCGGCAACGGCCCGGCGTGATGGCACGAGGTGCGGGTTTCAAGCCCCGGATAGGCCTCGAACACCGGCGCCTCGCTGCGGCAACGCTCGGTGGCGCGGAAACAGCGCGGATGAAAAGTGCAGCCGCTGGGCGGCTTGGCCGGATTGGGGATCTCGCCTTCGAGCACGATGCGCCGCCGGCTGTCGCGCACTGCCGGATCGGGCACCGGCGCGGCAGAGAGAAGGCTCTGCGTATAAGGGTGCACCGGTTGGTCATAGAGCGTGTCGCGCCCGCTCTCTTCGACGATGCGGCCCAGATACATCACCGCTACGCGGTCCGAGATATGCCGCACCACGCTGAGGTTGTGGGCGATGAACAGGTAGCCGAGCCCCAGCTCGCGCTGCAGATCCTGCAAGAGGTTGATCACCTGCGCCTGGATCGACACGTCGAGCGCCGCCACCGGCTCGTCGAGGATCAGCAGCCGCGGCTGCAGCGCCAGCGCCCGGGCAATGCCGATGCGTTGCTTCTGCCCGCCTGAGAACTCGCTCGGGTAGCGCCCCAGCATCGAGCGCGACAGGCCCACCATGTCGAACAGTTCGGCGATACGCGGTGCCCCGCCCATTTCGTCATAGATGCCATGGATGCGCAGCGGTTCGGCGACGATGTCCTCGACCGTCAGCACCGGGTTGAGCGAGGCATAGGGGTCCTGGAAGATATACTGCATCTGCCGGCGGGCCTTGCGCATCTGGGCGCGCTCCAGCCCGACGATCGACTGCCCTTCGAAGCGGATGTCGCCGCCTGTCGCCCCGATCAACCCCATGATGGCGCGCCCGGTGGTGGTCTTGCCGCAACCGGATTCGCCGACGAGGCTCACCGTCTCGCCCGGCCGCACCGCAAGGCTCACGCCGTCGACCGCCCGCACCCAGCCCACAGTGCGGCGGAGGATCGAGGATCGGACCGGGAAATGCACCTTGAGGTCATCGACCACCAGCAACGGATCGGCCGGCGGGGTGGCTCCGCCGGCCGCCTCGCGCGGCGTGGCAACTACGCTCGCAACGGGGATCTCGTCCGCATAGTGACAAGCCGCCTGCTGCAGCTCGTTGACTACACGTAGGGATGGTTCTTCGCGGCTGCAACGGGCCCGACCCACAGCGAGGGCGCAGCGCGGGTGGAAACTGCAGCCGGTGGGCAGCGCACTGGGGGTCGGCGGTTGGCCGGGGATCGGGTCGAGCCGCGCATCGGTGGTATCGATCCGCGGAATCGAGCGCAACAGCGCCCGCGTATAGGGGTGCCGGGGCGAGCCGAACAGTTCGGCCACCGGGCCGGTCTCGACGATGCGGCCGCCATACATCACCGCCACCCGGTCGGCGACTTCCGCCACCACTCCCAAATCGTGGGTGATGAGGATCACCGCAGCGCCGGTTTCGGCCTGTCGCCGCGCCAGCACCGCCAGCACCTGCGCCTGCACCGTGACATCGAGCGCCGTGGTCGGCTCATCGGCGATGATCAGGTTCGGCTGCCCCGCCATCGCCATGGCGATCACCGCCCGCTGCCGCATGCCGCCGGAAAACTGGTGCGGATACTGGGTGGTCCGCCCTTCGGGATCGGCGATATCGACTTCGCGCAGCAACTCGGCGGCGCGTTTGGGCGCCTCGCCTTTGGCGAGCAGCCCATGCGCCACCTGCCCCTCGGTGATCTGCCGGCCGACCGGCAGCACCGGGTTGAGCGTCGTCGTCGGATCCTGGAAGATGAAACCGACATCGCGCCCCCGCATCTGGCGCAGCGTTTCCGGCTCGGCCCCGATCACTTCGAGCTTGCCGAGCCGGATCGAGCCGGAGACCCGCGCGGTCTCGGGCAGCAACCCGGTGACCGCGAGGGCGGTGACGCTCTTGCCCGATCCGCTTTCACCGACAATGCAGAGCACTTCATTGGCGTAGACGTCGAAATCGACGCCCCGCACCACAGGCACCGCACGACCGGAACCGGTGAACTCCACCTTGAGATCCCTGACCGACAGGACCGGAACAGCGTTCGGGTCTTTGTCGGGTCGCACGGCGCCTGCGTCGGCCATTACTTGAAGCCGATGGTGCGAGCGACGAGCAGGTTGTCGATATCGAGCGTAAAGCCACCAAGCTTGTCGGAAGCAACGATCAGCCCGGTATCGACCGTGTTGGTGGGCACGGCAAACGCACTCGTCACCAGCACGCGGTTGAGCTCGGCATAGGCCGCCTTCACCGCATCTTCCGGGCCGGAGGTAGCGTTCACCTTGTCGATCGCCGCGACATAGTCCGGGAACGGGTGCGGGTCCTTCAGCACCGGGTTCTTGGACGTGCGGTAGATCGAGTTGGTGGCCATGCGCGACGGGAACTTCTGCGCATTGCCGACCGCCCCGAAGGTGGCCCAGAAGTCGCCGCCCAGCAGCGCATCGGTGTATTCGGCGCCCTGGCGGACATCGAGCTCGATATTGATGCCGGCCTCGGCCAGTGCGCTCTGCACGATCTGGCTGATCACCACGCCAGGCTCGTCATTGCCGAACACCAGCATCTTCCAGTCGCTCATCTCGGCAGCCGACAGGCCCGATGCTGCGAACAGCTCCTTGGCCTTGTCCATGTTGTAGGCGAACTCGGCGGTGTAGGCCGCGTCGAACGCCGGCGAAGCCGGAGCCCAGGGCAGCGCCACCACGGTACCGAGGCCGGCATAGGCCACCTTCACCATGCCCTCGCGGTCCATGAGGTAGTTGAAGGCCTGGCGGAACTTCTCGTTGGTGAACGGTGCGCGTGTTGCATTAATGCGGAACACCTGCACCAGCGAGCCCGGCCCGCGGATCACCTGGTAGCCCGCATCCTGCAGCCGCACCGCGTTACGTGCGGTGCTGCCATAGACCATGTCGATCGAACCCGACTCGAGCGCCGCGCTGGCCGCCGCGTCGTCGGCGAAGATGGTGAACACGATCTCGCCGAGGATCGGCTCGTTCTCGCGCCAGTAGTTGGGGTTCTTCTTCATCGTCAGGCTCTGCCCGACGGCACGATCGGCGAGCAGATACGCTCCCGTGCCGGCCGGCACGGTTTCGACCGTCGCGATCCCCGCCGCTTCGATCGGGATCATGAACTGCAGGAGGTCGGTGATCTGCTTGGTTGGCACCGGCGCCTTGAAGTTGATGGTGATGGTCGTCGCATCGGGCGCTGCCCAATCCGCAACGATCGCCATGGTGCCGAAAACGTTCTTGCCGAGGTCGGGGTTGGCCGCCTTTTCCAGCGTCGCCACCACGTCGGCCGAGCTGAACTTGCCACCCGATGCGAAGGTCACGTCGTCGCGCAGCTTGAGCGTGACCGAGGTGTTGTCGGCGTTGATCGTCCATTCCGTGGCAAGGCTCGGTACCGCCTCGCCTTCCGGGGTGTATTCGATCAGGCTGTCATAGAGGTTCTTGATCAGATGGAAGTTCACCGTCGAGAACTGCTGCGGATCGTAGTTGGTCATGTCGGCGAGCAGGCCGACGCGCAGCGTGCCACCCTTCAGTTCCTGCCCCTGTGCCGACACCGGCGCGACGAGGCTGGTGCTGATCGGGGCGACAGCGGCGAACAGCGCCAGCCCCAAAATCTTCAATGGCCTAAGAAATCCGTACTTCATGCAAGCGACTCCCCTGTGAGTTCAAAAGACGTGACGGCAACAGGCAGAAAAATCAGGCTGGCCGGCGTGGGCCCGGCTGCGACGACACGGCGCGCCAGTCCGGGACCCGATCGAGCGGGTACATCGGCCGCGGCACCCGCTTCCACGGCAGCGTGAACACGTCCGACTGTCCGGGGCCGCGCGTATCGGCGCGGATCACCCGCGCGGTCAGCGGCGCGAAATACTGGAAGTTCGACGCGGTCTTCAGCACCGCGATCTTGTAGTCGCGCGGGTCCACGCCCATCGCCTCGTAGAGCTGCGGCAGGTTGCCGGCGAGCCCGCGCAGCTCGGTGATCATCATGGTGATCGGCCCGACATCGAAGATCACCGCCTGGCCGAGATCGACCTCGTTCTGGTGGCTGTCGGTGATATGGATCATGCCGCCGCCGACGGTCCGCACCGTGCCCGTCACTTCGATCGGGGTGAAGAACTCGGTCGCCGCATCGCCGCCGAGCATGAGCGTCACCTGGGCGCCCTCGCCGGCTTCGCTGAGGGTCTTCGCGGCGCCCGGGGAGATCAGCGGCACCAGCGCCTTGCTCTTGAGCTTCAGCCGGATCATCGCCTCGAGGATCAGGTTGCTGTCGCCGGCCGAGCCGCCGAACACCGTGTCGCCAGTGTCGGAGAGGACGACGATACCCTTGGGTTCGGCGTCGGCCATCCGCACCGCATCGTCGATCGACACCGCCTCGCGCACCTGGAAATCATCACGCAGCGACCAGCAGAGGTCGGCCAGTTCGTCGGCCAGCTGTTCGGCCAGCGCCTGGTCGTTGTCGGTGACGACGACGGCCGACCAGCCGCCTTCGGCCACGTCCAGCCAGGGCTGCATCGGATAGTTCGAGGCCTGCAGCACCCGTAGGTCGGCTTCCATCGCACGCGCCCGATCGAACCAGACCTTCATCGGCCCCTTCGAAGTGAGGAACTGCTCCTGATGCGACACCAGCGGGATCTTTCGCCACGCCGTCGTCGGTTTCAGCTTGTTGGTGATGATCTTGAGCAGCAGTTCAGTGCCGATCACCCCGGTGTCGAACGTGTCATGCGGCTGCGTCCGGTGGCCGACGATGGCGTCGACGCTGTCGACCATCTTCTGCGTCACGTTGGCGTGGTGATCGAGCCCCAGGACGATCGGCACGTTCGGCCCGAGGATGGCGCGGCACAAAGCCGCCTGCTCGCCCTCGACATCGTCGATCCCTTCGGCGGCGCACGCCCCGTGCAGCTGCAGCGCCAGCCCGTCGATCGGCCCCTCGGCCAGCGCGGCTGTGAGCCCCACGCGGATCTTGTCGTCGAAATAGTCGTAGGAGGCCCGGTCGATCCGCCCGCCGGCCACCGCCCAGGCGCGGATGATCGGCACGATCTCGATGTCGAGATCGGACTCTTCGATCACCTTGATGAAGCCGCCGACCTGCCCGAGCCCGCGCAATTTCTCGACGATGTCGCGGCCCTCATAGATGCCGAACGCCTCGTAGTCGGCCATCGTGGTGAGGACCGGATTGAAGTCGTTGGTTTCCTGGGCGACGTGAATAACGGCAATACGCAAGGCAATCTCCGGGCAATACCATCCCGTCTCGCCAAATGAAGGATTGGCGAGGTGAACAGTCCTATCGGTTCTCCGAAGGTGGAGAACTTCAGAAAAGTCTCGGAAACGGAGTGCTAAGCCGTCGCGATCACAGGGCGCACCCGTAGATCATCACGCTATTAACGGCCCAAAATGGTGTCAATAACGCCGGGTTTCGTCAGGGGGAACAACACGGGCGGGGAGTATCGACCTTAGGAGCGGCTGCGATCAACGTTGCCGAACCTTCGGCTGACCCACAGCGATCTCCCACCCACGATGTCATCCCAGCGAAAGCTGGGACCCAAGCATCAGCCCGCGCCAGCCGAGAGTTGGGTCCCTGCTTTCGCAGGGATGACAGCCGGTGGGTGGGTCAGAAGCCAGGGCCTCCGCCCGCTCGGGCGATATGGGGTAACTGCCCTAATGCTGCGCCCCCAGATGTGTGGAAATCCGCCTGGCGGCGCCCTTCAGCGCATCCGCCGCCACCATGGTGAGCTCCGGCTTCATCCGCCGTTCCGGCGCCGAAAGACTCATCGCGGCGACCGGATAACCTGTCCGATCGAGGATCGGCACGCCGATGCACATCAGCCCGTCCTCGTTCTCGCCCACTTCGATAGCGTAACCGCGCCGCCGCACGTCATCCACCTGGCGACGCAGCTTGTCGGCATCGGTCAGGGTGTTGATGGTCCGCTGCGGCAGATCGCTGCTCAGCGCCAGCGCACCGGCATCCGGCAGGAAGGCCATCATGGCCTTTCCCAACGAGGTCGAATGCGCCGGGTGCCGGTGCCCGATCCGCGCATTGGCGCGCAGCGGTCGGCCGGGCTCCAGCATGTCGATATAGACCACCTCGTTCTCCGACAGCACCGCGAGGTTCACCGTCTCGTGGAAGGTCTCCATCAGCGTCCGCATTTCGGGCTGGGCGATATCGCGCAGTCCCTGCAGCTCCTGGTCGACCCGCGCCAGCGAGCGGAACTTGCTGCCGACGCCATAGCGGTCGCGTTTCAGGTCGTGCTCGAGGAACTGCGCTGCCGACAGCGTCTGCAGGTAGCGGAACACCGTGGTCTTGGGGAGCCTCAGTTCCTGCACCGTCTCGGTCAGCGTCACGTCGTGCCCCTGCCGCGCCACGTAATCCAGCACCTGCAGGGCCTTCATCACAGGTAGAACGATATAGTCGCCGCCAGACTTGCTCATCGCTAACCCCTTGGTTGATCGGTCAGAAGAACGTCTTGAGGGCGCCGGTGACGCCATAATCCTCGTCGACCAGCACCAGCATCTGCCACTTGTCGAAGGTCGTGCACGGGTGCCCGATGCCGAACGCCACCATGTCGCCGGCTTCGAGCGGGCTGCCGTGGGGCGTGGTCATGTGGCAGTGCTGGTCGTTGAGCGCCACCACCGTATGCCCCGCCGGCATCGCCTCGGGCTTTGTCATCTTGCCCGGCCGGAACCAGCGCAGCGGCACCGGCATGCCGGCATCGAAGCTCACGTCGCGCTTGCCCATGGTCAGCACGGTGCGCCCATCCTCGGGCCGCGACTGCACGTAAGCCCAGACTTCCAGCGCCGCCTCGAGGCGGCCCGCCGGCAGCTTCAGCGAGGTGTCGTTGATGATCCGCTCGAAGGCCGCGGCATAGGAGATCGAGTCATGCGTCAGGTAGCAGCCCGAGCGCAGCACCTTCACCACCGGCCGTGCGAACGACACCTGGTTGAAACGGGTGCCGACCCGGTCGAAGAACGCCGAGCCGCCGGCGCTCACCACCACCGGCTGACCATCGCGGAACAGCCCTTCGCCGAGCGCACTGACCGCCAGCGCCGCCACATCGTCGATCAGCCCGTCCGCGGCTTCCGGCGTCGGCAGCAAGCCTTCGAAGCACTCGAACCCGCCCAGCACCAGCCCCGGCGTCGAGGCGACGACACGCGCCACCTCCATCGCTTCAACACGGGTGCGGGCACCGGTGCGGCCACCCAGAAAACCGATCTCGACCAGCACACGCAGCGGATTGCCCTTGGGCGGCGGATTGCGCCTTGCGCCTTCGGCCAGCAGCTGCAGCCCCGGCAGCCCGTCGGCGAGGCAATAGAGCTCGAACCCGTCACCCCCGAGCGCCCGGAAGCAGGCGTCGATCGCCTGCCGGCCCACCGGCTGGTTGGCGATCAGCACCCGCTTCACCCCGAAGCGCACGCAGACATTGAGCTGCTGTACCGTCGCGACGGTAATCGCCCAGGCGCCATCGGCCACCTGCAGGTCGAACAGAGCCGGCGACATCGTGGTCTTGCCATGCGGCGCGATCACCAGGTCGTTCTGCCCGGTAAAGGCGCTCATCCATCGGCTATTGGCACGCACCACCTCCTCGCGGATCACCGCCAGCGGCAGCGGCATGTCGCCCTGCAGCACGTTCCAGCCCTGCCGGCCCACCTCGCCCACGGTGAGCGCCGGCGCGTCGAACGGCAGCCCCTTGGTCAAGGGGTCGAGCGGCTGGCGATCGAGGGCGGCGAGGTCGAGACGGGGAATCAGAGCCATGGGTGGGGGTCCAGCGGATAAATGGGGCGGCGAAGCTTGGTGTACGGGATCATCCTCGGATCGCTCGGGAACGGCCCGCCGGTATCGAGATAATGGATCGTCGCCGCAATCCTGGAGAATGCGGCATAGAAGTGGTTCGACGACTTCACCACCACGACCTTCTTCTGCGCGAGGTCGATACCCAGATTGGTGAAGGCCGGCGGGCTGAAGGTCTGCGACCGCCCGGTAGCGAGGACGATATCGACATTGCCGATGCTGATCGCCGCGGCCGGCCCGAGCGACACCCAGCTCTGCTCGAACGGGATCATCAGGTTGTCCGACAGGCCCTTGACCACCACGTCGGCATCGACCGGGTGGCCCGAGGTCTCCGACACCTTGCCGCAGAAGCGCAGCCGGATCGCCGCGCCGACGCCCGCCGCGCGGCAGAACTGCACCGCGATCGGATCCCACAGCGCCCCGATCGCCGAGGGGATTTCCGGATGCGCCAGCAGCGCATCGATCATCACCGAGGAATCTCCGGCAACGCCGCCACCCGGGCTGTCCCAGCGATCGGCAAAGACGATCGGCTGTCCCGGCTCGGCCAGCGCCTGTTGGATCGCCTCCTCGGGCTTATAGTGATAGGGCCCCGCCGCACCCGGCGGCCAACCGAGGATCTCGCGCCCCAGTTGCTCGGCCAGTGCCTTGGCCTTGCCGCGGTTACGCTCGCCATCGGCCACGACGAACACCTTGCAGCCGACATCGGCGACATCGGCCGGCGTGAAGCCGTGCGTCACCGAAATCGACAGGATGCCGTCCTTGCCTTCGAGTTGCATCAGCCTGTCGACGAAGCTTCGCCCCGGCTCGCGGCTGGTCATGAAGGCGGCGCTGAGCGAGCGAAGGTCGAACACTTCGGTCACCGGCTCGATCTCGCCCCGTACCGTGCGGAGGCAGAGCTCCACCAGGTCCTCGGCCCTCGCCAGGAAATCGGTGTGTGGAAACTCCTTGAACGCCACCAGCACGTCGGCACTGTCGACCCGCTGCTGCGTCAGGTGATGGTGCATGTCGAGTTCGGCCCCGATCACCACGTCGGGACCGACCAGCGCGCGCGTTCGCGCCAACAGGTCCCCCTCGCAATCGTCATAGCCGCGCGCCACCATCGCGCCGTGCAACCCATAGAGCACGATGTCCACCGGCATCGCCGCCTTGAGCTGGCCGAGGATCTCGTCGCGCAGGCTTTCGTAGCCCCCCTGCGAGATCAGTCCGGCCGGTTCGGCCCAGGTCGCCGTGCCCTCGATCAGCGTGAACCCATCGGTCTTGGCGCGGCGTCGCGCGGCCACCATTGGCGCCGAGCACAGGGTCGGCGTGTCGGGATGTGCACCGGGCGGGCAGTAGAATGCCTCCTCGAAAGCGCTGCGATCGACGAACAGCGGCGAGAAGGTATTCGTTTCAGTGGCCAGCGACGCTACAAAGACCCGCAACTCGATCGCTCCCCGGCAATACCATCCATCCTACATGATGGAACGTAACTCTGCTCGCCGTGCTGGATGTAATGATAATGACAGCCGGGCTGTCAACTCTGCCGAGGTCGCATCTCCGCAAGACTCTCTCGCAATGCTTGCACGACGCCGCCTCTCGTGTCTTATTGCGCCGGTAGCAGCCACCCGGCCCTTGTTCTACGATGTGGAACCAGCCCCGAGAGACCGTGCGAAATGCCTAAAGCCAGCGCCCCTGACGACGCGCCGACCAGTACCCCCGCCGCCGAGGCCCGGATCCAGTCCGTTGCCCGCGCCAAGGCACTGCTCGACGCCATGGCTGGCGGCGACTGGGTGTCGCTGCGCGACCTCGCGGCGCGAACCGGCCTCGCCAAGACCACCGCGTTCAACCTGGTCAGCGCGCTTGTCGATGTCGGCCTGACCGAGCGCGACGCCAAGGCCGGCGCCTATCGCCTGAGCCTGCAGCACCTCGTCTACGGCAAGGCGGTCGAGCGCCGGCTCGATATCGCCGCCATCGCCCGCCCGCATCTGATCCGCCTCTGCGCCACGACGCGCGAGACGGTCAACCTGGCGCTGCCCGGCCCCACCGACGCGGTGATCGTCGAGAGCCTCGAGGGCAGCCAGTCGCTGCGCGTCTCCTCCTATTCGGGTACCCGAGCCGCCTACCACTCCACTGCCTGCGGGCGCGCACTCCTCGCCCACCAGCCGCTCAACTTCCGCAAGATCATTTACTCGGTCGGCGACCTGCCGGCCGCGACCGCCCGCACCATCACCGACCCGGAAGCGCTCGAGACCGTACTGGAGCGCTGCCGCACCCTTGGCTGGGCCACCGAGTTCGAGGAAAACGAGATGGGCAGCGCCTGTGTCGCCGCACCGATCTTCGGGCCGGGTGGCGATGCCATTGCCGCCGTCAGCATTGCCGGCCCGTCGGCCCGCTACGAACCCGACAACATCGAGCGGCTGGGCAAGCTCCTTGTCGCCAGCCTCGCCGAGATCACCGCCGAAATGACCCAGCACGCGCCGCATCCGAGCTTCAGCAGATGACCAAGCCTCGCATCCTCCTCGCCGGCCTGTTCCACGAGACCCACACGTTCGTCGACGAGATCACCGGGCTCGACGCATTCACCATCAACCGTGGCGAGGCGGTAACGGCGCGGCGCGGCGACGGTTCGACCATCGACGGCTTCCTCGAGGTCGCCGAAGCCGAAGGCTGGGAGGTGGTCCCCGTCGCCGACTTTTCGGCCCTGCCCTCGGGTACCGCCGACCACGCAGTGTTCGAACTGTTCTGGAGCGAGCTGAAAGCCGGTCTTGAAGCGGCGCTCGCCAATGGCGGACTCGACGGCATCTGGCTGGCGCTGCATGGCGCCATGGTCACTACCGAGAGCGTCGACCCGGAAGGCGAATTGCTGGCGCGCATCCGCGGGGTGCCCGGCGCCGAGACGCTGCCACTGTTCGGCGTGTTCGACCTGCACGCCACTTTCACCGCGGCGATGGCGGCCAACGCCAACGGCCTCGTCGCCTATCGCGAGAACCCGCATACCGACGCCAACGAGTCCGCCATCCGTTCGGCGCAGCTGCTCGCCCGCTCGCTGCGCGAAGGCGTGCTGCCGCATATGGTCGCCCGTAACGCGCCGATCATCTGGGCCCCCACCGGCGTCGGCACCGCCGATCGCCCGATGCGCGATCTCGAGGGACTGGCCCGCCAGATCGAAGCCGAGAACCCGGAAATCTGGACCGTCAACGTCGTCGCCGGCTACTCCTTCTCCGACATTCCCGACGCCGGCGTCGCCTTCTCGGTCACCACCACCGGGGGCGACGCCGATGCCAATGCCGCCCTCGACCGGCTGGAAAGCCTCGCCATCGAGCTGCGCGAACTCGGCATCCCCACCGAATGGGATCTCGACGCCGCGCTGAACGAGGTTAAAGCCCTGCCCGGCGGCCCCTATGTCATCGTCGAGCCCTCCGACAATATCGGCGGCGGCGCTCCCGGCGACTGCACTCCGGTGCTGCGCGGCTTCCTCCGGCACGGCATCACCAACGCCGCCATCGCCATTGCCGACCCTGCCGCGGTCCGCGCGCTTGAGGGCGCGAGGCCTGGCGACAAGCGCACGCTGTCGATCGGCGGCAAGGGCAGCCGGCTCGACCCCGGCCCGGTGGAGCTCGAAGTCAGCTTCGTCAGCCGCTCCGACGGCGCTTTCACCCTCGAGGATCGCAACAGCCACCTCGCTGCCATGCAGGGCATCCACTACAATATGGGCCCTTCGGCCGTGGTCGAGGCCAACGGCATCAAGATCCTGCTCTCGAGCCGCAAGACCCCGCCCTTCGATCTCGGCCAGTTCCGCTCGCAGGGCATCATTCCCGAACAGTTGTCGGTGATCGGCGTCAAGGCAGCCGTCGCCCATCGCCGCGCCTACGACAAGATCGCCAAGGGCAGCTACACCGTCACCACGCCGGGCCCCTGCACCAGCGCCTTAACGACCCTGCCCTACCAGCGGCTCAGGAAGCCGGTCTTCCCGATCAGCTGATCTCCAGGAGAATATTGATGATCGAATACCCCAGCGCGCCGGATACCCCGCGCTCGCACCTGCCGTTCAGCCCCGCCACCAAAGTCGGCGAGTTGATCTTCGTGTCCGGCCAGGCCTCGGTGGACGCCACCGGCAAGATCGTCTCGGACAGTTTCGAGGGCGAGATGCGCCGCTCGATCGAGAACCTGCGCAAGGTGCTCGAGGATGCCGGCAGCGACCTCGCCCACGTCGTCCAGACACGCAACTACGTGCGCGACGATGCCGACCTGGCGCTCTACAACCGCATCTATCCGGAATATTTTGTGGCGCCGTTCCCGGCCCGCACCACCATCACCAATTGCCTTGGTGCAGCATTGCGTTACGAGATCGACTGCATAGCCGTCGCCAAGAACAGCAAAGCCTAGGAGCGTTTTCAGGAAAAGTTGTGAGACTTTCCACCTCGAAAGCGCGACAAGCAAAAGCTCTACCTGCCGGCTTTACCGGCTTCCTGCCCATTTTTTCGCCTCGCGAAACCGGCAGCCATTTACAACTTTCGGGCCCTGGGGCCACTTGGACCTAGAAGATTGAGGAGTCCCGCGTTGACCGTTACATCCCCCGCCGCACCATCGGCCGCTCAGTCACGCCCGCTCAGCTTCGATAAGTCCGTCGAGGCGATCCGCACCAACTCGCAGTGGATCTCCGGCGGCGTGAACAGCAATTTCCGCCTCAACATCTCGCCCACTCCGCTGGTGTTCGAGCGCGGGGAAGGCGCCTACCTTTACGACGTCGATGGCAACAGGCTGATCGACTACTACCTCGGCATGGGTCCGATGATCCTCGGCCACAAGCCGCAGGCCCTGGTCGATGCGGTGAAGTCGCAGATCGACAACGGCATCCTGTTCGCCGGCCAGACCGCCATCGAAGCCGAAGCCGCCCGCCTCGTCTGTGAGCTGGTGCCGTCGGCCGAGCGCATGCGCTTCGGTTCGTCGGGTTCCGAGGTCGACCAGGCCGCGATGCGCCTCGCCCGCGCCGCCACCGGCCGCACCAAGATCCTGAAGTTCGAAGGCCACTACCACGGCTGGTTCGACAACGTGCTGTGGTCGACCGCCCCGGCCCTCGACGCCGCCGGGCCGGCCGATGCGCCGACCCCGGTGATCGGCTCCAAGGGGCAGCTCAAGGACACCGCAGATACGCTCGTCGTTCTGCCCTGGAACAACCTCGAACTGCTCGAAGCGCGCCTCGCCGAGGGCGATATCGCTGCCGTCATCATGGAAGCCGCGATGTGCAACCAGGGTGCGGTGCACCCAATGGCCGGCTATCTCGAAGGTGTTCGCGAGGCCTGCACCAGAACCGGCACCATCCTGATCTTCGACGAAGTCATCACCGGCTTCCGCCTCGCCCCCGGCGGCGCGCAGGAACTGTTCGGCGTCAGCCCCGATCTCTCGACCTTCGGCAAGGCCATCGCCAACGGCTTCCCGGTGGCGGCGATCGCCGGCCGCGCCGACCTGATGGACATGTTCACCTCGGGTGGCGTCGTCCATGGCGGCACCTACAACGCCCAGCCGATCGCCATGGCGGCGACCGCTGCGACGCTGAAGTCGCTGACCCCGGCGCTCTACAAAAAAATCGGCGCCTCCGGCACAGCGCTGCAGGAGGGCTTCAGGGAAATCTTCGCTTCGGCCGGTGTCACCGCCTCGGTGGTGGGCTTCCCGCAGGTCTTCCACGTCGCGCTCGGCCTCGACAAGCCGGCCCGCGATTTCCGCGACCTCGCCAAGATGAACCGCCCCGCCTACATCGCACTGACCACCGCCCTGATGTATCGCGGCGTCCGCGCCCTCGAACGCGGCGCCTGGTTCCTCTCCAGCGAGCACGATGCCGGCGTGATCAACGACACGCTCGCTGCAATGCAGGATGCGGTGCGCGAGTTGAAGGTCAAGGGTACGCTGTAGCTTTTTGTCACCAGGGCCGGTGCGGCAAACGTACCCCCACCCCTGTCCCCTCCCCGCAAGGGGGAGGGAGACGCTTCGACTGACACCGGTGTCTATGGGACGAAGGCAATGGCCACAGGGTCACCTCCCCCCTTGCGGGGGAGGGACAGGGTGGGGGTGCTCTTCCCGCGCCGCCCTATCAGTGTCGAGAGCCCATACCCCCACGCCAATCCTCTTCATTACCCATCCGACTGCCGTCTCGCGTTAAGCCGTCCCCTCAATTAGGATTGGCGAGATGACTGACGACAATGAAGAGCGGATCCCCGCGGATCTCACCGCGCTGCTGCAGACCGGCCGACCGCGCGCGGCGCTGCGGGCGCGTCGCCCTGAGATCACGCTGCACCAGCTCCGCATCTTCTGGGCCGTCGCCCATTCCGAAACCCTGACCCGCGCGGCGAAGCAACTTGGCCTCGCCCAGCCTTCGCTGTCGCAACAGTTGTCGAAACTCGAGACCACTGTCGGCACAAGGCTGTTCCGCCGCCACTCCAACGAGATGACGCTCACCGAGGCCGGCACTTACCTGCTCCCCAAGGCCGAGCAGATTCTTCGCAACATGCAGGATCTCGAAGATGGGCTCGGCCAGTTCAGCGGAGGCCATCGCGTCACCGTCCGGCTCGCCGGCATCAACTCGGTGCTGCGCGTGGTGCTGCCCGAGGCGCTGACCATGACGCAAAGCAGGTTCCCCGACATCGATTTCGACATCCAGGAAAGCGCTCCCGCCGATATCCTCGAAATGCTCTACGGCCGCCGCGTCAATATCGGCCTGCTCGCTGCCAACTCGGTGGCGGACGCAAGCGTCGGCTTCCTGAAAATTCCGGTGATCGAAGACCCCTATGTCCTCGTGGTCCCCGAGACGTTGAACCTCGACGACATCACCGATCCGCGTGAACTGGCTCCTGCCGACTGGGCCGTGCTCAACCGCTCGATCCAGTTTATTTTCGGCACCCAGCACGCCAAGCGCGTCGCCGATTGGTACGACCAGATGCTGCCCGAGCATCGGGTCGTCGCCCAGTGCCGCAGCTTCGAGGTGGCTATCGGGCTGGTCCGCGCCGGCTCCGGCATCTGCCTCGCCCCGGCGCTCTCGACGGTCACCGGCAACACGTCGCTCGATGGCGTGCGGCTCTACCGCATCAATGCCGATGCCCGCCGTATCGTCGCGCTGGTCGCCTCGCAATACCGGCGGCAGGAGCCCTACGCGACCCTGATCGACGCTTTGCAGGCCACCGGCGAAGCGCTTGCCATCCCCGGTATCCGCGCGACCCCGCCCTTCCTCGATCGCGCCGCTCTCTCCGAATTCTAACCAATAGGCCATATCTATCAGCATGATAGAGTGCGGGCCCCACCATTCTCCCCGACACTCCTCCGCGCGGCACCAAGCCGTGAATCGTGAGGAGAACTTCGAATGAAGTCCTGGAAGAAGCCCAAGCTGGTCGAAGTGCCGGTGAGCATGGAAATCAACATGTACGCTTGCGCGACTCGCAAGTAACGACGTCGATCCTGCCGCGGGGACGGGCCTCATGCTCAGCATTATTGTCCTTGGAACCGCGGCGGGTGGCGGGGTGCCGCAATGGAATTGCGGCTGCGACAACTGCCTTGCCGCGCGCACCAGCCACGCCGAACTCAGGGCCACGCAAGCCTCGATCGCCGTCAGCGCCGATGGTGAGCACTGGTTCCTGATCAACGCCTCGCCCGATCTCCGCCAGCAGCTGACCGCCACCCCGGCGTTGCATCCGCGCGCCCTCCGCCACAGCCCGATCGCCGGCGTCATCCTCTCGAATGGCGAAGTCGATGCCATCACCGGCCTGTTGACGCTCCGGGAGGGTTCGCCCTTCATCCTCTACGGCCACCAGCGCGTACTTTCGCTGTTGGCCCAGAACTCCATTTTCAATGTGCTGAAGCCGGCCCTGGTGCCGCGCGTCGCCATCGCGGCGGATGTAGCGTTCGAACCCGCCCTGCCCGACGGTTCACCGTCCGGCCTCGAAATCCTGCCGTTCGTTGCCCCCGGCAAGGCCGCCTTGTTCGTCGAGGAGACCGGCGCCACCGAAGAGGGTGATACGCTCGGCTTGGTCATCCGCGACAAGGCAAGGGGCGAGAGCCTGGTCTTCCTCGCTGCCTGCGCCGCCCTCACTCCCGAGGTCGAATGCCACCTGCGCGGCGCTAAGCTCGTCTTCTTCGACGGCACGCTGTTCACCGACGACGAGATGATCCGCCTGGGCCTCAGCCAGAAGACCGGCCAGCGCATGGGCCACATGGCGATGTCCGCCGCGCTCCCCGCCCTCGAGAACCTCGGCATCGAGCGTAAGCTCTTCCTCCACATCAACAATTCGAACCCCGCCCTGATGCCCGGCTCGCCCGAGCGTCGGGCCCTCGCCCGGGCCGGCTGGCAGATCCCGGCCGACGGGATGGAGATCACGTTATGACTGCACTCACCGCCTTCTCGGTCCCGGCCGACGCGCCGCTCGATACCCCGGAACAACTCGAAGAGCAGCTGCGCTTCATCGGCGCCACCCGCTACCACAGCCTGCACCCGTTCCATGGCCTGTTGCATGGCGGCAAGCTCAACAAAGGCCAGGTGCAGGCCTGGGCGCTCAACCGCTACTACTACCAGTCGACCATCCCGATCAAAGACGCTGTGGTGATCTCGCGCTTCCGCGATCGTGACACTCGCATCGAATGGCGCCACCGCATCTCCGACCATGATGGCGATATCGGCACCGAAGGCGGCATCGAGCGCTGGATCAAGCTGACCGAGGGGCTTGGCCTCAATACCGAGTATGTCGAAAGCGCCGAGGGGATCCTGCCCGCCACCCGCTTCGCCGTCGAAGCCTATGTGCATTTCGTGCGCGAAAAATCGCCACTCGAAGCCATCGCTTCTTCGCTCACCGAGCTGTTCGCGCCGAACCTGCATGAGGAGCGCATCTCGGGAATGCTCAAGCACTATGACTTCGTGAACCCCGAGGTGATGAGCTATTTCAGCCGCCGCCTCACCCAGGCGCCGCGCGATTCCGAGTTCGCGCTGAACTACGTCAAGCAGCACGCCAGGACGCCTTACGAGCGTCAGCTGGTCTGCAACGCGCTGATCTTCAAGACCAATGTGCTCTGGGCGCAGCTCGACGCGCTCTACCACGCCTATGTCGAGGGGCACCTACCGCCCGGCGCGTTCGTTCCGGCAGCACCATGAACACCGCCACCGCTCCGGCTGCCCGGCGCCGGCTGATCGTTGCCGAGGACAGCATCCCCAGCCTCGCCCGCGGGACTCGCCTTCGCTACGACGAAGCGCGCCAGCGCTGGGTGCTGCTGGTGCCCGAGCGCGTCATGGCGCCCGACGAGATCGCCGTCGAGATCCTGCAGCTCTGCGACGGCCAGCGCAGCGTCGCCGCCATCATCGACCAGCTGGCCGCCGCCTATGCCGCGCCGCGCGAAGAAATCGGCGCCGACGTCATCGCCATGCTGCAGGATCTCGCCGGCTCCGGCTTCGTCGTCGAGGCCCGAAAGGCCACCCCGTGAGCCCGACCCTGCTCGATACCAGCCCGGTCTTCGCCGACCAGACTGATGGCCTCGCCATTCTCGAAGAGCGCTCCGTTGCCGAAACCTACGGCATCCCGCTCGCCGTGCTGCTCGAACTCACCCACCGCTGCCCGCTGCAGTGCGGCTACTGCTCCAACCCCATCGAGATGGAGCGGGCCGGCAACGAACTCAGCACCGACGAATGGAAGCAGGTGCTCACCGAACTCGCCGAGATCGGCGTGCTGCAGGTGCATTTCTCCGGTGGCGAACCGACGGTGCGGAAGGACCTCGCAGAGCTGATCCGGCACGCCAGCGACCTCGGGCTCTACTCCAACCTCATCACTTCGGCTGTGCTGCTGACCCGTGACAGGATGGCGGCGCTGGCCGATGCCGGACTCTGCCACATCCAGATCAGCTTCCAGGGCAACGAGCCCGAGCTCGCCAACCGCATTGCCGGCTTCAAAGGGCACTCGAAGAAGCTGGAAGCCGCCGGCTGGGCCCGCGAGCTCGGCCTGCCGCTCACCGTCAACGCGGTGATGCACCGGCAGAACCTGCACCAGCTGCCGGGCATGATCGAGATGGCCGTCGAACTCGACGCCGACCGTATCGAAGTCGCCAACGTCCAGTATTATGGCTGGGCGCTGAAGAACCGCGCCGCGCTGATGCCGACCATCGCCCAGATCGACGAGGCCACCCGCATCGTCGAGGACGCTTCAGTGCGATTGAAGGGCATCCTCGACATCGACTATGTCGTCCCCGACTACTACGCCGATCGTCCGAAGAAATGCATGGGCGGCTGGGGCCGGCAGTTCTTCAACATCACGCCGGCGGGCAAGGTGCTGCCCTGCCATGCGGCGGAAAGCATCACCGAGCTCGATTTCGAGAGCGTCCGCTCCAACCACTCGATTGCCTGGATCTGGCAGAACTCCGAGGCCTTCAACCGCTATCGCGGCACCGGCTGGATGCCCGAACCATGCCAGAGCTGTGCCTTCAAGGAGCACGATTTCGGCGGTTGCCGCTGCCAGGCCTTCGCCCTCACCGGCAGCGCCGCCAACACCGACCCCGCCTGCAGCCTCTCGCCACGCCACCACGAGATCTTCAGGACGGCGGAACAGGAGTCTGCTACCGGAACGAACCGCTACATCTACCGCAACTTCGCCGGTGGCACGCTGGAGCCGGACCGGCAGGAAGTGTGAGGCATGTTCCGGGAGCCAAAGCGCTGGCTCCGTGCTAACCACACCCACCGGCTGAGTGTGTTCGCAGATCGAGGACGATTCTTCGTGCCGTTGGACGACCTTTCCCCTACCGCCCTCACCACCCTCCGGCTCCCCGTCGGCGATGGCCACGAACTCTACGTCGAAACCGTGGGCGCCGCCGGCGGCATCCCAGCAGTCTACCTGCATGGCGGCCCCGGCAGCGGCTGCCAGCCAGCGCATCGCCAGCTGTTCGACCCCACCCGTTTTCGTGCCGTGCTGTTCGACCAGCGCGGCGCCGGTCGCTCCACCCCGGCGCGCTCGCGCGAGGCCAATACCACCGCGCACCTCGTCGCCGACATGGAGCGGATCCGCGAGCATTTCGGCATCGAGCGCTGGCTGGTGGTCGGCGGCTCCTGGGGCGCCACGCTCGCCCTCGCCTATGCCGAGGCGCACCCCGAGCGGGTCCTCGGCATCGTGCTGCGCGCCACCTTCCTCGGCACCCGCGCCGAGCTCGAATGGGCCTTCGGCACCGGCCTCTCGACCTTCTATCCCGCGCTCTACGCGGATTTTCTGAGCCTCCTCACCCCGGAGGAGCGCCACTCGCCGGTCGACAGCTATTTCCAACGCATCCTCGATCCCGATCCTGCCATCCACGGCCCGGCCGCCCGTGCCTATGGCGATACCGAGCGCATCCTCTCCGAGGTGCGTCCGACAATGACTCGGCTCGATTTCTCGCCCTCATCCCGCATCCCCGCGACAGCGCTGATGGAAGCGCACTATTTCAGCCATGACAGCTTCATGGCGCCCGACCAGCTGCTGGCCAACGCCCACCGCCTCGCCGGCATCCGCGGGGTCATCGTACAAGGCCGCTACGACCTCCTCTGCCCACCCCGCACCGCCCATGCGCTGGCGACGGTGTGGACTGACGCGGAAGTGCGGGTGGTCGACAATGCCGGCCACTCGCTCAGCGATCCGGGGATTACCGAGGCGGTGACGACGGCAATCCGGAGTTTTGCAGGTTGAGCTGAAGTTGCAGTCGGGACTCCCTCTCCTGCTTGCGGGGGAGGGCGCCTGACTGCGCCTTCGGTGCCCGCCTAAAGCCCGAACTTCTCCATCACCGCTTCGACATCGTCGCGCACGTCCTGCGCGTCGCGGCCCGAACGCCAGAGGTCGTCGATCTGCTTTTTCACCGCCGGATCGAGCGCACCCCAGTTGCGCTCCCATTCGGCCAGCTTGTCGGTCCAGTAGCCGGTGATCGAGTAGCGCGTCGCCGGCCACTTCAGTTCGTGCCGCAGGTACTTGCGGATCGGCCGCACGGTCTTGGCCTCCGACGCCACCCAGACATAGACCGAACGATCGGCAGGGAAACTCATCGACCGCACGGCATCCTCGAGCTGGCTCGCCGCGACGCCGTTGCCGGCGCCATAAAGCCAGACGATCTTGAGCTTGGCCTTGCTTTCGAACTGCTGCTCGTGGCTCTTGTCCGGCACCTCGACGATCACCCGCGCTTCGACGTGCTCATCGAGCCCCTCGAGCAGCCGGCCCAGCGCCGGCAGGCCCGTCGCGTCGCAGACGAACAGCTGCCAGTCGGCATCGGCAGGCGCTTCGTAGATGCCATAGGGCTCGCGCAGCACGATCTCGTCGCCAGGCTTTGCCGCCTGCGCCCATTCGCTGGCCCGGCCATGCTCATGCACCACGAAATCGAGGTCGATCTCGCCGTCGCGGAAGTAGCGGATGGTGTAGCACTCGCAATGCGCTGGCTTCTTGCCCGCGGGATACTTCCAGAACCCCTGCGCATCCACCTCGGGCAGCACCAGCTCGCCGGTCTCGAGATCGGGGAAGAACAGCCGCACATACTCGTCGCCGACGCCAGTCGATTTCAGCGCCTGGATGTCGGGCCCGCCCAGCGTCACTCGCACCATGCCCGATGTCACCATGCTGCTGCGAACAACCGTTCCCTTGATCAGCTTCAGCGGCGCCATCGTCAAACCCATCGCTCAAAACAATGGGGAACTCGCTACTAATTCTGATGTTTGCAGTCAACTTAAAGGTCTGGCGAGCGAGAGCCAACGCCTCGACCACCGGCGCGGAAAGAGCACCCCCACCCCTGTCCCCTCCCCGCAAGGGGGAGGGAGACGCTCTCACTAGCGGCAGTGTTTTGGTCTCCTCCCCCCTTGCGGGGGAGGGACAGGGTGGGGGGTATGCTTCCCGCACCGTTCTTCGTGGCCCACCTCCGAGAGGAGCTACACCTTCAGCTCGATCCACACCGGCGCATGATCGCTTGCGCCATCTTCGCCGCGCACTTCGCGGTCGATCCCCGCAGCCGCGAGCTTGCGCACCAGTTGCTTGCTGAGCAGCATATGGTCGAGCCTGAGCCCGGCGTTCCGTGGCCAGCGGTTCCGCATGTAGTCCCAGAACGTATAGAGCGTCTCGTTGGGGAATTTCTTCCGCAACGCGTCGGTCCAGCCCTGTTCGAGCAGCCGCTGGAACTGCTCGCGGCTCGCGGGCTGCACCAGGGCGTTGTCGCGGTACGACGTGGTGACGTAGATATCGCGGGGCTCGGGGACGATGTTGTAGTCGCCCGCCAGCACCACCGGCACGCCGCTGTCGAACAGCTCGGCGGCATGCGCAATCAGCCGCTCGCCCCAGCTGAGCTTGTAGTCGAATTTCGGCCCCGGCTGCGGGTTGCCGTTCGGCGCATAGAGCGAGGCGATCACCACCCCGTTCACCGCTGCCTCGATGTAGCGCGCCTGCGTGTCCTCGGGGTCGCCCGGCAGCGACTCTTGCGTAAGCACCGGCTCGACCCCCTTGGCGAGAATGGCGACGCCATTCCAGCTCGCTTCGCCCCGCCACACCGCCCCATAGCCGGCATTGGCCAGCGCCGTCGCCGGGAACTGATGGTCGCGCGCCTTCAGCTCCTGCAGGCAGACCACATCGGGCTCGGCCTCATCCAGCCAGGCCAGGAGGTTGTCGAGCCGCCGGTTGACATTGTTGATGTTGAACGTTGCGACCTTCAAGGCGCGATGCGCCCGACCCACGTGGTGATGCTGTCGGCCACCGTCTTCAGATGATCGGCGGTCGAAAAGCCCGATATCGCCTTGCGCGGCTTCAGGTCGTGGTCGCCATCCTCGAGCCACTTCACCTCGATCGTCGGCGACAACCCGTAGGTCGCAACTTCGTCCGGCACGCCGAACTCGTCGCGCGTCCCCTGGCAGATCAGCGCCGGAGTTTTCAGCCCGATCAGGTGCTTGGTTCTGAGCTGAGTCGGTCGCCCCGGCGGATGGAACGGATAGCCGAGGCAGACGAGCCCAGCGATCCGCCCCGCTTCGAATTCCGCATCGGCGATCATGCTGGCCACGCGCCCGCCCATCGATTTGCCACCGATCAGCAGCGGCCCGGTGGTCGGCCCGAGATCGTCGATCGCCGCCACATATTCCGGCATCACCGTCTCGGCTTTCGGTGGGGGCTTCTTGCCCGCGTCGGTCCGGCGGCCGGCCATGTAACCGAACTCGAAGCGCGCCACCCGGAAGCCGGCCGCCGCCAGCGCCTTGGTGGTGGCGTTCATCGAGGCCGAGTCCATCGGCGCGCCGGCGCCATGTGCCAACAGGATCGTGACCCGCGCATCTTCCGGGCCGTCGAAGAGAAAACTGGTCATTATCAGATACCGCGCTCCACTACCGCAACGACCCTCGATTTCGTTCCCACCCACCGGGTCATCCCCGCGAAAGCGGGGACCTCAGTTTGCGGCGGTGCGGGTTGCACCAAAACAGAGGTTCCCGCTTTCGCGGGAATGACTCCGTGGAGGATGGCAACCTCTCCGGGGTGGAGAGTTCCGCGAACACCCGTCGTCATCAGCCAGCCGATTTCCGTGTGTGAAGGTCCGCATAGGCGATGCCGCGCGAGGCGGTCTTCGCCCACTCCGAGTCCTGGTCGAGTTCGAGATAGCGCACCCACCAGCGCCGCGCTTCGCCGAGGTTGCCCGCGTCATACTCGAGCGTCGCGAGATTGTAGATCGCGTCGGCATAGTCGGGGTCGATCTCGATCGCCGTCGCGAGGTGCTGGCGCGCGATCGCGATCTTGCCTTCCTCGCGCAGCAACCCGGCATAGTTGAACCAGGCCTCGACGAAATCCGGATCGCGCCGGATCGCCTGCATGTAGGAAGCGGCCGCTTCCGAATTGTCGTTGGCGGCCTTGAGGCAGTTGCCGCGGTTATAGGCCGCCACCGAGTCATTGGGGTCGATCGACAGGCAGTGCCCGTAGAGCACGGCCGCCTCGGCATAGAGCCCAGCCGCCTCTGCCGCCTCGGCCAGCTCGAAATATTGTTCGGACTCGTCCTCTACCGGCTCCAGCGGCAAGAGGCGCTGGCCATCGAGTTCGGCGGGCTGGTCGCCGATCAGCGCCCGGATGCGCTTCGGACCGCTCGGGTGCAGCGACATTGCCGTCAGCGACTGCACCGGCCCGGAGCGATGCACCGAACGCGCAATCGCCCCCCAGGTAGCGCCACTGGCCAGGAGCCCGGCATATTTGCGCGACAGGATCAGGTCGCGAAACGAGAAGGGTTCGGCGTGATGCTCGAACGCATCGAACAGCGCCAGCAGGTCAAAGGCGCGGGCATCGAGCTTGCTCTGATCGAGCAGCGACTGCCGGCTGAGGTTGGATTGCTCGGGCGCACTCAACAGCCCCAGCCAGCGCAGAAACCCGTTCTCGCTGATCAGCGACGCATCGGTTTCGCGCAAGCTCGCGACTTTGGCTTCGATCTCGGCGTCCGACAGCTTGTCGAGCAATGTGCGGCCCAGCACCAGAGTGCCGGTGTGGCGGGTCAGGCCCCGCCGCAGCCGCGTGCCCTTGGTTCCCATCGCGCGCGCCGCCAGCCGTCGCGGAAACGCACTGAGCGCTCCCACGATACCGATGGTGCTGTCCGATTTCCGCATCAGGTGATTCTACGGCTCGTGGCGGTGATTTGCTAGGTCTACAAAGCCGACACTACGGCTTGGCCTCCCGCCTCGATCAGGCGGTGAAGGTATCTCGGTGTAATACCCCGCCGCAGCCGCCGCTTCCGCCATCTCAAGTACAGCGTTTCCCACCAGGAGCCGGCGAACTCTCGATACCCTTCGAAGGCTTCGTCCGGGAACTCGATGCCCACACGTTCCTGCAATGCAACGAGCAGATCGACGGCGTCCTCCTCAGCGCAGCCGAAACTGCAATACAGCTCCGAGTCGGGCAGTACCGCTCGTCCGGTGCGAAGCTCTTCCTTCACGAACGCGCAGACCTCATCGAGAGACAGCACGTATACGAGCCCTTACGCCTTCTTCTTCGCCGCCGCCGGTTTTGCCGCTGCCGCCTTCGAAGCCGCTACCGCTTCCTTCAGCGTCGGCTTCTTCGCCGCCGGCTTCTCGGCGGGTTCGGCCTTGGCCTTGCTCGGCGCGGCGGGCTTGGCCTGTCCAAGGCTCGCCTTCAGCGCATCCATCAGGTTGATGACATTGCCGCGCTCAGGCGCTGCCGCGATGATCGGCTTGTGACCCTTGAGCTTCTCGCGGATCATCTGCATCAGCGCCACTTCGTAGCGATCTTCATAGTCTTTCGGGTTGAACGCCTTGACCTTCTGCTCGATCAGCTTTTCGGCGAGATCGAGCATTTCCTGGTCCGGCTTCACCTCGGGGATGTTGCCAAAGTATTCGGCCGTACCGCGGACTTCGCTGGGGTTGCGCAGCACGGTGACGAACATGCCGTTCTCGCGCGCTCCGATGGTGATCACCCGCTCGCGGTTGGTCAGCACCAGCCGCGCGATGGCGAGCTTGCCCGATTGCCGCATCGCTTCGCGCAGCACCGCGAAGGTCTCCTCCGCCATCGCCCCGTCCGGCGCCAGATAATAGGGCGCATCCTGGTAGATGACGTCGACTTCGTCTTCGTCGACGAAGGCCTCGATGTTCATGGTGTGGTTGGATTCGATCCGCACCGCTTCGAGATCGCTCTCGTCGATGATGATGTACTGCTTGTCCTCGTACTCGTAGCCTTTGACGAGGTCGCTGCGCTCTACCAGACCGAGCTCAGGATCAACCGGCTTCATGTTGATCCGGTTATGGGTGTCCTTGTGCAGCTGGTTGAAGGTGATGCGTTCCGAGGCGCTCGTCGCCGGATACATCTTCACCGGACAGCTGACCAAACTCAGCTTGATATAGCCCTTCCAGCTTGCCCTGGGTGCCACCTTCGTCTCCTACGCGCGCGTACTACGTCCACCCTTGGATGATGCAGGCAGAGGCCGGGCTGACAGGTTAATCTCGGCCCACGGATCGCCGGACGTGGTTAATAATCCCGGAAGCGTAGAGTAGTTCAAATCCACCGGAGCGTCGATGCTTTCGAGGTCGCGCCAGTCGAGGGGCGTCGAGGCCGGCATGTTGGTGCGCGCCCTGAGCGAATAGGGCGATACCGCCGTGGCGCTGCGGGCATTGCGATGGATATCGATAAGGATCCGCCGCTTGCGGTTCTGCGCCCCGATGGTGGTAACGAACGTATCGGGCGCGGTCTTCGCCATCGTCGCCGCCATCTCGCCCGTCACCGCGTGGACCTGCTTCCAGGCCTGCGTCGGCTCGATCGGCACCACCAGATGCAGCCCCTTGCCGCCCGAGGTCTTGACGAACGGCACCAGCCCGAACGCTTCGAGCTCGCCACGCAGGTGCACTGCCGCCTCCACCACTTCGCGGAATTCGATGCCCTCTCCGGGGTCGAGGTCAAAGGTCACCCGGTCGGGTTTTTCGAGATGCGTCAGGTGGCTGCCCCAGGCGTGGAATTCCACCACTCCGAACTGCGCCAGCGCCAGGTAGCCCTTGGCATCCTCGATGGTGAGGTAGGTCTTGTCCTCCTCGTCGGAGTTCTGCGTCTCGAATACGTTGATGCTTTGCGGCATGCCCTTGAAGGCGTGACGCTGGAAGAAGCAATCCTTCGGCAACCCGGTCGGGCAGCGGAACAGCGACACCGGCCGGTTGAACAGGTGCGGCAGCATGAAATCGCCCACCGCCGCATAGTAGACGGCGATGTCGAGCTTGGTCGGTCCGCTCTTGCCGAACAGCCGCCGCGTCGGATTGGTGATCGAGATCGAGGCGAGGTCGGCATCGGTGATCAGCCGCTGCCGCGGCGCCGCCGACGCCGTCAGCTCGGTCTCGATCAGGCCCTTGAACACCGAGTGCCGCAGCAGGTTATCCGAGGTGCGGTTGGCATAGTGCACCTTGCAGCGCAGCACCGGCTGCACCCAGATGATGTCCTTGGGTGCCCCCTCGAGTTTCAGCGCCGGATCCCGTAGCGGTTCGAGCCGTCGGTGCAGTTGCGCCAGCATCGCCGCATCGAACCCGGTGCCGCATTTGCCGCGGTACTCGAGCTCGCCATCCACGAACTCGGCCAGCGCCAGCGACGCCAGCCCCTCGGCCGCCGCCGACACGGTATAACCTGCTATGACGAAGTCGCCGACCGGCTTGGCCTTGACCTTCACCCAGGTGCTGGTTCGCCCCGACTGGTAGGTGGCATTGGTTCGCTTCGAGACGATACCTTCGAGCCCCAGCTCCGAGGCCCGTTCGTAAAGGGCATCGCCATCGCCCTCGACATGGTCGCTGAGCTGGATCGCCGAACGCCCGCTGATGTGCCCGCCCAGCATCTGCGACAGCAGTTGCTTGCGGTCGGTGAGCCCTACTCCCCTGAGGTCGTAGCCATCGAGATAGAGCAGGTCGAAGGCATAGAAGTGCAGCTTGCTGCCTGCTCCTTCCGACAGTGCATCCTGCAGCGCCGAAAAGCGCGAGATGCCCCGCTCGTCGAGCACCACGATCTCGCCGTCGATGATCGCCTGCTTCACCGGCAGCTTGGCGAACTCCTTGGGCAGGTCGCCATAGCGCTTGGTCCAGTCGATACCGCTGCGGGTGATCAGCTTCACCTTGCCGTCGATCACATGGGCGATGGTGCGGTAGCCATCGAACTTGATCTCGTGCACCCACTGAGAGGCCTTCGTCTCCTGCGGCGGCTCGCTCGCCGAGGCGGCGAGCTGCGGCTCCACCTGCTCGGGCGGCGGCGCCTTCACTGCCCCGTCGAGGCTGGTGGCCTTGATCGCCTTGACCGGCTTCGGCTTCGCCGCTTCCAGCAGCTCTTCGGTGGTCAATCCCGACTTCACGCTCTCGGGGCGCTCGGCAAGGATATCGGTCTCGGTATCGACGGCCGGATCGTGCTCCTTGAACAGCAGCCAGTTTTCCTTGTCGTTGTCGCCAGGGCGGCCCTTCAGCTTGGTCAGCATCCAGCCGCCCTTCAGCTTTTCACCCCATAGCCGGAACTTGAAACCGCCCTTCCTGAGGCCGGCGTCGACATCCTCCATCGGCGCCCAGTCGCCGGTGTCCCAGACGATCATCGGCCCGCCGCCATACTCGCCCTCGGGGATCACCCCTTCGAAGTCGATATATTCGATCGGGTGATCTTCGGTGTGGACCGCCAGCCGCTTGTCGGCCGGGTTGAGCGATGGCCCGCGCGGCACCGCCCAGCTCAGCAGCACCCCATCATGCTCGAGCCGGAGGTCATAGTGGTCGGCGGTGGCCGAATGCTTGTGCACGACGAAGCGCGTACTGCCGGACGCCACCGCGCCACCGGCGGGCTCCGTGGTTTTGGAGAAGTCGCGTTTCCCGCGGTAGCTGCGTAGTTTCTGCTCGGCCATGGCGCGAAGCTAGAGCATTTTGCGATGGAGGTGCAGTGTCTTGGGTGCTGGATAGTTTGGCGGCATCCTGCAAAAAAAGGCCCCCTCACCCGGCCTGCGGCCGACCTCTCCCCCAAGGGAGAGGTGACGATGTGGCACGATGATGCCCCCACCTCTCCCTGGGGGGAGAGGTCGCCGCGCAGCGGCGGGTGAGGGGGCCTTAACCGGCCCCGACCAGCCGCCGCGCCGATTGCCGGAAGATCAGTTCGGGCTTCAGCTGCGTGCTGCTTGGCAGCGGCACGCCGCGGTCGAGGTGGTTGATCGCCGCTTCCGCCGCGCTGGCGCCGATATCGGCGATTGGCTGTCGGACCGTGGTCAGCGGTGGAAAGAGATGCGCCGCCGACTCGATGTCGTCATAGCCCACCACCGAGATCTCGCCGGGAATATCGACGCGGGCATCGTGCAGGCCGTGCAGCAGGCCGATCGCCATGATGTCGCTGAGCGCAAAGATCGCATCGGGCCGCGGCCCCGGTCGCCCGAGGATCTCGCGTGCTGCCGCCAGCCCGCCATCCATGGTGAGGTCGGTGCGCACCAGCCAGTCACCGGTAAGCGAAATGCCGTGCGCCGCGAGCCCGGCGGTCAGCCCGGTGATCCGGTCGGCCATGCGTGGATGGCTCTCCGGTCCCGAGACGCAGACGATGCGTTGGAACCCGGCCCCGGCGAGATACGCGCCCACCAGCCGCCCGCCCTCCAGCGAGTCATCGGAAAACACCGAGGCGACCGTGTCGGCTGGCGCATCGATCGCCACCACCGGCACCCGCTTGATCTGCCCGAGCCGGCGGAAGAATTCCGGGCTGGCATTGGTGGTCATCACCACCATGGCATCGACCCGCTTGGTGAACAGCGTCCGCATATAGGCGACGAGGTTGGTCGCCACGTCATCGGTGTTGCAGATCATCAGCGTATAGCCGTGCTTGAAGCAGGCGCGCTCCACGCCGCGGATCACCTCGCCGAAGAACGGGTTCGAGGTGGTGGTGACGATCATCCCGATAGTCCGGGTCCGGCTCGATTGCAGGGCGCGGGCCACGTCAGACGGGAAATAGCCGAGATCGGCGATCGCCGTGTTGACCCGGCTGGCCGCATCCTCGCTTACCGGGCGGGTCTTGTTGATCACATGGGAGACGGTCGTGAACGAGACGTTCGCGCGCTTGGCAACGTCCTTGATGGTGACCATTGCGGCTCCCGGTGAGGCTTCCCTAGCTGCGTGACCTCGACTTGAGCCAGCGGTCGAAGGCCACGGCGACGATCAGGATCAGCCCGATGACGATGGATTGCGTGTAGGACGAGACATTGTTGAACTGCAAGCCATTCTGCAGCACCCCGATCAGCGCCGCGCCCACCACCGTGCCACCAACGCTACCGATGCCGCCGAACAGCGAGGTGCCGCCGATCACCACGGCAGAGATCACCGTCAGCTCATAGCCGATACCAGCCACTGCCTCCGATGAGTTGAGCCGTGCCGAGAGCACGAACGCCGCGAGCCCGGCAAAGAACCCGACGATGACATAGACCGAGATGAGGATGCGATCGACGCGCAGGCCCGAAAGCCGCGCCGCCTCGGCATTGCCGCCCACTGCATAGACCGCTCGGCCATAGCGGGTGTAGCGCAGCACCAGGTGGCAAAGCAGCGCCGCGATGGCGAAGATGATCACCGGCACCGGCACCGGCCCGACCAGGCCCGTGCCGAACCAGCGCATCGAGGCGTCGAACCCCGAAATCGGCCCGCCATTGGAAAGCGTCAGGGTCAGGCCGCGAAAGATGGTGAGCCCGCCCAGCGTCACCACGAACGGTGGCACCTTCAATCGGGTGATCGCCAACCCCTGCACGCCGCCCGCCACCGAGCCGACGATGACCGCGGCGAGCAGCGCCGCGAACCAGCCGAAGCCCTGCCCGCCGCCTGCCGAGAGCGACATCGAATTGGCCGTGCCGCCCTTAGCCACCACCGCGGCGACCATGCCGCAGAAGGCCAGCAGCGAGCCGACACTGAGGTCGATACCGGCGGTGAGGATGACGAAAGTCATCCCCAAAGCGATCAGCCCGGTGATCGAGATCTGGCGCAGGATGTTGAACACGTTGATCGGGTCGATGAAGCTCGGCTTGAGCGCCGTGAACACCACCACCAGCGCCAACAGGAACAGCAGCGGCCCGAAGCGCTTCAGGATGCCGAAGCTGTTCGGCCCCTTCTTTTCGGCGGGTTCGGTTGTCGTGGTCATGCTGTCTCCCCCTGCCGCTGGTCGAGCGCCATCAGCGCCATCAGTTTTTCTTCCGTCGCGTCCACTGCCGGCATCTCGCCGGTGATGCGCCCCTGCCGCATGGTGACGATCCGGTCGCTCACCGCCAGCACCTCGGGCAGCTCGGACGAGATCACCATCACCGCGATGCCGCGCGCCGCCAGTTGCACCAGGATCTGGTGCACTTCCGCCTTGGCGCCCACATCGACGCCTCGCGTCGGCTCGTCGACGATCAGCACCTTCGGGTCGCGCGCCAGCCAGCGGGCGAGGATCACCTTCTGCTGGTTGCCGCCTGACAGCCCGTCGATCGATTGCTCCGGCGACGCCATACGGATGGAGAGCGCCTTCTTGTATTCGGCCAGCGCCGCGCGCTCCCTGCCCTCGGCCATCAGCCCGAGCCCGTTGGAATAAGCCCTGAGCGCCGCCACCGAGAAATTCTGCAGGATGCCCAGCATGGAAAAGATCGCCTGGTGCTTCCGATCCTCCGGTACGAGGCCGATGCCCAGTTCGATCGCATCGGCGGGCGAGGCCGGCGCGATCGCCTTGCCATCGAGCGTCATTGTGCCTGCCGCGATCCGGTCGGCCCCGAAGATGGCGCGCGCCAGCTCGGTGCGGCCGGAACCAACCAGCCCGGCGACGCCGAGAATTTCGCCGGCCTTGAGGTCGATATCGACGCCGTCGAGCACGATGGCGTGCGGCGCTTCCGGGTCGCGCACGGTGCGGAGGCCGCGCACGCTGAGCCGCACGGCGCCGGCAGCGTTGCGCTGCGTCGGCCGGGCGTAGAGCTCGGACGCCGCCCGCCCCACCATTTTCTCGATGATCTCGGGGATCGGGATCGGCTTGTCGGTGCGGTTGAGATGCCCGGCGAGCCGCCCATCGCGCAGCACCGTCATGCGGTCGCAGATGGCCGAGGCTTCCTCCAGCCGATGCGTCACGAACATGATGGCGACACCTTCGGTGCGCAGCTGTTTCATGATCCGCAGCAATTGGCTGACCTCGGTCTCGGTCAGCGCCGAGGTCGGCTCGTCCATGATGATCAGCCGGCTCTCGAGCGACAACGCCCGCGCGATCTCGACCAGTTGCTGCTCGGCCACCGACAGGGCCGAAACCGGCGTATCCGGATCGATCGTCAGCCCCACCCGGGCAATGATCCCGGTGGTTTCGCGCCGCATCCGCCGCCAGTCGATGATGCCGAAGGCGCCGAGCGGCGCGCGGCCGATGAAGATGTTCTCGGCCACCGACAGCGTCGGGATCAGGCTCAGCTCCTGGTAGATGGTGACGATGCCGGCGCGCTTGGCCGCATCTGGACTCTGCGGCCGATAGTCGGCGCCATCGAAGCTGATGCGCCCGCCGGTCGGCGGCTGCGCGCCGGACAGGATTTTCAGGAGCGTCGACTTGCCCGCGCCGTTCTCACCCAGGAGCCCGAGGATCTCTCCGCGCCGCACTTCGAGCGACACATCGTTGAGGGCAATGACGCCGGCAAAGTGCTTGGAGACGCCCACCACTTCGAGCAGTGGCGGCGCGAGTTGCTCCGCGGCGGCGACGGCAGCCATCGGTCCCCTCCCATGGTCGTCTTCAATGGTCGCGCTTTCGAACAGGAAAAGTCTGCAACTTTTCCTGAAGGCACTCCAGATGCCCTCTGGCGCACCAGCGGCGCCGATGCTTGCACATCGGACCGCCGGCGCGCCAGTTGGCGGGAGGAACTTTACCCGGCTTCGCCGATGCGCTCGGCCTTGTCGAGATTGTCCTTGCCGATGACCACCGGGGTCAGCAGCACCAGCTTTTCGGCCGGCTCGGTCTTGTCCTTGGCATAGGCCACCGCGATGCGGACCGCGGTGCGCGACTGCTCGCCGGGGAACTGCTCGACAGTGCCGGCCAAGGTGCCGTCGCGCACCGCGACCAGCGCTTCGGGCAGGGCGTCGAAGCCATAGATCTTCACATCGGTGAAGCCGCGGGCGGCGCAGGCCTCGATGGCGCCGAGCGCCATGTCGTCATTGGCGCAGATGATCGCATCGGGCTTGCCGTTGGCGGCGAGCCCCGCCTCGGTGACCGACAGTGCTTCGGCGCGGGCGAAGTTGGCGGTCTGTTCGAAGATGATCTGGTACTTGTCCTTGACCGGATCGAGCACGTTGTGCACGCCCTTGTTGCGGTCGATCGCCGGGCCGGCGCCGGGCTGGCCCTGCAGGTGGAAGATCTTGGCGCCATCAGGGAACGCCGCGACCATCGCCTGCGCTTCGGCTTCGCCGCCCTTGACGTTGTCCGCGCCGACATGGGCAAGGATGCCTTCGACGCCGTCGACCCGGCGGTCGATCGTCACCACCGGCACGCCGGCCTGCACCGCCTGCTCGATCGCCGGCGCCAGCGCGTTGACGTCGAGTGGCGAGATGACGATGGCATTGACCTTCTGGACGATCGCCGCCTCGATATCGGCCGTCTGCTTGGGCGCCGAGTTCTGGCCGTCGCTTTCGATGATGTTGACGCCCTGAGCTTCAGCCTCAACTTTGATCTGGTTCAGCATATGCACGAAGAACGGGAAGCCGAGACTGGGCACCGAGCCCAGGATGGTCAGCTTGTCCTGGGCGAAGGCACCAGGAGCAGCAACGGCCAGCGCGCCCAGCGCCACCGAAGACCACAGGAAACTGCGTCTATCCATGAATCTATCCTCCTCTGAGCGCCCGACGCGGGTTGTTTTCCTCATCCGCGGGCTAGAGGAAGGCTACTTGGTCGCAAACGTTTGCGCAAGCACTGACATGTTAGTGTTTACTTCGACTTTGGTGGGAAGATTGTGAGCACGCGCTGGTCCCGCATCCACCCCGTCATTCGTGCACGGGGCTGGATCCACCACAGCCACCGGCTGTCATCCCAGCGAAAGCTGGGACCCAACGATCGGCAGGCGCGGGCGGTGCGATGGGTCCCTGCTTTCGCAGGGATGACATCGAGTTTGGATTGCGATCGTGCCCATTCGAGGCGAAGGAACCACCCTAATAGTCGCTCTCGTAGAACACACCCACGCTCGAATCCCCGTCCGTCCCGGTCGAAACCTTTGCGCGAATATCCTTGGTGATGTCGAGGTTGACCGTCACCCGCGAGTTGCCGTCCGCCCCGGCCTGGACGCCCAGATAGATGTTGTCCTGCAGGTATGCCCCCGCCTGTACGGCGAGGCTGCCATCCTCGTTGGTGACCACATCCAGGTCGTCGAGCCCGGCTTTGGCGCGGAGCGAGTCGACCAATGAGCCGCCACCACCGCCGGCCAGCTCAGCCGCAGCGCCGGCGAGCTTCGCCAGCTGGATCGGCGTCAACTCGCCCATCGAGCGCTTGAACAACAGCCGGGACAGCACTTCGTCTTCCGGCAACTGTGGGTTGGAGCTAAAGCCGATATCGAGCTCCGAGACGCGGCCGGTGACGTTGACGAACACCGTGATGCCGTCGCCTTCGGTGCGAGCGGTGAAATCGAGGAACGGATCGAGATCGCCGACCAGCGTCACCGAACCCTCCTCGAAGGTGACGCGCTGGCCGAGAATAGCCAGCCGGCCGCGATTGAGCTGGAAGCCGCCGACCGGACGGATATCGTTGACCGAGCCGGTGAGCCGCACCGAGCCGCCGACTTCCGCATCGAGCCCGCGCCCGCGCACAAAAATCTGGTTGGGCGCGCTGACGTTGACGTCGAGCTGCACCACCGAGGGCCGCCGCTGCGGCATCGGTGCGCCGGAGGTGGTGACGGCAGCGCGCTTCAACGTGACCAGTACGGGCTTCGGGGCATCGATGTGCTTGGCGTCGATCAGCGTGCCGGCGCCACCGAGCGAGTCGGGGATGGTGATGTCGGCCTTCTCGATCATCACATTGCCCGACAGCATCGGGCTGGCGTCGAGCCGGCCCCTGAGCGCCAGGTCGCCTGAGACGGTGGCGACGAACAGGTTGCCATCGGCATAGCGGGCCGAGCTGAGCCGCACCGCGATATCGGCCGGGTTGCCGGCGCCAAGCCCGACCGAGCCGCCGACCGACAGCGATCCGCCGGTAGCGAGCCCCGCAGTCAGGCTGTCGATATTGATGCGGTTGCCGGCAAGGCTCGCCCGGCCGGTGATGTCGACCAGCCTCAAGTTCAGCGCCGGGTCGATATAGCCCGAGCCGCTGGTCGAAACCGTGCCGGCGAATTGCGGCGAGGAGAGGCTGCCGCTGACCCGGGCATTGAGGTTGGCGGTGCCGCTGAGTTGGCCGCCGCGATCGGCAACGAAGCGGTTGCCCAGCGCCAGCGGGGCCGAGCCCTGCACCTCGACCGCAAGCCCGCGCCCGTTGAACGGCACCCGGCCGCTGGCTGTCAGCTGCAGTCCGCCGGCGCCCTGCGCTGAAGCGCTTTCCAGCACCAGAGTCTGCTTGGCAAAGCTGCCGCGCCCGTCGAACTGCATCGGCGTGATGCCGAACTCGCTGATCGCCGCAGCGGAAATACCCGAGCCGGCAATGCTGAAGCTGGCATTGGGATCACTGGCCGAACCGGTGATCCGCCCGCTGCCGTTGAGCGTGCCCGCAAGCCCCAGCTCCGGGGCAATGGCATTGGCGATCGACAGCGGCAGGGCTTTGACATCGAGCGCGATATCGAGGCTCGAGCCGGCGCTGCCGGTGGCCGAAATCCGCCCCCCGCCGACATCGAACTGCACCGCATCAAGGCTGACGGTATCACCTGATATCGCCAATGCCGTCGGCTGAGCCAGCCGTGCGCGGAGCTGGCCTTGGGTCAGCTCGGCCCGATCGAGCGCCAGACGATAGCCCTTGCCGAGCGGCGCGAGGTTGCCGGCCAGTGCCACATTGGTGCGATTGGCCAGCGCCGCGGTGAGATCGAACGCGGTCGCCTCGCCGGTGCGCGAAGCCTGCGCCTCAAGCGTATCGACGGTGATACCGCCCGCCGCGACGGCTCGCCCGTTGACGGTGCCGTCGATCGCCGGCACGCCGAACAGGTCCGACACCGAAGCGCGGATTTCGGCGGCACCGATCGACACATCATTGGCGGCGAGCTTGGCGACCGAGCCGGAAATCTCGGCGCTCTGCTTGCCGCCATCGGGCATCAGCGCGACTGTCGCATCGACGCTGCCGGTAGCATCGAGCAGCAACAGCGCCGCAGCGGTCGTGATGTTGGGCGAAGCAAGCTTCAGCGTGCCGGTCAGCAACCCATCCGCATCCTGCAGCACATCACCGCTGATCAGCGTTGGGCCAGCCTCGAAGCGCAGCCCGCTCAGTCGTTTGGTCTTGGCGTCGACGGCGACATCGCCGCCCAGCGCCACGCGGAACCGCTCGAGGAAGGCATCGCCCTTGAGCTGCCCGGTGAGCGTGCCGTCCTCGGCCAGTTGTCCGGTGAAGCCGAAGGCCGCATCCGACAGCGTCTTGCCGGCCAGAACACCGCTCGGCACCTTGGCGGCGACATCGAGCGCGATGACGCCCTTGCCCTTGGCCGTGCCGGTGAGGGTCAACGCGCCCTTGGCCTGGTCGGAAAGCAGCGCCAGGTCGGCCAGCGCGGCGTTGAAGGTGAAGTCCGCGGCGCCGGTGGCAAAGCTGCCATCGGCAGCGATCTGCACATTGTCGTTGGCGATGCGGAAGGCTTCGGCCTCCAGCCCCTCTGCCGTACGCGCCACCCGGCCGCTGAGCTTGACGGTGCCCGTGAGCACCTGGTCGAGCGCCGGCTCCGAGAGCGCCAGGTCCTGCGCTGTGCCATCGAGATTGAGGTTGAAGCCGCCGATCAGCGGGCTGACCGTACCGGTCGCGGTCAGCTTCATCGCCCCATCGAGGTCGCGGCCGGCGACGCCCGAGAACGGCGCGATCGAACTGGTGGCGATCGCCAGCTGCCCGTCGAACACGTTGTCATCGAAGGTCCCGGCAGCGCCCAGCGTCAGCGCCTTGCCGACCAGCCGGAACTGGGCCAGCTGCAACGGCTCGCCGGCATTCCACAGGCCCGCCAGCCCGAGCCCGGCGCTGTCGCCCAGTGCCGCCTGCACGTCGGCATCGGCCGAAACGATGCCCTGGACCATGCCGTCGGCATTGAAGGTGAGCCGGCGGCTTGCCGGATCCTCGAGATTGCTGGCGATGCCGTTGCCGCGGAGCGTGATCTCTTCCGCCTGCAATCCGCCATTGGCGAACCCGTTGGCGACGAGGTCGGCCGACCAGTCATCGCTGCCCGCTCCGCCGAAATCGACTTTCAGCGCCGCGCGGTCGATCGTTGTCGCCGCGCCCGGCGCCGGCAGGATCACCCGATTTCCCTGCGGGTCGGCGATCGTCGCCGCGAGGTTCAACCGGCTGAGAAAGCCATCTGCCGTGGTGGCGCCCGAGGCTTCGAGTCCCAGCTGCCCGCCGCTCAGCTTCACCCCGGAGATCTCGACGCCGCCGGCCGAGCGCAGCAGCGCCGAAGCCTTGAGCGAGGTCTCTGCCCCGAAGAATGCCTGATAGGCCGGCGCCACCAGCACGCCGATCGGTCCGCCGAGGTCGGCGTCGATGGCCATGCCCTCCGGCTTCTGCACGATCGTTGCGAGGCCTTCGAGCGCCCGGGTGCCGCCGGCATCGAGCGTCATGGTGGTCCTGAGGTCGGCGACCGGGCCGGAGCCGTTCACCGCCAGCGCCATCTCGGGCTTGCCTTCGATGTTGAGGAGGTTCGCCAGAATGCCGTTGGGCGGCTCGGTCAGCGTCACCCCCAGATCGATGCTGTTGTCGGCCTTCTTGTAGGCGACGGAGAGATCCAGCTTGCCGCCAGGCCCGTCGAGCCGGACGATGTTGAGGGCCGTATCGAGCGAACCCCCCTCGAGCCGGAAATTGCCGTCGACCGAAATCTCCGAGCCGAGCCCGAAGACGGTCTCGCCGAAGGTCACCTTGGGCACGCTCAGCTTGTCGAGCTGGATCGCCACCGGAAAATCCGGGATCGCCAGCGGCGCGGCTTCCGGCGCCGGCAGGTTCGGATCGCCGCTCGGAATGGCATTGCGCAGGTATTCGATGCTGTCGGCAGTCAGCGCCTTGACCAGCAGCCGGCCGGTGAACAGCGCTCCCTGGTCCCAGTCGATCGCCGCATTGTTGACCTTGAGCCACACCCCCTCCTTGTCGGAGATGGTGACCTCGCGGATCGAGGCGTTCGATGACAGCGCCCCATCGATATTGGAGATGCGGATCTGCCGCTCCGGCGTCGACAACTGGCCTTCGACGAAGCCGACGAACCAGTCCTTCTGCTGCTCGGCATTCATCTGGCCCTGGTCTTGCGCGACCAGCGGCATCGCGGCCAGGAGGCCGAAGCCGAGCATCATGCCGGTGGTGAGGACCCGTTTCAAAACGCCTGTCCTATGCCGACATAGAGGGCGTAGTCCGGATCGCCGGGCCGCTTGTTGAGCGGCACCGCCACGTCGAGCCGCAGCGGCCCGAGCCCGGTATAGTAGCGGACGCCCGCACCGACGCCGACGCGCAGCTGGTCCAGCCCCGGCAGTTCGTCTGCCGCGACATAGCCGCCATCGACGAATGCGACGATGCCGATATCGTTGGTGACCTTGTAGCGCGCCTCGAGCGAACCCTCGATCAGGTACTTGCCGCCGGTGACCGTATCACCAGGACCATCGACGCCGATGCCCTTGAACGCATAGCCGCGCACCGAGCCGCCGCCCCCGGCAAAGAACAGCCGATCGGGCGGAAGTTCATCGATTGCAGGCCCGACCAGCGCCCCGACCTTGGCGCGGCCCGCCAGCACCAGTTGTTTGTCGGCCATGACGCTGAGATAGCCGCGCACTTCGGCCGTCGTCCGGAACGCCGGATTACCGTAATAGAACTCATAGAACGGCTCGGCCGTCACATTGACGTAGAACCCTTCGGTGGCATCCTGCGGGTTGTCGCGCGCATCCCAGATCAGCCCGCCGCTGAGGCCGGCGATCGAGAAATTGCGGGTGCCGAAATCGTCCTCGAACAGCGAGCGCTCGTAATAGGCCGAGCCATCGAGCGTCAGCTGGTCGAACAGGTATTGCGTCAGCCCCACCCGCGCCGACGCCGAGGTTTCGGTATAGGCCGGCAACACGCTGCGCTCGGCCGAGACCGCGGCGACGAGATCATTGTCGGGGTTGAGGAAGCCCGGCTTGGTGAAGGTGCCGCCGAACGCATAGTCGAACTCTTCGGTGGCGATCGGCCAGTTGATGCCGGCAACCTTGGCATCGAGCCTGAGCCGCTCGGCCCGCCCGAACAGGTTGCGCCACAAGTGGAAGCCTTCGATACCGAGCCCGTCGACGGTCGAGTAGGTGGCGCCGACGCCAAAGCGGCGTTCCGCCTGCTCCTCGACGATAACGTTGAACGGCAGCACGCCGTCATTGCCGATGGCGCCCGCCGCTTCGATCCGCATGGCGCGAAACACGTCGAGCCGCGCCAGCCGCTTCTCGGCCCGCGCGATATCATCGGGGTCATAATCGTGACCGGCGATCAGCCCGGTCTGCTGCGCCACGAACTCCGGATCCATGCGGTTGGTGCCGCTGACCCCGATCGGCCCGACCGTCGCATGCCGGCCAGGCGCGACGACAATGGTGACGTCGACGGTGTCGCTCTGATGGTCTGCAATCACCTGCCGGTCGACCACCGCCGCCTCGGCGTAACCCTGCTGACGCCAGGCATCGACGGCCAGTTGCTCGGCTCGCCCGACCACCGTGGCCCTGGCCACGAGCCCCGCACCGAACCCTGCCACTTCCGGCTGTTCCACCTCATCGCCTGCCTCGCTGGTAAGCGGTGCACGGTTGCTGATCTGCACATTGCCGAAGCGGAACAGCGGCCCGGCATCGACCTTCAGCACCACCGCCACCGGCTCGGGCAATTCGGTATCGGGCGCCAGGTTGGCGGCCTCCTTGCCGCCGACGAGGATGCTGATGGCGCCGCCGTAATAACCCTGGTTGTAAAGCGCTGCGAGAATGCGCCGATAGTCGCTGCGCGCCTTGGCCAGCAGCCCCGCCGCACCCGAAGCCGGCGCGCCCTGATCTGCCAACAGTGCCGAAGCGCCGCGGATAGCGTTCGCCACGTCGCCGGTCGCTGTGGTTTCAAGGGTTGCCGTATAGGTTTGCGGATCGCCGATCACCGCGTCGGCGTCGATCTCGCTCTGATCCTCGAACAGCTTGATGCCGAAGAACTCGAACGCCGATGCCCCCGGCACGAGCAATGGCGCCAGGGCCAGCATGGCCAGACCGAATTTCACCCGCCGCTGTAACAGTCCCGACTACCCCTGCCCTCGGCTGCCGACGCGTTCACCTCCGCCCGAGGCCGGGCGGCTGCTGTAGTGAACGCCGGCTGACCCGCCGTTGCCCAATGGCTTTGCCATCACGATGGGACACTTCCCATCACGATGGGACACTTCCCATGAAATGCCGCGCTGCCAAGCAACCGCCAAAGGGCGGCGACTATGAGGCGACAATGCGGCATCCACGATCACGACACACGCCTAACTGGCTGTCGACGAACGCGTAATAGCCGCTTCTGCGGCCCCCCATTATCGTCCGGCAAGAGTAAATGGGAGGTCAAGCATGCGCACCCGCGAAGTTTTCTTCACGTCGTCAACCCGCCGGGCCTGATATATCAGCGTTGCCCCATCGGCCCACTTGTGAAATACCCATTCACATAAGAATGACGTAGCGAGGAGCAGGTGACCATCGAAGTCGGAGAGCTCAGGCAAAGCTGGCCCCGGCCCAGCGTGCCCAAGCCGATCGTCATCATCGGCGCCGGCGGCATCGTCACCGATGCCCACCTGCCGGCCTATCAGCTCGCGGAGCTGCCAGTCGCTGGCGTCTTCGACCTGGACGCAGAGCGCACCCGAGCCGTCGCCGAAAAGTGGAAAACCCGCGCTTTCCGTACGCTGGACGAGGCGATCGCGACGCCCGATGCGGTCTACGATCTCGCCTTGCCGCCCGCCGCCCATCTCGACGTGCTGCCCGGGCTGCCCGACGGCGCCGCCGTGCTGCTGCAAAAGCCGATGGGCCGCGACCTCGCCGAGGCGACCAGAATCCTCGAGCTCTGCCGCGCCAAGTCGCTGAAAGCCGCAGTCAATTTCCAGCTTCGTTTCTCGCCCATGATGCTGGCCATCGCCGATGCGCTCGAGCGCGGCTGGCTCGGCCGGCTGATCGATGTCGAGGTACACCTGAACCTCGTCACCCCCTGGCAGCTGTTCCCGTTTCTCAACGGCATGCCGCGGGTCGAGATCGCGGTGCACTCGATCCACTATCTCGATATGCTCCGGGCGCTGCTTGGCAACCCCGGCGGTGTCCATGCCCGCACCCTGGGTCACCCTTCGACCGCGCTCGCCCAGACCCGTACTTCGGCACTGTTCGATTTCGCGCCCGATCAGCGCGTGACCTTCTCGATCAACCACAACCACGATTTCGGCCGTCGCTTCCAGGATGCGAGCTTCCGCTTCGAGGGCACCCAAGGCGCCGCGCTGGTAAAACTCGGGCTGCTGCTCAACTATCCCGAGGGCGAGCCGGACGAACTGTGGCTCACCCGACGCGGTGAAGCGGACTGGACCCAGGTGCCGCTTGAGGGAAAATGGTTCCCGCACGCCTTCATCGGCACGATGAGCAACCTGCAGCGCTATGCCGCCGGCGAAGACCCGGTGCTGGTTTCCTCGGTCGAAGACGCCTGGCACACCATGGCGCTGGCCGAAGCCGCCTTCGAGTCAGCAGCCAAGCCCGCTACCTCAGTAAGAGCCGCTCCATGACCCTCCCCCTCGACGGCGTTCTGGTTGTCGACCTCTGCCAGTTCCTCTCCGGCCCCTACGCCTCGCTGCGGCTCCAGGATCTGGGCGCCCGCGTCATCAAGATCGAACGCCCCGATGGCGGCGACCTCAGCCGCCGGCTCTATCTCAGTGACACCGAGATCGGCGGTGACTCGACGATTTTTCACGCCATCAACCGCAGTAAGGAGAGCCTGGCGCTCGACCTGAAGAGCGCGGCTGACATTGCCGCGCTGAAAAAGCTCATCGGCCGGGCCGATGTCATGCTGCAGAACTTTCGCCCCGGCGTCATCGATCGGCTTGGCCTCGACTATGACCGTGTCAAAGCCATCAACCCGGGCATCGTCTATGCCTCCATAACAGGTTATGGCGAAGCCGGTCCCTGGGTGCAGCGTCCGGGCCAGGATCTGCTGGCGCAGGCCCGCTCCGGAGTCATGTGGCTCAATGGCGACCACGACCAGGGCCCGGTGCCTTTCGGCCTTGCCATCGCCGACATGCTGGCCGGCGCCGCCGTAGCGCAGGGTATCCTCGCCTCGCTGGTCAGGCAGGGCCGGACCGGCCAGGGTGCCCATGTCGAGACGAGCCTCCTCGAAGCGCTGGTCGATTTCCAGTTCGAGGTGCTGACCACGCACCTCAACGATGGCCGGCGGAAGCCGAAGCGCTCGGAGTTCCGCTCCGCCCACGCCTACCTGTCCGCTCCTTACGGCGTCTACCCCACCGCCGATGGCTGGCTGGCTCTCGCCATGACGCCGCTCGGCAAGATCCGCGACCTGCTCGAGCTCTCGGCACTCGACGCTTTCGCCCCTGATCCGAAGAGCTGGTTCAGCGCCCGTGACGAGATCAAGCGCCTGATCGCTCAGCGGCTGGCGACCCGCTCCACTGCCGAATGGCTCGCGGTGCTCGAACCCGCCGATATCTGGTGCGCCAAGGTGCTCGAATGGGACGAGCTGATGGAAAGCGAGGGGTTCAAGGCGCTCGACATGCTGCAGACCGTCACGCGCGATGACGGCGTCTCCATCCTCACGACCCGCTCGCCGCTCCGCATCGACGGCCAGCGCCCTCAGACGCACCGCGCTGCGCCGTTGATCGGCGAGCAGAGCGCAGCGATACGCAAGGAGTTCGGACTTTGACGACCCTCAAGGGCATGACCTGGAGCCACCCCCGTGGCTATGACCCGATGGTGGCGACCGCCAAAGCCTGGGCCGCAGAGACCGGCATGACTATCGAATGGGACAAGCGGAGCCTGCAGGATTTCGAGTCCTTCCCGGTCGAGCAACTGGCCCGCCAGTACGACATGATCGTCATCGATCATCCGCATGTCGGCCAGGTGGTCGAAGAAGGCTGCCTCGCCCCGCTCGATGTCCCCGGCCGCGAAGCCGAACGCCAGGCGCTGGCCGAAGGCTCTGTCGGCGCGTCCTACCCGAGCTATGCCTATGCCGGGCATCAATGGGCGTTCCCCATCGATGCCGCGACGCAAGTCATGGCCTACCGGGCCGATCTGATCGATGCGCCGAAAAGCTGGGATGACGTCGTCGCGCTCGCCAAGGCCGGGCGCGTCGCCTTCCCGCTGCTGCCGCCGCACTCGATGATGAGCTTCTTCACCCTCACTGCCAATCTCGGCCATCCCTGCGCAGTCGAGAACGGCCCGCTGGTCGACACGGATACCGGCATCCGCGCCATCGAAATGCTGACCGAGGTTGCACGACACCTCGACCCCGCCGACTTCGCCATGGACCCCATCGCCGCCTCCGAGGCCATGGCGCGTCCGGATGCCACGCTGGCCCTGATGCCGCTCGGCTACGGCTATGTCAGCTACGCCATGCCGGGTTTCCGCCCGCAGCAGCTGACCTTTGCCGATATCCCGATGCCGGGCGCCAAAGGTTCGGCCCTCGGCGGCACGGGAATCGCCGTCTCCGCCTTCTCGCGGAACCGAGACGCCGCCATCGACTATGCCTACTGGGTCGCCTCGGCGGAGGTGCAGCGCACCCTGTACGCCAGTTCGGGCGGCCAGCCCGGCCATGCCACCGCCTGGGAAGACGATGCGGTGAACGCCGCCACCGGCAACTTCTATCGCGGCACCCGCAAAACCCTCGAGGGCGCCTATGTCCGTCCGCGCCACCACGGCTACATGGCGTTCCAGGACGCCGCCTCGCAACGGCTGACTGCAGGCCTGCGGGCGCACGAGGCGCCCGCGACCATCCTCGCCGATCTCGATCGGCTGTTCCGGGAGAGTTTCTGATGGAGCGCCCACGCCACTTCGAGGACTATGTCGTCGGCGAGGTCCGTAAAACCAGCGGCCGCACCATCACCGAGACCGACTTCGTCGTTCACGCCGGCCATACCGGCGATTTCTTCCCGCACCACATGGACGCCGAGTTCATGAAGGGCTCGGAGTTCGGCCAGCGCATCGCCCACGGCACCATGACCTTCGCCATCGGCATCGGCCTCACCGCCACCGAAATCAACCCATTGGCCTTCACCTACGGCTACGAACGCCTGCGCTTCCCGAAGCCGGTATTCATCGGCGACACCATTCACACCGAGCTGACCATTGCCGGGCTGGACGATGACCCGAAGCGTCCTCAGTACGGCCGGGTGACGGAACAGGTACGGGTGCTCAACCAGCGCGGCGAGACGGTGCTGGCGTGCGAGCACATCTACCTGGCGCAGCGGCGGGGGTGAGGCCTCGCCCTAGCGCCAGCCGAACCCACAAACTCGATCGTCATCCCGACGAAAGTCGGGACCCACGGCTCGGAACGTTGGCTCCGCGCGACACGATCCGTCCATCGCTGATAGGTCGGCGAGCTTGGCGTTTGGCTGAACGCTCAGAGCACTGGGTCCCGACTTTCGTCGGGATGACGGCCGGTGGGTAGAGCTACCGGACTGCACGGAGTGTGCTCCCAGCGTCCCCTCTCCCTTGGGGGAGAGGGTCAGGGTGAGGGGGCCTTGCCGCAAGCACCGAGCGTGGAAAAAGGCCCCCTCACCCGGCGCTGCGCGCCGACCTCTCCCCCGAGGGAGAGGTGATCAGGGCTCCCGCCCCAGCAACGGCGCCGGCCCGTCGGCCGCCCGCACCCAGGGCGTATCATAACTCGGTGCATTGGCGAACCGCCGCATCCCGAGCGCCAGCCGCGCCGTCGCTCCAGCCGCCAACTTCACCGATAGCCACCGTCCGCCGACTGTCACCGGCGCCGCATCGCCCAACGCCACCGACGTAATGTCGTGCTCCCCGAACACCCCGCCCTGGATCACCACTTCGGCGGCATGCACCGCGTCGGTGTTGACCAGCGTCAGCGTCGCGCCATCGTCCCACAACCCATCGACCAGCGCCGCCACACCTTGCGGCAACCCAGCCCGTCGGCCCGCGGCGTCGAAATAGCGGAATCGCGCCACCTGCAGCCCGCCGTGATAGACGTGCATCGGCCCGCCCAGCGTTAGCTGGGTCAGTGCTTCCACCACCATCGGCGTCAGTTGCTGCCACATGTGGATGGTCATCGACTCCCGGTAGTGATCCATCGTCTCGGGGTCATTCTCGGGCTTGCGATAGTTGGCGATCTGCTCGGTGATGGTCTGGAGGTCGGCCTTCAGCACCGCTTCGGGATAACCGGGGTCGTTGCCGCGCATGAACCTGAACCACTGCGCGGTATTGCCGTTGAACCCCATATGGCCGCCATTGGTCTTGCCATAGCCGTGATATGCAGGGTTCACCGCATCGAAAAGCTCACCGGCCCAGCCGCGCTCGGCCCGCTCGGCGTCCTCCTCGGCCATCGAGACGTTCCACAGATAGACGCCATACATCGGGTGGCAGCGGCGATAGTCGCGCCAGCCTTCATCATAGTGCCGGTTCGGCACCAGCTGCTGGCCGCCCTCCTCGCGCCTGAGCCCCCACAGCATGTCGAGCTGCGAGCGAGCGAGCTGAAGGTGCCGCATGTCGCCCGTGAGCACCGCCGCGTTGACGCCCGAGACGCAAAGCGGTTCGAGCAGCGAGAACGAGCCGTGCGGCCAGCGCCAGCCGTAATAGCCGCCCCACCACTTGCCGTCGTTGTATTCGCCGATCTCGCCGCTCAACCCGATATTGTCGGGCGTGATCCCGCCATTGCGCGCCGTGCGCTCTTCCCACGCCGCGAGATAATCCAGCACCCAGGTGCGGTACTTCTCCTCGCCGGTATAGGCGAAGGCATGCGTCAGCAGCGAAGTTGCGCCGAGGTTCAGCGGCACGTCGCCACGCGACTGCCGCTGGTTGATGCGGCTCAGGATTTCCGCATAGGTCGCATCGTCCGACCACGGCGTCTTCATGCCGTATTTGTCGATCCCCGGCAGGTCCTCGAACGGCGGCAGGTAGTCGTCGAGGATCTCGCGATGCGTCGACCAATCCTCAGCGGTCTGCTCGAACCTTGGTCCCCGACTGCCCGTGATCGGCGAGCGGATCAGCCGCTTCTCGGCATCCCAGTTCTGCGCTTCCGCATCCTCGCCATTGTAGAAGCCGGCGAAGCGCCGGGTGCGCTGCCGGTCCTTCGGCACCGATGGGTCGGCGAGACCGAAGAAATAGAAGAACAGGTTGCTCTCGCCGTGGTGCATCCAGTCGTAATAGGCGTCGTACTCGCGGTGGATCTGTCCATACTCGGTCCACTGCCAGGTGATGCCGTCCCATATGGTGCGCGAGCGCTTGTAGACCTCCTCCGAACCGCCCAGCGCGTAGAACAGCGGCATGTTCATGAACCCCTCATAGGGGTCGTCCGAACCATCCATCCCCGGCCAGCGATCGCGCCAGATCAAGGTGCCGTCGGCCCGGGTGTAACGGTCGGCAAACTCGATCGCCGCCTCGTTCAGCACGGCGAATATCTGCCGCTGCAGCAGCGCCCATTCGGGCAAGGGAAGGATATCGGCCGCCGCGATGGCGGGCAGGTTCGAACTATCGGTCATGCTGACTACTCGTAGACCGTCTTGCCGGTCGAGTGCTTGTTGACGAAGTCCCAGTTGAGCGTGGCGCCGAGCCCGGGGGCTTGCGGCACCGGCACGCAGCCATCCCGGTCCACGGCGTCGAGATCGTCGGAATAGTCGTCGGCGTGGATCTGGTGCTGGCTCTTCCAGCCGGCAACCTTGGGGTTCACCAAGCCGAGTTCGTAGTAGTTGGTGTTGCGGATCGCCGCCATGCAGTGCCGCGGCGCGTGCCCGGGTGCGTGGATTTCGACGTCCAGACCGAAGCCCTCCGCCACATGCGCCAGCTTCATCACCCCGGTGATGCCGCCATCGTAGTCGACATCGGCGCGGACGAAATCGGTGCCCTCGGCGATCAGGTTGTCGACCCGCGGCTCGATCCCGCGAATGTGCTCGCCCATCAGGATCGGCGTATTGATGAACTGCCGCAGCCGCTTGTGCGCATAGGCCGAGATGCCGCCATCCTTGTAGGGATCCTCGTACCAGAAATAGTTCGCCTCATCGCAGGCCTTGCCCACCTTCAGCGCATCGCCCCAGTTCTCGTATTCGCAGCCGGGATCGATCATCAGATCCATCCCGTCGCCGACCGCCTTGCGCGTCACCAGCACCGCCGCCGCCTCGCGCGCGATCGGCCCATGTCCCCAGCCGTGGATCTTGAACGCCGGGTAGCCCATTTCCTTGCACTGCAAGGCGAAGTCGCCGAACGCCTCGGGGCTGTCGAGCCCGCCATTGTCGTCGCCGTGGAAGGTCGAGGCATAGGCCGGCAGCTTGTTCTTCCAGCCGCCCAGCAGTTGATAGACCGGCTGGCCGGCGGCCTTGCCGGCAATGTCCCACAACGCGCAGTCGATCGGCCCCATGCCGAACTTGTCGTGCTTGCGCAGTGCGCGCTTCAGGTCGTTCCAGATCAACTCGCGCTCGAGCGCGTTCTTGCCGATCAGGTATTGCGCCGCCATCGCCACCTGGGCGTACGACACCCCGACGCCACCGGCATACTCCCCGGTAATGCCGCCCTCGGTCTCGATGGTCAGCACATAGTCGGTGAACTCGACCTTGCCACCCTTGAGATAGACGTGGTTGAAGCCGTTATAGTCGCCTGTCAGGTCGCGCCGCGTCCACTTGTACTGGTGAACGGTCAGGCGCTTGATGCGCAGGTCCTTCATGGTCTGGCCCTCTGGATTGCGCGATCAGATGCGGTCGCCGGTGTCGGGATCGAACAGGTTGATCGCGGCCGTATCGACGGCGAGCGTCATGGTGTCGCCAAGCTTCGGCCGGTCGCGTGAGCCGAGCCGCGCCGTCAGCATTTGTCCGCCGATGCTGAGGATCACCATGGTGTCGGGTCCGGTCGGCTCCACCACGTCGACGGTGCCGGTAAGCGTTCCCTGTCCTTCGCCCGGATGGAAGGTCTCGGGCCGGATGCCCGCCACGACGCGCTTGCCGATATAGGCGCCGACATCCTGCTCCAGCCCGGGGAGCGCCAGCATCGCCTCGCCATGCCGCAGCACAGCAGTTCCGCCGGACCGCTCGAGCGTCCCCGACAGGAAGTTCATCGTCGGCGAGCCGATGAAGCCGGCGACGAACATGTTGGCCGGCTTCTCGTAGATCGTCTGCGGATCGGCGATCTGCTGGATCACCCCGCCCTTCATCACCGCCACCTTGGTGCCCAGCGTCATCGCCTCGATCTGGTCGTGCGTGACATAGACGATCGAGGTGCCGAGCCGGTCATGCAGCCGCTTGATCTCAGTGCGCATCTCGACGCGCAGCTTGGCATCGAGGTTGCTGAGCGGCTCGTCGAACAGGAACAGGTCGGGATCGCGCACGATGGCGCGGCCCATCGCCACGCGCTGCCGCTGCCCGCCCGACAGCTGGCCCGGCTTCCGATCGAGCAGGTGCTCGATCTGCAGCAGCTCGGCGGCCCGCTGCACCGCCGCATCCCGCTCGGCCGCAGGCACCTTCCGCATCTCGAGACCGAAGCCGATATTCCGTCGCACCGGCATGGTCGGGTAGAGTGCGTAAGACTGAAACACCATGGCGATGTTGCGATCCTTGGGATGCACATCGTTGACGTTGCGCTCGCCGATGATGACGTCGCCGCCCGAACTCGGCTCGAGCCCGGCGATGATCGACAGCAACGTGGACTTGCCGCAACCCGATGGTCCAAGCAGCACCAGAAAACCGCCATCCTCCAGCTCGATGTCGATGTTCTTCAGCACCTCGACCGCGCCAAAGCTCTTGCGGACGCCCTTGATCGATAACGTGGCCATTGCCGCTAACCCTTGACTGCGCCGGCGGTGATGCCGGCGACCATGACGCGTTGCACCAGCGCGAAGAGAACGATCACCGGCAGGATGGAAATGATGCCGCCGGCGGCCAGCATGCCCCAGGGCAACTGGAACTCGCCGACCATCAGTTGCAGGCCGACCGGCCAGGTGCGTGAGCCCGTGCTCGAGGTCAGCATCAGCGCGAACAGGTATTCGTTCCACGCCGCGATGGCGACGAACACGCAGGTGGCGACCAGCCCGTTGCGAGCGATCGGAATGACGATGCGGAACATCGCCCCGATGCGGGTCGACCCATCGATGCGCGCCGCCGATTCCAGCTCCTTGGGGGCCGCGTCGAAGAAGCCCTTCAGCATCCAGACGAACAGCGGCAGGAGGAAACTGGTATACGCCACGGCAAGACCGAGGCTGGTGTCGAACAGCCCCAGGTTCCGCATCACGATGAACAGCGGGATGATCATCAGCACGGCGGGGAACATGCGGACGACGAGGTAACCGAGCATCAGCGGCGTACGACCGGGGAAGTTGAAGCGCGAGAAGGCGTATGAAGCGATGGTGCCGGTGAACAGGCAGATCGCCACAGTCAGCGTGGTGGTGACGAGGCTGTTGATCACCAGCACCGGATAGCCCGACTGGTTCCACAGCTTGATGTAATTCTCGAGTGTGAAGCGGGTGGGGAAATACACCATCGTGCGCGTGACGATGTCGTCGTCGACCTTGAATGAGGTCAGCAGCATCCACAGCAGCGGGCCGATGCTGAGCAGCGCCAAGACGATCAGTACGGCGTAGCTGACAATGTTCCAGATGAGGTTGGAGCCGGTGCGGGTCTGGGCCATGGCGCTAGTCCTGGTTGACCTTGCTGAGCCGGATATAGGCCCAGGCGAACAGCATCAGCAGGACGAACATCACCACCGACAGCGCCCCCGCGTAGCCGAAGTTGAAATCCGAGTAAGCGTTCTGGAACGCATAAAGCGACAGCACCTGCGTCGACCGTCCGGGCCCGCCCTGGGTCAGGATCAGCAGCAGGTCCGGTGAGTTGACGAGGCCGATGACGCGCAGGATCACCGCCGCGGCAATGATGGTGCGCAGCATCGGCAGCGTGATCAGCCGCAGTTGCGCGAATGCTCCTGCCCCGTCGATATCGGCGGCCTTGTAGAGATCGGCTGGAATGCCCTTGAGGCCCGCCATGATCAGCAGCGTGAAGAACGGGAAACTGTGCCAGGCTTCGACGAAGATCGCCGTCGCCATCGCGGTGTTGGGATCGGCGAACCACGCCTTGTAGCTGTCGAGCAGGCCGATATTGACGAGGATGTCGTTGACGACGCCGACACGGCTGTCGAGCATCAGCGCCCACATGTTGCCCGCCACCACGTTGGGCAGGAAGTAGGGCACGAGGATGAGCACGGCCAGAATCTTGCCGCCCGGCAGGTTGCGGTTCAGCGCCAGCGCGGCGACGAGGCCGACGACAAATTCGATGACGATCGAGAAGGTCACCCACACGGCGGTATTGCGCAGCGACAGCCAGAAGATCGGATCGGCCAGCATGCGCTGGTAATGCTTGAGCCCGACGAACGCGCCGTTACCGGCGGGCCGGTTGAGCCGCATCTCGGTGAAGCTCAGTTGGAAGCCGTAAACGGTCGGGAACAGCACGATCGCGGTGATCAGCAGCGCGCTCGGCAGCAGCAGCAGATACATCCAGTAGCGCGTCTCGCTCAGTTCACCGAGCATCCGCAACGGATTGATCGCGTCCCAGGTGGAGCGCGGCGGCGGCAGGGCAGCCATGGCACGGCCTCGGCTCATCAGGGCTCCTTAGCGCGTTGATCGGGTCGGGGAAGAAGGCGGCCGGCCGGGGGCCGGCCGCCATGCATCAGGCGATGGCCGCCGCCAACCCCTCGATGATCTGGTCGGCAGCCTGGTCGGGCGTCGCCTGGCCGATCAGGATCTGCTGCAGTGCCGGCAGCACGGTGTTCTGCGCCCAGCCGGCCGCACCCGGGAAGCTCGGCTGCGGGATGCCGAAGCCGAGCGTATCCGCGGCGGCCTTGTACATCGGGTTGCCGACGATGCGCTCGTCCTGCGCCGCGACCGTCGAGGCCGGCATGTAGCCGGTCTTTTCCAGGAAGGCGACGGCGGCATCCGGCTCGCCCCAGAACTTGATCCACTCCCAGGCGGCGTCGGCGTTTTCGTCGTTGGTGATGCAGTTATAGGCATAGGCGAGGCGCGCCACGCGGGTGGCCGGGCCAGCCGGCATGGCGAACGTGCCGAACTCGACGCCTGGCTTCAGCTTGGACGCAATGTCCTGGTACGAGCCGGTATGGTGCCAGATCATCGCGGTCTGCCCGGTCTGGAAGCCGCTGATCACCTGCTGGAAGCCATCATTGGCGGCGCTCGGCGGCACCGCCTTGTCCTTGACCAGCAGCCCCGCATACCAGTCGAGCGCCTTGATGACGATATCGCGGTCGAGCCCGATCGAGCCGTCTTCCTTCTTCACCGGCGAGCCGAAGGCCTCGATGACGTTGACCACGAAGTTCTGTCCACCGGGGCCGCCGCGCAGGCCGAAGCCGAAGCGGCCCTTGCTGGCATCGGTAAGCTTGATGGCCGCATCGCGGAACTCGTCATAGGTGGTCGGCGCGGCAAGGCCCGCCTCGTCGAACCAGTCCTTGCGGTAATAGCCCCAGTCGACGAACGTGAAGCCCGGCACGCCGTAGGTCTTGCCGTCCTTGGTGATCGAGGCGAAGCGCTTGTCGTCGAAGTCGGCCCGCCGCTCCCAGCCGGCAATCCGGTCTGTCATGTCGCTGAGCGCGCCCATCGCGAGCAGGTCCTCGAAGCGCTCGGATGCCACCATCGTGACATTCGGACGGCTACCGCCCACCACCGCCGCGGTGATCTTGGCCATGAACTCGGGGTTCGGGATGTTTTCGGGCGTCACCGCGACGTCGGGATGCGCGGCCTTGAACAGGTCGAGCACCGCCTGCAGCCCGGCGGCTTCCGACTGGCTGGTGAAGGTGTGCCAGTAGTTGATCGCGGTCTGTTGGGCGAACGCCTGGTGCGGCAACAGCGCCGAAGCCGCCAGCATACCGCCGCCCAGCTTCAGGACTGATCGTCTGTCGAACTTGGCCGTCATGAGTTTCTCCTCCCTGATGATAGCTCAGTTACTTAGTCTGATATATCAGTGCCATGGTACCTCGGCCCCGCGCGGCGTCAACCGCTCGGTGACTGAGACCTTCGTAAGGGCCGTCTCATCCAGTTGCTTGAAGTCGAACGCGTAGCCGATGCCCGGCTCGTCGTTGACTGTCAGGTTGCCATCGACGATCGAGAGCGGCCCGAGTTTGTCGAGGCCCTTGATCTGCTCCTCGTTCATCACGAGCTGCTCGTAATAGTCGTTGTTGGAAATGGCGGCGCAGATCTGCGCATTCTCGAGCCCCATGCCGTGCACCTGGGCTCGCATGCCGTGGCTTTCGCTGAGATGCGCCACCTTCATCGAGCCGGTGAACCCGCCCTTGTAGAAGGTCGAGACGCGCGTCATGTCGAGCGCCTTGTTCTCGATCCAGGTCGCCATGTTGCCATGCACGCCATCCGATGTTTCGGCGGCGAGGATCGGGATGTCGAGCTTCTCGCAGAGCTTGGTATAGGCGCCCAGGTGAAACTCACGCATCGGCTCCTCGTACCAGAGGAACCCCAGGTCCTGGATCGCCTTGCCGAACTCCAGCGCGTTGACATAGTCCCAGCCGGCCGAGCCATCGAACATCAGGTCCGCATCGGGCCCGACCCATTGCCTCAGGTTCTTGCACAGCTCGATGTCGCGCTTTACCGGGCCGCCCCAGGCATGCAGCTTGAACGCCTTGAAGCCGACATCGCGGCTCATCTTGATGTAGCGCTCGTACTCGTCCATCGTCGGCCAGGTGACCGTCGAGGCATAGGCCGGCACCACCCGGTCGTCGCCGCCCAGCATCTGGTAGATCGGCATCCTGGCGTGCTGCGATTTCACGTCCCAGCACAGCATGTCGAGCATGCCGAGATGGCGCATGTGGAACTCCTCGATGCGATCGAGTTCCCAGATCAGCCGCCACATCCGCTCGGTAAGCAGCGGGTTCTCGCCGATGAACTCGTGATAGCGCCGCCGCACCAGGTCGATCACCGCCTCGCCGCGGCCCATTTCGATGACCCCGTTGATCCCGGCATCGGTCTCCATCCGGATCACCGCCTTGTGCGGCTTGGAACCCCGAGGAATGTCACCGTGCGAGCCGGGAATGCCGTCGCGCCAGATGAACTTCGGGCCCGGCTCATGCTCGACCAGCCATGCCGTGAATCCCGTGATCTGCATTCAGTCCTCCATAGACAATTGCTTGTGCGGACCCGGCAGAACTGGCTTTGCCAGGCCTGCGGTGCCCGCCGCTAACCCTTTTCCGCGCCCGACAGCGTGCCGGAGCGCACGAACCGCTGCGCGGCCATGAAAATCAGCAGCACCGGCAGCACCACGAGGATGGCGGCGAGCACCACCTCGGGCTTCTTGATCGGCACGTCGTTGGACGGCAGGTTGCTGAGCGCACCCGAGCCCGACACCAGCGCCGTCAGCCCCACCGGCAGGTTGTAGAGCTTGTCGTCGCTGAGCAGCACGAAGGCGAGGAAGTAGTTCGACCAGATGCCGAGGAAGCTGAAAAACGCCACCAGCGCGATGATCGGCCGGGCCAGCGGCAGCGCAATGCGGCTGAACAGCTGGAACCGGTTGGCGCCATCGACCCGGGCGGAATCCATCACGCCCTTGGGCAGCGAGGTCGAGAAGTAGACATAGGTGAGATAGACGCCGAACGGGAAGAAGCCCGAGGCGAGGATCAGCCCGGCATAGGTGTTGCTGAGCCCCAGCATGTTGAGTTCGAGAAAGATCGGCAGCACCACCGCGGTCGACGGCGTGATCATGGCGATCAGCGTGAGGATCAGCACCAGCCTGCGCCCGGGAAACTCCGAGGCGGCCAGCGCATAGCCAGCGGGGATGCAGGCGATAAGCGACAGCAGCACGCCACCCACCACGTAGATCAGCGAGTTCACCGTCCAGGTCAGGATCTGGAAGTTGTTGTAGGTGGTGAGGTTATTCCAGGTGCGGACGAACGAGTCCCAATCGCCCAGCGCGAACGGCGACTGCGTCAGCAGCGAGGATTCCGAGCGCGTGCCGGCGATGAACAGCCAGAGCAGCGGAATGCCGTAAAAGCACACCGCGAAGGCCAGCGTCGCGAAGACGACGAAGCGGCCGGGATTGATGCGCAGCGGTGCCGTCCTGGTGCTCATTGCGCCCTCAATCGATCTTGTAGAACTTGGTGGCGAAAACGATCACCAGCGCGATGACGATCGAGGCTCCGACCAGCAGCGTACTGAGCGCCGCCGAGGCTCCGAAATCGCCCATCCGGAAGGCGTACTGGAATGCCATCTGGTTCAGCGACCAGTCGTTCTGCGCAAACTGCGGGCCGGCCAGCCCCATCAGTTGCGGCTCGACGAACAGTTGCAGGCCGCCGGCGAAACTCAAAATCCCCATCAGCACGAGGGAGCGCCAGATCATCGGCAGCTTGATCCGGGTAGCGAGCTGGAAGCGGTTGGCGCCATCGATGCGCGCCGCTTCCATTACTTCGGTGGGAAGGCTCGACAGCGCCCCGCCGAACACCACGATCCAGCCGCCCGAGGCCGAGAAATACGCCATGATGGCGAACACCCCGGCGAGCCCGATGCCCGACACCACGTCGGCGCGCGTGCCCCAGCCCAAAGTGTGCATCACCGGCTGGAACGGGCTGACCGAGGGGTCGAGTACGAACAGCCACAGCACAACGATCGCCGATGAGGTGACGGCGCCAGGCAGGAAATAGATGGTCCTCAGTGTATTGGCGGTCTTGCGATTGATGCTGTCGAGCATCAGCGACAGCACTGCCACGCCGACCATGGTCAGCGTCACCCAGATGGCGACGAAGGCCAGCACGTTGACGACGCTCGCCGGCACGCGGAAATCGTCGAACACGAACTGGTAATTGGTGAAACCCCAGAACACCATCTCGATGGTGTCGAAGAAGCTGAGCCCGAAGGCATAGGCAATGGGGAACAGCCCGAACATCAACAGGAGCAGCAAGTAAGGGGCCAGCAGCAGATACGACATGCGCGTATCGCGCCGTGCCTTCTGCCTGGCCTTGCGGGCACGGTCGCCCGCCACCGCCCTCACATCCCCTGCCATTGCCGTCGCGCTCATCATTTCCCCTGAACTGGAGCACGTCACCGCTTCTTTGAGATCGGCGACATGCTCCAAGTCTCTGATTTGTCGCGCTTTCGAACCGGAAAAGTCTGCAACTTTCCCTGAAAGCGCTCCGGTCGGCCGGACGCGCGAGGCGCCCGGCCGGTCTCATTGGTTACTCGACCTGGTAGCCGTTGAGCTTGGCGAGGTTGGTGAGTTCGGTCTGCAGCGCCGGCAACGCCCCCTCCACCGTGCCGCCGCTGGCAAGCGGCTGCACCACCACCTTGGCGATCGCGTCGCTCACCGAGAAGCGGAGGCTGACATAGCCGGGGTGGCTGAACGCCGCCGCATCGGCTTCCACCTTGAAGACGTTCGGATCGGCATAATAGGCGTCGCTGGCGAGACGCGCGCCCCAGGCCTCGGCCGACGGCCGGTGCCCCGGCAGCGTCACCGCCGCGGTCTGGTTGGCGACGTCGGTCGACATCCAGGTCACGAGATCGACGGCTTCTGCCGGATGCGCGGTGTCCTTCCAGGCGCCATAGGTACCGCCGCCCCAGCTCCAGGTCAGCGGCTGGCTCTGGTCGTCCCACTTCAGCGGCAGCGCCGCGGCGAGCTTGCCGGCCGGCCATTCATAGGTCGGCTTGATCACGTATTCGCCAAACCAGGTCGGCCCGATCATCAGCGGGATCTTGCCGCCCTTGGCGAGCGCTACGAAATCCGGCTCGAACGGCCCGACCTTGGTCAGGCTGCCATTCTTCAGCATGGCGTCGACCATGCGCGCCGGCTTCAGGCACTTTTCGGTGGTCAAGTCGATCTTGACCGTGTCTTCCTTGCCCTCGACCGGCATCACCATGTCGCAGCCGTCGGACACCAGCATGGCGTAGAGCGGGAACGCCTCGACGCCGGTGCCGAGGCTGAGACCCTGCGGCGCCAGCTCTTCACCGAGCTTCTGGAACTCCTCCCAGGTGGTGGGCACGGCCTTGCCCAGCGCTTCCATCGCCGGCTTGTCGTACCAGACGATCATGTGCGCCAGGTCGTTGCGCATGCAGAGCAGCTTGCCGTTCACATGGCAGGGCGAGTTGCCGTTCGGGTAGAACTCGTCCTGCAGCGCCTGCGGCACCTTGTCGGTGAGATCGAGCAGGTAGTTCGAGCGGCGGGTCGAGAGCTGCGCGGTGTAGCCGATATCCGACATGAAGATCACGTCGGGGATCTCGCTCTTGGCCTGCAGGGCCAGCTGGATCTTGGCGATCAGGTCGGCCGGCGCCACGGTGGTGACGTTGAGCGTCACGTTGTCGTGCGTCTTGTCGTAGAGATCGAACATGGTGAGGCGCGGCGTGTCCGACCAGACATTCAGCGTCACCGCATCCTGGGCCATCGCGGCGCCGGCCATCAGGCTCAGCGCGACGCCGCCGGCAAGCGCGGCGGTCCTTGTACGAAGCATAGTCTCTCCTCCTTTGTGTCCAGCTCTGGCGCCGGATTTACCTGCCGACTGCCGACGCCATGACGGCGCCAGCTGCGTCGAATACGTGCACCTGGTCGGACCGCAACCCGACCTGGACCTCCTGCCCCGGCTCGAGGTCGGAATGGCCCATCACCTGCACGGTGATCACCTCCGGCGTTCCCCCATCGAGATAGGCGTAGGTGATGTTGCCGAGCCGCTCGACCGACTCGACCTTGGCCGGCAGCGCCGTGAGCCCGGCAGGCACCGTGGCGCCCGCGGGCACCACTTGCAGCGTCTCTGGCCGCACCCCGAGCGTCACCGCATCGCCGACACCGGCGCCATTGGCGGCGAGATCCAGTTGCGTGGCTTTGCTGGCGTCGAGCCCAAAGGTCGCCTTGCCTCCTGCCGAGCTCAGCACCTTGGCCGGCAACAGGTTCATCTTGGGCGAGCCGATAAAGCCGGCAACGAACAGGTTGTTGGGGCGCGCATAGAGATCGAGCGGCGGGCCGACCTGCTGGATGCGGCCATTGTCGAGCGCCACGATCCGGTCGGCGAGCGTCATCGCCTCGACCTGGTCGTGCGTCACGTAGATCATCGTGGTGCCGAGCTCGCGGTGCAGCCGCTCGATCTCGAGCCGCATCTGCACGCGCAACGCCGCGTCGAGGTTCGACAGCGGTTCATCGAACAGGAACACCTTGGGGTTGCGCACGATGGCGCGGCCGATGGCGACACGCTGGCGCTGCCCGCCCGACAGCTGCGCCGGCGAACGGCTGAGCAGCTCGTTGAGGCGGAGGATGCGAGCCGCCTCCTTGACCCGCTTGTCGATCTCGTCCTTGCCGAACCGCGCCAGCTTCAGGTTGAAGGCGATGTTGTCGTAGACATTCATGTGCGGATAGAGCGCGTAGGACTGGAACACCATGGCGATGCCCCGCTCCGACGGCTCGGCGAAGGTCACGTCGTCGCCGTCGATCAGGATGTCGCCATCGCTCACCGTCTCGAGCCCGGCGATCATCCGCAGGAGCGTCGACTTGCCCGAACCCGAGGCGCCGACGAACACCACGAACTCGCCCTTGTCGATGCTGAGATCGACGCCCTTGATGACGTCGACCGTTCCGAACGACTTGCGGACGTTCCTGAGCTCGACCGCGGCCACTAGCAGCCCCTCTTCGCCGAGCGCGACACCGTCACCAGTTTCATGAGACCCCTCCGTTGAGATATTATTGAGCGCCAATGATATCTCAAGTCAAGGCATCGACTCTCGCTCACAGCGCCCAGCGCCACGCTCATGAGGCGATCTGGTAGCTTGCAACTTCCGCAGAAACCTGTGTTCTCTGGCGTTCTGCTGAGATTTTCAAATCGCCTGTTGATATACTAAAGTCCGAACACGCCTCTCGACCTATTCATCGGTGAACATGTCTGACGTCCGCAACGACAACGAAGGGTACCGCCGCTTCCGCAAGGCGATGAATGACGGCACGCTCGAAGCCGGCATGGTGGTGACCCAATCCGAACTCTGCGAGCTGCTCGGGCTGTCGCTGTCGCCGCTGCGCGAAACGCTGGTGCTGCTGGAAGAGTTCGGGCTGGTCGAGATCAAGCCGCGGGCCGGCATCAAGATCGTCTATCCGGAGGTGGCGTTCATCCGCGAGAACTACCAGTTCCGCATCATGATCGAGATCTTCGCACTGAAGAGCTTCGGCGACACCGTCTCGGAGGCCTGGCTGGCCGACATGCGTTCGAACCACGAGAAGTGCCGCATCAGCCTCACCGACGGCAGCCCGTTCGAGGCGGCGCATATCCCGTTCCTCGAACTCGATGGCCGCATGCACCGCGAGATCGTTGCCTCGCTCGGCAACCGCGCCATCCTCGATACCCACGAGCGCCTGCAGGAGAACATCCGCATGGCGCAACGCGTCCACCGCCGCCCCGGCTTCCGCGGTTACCTGGTGGATACGGTGGATGAGCACATGCGGGTGATCGCGGCGCTGGAGCAGCGCGACGTCGCCGGTGCGATCGCCGCGATGGAAGCGCATTTCCAGGGCTCGACCCACCGGACGTTTGCCGCTTAGTCGCTCCTCGCTCCGCTCGGATCGGCGCTGCTTCGCACCGCGTACCCCTCATCCGGCCTTCGGCCACCTTCTCCCTCAAGGGGAGAAGGCCTGACTGAGATGCCGGAGGTGATCGCCTTCTCCCCTTGAGGGAGAAGGTGGCGCGCAGCGCCGGATGAGGGGTATCGCATCGCAAAGCGATGCGCGCTTGGAGCGAAGCGACGAGCGACAAGCCACCCCCTCAAACGAACATCCCCAGATGCCGCTGCAGCGCCGCGTTGAAATGCGCCACCAGCGCCGCTTCGGCGCGGTCGGGGTCGCGCGCTTCGCAGGCCTCGATGATTTCGAGGTGCTCGCGGATCGAGCGCTGCGCCAGGGGTGCCGTGAGCTTGCGGTCGAGCCGCACCAGTCTGAGATAGGTGTGCATGCGCCGGTAGCTGGTCTCGATCAGCGCGTTCCTCAAAATGGCGATGATCGAGTTATGCAGGAGCTTCTCCAGCGCCTCGATCTCTTCCATGACGTCGGCCGTCAGCCCCGACGCCTCGATGTGCCGGGCGGCGGCGCGATGCCGGTCGCCCAGGTCGCGGATCAGGTCCTCGTCGCCGAGCTCGGCGAACGTCCGCACCGCGGCGCGTTCGATGATGGTACGGAACTGGTAGGTCGATTTGGTGAGCTCGAGCCCGGGCTTGACGAACTGGATGCCGGAGCGCGGATGGATGGTGAGAATGCCTTCCACCTCGAGCGTGCGCAGCGCGTCGCGCAGCGGCGCCACCGGGATGCCGAGCAGCTTCACCAGGTCGTTCTGCGAGACGAACGCGCCTGCCGGCAGCCGCCGATCGAACAGGTTCTCCAGGATCCGCGTATAGGCCAGATCGCTCAGCCGCCCAGCCGGCTGCGCCTCCGCCAAACCGATATCGGCATCCCCATTCACAGCCACTTGTGCGCCTGCCTCCCTTGGTCTATTAGCGTCATCGTCTGATATATCAGATGTCCATGTTAGTCGATCAGAGATCGCCAGCCTATGCGCATTTCGGAATTCCGCATTACCCGTTTCCAGTTTGCCCGTGACCGCGTCATCGGCGACAGCCAGGTCCGCGCCGATGACGTGAACATAGCGGCGCTCGAACTGATTGCCGATACCGGGGCGGTCGGGCTGGGGTTTATCCAGACATTGTTTTTCCCGCTGCCCGATCAGGCCGAGATCGAGCGGGTATTCCGCTCGGAAGTCTGGGCTGGCCTCGAGGGCCAGCCACCAGCCGGCCTGGTGCACCGCGTCGGGCGGCCGCGCGGCGGCAACCAGCGCGCCTACACCCTGCCCTTCCATGAAGCGCTGCAGGTGGCGCTATGGGATCTCACCGCCAAGCAGGTGAACCTGCCGCTGCACCAGCTGCTTGGCAGCCGCCGTGACAAGGTCGAAGCCTATGCCTCGGGCCTCGATTACCATCTCTCGGACGACGAGTTCGCCCGTTTCTTCGCCCATGCCGACGCGATCGGCTACCGCGCCTTCAAGATCAAGGTCGGTAACCCCGACTTCGACTGGGATCTCAACCGCCTGAACACCCTCAAACAGGTGGTCCGCAAGGATGCCCTGGTGATGATCGACGCCAACGAGGCCTGGGGCGCCAAGGAAGCTTTGGTGAAGCTCACCGCCATCCGCGACGCCGGCCACGAACTGCTCTGGGTCGAGGATCCGATCCTGCGCAACGACTATGCCGGCCTCAAAATGCTCAAGGACGCGGCCAACTGGACGCTGATCAACTCGGGCGAATATCTCGATGCTCATGGCAAGCGCCTGCTGATGGAAGCCGACGCCACCGACATCCTCAACGTCCATGGCCAGGTCACCGACGTGATGCGGATCGGCTGGCTCGCCGCCGATCGCGGCGTGCCCGTAAGCCTCGGCAATACCTTCCTCGAGGTCGGCATCCACGCCGCCTGCGCCCTGCCCGAAGTGCAGTGGCTCGAATACTCGTTCCAGAACTTCGACCATCTGGTCGATCAGCCGGTCGAGATCAAGGACGGCTGGGCTTACGCCCCCGATCGCCCGGGCCACGGCCTGGTCCTGAACGAAACCGCCCGTCGCGACTGGGCCCGCCCCAATCTCTTGCCGCGCTCCGAGCTCGGCGAAGCCCCGTTCAATCCGCGCGTCGCCAAGCCGCTGCGCGCGGCCTGACAGCCAACGATCTACAGTCATCCAGGGAGGAGACATCCTTATGAATCTTCTGCGCACCACCGTGGCGCTCTCGGCGATCCTCGTCGCCAGCGCCGCCCTCGCCCAGGACGGTGCCATCACCGTCTGGGCCGACGCCACCCGTCAGCCGGCGGTCGAGGCGTTCATCGCCGCGCATCCGGAAGTGCCGGTCAACCTCGTGCTCGACGACGGCTCCTCGGGCGCCTCGGGCACCTTCCAGACCAAGATCAGCCTCGCCGACCAGGCCAATGAAGGCTGGCCGGACGTGGTGTTCTCCACCCAGAACAACGACGCTGCCTGGGCCGCGCGCGAGAACAATGGCGCCCAGGCCTTCGCCCAGGTGCTGAACGAGGGCTTCCTCGACCAGGCCTTCCTCGATGGCTTCACCCCTGGCGCCCTCGATCCGGTGACCGTCGACGGCAAGGTCTATGGCCTCCGCAACGACCTCGCGCCGGTGCTGTTCTGGTACAACAAGACGCTGCTCGATCAGTTCGGCTACGCCGCTCCGACCACCTGGGAAGAGTACCAGGCGCTGAGCGACAAGCTCGCCGCCGAACACCCGGGCTACTTCCTCGGCGCCATCGGCGACGCCTTCCCCGGCCCCTACGTCTACTACTGGAGCGGCGAAGCGCCGATCTTCCAGCTCGAGGGTGAGACCTTCAAGTCCGACACCGCGGCGCCGAACTCGGTGAAGGTGTCGAACCTCATCGACCATATGGTGGCCAACAAGACCCTGACGCTCGACAGCCTGTTCGGCGCCAACTTCGTCGCCACCGCCGATAAGCTCGTCGCCATCCCCGGCGCGGCGTGGTACGCCGGCGCGCTGTTCCAGAACCCCGGCGGCGTCAACGCCAAGGCCGGCGACTGGGTCGCGGCGCCGCCGCTGAAATGGGCCGATGGCGCTGCGGTCACCGGCAATGTCGGCGGCGGCGTCTGGTATGCCTCGAGCCACACCCAGAACCCCGAGGCAGTGAAGACCTTCCTCAAGTTCGTCACGTCCGACCCCAAGGTTGCCGGCACCGGCGGTCTCCCCGCCTACCAGGCGGCGGCCGATGCCTGGCTCGACGCGCAGGCGGCGAGCGGCTTCTATGCCGGCGACTTCAAGGCCGCTATCCAGACCGCCGCCTCGAGCGTCTGGAACGGCTGGGGTTACCCCAACTTCTCCCCCGAGACCGCTTGGGCCAAGGTCATCACTCCCGGCCTCGCCGCCGGCAAGACCATGACCGAGCTGTCGGCTGACTGGCAGCAGGAAATGAAGAACGAAGCCCAGGTCGTCGGCTACACGGTGGAGTGAGTCTGAGCCTGAGTTCGCCGGGGGCGCGCAGAAGCGCTCCTGGCAGTCTGCATCGACGCATTCCGTTTGTCCTCGATGTCATCCCTGCGAAAGCAGGGACCCATGTCACCGCCCGCGCGGGATGCGAGTTGGGTCCCTGCTTTCGCAGGGATGACAGCTGGTGGGTGGGATAGGTCCTGCCACATCCACCCCAAGTGACGTCTGTCTAGTGCCTGGAGCCGCCAAGTGAGCACGATTGACCATAGCGCTGCCACTGCTGCCGTCGCCCTCGAGGGCCCGAAGAAAGGCATGAGCGTCGAGCGCGCCCAGGGCCGTATCGGGGTGCTGTTCGCCACGCCCTACGCGCTGTTCCTCATCGCCTTCGGCATCCTGCCGGCGCTCTATGCCATCTATCTCGCCTTCACCAAGAAGGGCGCCTTCGTCGGCTTCGACAATTTCCTCAAGGTGTTCAAGGACTACCGGTTCTGGCCGGCGGTCGAGCATGTCGGCATCTTCATCATCGTCTGGCTGGTGCTGCTGGTGGTGCTGGTGGTGACCCTCGCCATCCTCGTCCACTCGATAGGCCTCAAGTGGTTCTCCGGCGCCATGCGCTTCGTCTATTACATCCCAGGCGCGCTGGCCGGCGCCTCGAGCGTCATGCTCTGGTTGTTCGTGCTCGACCCCACCGTCAGCCCGGTGTCGTGGCTGCTGCAGGCTTTGGGCATCCAGAGCTTCGTCGGCGCCGTGGACGCGAGCCGCCTGCCCATCGTCCTCGCCGTCATCGCCTTCTGGACCGGCGCCGGCGGCTGGATCGTCATCATGTATGGCGCGCTCAACAATATCAGTAAGGACGTGATCGAGGCCGCCCGCGTCGATGGCGCTGGCCCGGTGCGGATCGCCTGGTCGATCCAGATCCCGCTGATGCGCAAGTGGATCGCCTACATGGTGATCATGAGCTTTGCCGGTGGCACCCAGCTGTTCGTCGAGCCGCGCGTCCTCGCGCAGGCGAGCCGCGGCGTGGTCGGGCAGGACTATTCGCTGAACCAGCTCGCCTTCCTCTACGCCTTCAAGCAGAACGATTTCAACGGCTCGGCGGCGATCTCGCTGGTGCTCCTGGCCGTCGCTGTCGCCCTTTCCATCTACTTCGTTTTCAAGGGTGGCCTGTTTGAGCGCGCCTAACTCCGAAATCGTCGGTACCCGCATGAAGGACTTGACGCCCGGCGCCTGGCTCGGCCGCGCCTTCGGCATCCTGATCCTCATCGTCTTCGCGCTGTTCTTCGTCGTGCCGCTCTGCTGGCTGCTGATCGCGCCAACCAAGACCGATCGCCAGCTGCTGCTCGAAGCCCCGTTCGCCCTTGGCGATATCGGAACCCTGCTGAGCAACTGGCAGAGTCTCATGACTTTCCAGGGCGGGCTGATCTGGACCTGGATCGGCAACTCGGTGTTCTACTGCGTCGCCGCTTTGGTGATCACCCTCTGCATCTCGATCCCCGCCGGCTACGCCCTGGCGATGACCGAGTTCCGCGGCCGCAAGCTCCTCCTGGTGGTGACGCTGATCGTCATGCTGATCCCGTCGACGGCGCTGGTGCTGCCGATCTTTCTCGAACTGAGCGCGGTGCGGCTGATCGGCAATCCGCTGTCAGCCATCCTGCCGTTCTCGTTCTATCCGTTCGGCGTCTACCTCACCTACATTTACTTCTCGACCGCGGTGTCGCGCGACCTGCTCTCGGCGGCGCGCCTCGACGGGGCGAGCGAGTGGCAGGTGTTCATGAAGATCGCCATGCCGCTGTCGACCCCGGTGATCGCGCTGGTCGGCTTCTTCAGCTTCACCGGCAACTGGAACAACTATTTCCTGCCCTATGTGACGCTGCCTGGCCGCAAGGCGCCGATCCAGGTCGGCCTCGCGGAACTGCTGTCGAACGTGCCGGCCTTCAACCCCACCAATGCGGCGTCGACCACCATCACGCTCTCGGCGCTGGCGTTGGCGACACTGCTCGCCATCGCCCCGGTGCTGCTCGTCTTCCTGTTCGCGCAGCGCTACCTCGTTTCCGGCATGACCGCCGGCGGTACCAAGGAGTAGGTCATGGTCCAGCGCATGGGCATGGTGATCGGCGTGAAGCCGGAAAAGCTCGCCGAGTATAAGCGCCTGCACGCCGAGCCGTGGCCGGAGATGAACGCAGCGCTGAGCGCGGCCAACATCCGCAACTACTCGATCTACCTGCGCGAACCCGAAATGCTGCTGTTCGGCTACTGGGAATATACCGGGTCGGACTACGAGGCCGACATGAAGGTGCTGGGCGAAAAGGCCATCACCAAACAGTGGCTGGCCCTCACCGACCTGTGCCAGGCGCCGCTCGACACTGCCTCCCCCGGCGAGTGGTGGAGCATGATCCCCGAAATCTACCATCTCGACTGAGGACCTACTCATGGTTGCGCTCAACGGCCGGACCTATACCCGTCGCGAGATCGCCGAGCGCTCGGGCATGCTCAGCCAGTTCGCCGGCGTGCGGCTGATGGAACTGAGCGACGGAGTCGAGCGCGGCATCCGCATGCTCGAGTTCCGCACCGGTTCGGGCCTCCGCTTCACTGCTTTGGTCGACCGCGCCCTCGATATCGCCGATTGCGAGTTCAAGGGCCAGGCGATCGGCTGGAACTCCCCTTCCGGCTTCCGCCACCCGGGCCTTCATGAATACGAGGGCGAAGGCGGCCTCGCCTGGGCTCGCTCGTTCTCGGGGCTTCTCGTCACCTGCGGGCTCGACCACATCCTGTTCATGAACGAGGTGCCGGCCGACAGCTATGTCTATTCGCCCAAGGCCACTGTCAGCCATTCGCTGCACGGCCGTGTCGGCACCATTCCGGCAAAGCTCACCGGCTATGGCGAGGAGTGGGATGGCGACGCGTGCGTGCTGTGGGCCGAGGGTATCGTGCAGCAATCGGCGGTGTTCGGCGAAGACCTGCATTTGATCCGCCGCATCGAGGCCGACGTTGGCGGCAACGCAATCCGGATCAGCGACCGGGTGGTCAACCACGGCTTCTACAGGACGCCTCACATGTACTGCTACCACATCAATGTCGGGCACCCGGTGCTCGACGCAGGCTCGCGCTACCTCGCGCCGATCGATGACGTAGTGTGGGCGGCCCACGCGGGCAACGATTACCGCAAGCAGGGGGTCGGCTACCGCACCCTCAGTGCCCCAAAGCTCGATTTCCACGAGCAGGTCTGGCAGCACGAACTCGCCACCGATGCGGAAGGCAAGCAATTCGTTGCCTTGGTCAACGATCGTCTTGGGCTCGGCTTCGAGGTCGCAACCAGCAAGGCGCAGTTCCCCTGCCTCTACGAATGGCAGAACCTGCAGGCCGGGCAATATGCCCTCGGCATCGAGCCATCCACCAACCACGTGCTCGGCAACAACGCCGCCCGCGAGCGCGGCGAGATGATCTGGCTGCAGCATGGCGAGGAGCGCCGTTACGACAGCACCTTCCGTATCCTCGACGGCGCGGCCGATATCGCCGCCAGCGAAGCGCGCATTCGCGCCATTGGCGGCCAACCCGACGGTGAATATCCGCTGCCCTCCGGCAACCACCTGACGATCGGCGGCCGCTGATGGGTGCTGACCACTTCGGCTCGCTCAAGGGCAGGACCATCCTCTATACCGGCGCGGCCGGCGGGCTGGGGCTCGAAACGACGCTCGAGCTGCTGCGTTCCGGCGCAAAAGTCGTCGCTATCGACAACGACACGAACAAGGTTGCCGCGCTGCTGCAAGCGGCCCAGGGCCTTAGCGGCCTGACGGTCGCCAAGCTCGATCTCGCCGACCTCACCGGGCTGCGCGCCGGGCTGCAAAAACTCTCCGCCGAGCTCGGCGGCTTTGACGTGGTCATCAACAACGCCGCGATCTATCCCTCAAAGCCGTTCGAGGATTACAGCATCGAAGAGATGCAGCTCGTGCAGCGCATCAATGTCGATGCCGGCATCGTCTGCGTCCAGGTGGCGCTGCCGCACATGAAGACGACGAAGCGTGGCCGGATCATCAACATCTCGTCGGTGACCATTTCGGGCGGCTGGGCGGACCTCACGCCCTATGTGCAATCGAAGATGGCGCTGGTCGGCCTCACCCGCTCTTGGGCGCGCGAGTTCGGCAAGCACGGCATCACCGTCAACGCCGTGGCGCCGGGCGCCTTCCCCACCGACGCCGAAAAGATCCACCCCGACCCCGCCGCCTACGAAAGGCGCATCTATGAAGCCCAGGCCCTGCAGCGCCGCGGCGCGCCAGCCGACATCGCCAACATCCTGATGTTCCTCGCCTCCGACGCGGCGTCATTCATCACCGGCCAGACCATCCATGTGGATGGCGGCTGGTACATGCATTGATGTGAATGAGCATGACGGTGCTGACTGGAAGGTTCGCGCGTGCGGCGCACCCCCTCCCAACCTCCCCCGTCGAGGGGGAGGTGCCGCTCCGTGCTTGGCGCTCGATCGTGCCTGTCACACCGGCCGGACACCTCCCCCCTCGACGGGGGAGGCTGGGTGGGGGTGTGCCCCGCGCTCATACCCAACGACACACACCAGCTGATTCAAGCATAAGGCACTAACCCCATGGGCATCCTCTCCGGCTACCGCGTTCTCGATTGCTCCATCGCCATGGCCGGCCCGTTCGCCGCGCAGCGGCTGGGCGATCTCGGCGCTGACGTGGTCAAGGTCGAGCCGGTGACCGGCGAGTGGCAGCGCCACACCGCCGCCGGCGGGGCGCGCGGCAACAAGGTCAACGTCTCGTTCCTGTCGCTCAACCGCAACAAGCGTTCGCTGGCCGTCGACCTCAAGGACCCGGACGGCAAGGCTGTGCTGCTCGAGTTGGTGAAGACTGCCGACGTGTTCCTGCAGAACTATCGGCCGGGCGTCGCCAAGCGCCTCGGGGTCGACTACGAGACGCTGTCGAAGATCAATCCGCGCCTCGTCTACGTTTCGATCTCCGGCTATGGCGAGGATGGCCCCTATCTCAACCGGCCCGGCCAGGATCTGGTGCTGCAGGGCATGTCCGGCGCCATGCTGTCGGCCGGCCGCGAGGGCGAACCGCCCAATGCAGCGGGGCTGTACCTGGTCGATGGCATCACTGCCTACACCGCCTTCGAGGGCGCGCTTGCAGCGCTGCTGCATCGCGAGCGCACCGGCGAGGGCCAGCTGGTGCAGGTGAACATGCTCGACGCCATCACCACTATCCAGATGCAGGAACTCTCGGTGTTCACCGTCGGCCATAAGCCGCAGGTGCGCTCGGCCGAGCCGCATGCCCATGTCTATATCCGCGCCCCCTACGGCGCCTTCGCCACCTCCGACGGCTTCATCATCGTCGCCTTCCCCAAGCTGGCCAATCTCGGCCAGACCATCGGCGAGCCGAGCTTCCTTACGATGGACGACGAGGTCGACACCTGGACGAAGCGCGACGAGATCTTTGCCAAAACCCGCGACCGGCTGAAGACCAGGACCACGGCCGAATGGCTTGAGCTGCTGCGCGCTGCCGACATCTGGTGCGGCCCGGTCTATGGCTATGCCGACCTGGTCGAGGACGAACAGATCAAGCACAACGGCACCTTCGTCGAGTACGACCACCCGACCGAAGGCCATGTGAAAACCCCGGGCTTCCCGATCCGGTTCTCGAAGACCCCATCGACGGTCGAACGCGGCGCCCCGGTGGTCGGCCAGCACAGCCGCGACGTGCTGCTCGAAGCCGGCTTCAACGACGCAGCGATCGAACAATTGCTGGCCAAGGGCGCAGTGGCAGAGAACGACATCTGATCTCTCCGTGATCCTCCCCCGCGGGGCGGGGTCCGGATGAGGGCCAAGCCCTCACCGCAGGGGGACCGTCGAAGCCGGTGGAGGGGGCAGCCAATCTTTCAGTCAGGAACAAGCCATGTCTGAGAACATTCTCGTCGAGCGCGACGGCTTCGTCGGCATCATCACCATCAACCGGCCGGAAAAGCTCAACGCCATGACGCCGGAAATGGCGGCGGCGCTGGTTGCCGCGGCCACCGAGTTCAACACCGACGACGCCATCCGCGCCGTGGTGCTGACCGGCGCCGGCGAGAAGGCATTTTCCGCCGGCTCGGACATCCGCACCCTCGACGACTACGACAGCGCCTGGAATTTCCGCAACCGGCCGGATTATTGCGACGCCATCCGCGCCCTGCTGAAGCCCTCGATCGCCGCCGTGAACGGCTATGCCTTCGGCGGCGGACTCGAGACCGCCATGGCCTGCGACATCCGCATTGCATCGGACAATGCCAGTTTCGCGGCGCCGGAGATCAAGCTCGGCTGGATCGGCGGCGGCGGCATGGCGGTGAACCTCGCCCATGCGGTGGGCCCGTCCAATGCCGCGCTGATGATCATGACCGGCGATTCCGTTGACGCCGCGACAGCCGAACGCTGGGGCCTCGTCTCCCGCATCGTGCCACGCACTGAACTGTTGGCCGAAGCCAAACGCCTCGCCGCCACCATTGCCTCACGCGCCCCGATTGCCGCCGAGACGGCGAAGCTGAACCTCCGCGCCGCCTGGGAGCTCTCGATCGCCAACGCCATCAGCTACGAGCGCGACCTTCAGGCAATCTGCTTTGCTACCGAGGATGCGAGCGAAGGCCGGGCAGCGTTCAAGGAGAAGCGGGCACCGGTGTTCAAACGGCGGTAGCTGACTTACCGAGGGCTTCGGCCCCTGCGCCCCCTCTCCCTTGGGGGCTACTAGATTCACACATTGAGGTGTGCGGCGAGGGTTTGGACGGCGCGCTTGGCGGTTTGGATTTCGAGCCAGCCCTGAAGCATGACGACGGGGCCGGGTTTTCCGTAGTATCCGGTCCATCCCCCGAGGCGAGCGCA
>NZ_DASZAW010000065.1:0-49355 GCF_035944845.1 Devosia sp. | reverse complement strand
GCACCGGCGAGGACGCTACGGCGGGATATCGAGTGCTGCCGGCTGCCCTGCGTCATGCTCCTGGTCTCCCGATGCTCGTGGGATCGACCAAGGGTGTGAGCCGTTGCACAAGTCCAGGAAGAACGGCACCGGACTGCGATCCGGCGGTGGCCCGAACCGACACTGCCCCCACGCCCCTTGGTTAGAGTGTGGGTGGAGATGCCAACTAGGATGGATCGGCCTCCCGTATTGTACTGGCGTGGCACCAGGCCGAGCCAGGCGCCGAAGTCGCGGCCTCGGTCGAAGGCTTCGCCGGTGCCGATGGCGGCCACCACCGCAATGGACATCAGCGGGCCGACGCCCGGCACGCTCATCAGCCGGAGGCAGTTATGCGCTGACTCTGCACATCTGGTTCATCGGCAACAGCATCGCCGGTACCATCTACGTGTTTCACGCTGCTTCGATCGGTCTCGATAGCGCGACGGTCGGCCTGGCACTGGCCTGCGCCGGCGTGACTGGCATACTCGGCGCGGCAGTGGCGGAGCGGACGTCGAGCTGGCTGGGACTTGGCGTCGTAGTGGCAAGCGCCGACTTCTTCACCGGCGCAGGGTGACTCCTTATCGCATTTGCGCCGGCTGGTGACCTCGCACTGTGGGTGATATGCGCGGCCCAGCTTGCATATCGATCCGGACTCGGCATCCGCGGACAGCTCGAGGGCAGCTACCGCAATGCGGTGACACCCATCGGAACTACGAGGCCGGATGACTAGCCGCTCGATGCTGTCGCGGAGGGTTCGGAGCTCGCCATTGACGTGGACGACGTCGATCCCCGTCGTCCCGGCATTTCCTGCAGATCCGGCCGAGTTTGCGCTCGCGCAAAGAGCGCCTTCGCCGATCCCGCTATGAAGATCGTCGTCACTTGGGCTGCCCCGATGGGCATCACCGAAACCAGCCTCGATCCCGGCCCGTGCGAGTGCCTTCTCGGCGCCCGAGATCGGTCTCAGCATCGTCGACCTCGGCCTCATCATGGAGGTCCGAAGGCCCTCCGATGGCCGCGCCCGAACAAAGGACACTGATCTGATGCGCAACGATCGCCTGGCACCTGAAATCGTCATCGACATTCGCCAAGTGGCGCCCCGCATGCGCCACCCACTCATCTTCTCGACGTTTGAGCACCTTGCTGGCGGTGGGTGCCTCCGCATCGTGAACGATCACGACCCAAAACCGCTGTTCTACCAATTCAGCGCTGAGTACCCGGGTATTTTCGAATGGACCTACGAGCAAAATGGCCCAGACGTCTGGAAAGTCCGAATCGACCGTCTCGTCGCCTAGGTTCACGAGCCGAGATGGAGCCCCGCGGAACCTAGGTGGCTCCGCGCGATCCCGCTCTTGCTTCGCGATCGCCGCGATGACGCTGGCGATGTGTGACGGCGTGCGGCTGCTGGGGTGGCGGCTTCTCATCGACCGACCGTGTCGGCAATTTGGACGGGCAGCGCACCGGTTCAACTGGGCAGTGCTGGCACGCCCGCGAAGCTCGCGTGCGCCATCGTCAGCACGACGTAGGCCCCCAGTCCGGCAGCCGCCTTGAAGACATCGGTGGTATCAGGTCGCGGTCGCCATCCCCGTGCCAGCGCGGCTCCCGGGAGAATCGACGTCAGCTTCGCGAGCTGAGTCCAGTGATCGTGGCCAAGCATCCGCCGCTTCCTGATGTCGAGGATGAGCATGCCGAACACTGACAGCATGCCGAACGTGGTGAAGAGCACCGCGTGCGCCAGGTCGCCATTGGGCACGAGATGGGCCAACGACCACAGCAGGGTCGCCCACAGGATCGGGTGGCGGACAAGTCCTGCTATCCCCGGGTGATCCGCATCGAAGTGGCGGACGGGCCAGACCGAAAGGGACAGTGGATTGGGGGTGGTCAGCCCGAAGACGGCCAGGCAGAGGGCCACCGGCATAAGGATTGCGGGGACGATTCGCTGCCATTCAGCGAATGGCCAGAGTTCGATGAATGGCGCGTCCGCGGCAGCCCGAAAGAGCCAGGCGAGCAGCACGATCGAGCCCCAGCTATAGGCGATCAGGTATGTGCGAAGGCCGAACAGACTGGTGAGCCGGGCCCTGAGCCCAGGTATGGACGGCACGGCGTGTGCCGCAAAAAACGCAAAGAGCGCCAAAGCGAACTCCGCGTAGCCACCGAGAACATTCTGCATCCATGCCTCCCGGCGCGCCGTCGGGCCGGCCACACCCGGCCCGATGGCTGCTCGAGTTACGGCAGCTCGGCGTAGAGCGCTTCGAGACGCTCGTGGGCCTTCTTGGGCACCTTTGCGTCCTTCACGGCATCGAGGTTGGCTGGAGCATCGCCGACGACGACCAGGGCGACCATGCCCATGCCGAGATGCGGTGCGCACTTCACACCATAGGCGCCGGGAACGGTGAACGTCACCACGATCTCCTTACCCATCGCCCCCTTGAACGGCTCCGCCCCCTCCGGAAGCATGTCCTTGATGGTTTCCGCGTTGTGCCCCTTGTCCGTCGGGATGAAGGTCACCGTGTCGCCCACCGCGATTTCGGCCAGGGCGGGTTCGAAGACCATGCCTTCGCCGTTTGCGCCCTTGTTGAGCATATGGATTTCGAAGTTGGCGGCCATCGCCGGCCCGCCGGCGATGGCAACAATGGCGGCGGCGGCAAGAAGACATTTGTGGGCGTTCATTTTGCTCTCCTTAGTACACGCCCGACGCTCATCGAACGTCGGTGATGCCATCTCCGCTATTCGCCGGCCGTGCTCTTTGATCTGCGTCAAGTTTCCCGTCGATCTGCTCGAAAGGATCTGAAACTTCTCTGGCTCTATTTGTTGCGGCTCAAAGAGCGCTTCCCCGCGGTGCCCTACCTAGACCGCGAACCGAGCGATCAGCGCTCGATGTCAGGCAGGAGACGACCATGGACGCCCAGAACGAAGTCAACGTATCGCGCAGGGCATTGCTGGCAGGCGCAGCGTTCGCTGGGGTGTTCGGAACCATTTTGGCCAGTGCGCCGGCCGCGGCAGAAGACGCAGGCGTGGTCACCGGTCCGGTTCCCGACCTTGCCCATCTGCCGCGCAAGAAGGTCGAACTCGTGGCCCCGCCGTTCGTCCATCCGCACGAACAGATCACGACGAGCGGACCCCAGGTGGTCGAGTTCACGCTGACGATCGAGGAGAAGGAGATGGTGCTCGACGAGTACGGCACCACGGTACAGGCGATGACCTTCAACGGGTCGGTGCCGGCGCCGCTGATGGTGGTGCATCAGGACGACTATGTCGAACTGACGCTCATCAATCCCGACACCAACATGATGCAGCACAACATTGACTTCCACTCGGCGACAGGCGCCCTCGGCGGCGGTGGGCTGACACTCATCAACCCCGGTGAGCAGGTGAAGCTCCGCTTCAAGGCCACTCGGCCGGGCGCCTTCGTCTATCACTGCGCGCCGGGCGGCCCGATGATCCCGTGGCACGTCGTGTCGGGCATGAACGGCGCCATCCTGGTGCTGCCGCGTGATGGCCTCAAGGATGGCCTGGGCAACGCGCTGCACTACGATCGGATCTACTACATCGGCGAACAGGACTTTTACGTGCCGCGCGACGAGGCCGGTAACTTCAAGACCTACCCGACGGCCGGCGACGGCTACGACGACATGCTGCGGGTGATGAAGACCCTGACGCCGACCCATGAGGTGTTCAACGGCGCCGTCGGCGCCCTGACCGGCGAGAATGCGATGCAGGCCAAGGTCGGCGAGACGGTGCTGATCATCCACTCGCAGGCGAACCGGGACACGCGGCCGCACCTGATCGGTGGCCATGGTGACTATGTCTGGGCCACGGGCAAGTTCCGCAACCCGCCGGAAGTCGACCTCGAGACCTGGCACATCCCGGGCGGCTGTGCCGGTGCCGCGCTCTACACCTTCCTGCAGCCCGGCATCTACGCCTACGTCAACCACAACCTCATCGAGGCTGTTGAACTGGGGGCCACGGCGCACTTCACCGTCGAAGGCGACTGGAACGACGACCTGATGACACAGGTTCAGCCGCCGACGCCGATCGGCTGACGCGCCTGACGACGGGTTGCCCGACATGCACGGGCCACCCTTTCTCCTCCTTTTCGGGTGGACGGCAATGACACAGGCCATCAAACGGGCGGATCCCACGGGCGGCCTGCTGCTGCCCGCTCTACTGCTGGCGGCCCTAACCGCGCTCATCTTCGAGCAGTCGGGAGCGGCGAGGTTCCTCGATCGGCCGGCGGCGGTCGCCGCGCCCCGGACCGTGCTCATCGCGCCGCGAGCTTTCAGCTACCGCGCCGCGGGAGATTTCCTCAGGGACGGTGTGCCGGCGGACGGGCCGGTCGTCACGGTCGCCGGTCCCGCCCCCCTCGAGATCATGAAGTTCGAGGTCAGCGCCGCGGACTATGCACGGTGCGTCGCCGACGGGGCGTGCCACGTCGCCGAACCCCGGCGGCGGGTCGAAGGCGATGTCCCGGCCACCGGGGTGAGTTTCAACGACGCGACCGATTACGCCCAATGGCTGTCGGCGGCGACTGGCGAAACCTGGCGCCTCCCCTCGATCGAGGAATGGAGCTTCGCGGCCGGTTCGCAGGCGGTGGATCACGCGCTCCTCAAGGACACCGACAGCTCGAACCCCGCTGACCGCTGGCTGGCACTCTACGAGAAGGAAGCAACGGTCGGTATCGGCAACGCCTCGGCGCAGCCGGAGCCGCTGGGCGCTTTCGGGGAGAACGAGTTCGGCATCGCCGACCTTGGCGGGACCGTCTGGGAGTGGACGACGAGCTGCAATGCCCGGACCCTGGTCGACGGCGCCGGCACCGTCGTTTCGACGCTGCAATCGTGCGGCGTTCGATATCTCGAAGGCCAGCACCGCACGCCGATGAGCGCGTTCATTCGGGATGGCCGCAGCGGTGGATGCTCGGTGGGGGTGCCGCCGGACAACCTCGGGTTCCGGCTGGTCCGCAAGGCCCGCTGGTACGAGCCGCTCGGTAAGATGATCCAGGCTCTGTTTGCCCCGAATGGCGCCGACGACCAGGCAGCCGCAAGCGGCGACTAAGGCTGGACGGTCATTGATCTGAACGAGCCGGCAGCCAGCCGTGCTCGGGGCCTGGCCCGCGACTGAGCATTGGTGAGCTGCGTCATCCCGGTCGTTGCAGCGTAGCAGTTGAGCGGGTAGCTTGCGTTGTACCCTATCGGAACCGACACTTGAGCGCCGCCGCCATCGATCACAGCCTCGTAAAGGCCGTTCCCTTGTTCGAGCACATGTCGGACGAGGCGCTTCATGACATCCTGTCCGGCTGCACTAGCCGGCGCTATCCACCTGGAACCGCAGTCTTCGAGCAGGGGCAGGCTGCTGACCAGTTCTTCGTGTTGTTGCATGGTCGGCTTCGGGTGACGCAGGTGACACCCGAGGGACAACAGATCATCGTGCGCATGGTGAACCCCGGAGACCTGTTCGGCATCGCCAAAGCGCTCCGACGGCCCGACTACCCCGGCACCGCGACCGCAGTGGCAGAGAGCATCGCCTTGGCGTGGCCGATGACGACCTGGGACTCGATCCTGGAACGCCACCCCACGCTTGCGATCAATGCCATGCAGACGATGGGAAGCCGGCTGCAGGACGCCCACACCAGGATGCGCGAACTCTCGACCGAGGAGGTCGAGCGCCGCGTGGCGCACACCGTGCTCCGCCTCGCCAGCCAATCGGGAAAGCGGGAAGAAGGCGGCATCCGCATCGATTTCCCGGTTTCCAAGCAGGATATTGCCGAGATGACCGGCACCACCCTGCACACGGTGTCGCGGATACTCACTGCTTGGGAAAACGCGGGCCTGGTCGAAGGTGGGCGACAGAAGCTGCTCGTGAAGGCCCCCCACCGCCTGCTGCTGATCGGTGACGGGCACGTACCGGGCCTGCTTTAGTCTCCCCGTCGATCGCCGCCGAGATCTCCGCCGACAACACCTGCAGCGGAATCCCGTGCTCCTCGGCGGCATCCGCGAGAGTATGAAACACCCCGATCGGGCATCCGATGCAGTGCATGCCCAGATCGATGAAGACGCCGATGGTCGCCGGCCATCTGCCCATGATCTCCGCCACGCACAGGTTGGAGAACTCTTCGTAGCGCATGTCTCGGTCCTCCGCTTTAAGGTGGAGATGCTAACGTCGTCGCCCGGCCATCTCATTGCGCTTGCTCAAAGACGAACAAGGAAGCTCGCCCGATAAGGAGGCAACCTTCGGGAGAGATTGATGCAAGCCAATGCGGACAAGATCGCTGACAGACACCGCGGCGGGATGCCGCGCGGACTGGCCACCTCCGGCCCCGCCATCCTGTCCTACGGCTTTCGCCCCTTCTTTCTAGGGGCCGGCCTGTTTGCAGTGCTGTCGATGACTGCGTGGATCGGCGCATTGACCCTCGGCTGGGGCCTCGGCGGACAAACCTATGGTCCGCTTGCCTGGCACGCCCACGAGATGCTGTTTGGCTACACGACGGCCGCGCTCGCCGGCTTCATGCTGACGGCGATCCCCAACTGGACTGGCAGGCTGCCGGTTTCTGGGATTCCGCTGCTTGCATTGGTCGGGCTTTGGGCGGTCGGTCGCATCCTGATGCTGCAGCCAGACATATTCGGGCTATTCCCGACGGTGATCGTGGATGGGGCATTCCTGCCGATGCTCGCCGCCATTGCCGCTCGCGAGATCATCGCCGGTCGCAACTGGAAGAATCTCAAGATCCTCGCCGCCCTCTGCCTGCTCACCTGCGCCAACCTGGGCTTTCATTTTCAGGTCCTGACTGGGGGCGAACTCGGTTCGGTCCACAGGGCAGGTGTATCGGTGTTCGTTGCGCTGATCGGGCTGGTGGGCGGCCGCATCGTCCCGAGCTTCACGCGAAACTGGCTGGCAAAGGCCAAGGCCAGCAAGCTTCCCCGTCCGTTCGGACGGCTCGACATCGCTGCCATGGGCCTGATGCTGGCCTGCCTCCTCGCATGGACGATCATGCCCGAGACGCCGACCGTCGTCGCCCTTGGCCTTGGGGCGGCGGCGCTGCATACCCTCAGGCTTATCGGTTGGCGGGGTGCCGCCACGCTCGAGGAGCCGCTGCTTGTGGTTCTGCACATCGCATACGCCTTCGTGCCGCTGGGCCTTCTCTGCATCACACTATCGGCCCTCGGCTGGATCAGTGCTCCTTCGGCTTTGCATGTGCTTACCGTCGGCGCCTTGGGCAACATGACGCTCGCGGTCATGACCAGATCGACGCTTGGTCACACCGGGCGAAAACTGAGTGCCTCGCCCGGGACCTCCGTGAGCTACCTGGCCCTGCTGGTGGCGGCGGTTATCCGTCCGTTCGCGGAGCTACTGCCGGACCACTACCATGAGCTTCTTGGGCTCAGCGGTGCCTGCTGGATTCTGGCCTTCGTGCTGTTTTCAATGGAGTACGGCCGAATGCTGCTCGCCCCGAGGCTGGCATAGCGACCTGGCTCGCGCGCTATTTGCGGACGTGCCGGCACGCAGTTCTCTGATCGCTTGTTTGCCTCGGCGCAAAGAGCTCCGGCGGCCCGGACCGTACCATCCCGTCGTTCCGTACGGGTTGCCGAACGCCGCCTGAGGCATGGCCGCCCCGAATGGACGTTTGAACTGGCCGGTATCCAGTCCGGACCCGCCCACCAGGAGCTCGATACGATGTGCAACGACTGCCAGACCCCCGAGACGATCATCGACGTACGGACAATTGCCCCCCGGATGCGTCATCCCCTGATCTTTACGACCTTCGAGACACTGGGCGGCGGCGACTCGCTTCTGCTGGTGAACGACCACGACCCGAGACCGCTATTCTATCTGTTCAATGCCGAGTACCCGGGGATCTTCGAATGGACCTACGAAAAGGAGGGCCCCGAAATCTGGCAGGTCCGGATCAGTCGACTCGTCGCCTGAAGGGCCGGCCGGCCGGCGCGCGCCAGATAACCGAGACCATCTTGATTCAGGTCAAAGGCGGTCGCACTCCGTCCGCTACAGTATCCGCACGCGTTTGGAGATGGTCATGTCGAACTCGGTCACCCCACTCGAATCCGACGGGCTCGCGGAGAGCTTCCGAAGCCAAATGCACCTATGCGATCTGCTGGAAGGGATTGCCGATTCCCTTCCCTCGGGCATTGATCAGCAGCAGTGTCTTCGCATCGCGGAGATGATCCTGCCGGTCATACGGCGGGCGCATCTCGCCGAGGAAGTCGACCTGTTTCCACGCATCCTCGCCCGCGTGCAGGACGGAAGCGCGATAGTCGACCAGCTACGCTCGGAACATTTTGTAGATGAGTGCTTCGCCGAGGAGGTGCAGTACGAACTGCTGCTTCTCGGTCGGGGGCGACCGGTGCTTCCCCCTGACGCGGTCGGGTACATGCTGCGCGGCTTTTTCGACGGCCTTCGGCGGCATTGCCGCACTGAACGGGAGCTTGCCGGCCTCAGTCACTGATCGTCTCCGGAATGGCGACGAGCGATTGCCGAAGCACCGCACTTCTCCTATAAGATGTATCTTCAATACATCTTATAGGAGAATCAGATGAAGAGACTGATCAGGGCGGTGGTCACCGTTTGCGCATTGAGCTTGGCCGGCACCGCCGCCGCCGCCGACTTCGAGGTCCTGATGCTGAACAAGGGAACCGATGGGAAGACGATGGGGTTCTCACCCTCGTTCCTGCAGGTCGAGCCAGGCGACACGGTTACATTCATCCCGGTCGACAAGGGACACAACGCCGAGACCATCCTCGACATGATCCCGGCCGAGGCTCAGACTTGGAAGGGCAAGATCGACGAGCAGTTCACCGTGACGCTGACCGCTCCCGGGCTCTACGGCTTCAAGTGCAATCCGCACCTGAACATGGGCATGGTCGGGCTGATTCAGGTCGGCGACGACCGTCACAACATGACAGACATGCTCAACGTAAAGCTGCCGGGCAAGGCTCAGGCGCGGATGGCCGAGCTCTTCGCCAAGACCTCGCCGCGTTAGCGGCGCAGGGGCAGGCCGCGTTAGTCGACCTGCCCCAACCATCCGCCCGACGCCGCAACGAAATGCCGGCCAGACGGCAGCCCGTGTGGTATCAAGGGTAAACCACCTTCAGCTTGCGACGCCACCCCGAGCGGTGGCGTCCGCCTGCCATTCGCGGTTGGCGGCGACAGGCTGATGAAGCAACATGTCGAGCGCCGCTTTTAGGAACGAACCATGCGTCTGACCGTCTATAGCGACTACGCGCTGCGGTTGCTCATGTATCTTGCGGTCAAGGACACCGGTTTGGCGACCATTCCGGAGGTGGCCGACGCGTACAGAATATCGCGAAATCACCTGATGAAGGTTGTCCACCAGTTGGGGCAGGCCGGCTACCTGGATACCGTCAGGGGTCGAGGCGGCGGCGTGCGCCTGGCCCGGGCTGCCGACGCGGTCCGGCTTGGCGAACTGATCCGGTTTACCGAACCGGACATGGACCTCGCCCCCTGCTTCCATCCCGATAACCAGGACTGCCCGCTCCGCCGAGCGTGCAAGCTCCGCGGCGCCCTCGATCGGGCGCGCCTGGCGTTTCTGGCGGTGCTGGACGACTACACCCTCGCTGATCTGACGGCGACGCCAGGGCCGATGCGCTCCTTGCTGGGCCTGTCCGGAGGATCGCAACATGCCGTGCTCTCATAGCGAGCCAAGCGCGACTGCTGAATGCCCAGTGCGTCGACGCCGGGAGATCGAGGAGGGCGAGCACCATCGACACAGATCTTCGAAAGAAAAATGCAGAGCAAGCCGTTGAAGTCATTGGAAAACGTACCGAGGAGCGACGATTTGCTTGATCTAGATCAAGGACGCGACCAACGATGGTGGTAGGCAGTCTTGCATTTCAAGGGGGCAGTTCCGGAATGATCGCACAGTTGACGCGAGACGAGCGCGTATTGGGTATGCTCGTCACTGGCGCATTGGTGGCCCTCGGGCTCGCCATGGCCGCCGGTGGCCGGGACGACCTGATGGGGGCCCACGGCTGGATCGTGCTGCTGATCGCCGGCGCCGTGCTGTTTGCCCTGATACGTGGCTATGATACGCCCGAGCCAAGCCAGGAGCGGTTGTCTCACTACTACGACGATCCGACCAAGGTCGGCGTCTTCCTGACCCTTATCTGGGGTGTGATTGGCATGGCGTTCGGGGTCTGGGTGGCCGCCTTGCTGGCCTGGCCCGAGCTGACCTTCGATGCCGGCTGGGCCAGTTTCGGGCGTATCCGCCCGGTCCATACCAGCGGCGTCATCTTCGGCTTCGGCGGCAATGCGTTGATCGCCACATCCTTCCACGTGCTGCAGCGCACGACGCGGGCGCGGTTGCCCGACCAGTTCAGCCCGTGGTTTGTGCTGTTAGGCTACAACCTGTTCTGCGTGCTGGCGGCCACCGGCTATTTCATGGGGATGACGCAGTCCCGCGAGTATGCCGAACCCGAGTGGTACGCCGACATCTGGCTGGTCATCGTCTGGGTGGTCTACTTCGCCATCTATCTGCGCACGCTCGCGCGGCGCAAGGAACCGCATATCTACGTCGCCAACTGGTACTACATGGCGTTCATTCTGGTGGTGGCGATCCTGCACATCGTCAACAACCTGGCCGTTCCGGCGTCAGTGTTCGGCGCCAAGAGCTACTCGCTGTTCTCGGGCGTTCAGGATGCGATGACGCAATGGTGGTACGGCCACAACGCCGTCGCCTTCTTCCTCACCGCCGGCTTCCTCGGCATGATGTACTATTACCTGCCCAAGCGCGCCGGCCGGCCGATCTTCTCATACCGGCTGTCGATCATCAGCTTCTGGGGCATCACCTTCATGTACATGTGGGCCGGCTCGCACCATCTGCACTACACGGCGCTGCCGCACTGGGTACAGACATTGGGCATGGCCTTCTCCGTGGTGCTGCTGGTGCCGTCGTGGGCCTCGGCCGCCAACGCGCTGCTGACGCTGAACGGCGCCTGGCACAAGGTGCGCGACGACGCCGTGCTGCGCTTCATGATGCTGGCAGCGATCTTCTACGGCCTCACCACCTTCGAAGGCTCGTTCATGGCCATCAGGCCGGTCAACGCCCTGTCGCACTACACGGACTGGACCGTCGGACACGTCCATGCCGGAGCGCTCGGCTGGGTGGCGATGATCACGTTCGGCTCGCTCTACGCACTGGTGCCGTGGATATGGAAACGGCCCGCGCTTTACTCGAAGCGGTTGGTCGAGGTGCACTTCTGGCTCGCCCTGTCCGGCACAATTGTCTACGTCTTCGCGATGTGGAACTCGGGCATCATCCAGGGCCTGATGTGGCGCACCTACAACGAGAGCGGCACGCTCACCTACTCCTTCATCGACAGCCTGGTCGCCATGCACCCCTACTACATTGCCCGTGCCCTGGGCGGCACGCTGTTCCTGCTTGGGGCGCTCTGCGCCGCCTATAACATCTTCATGACGGTGCGCATGCGCGTACCGGCGCCGGACGACTCCATCGACGACGCACCAGCGGCACGTCCGCTCCTGCAGGCGGGGGAGTAAGTCGCATGCTGGGCTGGCACCGCAAGATTGAACGCAACGCCATCGGCCTCGTGCTCGGCATCATCGGGGTGGCTTCGATCGGCGGCATCGTCGAGATCGCACCGCTGTTCACCATCGGCGAGACCGTCGAGACCGTGTCCGACATGCGTGTCTACACGCCGCTCGAGGTCGCTGGGCGCAACATCTATGTCCGGGAGGGCTGCTACGCCTGCCATAGCCAGATGATCCGGACACTGCGCGACGAGGTGGAGCGGTACGGCCCCTACTCGCTGGCGGTGGAGAGCCAGTACGATCACCCGCACCTGTGGGGCTCCAAGCGAACCGGACCGGACCTGGCCCGCCTCGGGAACAAGTATTCCGACGCCTGGCACGTCACGCACCTCTACAACCCGCGCGACGTCGTGCCGGAGTCCAAGATGCCGGCCTATCGCTGGCTGCTGCGCGACGCCGCCAAGGTCGATGATCTGGGCGGGCACCTTGCCGCGCTCCGGGCGGTCGGCGTGCCCTATACCGACGAGATGATCGCCAATGCCAGCGCCGACGCCTTCGGGCAGGCCAATCCCGACAGTGGTGAGGCCGGCGGCGTGACCGAGCGCTATGGCGCCGGCACCAATGTCCGTCTGTTCGATGGCGATGCCGTGCGGGTCACCGAAATGGACGCTCTGGTGGCCTACCTGCAGATTCTCGGTGGACTAACCGACGTGGCCCACACCGCAGATCTGGCGGAGGAGTAGCAACATCATGCCCTTTGACCACGACACGGTAGTCGCGTTTTCCAAATCCTTCGGGCTGTTCTACCTCATCGCCATGTCGATCGGGGTCCTGGTCTACGCGTGCTGGCCCTCCAACCGGGACACCTTCCGGAAGGCCGCGAGCAATGCGATCGAAGATAGCGAGGACCGGCCATGGAAGTAGGCGAGCGCGACCCTCATACCGGCAAGCTGACAACCGGCCATGAGTGGAACGGTATCAAGGAACTGGACACTCCTGTCCCCAAGCCGGTGTTGTTCTTCCTGGGCGCGACCATCCTGTTCGCGATCTTGTGGACCACGTTGATGCCGGCCTGGCCTATCGTCACGGACTACACGAGGGGGCTGCTCGGCGTTGACCAGAAGACCACCGTCGAGGCAAGCATCGCCGCCGCGACGGCAGAGCGCGCTGACTGGAGCGCACGCCTATTGAGCGAGGACTTTGCTGCAATCGAGGCCGACGCGGCGTTGATGACCGTCGTCCGCGAAGCCGGTGCGTCGCTGTTCGGCGACAATTGCGCAGCCTGCCACGGCGCGCTTGGCCGGGGTAATACCGGGTATCCCAATATCGCCCAAGCGCCGATGCTGTGGGGCGACGATCCGGCAACCATTCTTGAAACCCTCCGGGTTGGGATCAATTCGACCCATCCGGATACCCGCTACGCACAGATGCTCGCCTTCGGCCGCGATCAGATGCTGCAGCGTGACGATATCGAGCACGTCGTTGCCTATGTCCGCGGCCTCAGCGACCCGACCGTCGCCGACCCGGATGGCGCTGGTGCGCAGATCTTTGTCGACAACTGCACCGGCTGCCACGGGGCATCCGCCGAAGGTATGACGGAGAGCGGTGCACCCAACCTGACCGACGCGTTCTGGATCTATGGTGGGGACGCCGAGGCGGTATTCACATCGGTGTACTATGGCCGTCAGGGCCACATGCCGACCTGGGAGGGACGGCTGTCTGAGACCGACCTCAAGCTACTGGCCGTTTATGTAGACGACCTCAGGAGCGGTTCATGACACGCACATCGGCGACCACCGACACTTCGATGCATCCTGGCCGACCCCGGCGCCGGCTTTGGATCGTGCTGGCGGTGGCAGCCGGAGTCATTGGCGTGCTCGGGGCCAACGCGCACATGGTCTACGTCGCCTTCGCGTCCCAGCCTGATTGCGTAGAGCACGAAAAGTCACCCGGCCACGAAGGCACCTACCGTGCCGCAAAATCGGCGTGCTGAATGGGAGGAACTAGGATGGTTGACGAGGCAACGAACCCTCCCGCCCGGATGGCGGTGGACCGCAACAGGCACTTGCGGTGGACCGCGACGCTGACCTGGCTGGGCAAGGGCTGGCGCGATCTGTGGACCACCCCCCTGCCCAGCCTGGCCTATGGCCTGGCGATCTCGGTGGCCTCGCTCGCGCTGGTTGCCGGTCTGGTCTATCTGGGCTGGGATTACATCCTGTTCCCCATGATCGCCGGGTTCTTCGTGGTCGGACCGGCGCTGGCCAGCGGCCTCTATGAGAAGAGCCGGCTGCTCGCCGCCGGCGAGCCGGTCAGTCTTGCGCGCCTGCTGTTTCCGGGCCGCGGCACAACCGGGCACATCCTGTTCATCGGCCTCGTACTCACCATGCTGCTGCTGCTCTGGCTGCGCGCGGCGGTGCTGATCTACGCCCTGTTCTTCGGCTTCCGGCCGTTCCCCGGGCTTGAGCACATCGCGCCGATGCTGTTCACCACGCCGCTCGGGTTGACCATGCTTGCGGTGGGCACGGTCGTCGGCGGCCTGTTCGCTGCGCTGTCCTTCGCGATCAGCGTCCTCTCCGTTCCCATGCTGCTCGACCGCCAGGTCGACGCGTTCACCGCGATGGGCCTGTCCATTGCAACGGTCTGGCAGAACCTACCGGTGATGATCACCTGGGGTGTAGTCGTCCTGACGCTGACCCTGGTCGGGGTGGCGACGGGCATGGTCGGCTTCATCGTCATCTTTCCGCTGCTGGGGCACGCGAGCTGGCACGTCTACGCCGCGATGCGCGACTAGCGACGCGTCTCCCAAGACCCCGGAGTAACCATGGCCGATCAGCGAGGAGGTCCCTCCAGCGACGAAGTGCGACTGGCCAGCGTCGATCTGGGCGGTGACATCCGGCAATCCGACTTTGCTGTCCCCAGCGTACATTGCGGCGGCTGCGTTCGTCGTATCGAGAAAGCGCTTGGCGTCCTTCCCGGCGTCGAGGCCGCCCGCGTCAACCTCTCGACGCGGCGATTGGCAGTGCGCTGGCGGGCGCAGATGGCTGTTCCACCGATCGTCGAGGCCCTGCGGGAGCTGGGCTACCCTCCCAACCTTCACGAGTTTTCCGACGATCGTGGCGATCCGGCACTTGCGAGACTCATCAAGGCGCTGGCGGTTGCTGCCTTCTGCTCGATGAACGTCATGATGCTGGCGGGCTCAGTCTGGTCCGGCGCCGACGGGACGACGCGCGACATCCTGCACTGGATCTGCGCTGCCCTCACGCTTCCCGTGCTGCTCTATTCGGGGCGGATATTCTACGGTCCCGCCTGGAACGCCCTGCGGCACGGACATACCAACATGGACGTGCCGATCTCGATCGGCGTGCTGCTCGCCTTCGCTCTAAGCCTCTACGATACGATCAACCACGGCGCCCACGCCTATTACGACGCCACTGCCACGCTGATCTTCTTCCTGCTGATCGGGCGTACGCTGGATCACGTGATGCGCGAACGCGCCAGAACCGCGGTGCGGGGGCTGGCGCGCCTTGCATCTCGCGGCGCGCTGGTACTGCGCGACGACGGCAGCCGAGAATACCTAGCACTGGCCGACATCCTGCCCGGCATGACGTTGCTGATCGCTGCCGGCGAGCGCATCCCGGTCGACGCTTTGGTGCTTTCCGGGCGCTCCGACCTTGATCGCTCGCTGGTCAATGGCGAAGCTGCCCCGCGGTTGGCAGAACCAGGAACGCGGCTCGAGGCGGGGACGCTCAACCTTACCGCACCGCTCACGGTCAGCGCGCTTGCAGCAGAGCGCGACTCGTTCCTGGCGCAGACAGTACGGCTGATGGAAGTCGCCGAGAGCGGGCGCGGCAGCTTCCGCCGGTTGGCCGATCGCGTGGCCGAGTTCTACTCGCCGGTGGTGCATCTGGCTGCCCTTGCGAGCTTTGTCGGCTGGATGGTGCACACCGGCGATATCCACCGCGCGTTGACCATCGCGATCGCTGTACTGATCATTACCTGCCCGTGCGCATTGGGCCTGGCGGTGCCGATGGTGCAGGTCGTGGCCGCCCGGCGCCTGTTCGAGCGCGGCGTCATGGTCAAGGACGGCGGGGCACTGGAGCGGCTGGCGCCAATCGACACCGTGGTGTTCGACAAGACCGGCACGCTGACGCTGGGCCAGCCCGAGCTCGCCAACACTTCGGACATCGCGCCCTACCTCCTGTCGGCGGCCGGCGCACTCGCCGCGTTTTCCCGGCACCCGCATGCGCTGGCGATCGCTGCCGCCGCACCGGGCACGATCAGCGGCCCGACCTTCGATCATGTTACCGAGCAGCCGGGCTGCGGTGTCGAGGCGACCAGCGACGGCGCAACATGGCGACTGGGACGGGCTGACTGGGCCCTCGCCGTGCCCGGTGACATCACCGGCACCGTGTTGGCGCGTGACGGCGCTCTCCTGGCGCGATTTTCCTTCACCGATCAGTTGCGACCGGGAGCACTCGAAGCCATCGCCACGCTGCGCGACCAGGGACTGGCACTCGAGATCCTATCCGGCGATTGCCCCGAGGCCGTGTCGGCGCTGGCACAGCAATTGGGCATCACCACGATGTCGGCCGGCGTGCGACCGGGTGGCAAGGTCAAGCGCCTTGCCGCACTGGCCGAAAGTGGCCGCAAGGTGCTGATGGTCGGCGATGGACTGAACGATGCGCCGGCGCTCGCGGCGGCTCGGGTCTCGATGGCGCCAGCCAATGCCGCCGATGTCGGGCGGAATGCCGCCGGCTTCGTCTTCCTGCGCGAGACCCTGATGGCGGTGCCTCAGACCATTGCCCTGGCCCGCCGTGCCGACAGTCTGGTCAGACAGAATCTGGCTCTGGCGCTGCTCTACAACGTGAGCGCGGTACCGCTGGCGGTGCTCGGCCACGCGACGCCCTTTGTCGCTGCCATTGCCATGTCGCTGTCCTCGGTTGTCGTGGTGGCCAATGCCTTGCGGTTGGGAACGGAGCGGACCTTTGGTCAGCGCGTAACATTTCCCGCCGCTGCGCCCGAGGGACCATCCGCATGAGCAGCTTCATGTGGTTAGTGCCGTTCTCTGTGCTGCTTGGACTGGCTGGACTCGCGATCTTCATGTGGACATTGCGCGACGGCCAATACGACGATCTCGACGGGGCTGCCGAGCGCATCCTCTACGACGACGACGAACCGCTCGATAAGCCACGATAAGGTTCAGTTCGTTCTATACCGCTCAGTGCTCAGGATACCCGAGAACTCATCGAGCGTACGATTGGGAGCGGGAGTGGCAGCGCGGTGGCGTACTCGCGGAGATGGAACCGCTGAAGATCCCGGCGTCGGCCGATCAGCAGCGCTGCTGATCAGTAGACCAGGTTGGTCACACCGCGGCGGAATAATGCCCGCCGCCAAGCTCCAGATAGGCATCGAACGCTGCCGCCACCGACCGCACGAAGGGGCGGCCGGATGGCGTCAGCGCGAACACGTCTCCCACGAACTCGATAGCGCCGTCAGCATCAAGAATGACCGCCGTCTCCATCGCCCTGACGAGGGTGGCGGCTTGGCTGGGAAAACGCTGCTGCAGGTCGCTCTTGCGGACCGCGAAGTCGCACATCAGCCGCTCGATCAGGTAGCCTCGCGCACGATCCTCCTCCGAGAACCGTATGCCGCGCGCCGTCGCCAGCATGCCGGCATCGACCAGCTTGCGGTACTCGCCGGTGGGCACCCGATTCTGCACGTATCCCTGCGGGAGCTGGCCGATCGCCGAGGCGCCAAGTCCGATCAGCGTCGCCGCATCGTCGGTGGTGTAGCCCTGGAAATTGCGGCGCAGGCGCCCGGCCCGTGCCGCGACGGCAAGGGCGTCTTCCGGCTTGGCGAAATGATCGATACCGATGGCGTCGTATCCTGATGCCAATATGCTGGCGGCGGCCGCCCGAGCCTGTTCGAAGCGGCTTTGCGTCCCTGGCAGCGCCGTCTCGTCAATCATCTTCTGATGGGTCTTCATCCATGGCACGTGGGCGTAGCCGAAGATCGCGAGGCGATCCGGCGACAGTTCGAGGGCCTGCCGGACCGTCGTTTCGACGCTGTCGATCGACTGATACGGCAACCCGTAGAGGACATCGAGATTGAGCGACCGCACCCCTCGCAACCGAACGGCGTCGACGACCGCGGCGGTCTGCTCAAGCGTCTGGATCCGGTTGATCGCCGCCTGCACCCTCGGGTCAAAGTCCTGCACCCCCAGGCTGACCCGGGTAATCCCGAACTCTGCCAGACCATCGTAGCGGGCCTCGTCCATGTCGTTCGGATCAAGCTCGATGCTGATCTCTGCCGCGGAGGACACCGCAAACCGCGACCGCAACAGCCGCCCCAGATCCACCAGGTCGGCAGGCAGGAGCATGGAGGGCGAACCACCGCCCAGGTGAATCGCGCTTACCGTGCCGCGACCTTGGAGGCGGCTTGCGACGGTCTCGATCTCCATGCGGATCGAAGCCAGGTACGCCGCGATGGGGGCATAGCGCAGAACCTGCTTGGTGTGGCATCCACAGAACCAGCACAGCCGGTCACAGAACGGGATATGCAGGTAGAGCGAAATCCCCGCGGCGTCCGGCACCGCGTCCAGCCAGTGCCCGTAGACGTCGGCACCGACCTCGGGGCGGAACTGCGGTGCGGTGGGGTAGCTGGTGTAGCGGGGCACCGGTTTGGCGTAGCGGGCGACAAGGTCAGATTTCATCGATCGGTCTCCAGATGATGGCTCTTCGCAGGCAACGCGAGCCCCGTCCTTGACAGGGATCAACTAACCGCGCACTCGGATGCTCTGGGTTAGCCAGTGCAGACCTCGCGGCCACATAAATCGCGAAGATAAAGACCATCGTCGCGAAGGCGATGCTCAGCAGTCCCCGCCGTCCCGCCATTCGACCCGCGATACGCGCCGCCGACCACGAAGACGGCGGCCATCGACCAAGCCCGACCATGCGTAGTTCCGGTGGTGAGACCGAAAGTGGTGACGGCAACGAGTGACGAGCCGACCACGCCCAATATCGGCATGCCCGTCGCGGCCATGAGACCGGGGACGATCAGGAAGCCCCGCCAATGTCGAAGAACCCCGACAATGCTCCCGTAGCCATGCCGAAGCCGATGGTCTTGGGGGTGTTGTCGATGGTGCAGGCAACGGCAGGATTTGATACCGTATTCCGCTTCCAGAGCATCAGAGTACCGACAAACCAGCATCAGCAGCGCGAAGAAGAACAGCAGTCTCTGACCGTCGATCACCTTTCCGATGGAGGAACCGAAAAAGGCGCCACCGATGCCAGCGGCAGAATAGATCCCCGGACAGCGCCAGAGGACATTGCTTCGCCACGCGTGGGTGACAAGGTTGGCAGCCGCGTTCGCCGCCACAGCCAGGGCACTGGTACCGATGGCGATGTGAGGGCTCGGAACGCCAACCAGCTAGACCATTAGCGGCACGGCAAGGGTGGAGCCGACCAGCACGCCCGAAAGGCGCCGGCAGCGGCGGCTGCAGCGCTTGGTCGACATACATATTCGAATATTCTAATACTTAAATATGAATATCAGAGAGCTCGACCACGCGCCGATGAAGCAGCCGAACTGCTCGGTGCCATGGCCAATCCCAAGCGGCTGCTGATCCTCTGTCATTTGCTTGGCCGGGAACTGAGCGTGGGCGAGCTTTCGGAAAAGGTCGGCCTCGCCCAGTCGCTGCTATCGCAGCACCTCTCAAAGCTGAGGGCGCTGCGACTGGTAGCGGCGAGGCGGGACGGTCAGTCGATCCACTATCGGTCGGCCTCCGCCGAATTTGAGAAGGTACTTACCACCCTGCACGGCATCTACTGCACGCCCCGATCCTAGTGAACCGGCTTTCAGCCCGCTCATGCGGCTCCGAATTCGACCGACGTGCTGCTGCGCACCTGTGGCAGGTTCCACATTCTTGTTTGCGATGGGACAACGTTGCTACTCCTGCCGAATGGCAGGGTCGCCTCGATCTACATCGTTGCCTGCCGCTACCCCACGAACAAGGCTGCACATAATGGCGAAAACCGGCCTGGAACGGGCAGACGCACATCGTATTTGGCCCGCCATACGAAGGGGCCTCGTTTGTCGTTGCCCCAATTGTGGCAAAGCAAAGCTCTTTGTCCGGTTCATTGAGCAAGCCGACCGCTGCGCCGCCTGCGGAGAGCCTCTGGGACAATACAACGCCGGCCTGTTGCTACCCTTCATCGTCATCATGATTGTTGCCCACGTCCTCATTCTGGTCATGCTGGCGATGGAAGTGTCGGGCCGGGCAAATCCGCTCGTCTACCTGTCGGTGCTCATCCCGCTGTCCATCATGGTGCCACTGGCGATGCTCCGCCCCGTGAAAGGAGCCATCATCGGAATCTTGTGGGCACGGCAGCTCAGCGACGAACAGGGGCGATAGATTTTCATGCCCTTCCCGCCGTCCGCTCCCTCTGTCTACATCGAGGCCTCGGAGTTCCGTGCCATGCTCGCCGATTTCAGCGAACGAGTACGAGCTGATGCAAGGGTCCGTCCGGCCATGACTCGGCTGGTCGGCAATCGTTGGCTCGAGGCGGAACAGAGCGCGGAAGCCTTCATGTCCGCCACGCTGTTCCTCGACGAGCAACCGGATGTGGATCCGGTTTTTCTTGAGCGCGCGGTGCAGCTTCTCGGTCCGGCCGAGATCGATGCGTTGGCGGAGATCATGCTGGAGTGCGCGATGGTCGCGTTCCCGCTGCAGAGCGCGGCCGCCATAACCGAAGTCACGGAGATGCTCGCGAGCACCGTCCGGGCGGTGGCCACAAGTGAGGGTCAGGCGCGCCAGGACCAGCTTGAGAGGGTTTACTCTCGACTGAGCGCCGGTACGCTGATGAACAGGTTCTAGCCAGGGCTGCGGCGCTCCGCCGCGGGAATAGCTGTGACAACATGCGCGTGTCAGCGCATTGTTTGTTTCAGCGCAAGCCGACGTCGCATCGGGTGGGCAATGATTTCGCGTTCATCCGAGTGACTGACAAGTGCTCACTCATCATCCGCTCTGGCCCCGGAGTGCCCCGCCGCAGGCCGCACTCGGCCTCAACATGGTCGAACTCGGCCTCGTCCCCGACTCGATACTCGCAAGGCGAGATCGAGATGACGTTGGCCGGTCGAGCATGCCCTTGGCAGGACGGTGACCGAAGAAGCACGCTAGAGGACAGCTAGCCCCAACCTATCCCAAGTCGCTCGGGTGAATATCCAGTCTATTTGGGGCCCGGTGTGGACCTCAGACCCAGCCACCGACAGCTGCTACGATTGGTTGGGGCGCTTGATGTGCAGCGACCGGCAAGCCCAAGAGGATTCGACGGCACGGCATTAATGCGGCGAATGTTGCACCGACTACTTTAGGCCCACCCACCTATCGACATGTGGTTCGCAATCGATGCCGAGCAGATCAATAGCCCGGGCGGCGATAGCGTCCACCATTTCGGCAATAGACTGCGGCAGTAGATAAAAGGCCGGCACCGGAGGCGCTACGACGGCTCCCATCTCGGTAGCCTGCAGCATGGACCTGAGATGACCGAGGTGGAGCGGGCTTTCCCGCGTGAGCAGGACCAGCCGGCGCCGCTCCTTGAGATGAACGTCAGCGGCCCGAACCAGCAAGTTGTCAGACAGGCTCGAGGCGATCGCCGAGAGCGTCCGCATCGAACAGGGCGCGACGATCATGCCGGCGGTCCGAAACGAGCCACTGGCAATCGTGCTGCCGATAGCGGTGCTGTCATGTCGAACATCGGCTAGTTCCCAAGCCCGGGCTAAGGCGTGAGGTCCCACCTCGTGCAACAACGTCTTCTCGGCGGCATCAGAGATGACCAGGTGTGTCTCAACCGTATCAAGCGCCGCGAGCCGCTCGAGTATCCTGAGACCGATAGCCGCTCCAGAGGCGCCCGAAATGCCGACAACAACGCGCTGCGTCATGACCTGCCCTCTTGCGGCGGCTCGCCAAGGCCCAGTTCGTTCCAGAGCGCATCGATCCGCTGGACGATGTCAGGAGACATGGTGAGGACCCTGCCCCACTCACGGTCGGTTTCAGGACCAATCTTGTTGGTTGCATCCAAGCCGATCTTGCCACCTAGGCCAGGGCGGGGCGAAGCGAAATCGAGGTAGTCGATTGGCGTATCGACAATACTGACTACATCCCTCGATGCGTCGAAGCGCGTCGAGATGGCCCAGACGACGTCGGACCAGTTGCGGACATCGATGTCGGGATCCACCACGACTATCAGCTTGGTGTAGGTGAATTGCGGGAGCACCGACCACAGCCCCATCATCACCCGGCGCGCCTGACCGGGGTAGCGCTTGTCGATCGAAACCACCATGGCGCGGTACGAGCACGCCGCCGGCGGCAGCCAGAGGTCACGAATCTCGGGAAACTGCCGTCGCACGATGGGGAGAAACAGCTCGGTCATGGTTTCGGCAAGGACCGAGGGTTCGTCGGGTGGTCGACCGGTGAAGGTGGAGAGATAGACCGGCCGCTCCCGGCTGGTGATCGCGCTCAGCCGCACCACCGGGAAGGGCTCGACCGAATTGTAGTAACCGGTGTGGTCTCCATAGGGCCCCTCCGCCTCCGTGTCGGTACGCGAGACCGCACCTTCCAGCACGATTTCCGCATCGGCAGGAACCGGCAGGTCCACCGAAATCCCTGTTGCGACACGGGTCTTGCTTCCTCTCAGCACGCCGCCGAAGGCCAGTTCGCTCATGCCGTCGGGCAGCGGCATGACAGCTGCCAGGATAGTCGCCGGATCGGCGCCGATGGCGACGGCAATCGGCATGTCGAGACCTTTGGCCGCCCAGAGGCGGTGGTGCCGGGCGCCACCGCGGTTCGACAGCCAGCGGACGAGCAGTTGGTCCCTGCCCAGCACCTGCATGCGATATATGCCGACATTGATGTCGGCTGGGTCGTCCGGCGACCGGGTGATGACCAGTGGCCAAGTGATCAGTGGTGCCGGCTCGCCAGGCCAGCACCACTGTACCGGGAGGCGCCCCAGATCTATCTGCTCACCCTGCCGGACCCTCTGCTGCACTGGTGGGCGGACCACGATGTGCGTCCCCATCGACAGTGCCGCCCTGACGACCGGCAGCTTCGCCAATGCCGCCCGCATCGTCGTCGGCCCTTCCGGCTGCCGGAGGAAGGCCAGCGTCTCACCCAGTTGGGGGAGTTCCGCCGGCTCCAGGCCAAGCCCCAGAGCGATACGCTCCTTGGTGCCGAACAAGTTGACGACGACCGGCATTTCCGCTGGCTTGCCGTCCGCCGCCACGGCGTTCTCGAACAGCAGCGCCGGACCGCCAAGCGCCAGCACGCGCCGATGGACTTCGGTGATCTCATGAACAATGGAGATCGGCGCGGTGATACGGCGCAGCAGCCCACGATGTTCGAGTCTGTCGAGGAAGCTCTGCAGGTCGGAAGCCGTTTTCATCATGCCGCGCCCAGGAAGGATGCTCTCGCCAATGCGCCTCACAATCCGGGCGGTCTTTGTCTTGGGACAAGTTCCGGCACGGTCGGGCGTCCTAACCTGCCGGCCATACCAAATCGGGAGACGGTGGAATGATGAAGCTTCCGGCGGGTGCACGGTATCTGGGCCGACCCATCCCGCTTGGACTCGTTCAGGCTGTGACCAATGCGGCGCTTGCCCGGGTCCTCGCCAGGCATCCAAAGCTCTTCGACCGCCTCGGCGAGCATACGGCGAAATCCTTCGCCTTCACGCCAACCGATCTTCCACTCACTTTCGTGATCGCACCCCGCGGCGGGACAGTCACGGTCCTGAGATCAGGGCGAACTGTTCGCGCCGATGTCGGCATTTCGGGTCCCATCGTTACTTTGCTCGCCCTCGCAGAAGGCCGCCTGGATGGTGATGCCGAGTTCTTTGCGCGTGACCTTTCGATCGATGGCGATATGGAGGCGATTATTGCGCTCCGAAACGCCATGGACGACTGCCGGATCGATCTGCCGACAGACTTGGCGCCCGACACTGGGCCTTTCCGCAAACCTGTCGAGGCAGGTCTGCAGGCGCTCCGAACCTTCCTTCTCTCCAGGGGTGTCCAACAATGGAACTGATCTGCCCTGCCGGGACGCCGGCCGCCTTCCGGGATGCTGTCGAATCTGGTGCCGACTCGGTCTATTGCGGGTTCAGAGACGAAACCAACGCCCGCAACTTTCCTGGCCTGAATTTCAACCGCAATGAACTGGCGGAGTGTGCGCTCCATGCCAAGGACAGCGGCGTCAAGACGCTCGTAGCCATCAATACATTCATGCGCGCAGGCAACGAGGCCCTGTGGTACAGGGCCGTGGACGATGCAGCGGACCTTGGTGCCGATGCCATCATCGTTGCCGACCTTGGGCTGCTCGCCTACGCGGCTGAGAGGCACACGCAACTGCGACGCCACCTTTCAGTGCAGGCCGGAGCCGCCAACGCCGACCACATCAACTTCCTTATCGAAGCGTTTGGGATCCGTCGGGTGGTGCTGCCGCGCGTGCTGACTGTTGCCGAGGTCGCGGCGATCTCGGGCAAGGTCGCGTGCGAAACGGAAGTGTTTGTCTACGGCGGATTATGCGTGATGGAGGAGGGCCGCTGCTCGCTTTCGTCCTATGCGACGGGAAAATCACCCAACATGCATGGCGTATGCTCCCCCGCCAGCCATGTCCGCTACCGCCAGGACGCCGACGAGATGGTGTCCGAGCTGGGTGCCTTCACCATCAACCGTTTTCCAAAATCCGAGCCCACTGGCTATCCGACGCTCTGTAAGGGCCGCTTCACCGCAGACGATACGACCGGCTACATCTTCGAAGACCCCGTCAGCCTTGATATCCTCTCACAACTTGACGCGCTGCGTGCGGCTGGTGTCTCGGCGCTCAAGATTGAAGGGCGGCAGAGGGGGCGCGCCTATATCTCGCAAGTGGTGAAGGAAATCCGAAAGCGCCTCGTCGCAGTTGAGGCTGCCGATCCATCGCCCCGGGACGGCAGTGCACTGCGTAGGCTGAGCGAGGGCCAGAAAACCACTGAAGGCTCATACGACAAACGCTGGAGATGACTGGCATGCCGCATTCCCGTCTGGGCCTGACACTCGGACCCCTGCTCTATCTATGGGACGACACTAGGTGGCGAGATTTCTACTTCCGGATCGCTGACGAAGCAGCCGTCGACACCGTCGTGCTGGGTGAGGTGGTCTGTTCCAAGCGGGATCATTTTCATGCCGACACCCTTTGGGAGGTCACTGACCGGCTGACCTCCGCTGGCAAGGATGTCCGCCTCGCCTCGCTGGCACTTGCCACGCTCGAACGGGAGATGAAGACCATACGGCGGCTGGCAGCGCAGAACGACTTCCAGACGGAGGCCGGCGAAATGGCGGCGCACGGCGCCATGCGTGGCCGCCCCCACACCATCGGCCCGATGCTCAATGTCTACAACGCGGCGACAGCGCGCGTGCTCGCCAAGGGTGGCGCAACCTCAATCTGTCTACCCCCCGAACTCCCGGCCGCGTCCATTCGGGCCATCGTTGCCGGCGCGCCTGAACTTGCTTTCGAGATCTTCGCATTTGGGCGGGTGCCACTCGCCATCTCCGCGCGCTGCGCGCATGCACGGCTCAAGGGGTTGACCAAGGACAACTGTCACTTCGTCTGCGGCGAGGACCCCGATGGCCTGGAAGTCGATACACTCGACAATCAGCCCTTCCTCGCCCTCAACGGCGTGCAGACCATGTCCAGCACCTGCCAATCGCTATTGACCGACGTCCCGAGGCTGAAGTCTGCCGGCGTGCGTTCCTTGCGGCTATCACCTCAGGTCTGCGACATGGTCGGGGTCACGCGGGTGTTCCGCGACGTCTGTGACGAAAAGCTGGAGCTTGACGAGGGAGCCAGCCGCCTTGAGGCCTGCTACCCAGGCGCGACGTTTTCGAACGGTTTCATCCATGATGTTCCCGGGCACCAGTTGGTTCGGTCGCTCGCGAGCGCTCCCGCCTGACGAGCCTCCTCCGCCGTCGTGGTCGCTCTGCGACGGTGGACTGACCACACAGCGGCCATCGAAGATGAACGTCACGATCTGCTGCCTAGAGGACGAGAATAGCACATTCAGGTGGCGTTTGCCTGCGAGGCACGTGATCGGACCGAGGAGCTGTATGACCAGGCCAGCCGCCGGAGCCGTGAGAAGCCGAAGCATAGGACAGCCCATCCCTTTACTACAATTATTTTGTATTCAACCGATCATTAAATTCGGTTGTCTGTATTTTTATCTACTCATAGGCTGCTCCAGAGCGTAGAGACGCTCCGCCCTCTCCCGCAGACGCCTGCAGAGCGGACCAGCGCCTCGGCGAAGAAGCTGTTCCGGAGAGCCAAATGGATATCGCAGCGCTTGGAACCACGCCTCCCCCGGCGTTCGTGCGGCGCTGGCTGTTTTCCACCAATCACAAGGACATCGGCACCCTCTACCTGATCTTCTCGATTGTTGCAGGGCTGTTCGGAACCGCGCTGTCGCTGCTGATGCGCATCGAACTGCAGCAGCCCGGACTGCAGCTGTTCCACAACACCGACCTCTACAACGCAGTCGTTTCGGCCCATGGGCTGGTGATGATCTTCTTCGTGCTGATGCCCGCCCTCATCGGCGGCTTCGGCAACTGGTTCGTGCCAATCCTGATCGGCGCACCGGATATGGCTTTCCCACGGCTCAACAATATCTCGTTCTGGCTGCTGGTCGCCGCGTTCGCGCTGTTCCTGATTTCGTTGTTCATGGAAGGACCGCCCGGCTCCACCGGCCATAGCGGCGGCTGGACGCTCTACCCGCCGCTTTCGACCACGGGCCAGCCCGGCCCAGCCGTCGATTTCGTCATTCTGTCGATCCACCTGTCCGGCGCTTCCTCGATCCTCGGTGCCATCAACTTCATCACCACGATCTTCAACATGCGTGCGCCAGGGATGACGCTGCACAAGATGCCGCTGTTCGCCTGGGCCATGCTGGTCACCGCCTTCATGCTGCTGCTGTCGCTGCCGGTGCTGGCGGGGGCGATCACCATGCTGCTCACCGACCGCAACTTCGGCACCACGTTCTTCGCGCCGGAAGGCGGGGGCGATCCGGTGCTCTACCAGCACCTGTTCTGGTTCTTCGGTCATCCCGAAGTCTACATCATGATCCTGCCCGCCTTCGGCATCGTCAGTCATGTCATCGCGACCTTCTCGCGGAAGCCGATCTTCGGCTATCTCGCCATGGTCTACGCCATGCTGGCGATCGGGCTGATCGGCTTCGTGGTGTGGGCCCACCACATGTTCACCTCCGGTCTGTCGAAGGACGTCCAGGCCTACTTCATGACCGCCTCGATGGTCATCGCCGTTCCTACCGGCGTGAAGGTGTTCTCATGGATCGCCACGATGTGGGGCGGCTCGGTGACATTCAGGGCGCCGATGCTCTGGGCGATGGGCTTTATCCTGCTGTTCACGGTCGGTGGCGTGACGGGCGTTGTCCTCGCCAGCGCCGGCGTCGACCACTCGCTGCACGATACCTACTACGTCATCGCGCATTTCCACTATGTGCTGTCGCTGGGCTCGGCCTTCGCGATCTTCGCCGGCTTCTACTACTGGTTCCCGAAGATGAGCGGCTATCTCTACAGCGAGAGGCTCGCCAAATGGCATTTCTGGCTGATGTTCGTCGGGGTGAACATCGTGTTCTTCCCGCAGCACTTCCTCGGCCTCGCCGGCATGCCCCGGCGCTATGTCGACTACCCCGATGCCTTCGCGTTCTGGAACCTGGTGTCCTCGATCGGCGCCTACATCTCCACCGCCGGCGTCCTGCTGTTCCTCGTTACAGTAGCCGAGGCCTTTGTGCGGAAACGCCCTGCCCTGGGCAATCCCTGGGGTGAAGGCGCCACAACGCTCGAGTGGACGCTGTCGTCGCCTCCACCGACCCACCAGTTCAATACCCTCGTGCGCATCGAGTAGCCGCCTGACGCGGCCTCGCCGCCGAACCGAAGGAGATCGGAAATGAACGAGTTCGGACTGTTCGACTACCTGTTGATGATCGTGGCCGTGATCGCCTCGTGGGGCATCTACTTCGCCGCGCAGCCGCCGCCATCCGAACGGCACGACGAGCCAGCGCTGCAACCCTTGCTGTCGGCCAACCTTGGTGGCGTGGGATGGATCACGCCGAGCGCCGAAACGCAGGAAGCGGCGCTGCCGCTCGACAGGGTCCTGAACCGTATCTGTTCGGCTTGCGGCTATCGCAGCATTGACACGTTCCTCGCCGGCGCCAGGCTCAGCTACGAAGTGATCGTCGGTGCCTTCGCCAGCGGCGATCTCGCGCCGTATGGCTACCTGCTCTCGGACGGCGTTCGCGACGCCTTCGCAGAAGCCATCGCCGAGCGGCAGGCGCGCGACGAGACGATCGAACTGACCTTCATCGGCCTTCGCGCTTGTGACATTGTCAACGCCGAACTCGCGGGCGGCCGGGCCTCGATCGATGTCCGATTCGTCGGTGAGATGGTGTCGGTGACCCGCGACTGCGACGCCAGGGTGGTGGCGGGAGATCCCGGTCGGGTCGTCGATATCGCGGAGATCTGGACCTTCGAGCGCGAGCTCCGGTCGGCGACTCCCGCCTGGCAACTGACCGCCACCGACACAGACGAGTGAGCCATCAGATGCCATCGACAGGGCTCCACTTCCCAATCAAGCGCATCTACGAGCCGGTCGGCAATGGCGACGGCACCCGGGTGCTGGTCGATCGGCTATGGCCGAGAGGCGTCAGCAAGGCAGAGGCCCACATCGCGTTGTGGCTCAAGGACGTCGCACCCACTCCGCTCCTGCGAAAGTGGTTCGGCCACGATCCGGTGCGCTGGGTCGACTTCCGTCGCCGCTACCGTGACGAACTCGAGCGCAACGCCGCGGCGGTGGCCCAGCTTCGCGACCTCGCCGCGGCCGGCCCGCTGACGCTGATCTATGCCGCCCACGATCCTGTCCACAACCACGCCCGGGTGCTTGCAGAGTATCTCGAGGCCGACACGGAAGCCGGCCATGCCAAACCTTCGAAATAGCCCGCTTTGCGCGTTGCTGGGCTGCACGGTGCCGGTGGTGCTCGCCGGCATGGGCGGCGTCTCTCGATCTGAACTGGTTGCTGCGGTCACCGAGGCCGGTGGCTTCGGCTTTCTCGGCATGGTGCGCGAGCCGCCCGAACTGATCGTTCGCGAGATCGAACGCCTGCGTGATCTCGGTCACCGGCGCTTCGGCGTGAACATCATCCCTGCCGCAACCGACCCGGTCCTGCTTGAGCACCAGGTCACGACCTGTATCCGGCTCGGGGTACCCGTGGTTGGAACGTTCTGGGACCTGGATGAATGGCTGACCGCGCGCCTTCGCGACGCCGGGATACTGGTGGTGCACCAGGTCGGCTCGGTCGATGAGGCGATCGCAGCGGAACGAGCCGGGGTCGACATCATCATCGCTCAGGGCCGCGAGGCTGGTGGTCACGTCCGCGGCGTGCGACCGCTGCGCGAGTTGCTCCCCGAGGTCGCCAGCGCCGTTCATGTCCCAGTACTCGCGGCCGGTGGTATCGCCAGCGGCAGCGACCTGGTGTCCGCAATGGCGCTCGGCGCCCAAGGTGTTGTGCTGGGCACGGCGATGATCGCCACCGACGAGTCCTTCGCGCATGGCTACCACAAGCAGCGCCTGCAGGCGGCCGAAGCGAGCGACACGCTGCTGACCAGCAGCTTTCACATCAACTGGCCGCCCGGAGCACCGGTCCGGGTGCTGCGAAGCGCCACCACCAGCGGTGCCCGCGGCGACCCCCACACTGCGGCAAGCGTCGTCATCGGGGCTGAGGGCAAACGCCCGATCTACCTGTTCAGCACCGACTCGCCCCTGCGCTCGATGACCGGCGATTTCGAGTCGATGGCGCTGTACGCTGGCACTGGAGTCGGAAGTATCACGGCGATAATTCCGGCGGGAGATCGGCTGCGGGCCATCGTCACTGAGGCCGAGGACCTGATCGCCATCTCGCCCGATAGGACCGAGATACCGGAGCCCAGCTCGCCCGCCTGCTACGCCCACGAGATGTCGGGAGTGTATATGGGGTTGCTCGACGATGAGCAGCTATCGGTCGATCTCTGGATGCTGGCTGGTGACATGCAGACCGCCCTGCGGGTCGCGCTACTTCCCCCGCCCGTGCGTGCCACATCGATCCCTCCGTTCGCGCCGAGCGCGATGCAGGTCGCCGGCTGGGCGCTGCGGCTACGGCTGCTTGCCAGCTCGCTGAGCAGTGGCCTTCCCCGGCCTTCGGCCGTCATTCCGCAGCTCCGCTTGTCGACGGTGGATATCTCGCTGCTCTTCGCCTCGATCCTGGGGCGGCTCGGCGCAATCATCCCAAGGATCGCCGAGGGGGGAGTCCGCGATCAACTGGCGCAGATGACGGCACGCATCGAAGCAGAGCGACTGGTGGAGATCAGAAAGAGGCGCGGTGGTGCGTCGCAGGCGACGCGGCCGATCGAAAACCACGCCGCATCCGGCCGATAAGTCCCGGTTCGGTGCGACTCGAGTAGATCATATGCACCGAATAGGAGAACTCTGGCGCGTCAGCTACGCGGCGTAGGGTTCCCGCATCGAGGTGTGGCTGCACGACGCTGAGCCGGAGGTAGCCAGATCCGCCGACCCGGGTCAGGTAGAGCAGCGCCAGCGGGCCATGCGAGATCATCACGCCCGGGCTGGCAATCTCCGGAAATGCCGCCTGATGACTGGCCTGGAACGATGGTCCCCAGTCCACCTGGACATAGTCCTCAGCCCCCCCTCGGCGCCCGTCCGGTGACGACGTCACCATGACCAGCTTCTCCTCGGTCAGCAGCTCGACGACGGTGTTTCCGCCTTGCGGCGGCGGCTCATAGAGTACCGCGAGGTCGAGGGCGCCGTTGTGCACCGCCTCGAGCAACCGCGATGGTGTGTCCACCTCCGCTCGCAACGCAATGTCCGGCGCCTCGTGCCTCATCCACACCAGCCAATCCGCCAGGATCGGGTTCCAAAGACTGATCTCGGCGCCGACGCTGGCGATATCGACCCGACCCTGCGGCAGACCGACTTGTTGGCGCGCGCGATCCCAAACCTGCACCAGGGTCCGGGCATGTCGTACGAAGCGCTCGCCGGCGGGAGTCAGGCGGGCGCCGGACTTGTTGCGGACGAAAAGCCTCCGCCCCAGTTGCTCTTCAAGCGCATGGACGCGCGCGCTGACGGCGGTTTGTGTTACGTTCAAACGTCCCGCAGCAGCAACAAAACTGCCGGTCTCAGCGATCTCAAGGAACGTCTTGGCCAAGGCGATGTCCATGGTACGTAGATCATTCCTTTTGTGGCTATCACGCAATGCCATTCAACTGACTGCTATGATTTCGGCTGTCAACATACAGGACGAATTCGAGCATTTCCCGGCGGTTTCCAACTGTGTCGTGATGGGCCGTGCCGACGAGGACCTCACTCTCCGCCCAAGTCACCTCTCACACCAACCCATCAAACACCTGCGGCAGTGACACCTGGACGATTCTGAAGCTCGCCTAGCTGAGGTGCGGCCATAGAGATTGCTCCCGCATCGCCAAACAAAACACCTCTTCGTTTCAATGGCTTGCAGCTTCGTGACGGCGGCGCAGAATACCGGCCGATCGGCTCAGACCGTTTCGCAGCTGACTACATCCACCGCCACGCAGTCTGCTGCTTTGGACTAGTTCCCTAGCTGCGACGGGTCCATACGTAATATCAATGCCTTAGCCTCGATTTTGGCGTCTGCAACCGTCTCACCAGAGCGCGATTCCGGGCGCAAAAGCGCGTGCAACAGCCCTGATTCTGAGATGGCCATTTCCGCGATACGGTTGACCTATCGGCCAGTGGCGCCCTGACCCCTCGCGCTTTCGGCGAGCACCTGCCGATGCGCATGATGTCATCCCCGATCGCAGATCGCTTCTCGAGTGACTTTGCAGCGGCCCTCTCGGGGCCGTTGTCGTTTTGGCCCGCTCAGTTCCAACAGAGCTTCTGCTTCACCTCGGTACTTCAAGGGACGCTGCAGCCACCTCGGATCGCCGTGAGAACCCCTGACCCCCGTTTGGCAGGCTGATGCCCGCAGCGCGAAGGCGAACCAAGCAGGGCGATGGCGCCGAGCCCATCTCGTCGATGCGCCCTCGTGCGCTCCGACAACGTTGCGGACCGGTCCAGATCGTCCACATCGAGGCATTCGGATCAAGCGGGTGCGCCGAGCAGCCCATATCCCTCGCCAGAAGAGCAGCGGTGCCTTCCAGCCCTTTGTCCGGCAACTTCTCGATCTCGTCGGCCTGCTGGTCAAAGGCTTTGAGGTCCTTCGTCGCCTTGACCACCGGCTCATTTGTGACGCCGAGGCCTAGCAGGGCGATATCTTCCAATTGAGGCCCCTATGGCATACCGTCCCCGCAACTAGGGGGCGTGATGAAGCTGGCGTGGTTATTTGGTCTTGTTGCGCCGCTGCTGTTGGCGGCCTGCGCGTCGACGGCTCAATTCGGGCGACAGGTGGATCTCGCCAAGTTGAGCGGGGTAGTGGTCAGTGACGGATGGCAGCCGGGGGAGCGAATTGTACCAGGCGCCTCGATAGGCAAGTACTCCACCGGCCCAAAGAGGGAGGGGAAGTCGCCAGGAGGGTATAACTACGACATCTTCGGCGATGGAAGCGGCGGCATTGATGTTCCGGGCCCCTCGGTAGCCAGCGGCTGGAGTATCGGTTGTACCAAGGACAAGATTACGGACAAGAGAAACTGCGAGATTACCTCGCACGATGCTCGGCTCCTGATTTGGTATGGCACTAGCGCGAGCCCTACGAGCGTCTGCATCATTGGCCATGACTTCCCAGGAAGGACGGGAGCCATACGCGTGGACGGGCAAGGGGCGGTGACCACAGATCGGGAGGGATGCGCTTCCGGTTCGATCGTTGGCGCCTTGTCCAAGGGAACCAAGGTCGTGGTTCGTTACGTCGAGTGGCCATATGACTATTCGCGAGACAATGAGGCCGGCTTGGCGGGATTGTCGGACGCCATCGCGCTGATGACGTTTATTCGAGGGAACATCGACCGACTGCCGTTCTGACAGCCTAGCGGCCGATCGCCTCTCTCTTTTGTGCATCGATCACTTTTGTGACGCCCATCTGGTTCTGGAAGGCGGCAGCCATCAGCATCTCAGCCTCCTTCACATGCCCCTTGATCAGCGCCTTGCGACCGTCTCGCGTTGAGATCGCCATGATGCGATCTCGCTTATTACCACCACCCAGGACCCCTGCGAGCAAACCCAACGGGCCGAGCACAACGAGGCCCGCCGCTCCCCAGCCTAGCTTACCGGCGATCGACGCCTTGTTGTCCTCCGTGACTATGTCCAGAGACGCAACATCGCGAAGTTGAAGCGTCTCGAAGGAAAATGTCCCTCTGGGCATAAAATGACATTCAGGTTGCTCGACGTCGTCTTGAGAGCGGCATAGAGCGAAGCCCCCAGCGCAACTACCTCATCTGGGTTGGCGAACGTGGTAGGCGGCTTGTTGAATGCCTTCGCGACGCTCTGCTGTACGGCAGGGACACGCGTACTACCGCCCACCAAAATAATGGCCTGAATGTCATCAAGCGAGACGCCCGCGCCTGCGATTGCTGCCTCACAGAGCATTTCTGCCTGAGCTAGGTACGTCGAGATTGCGTCCTCGAATTCCCGACGTCGGACCTCAATCTGCTGCCGTCCACCGCCACCCGTCGCCCTCACCAGCACCGTTTCGCGTTGGCTGAGGGACTTTTTGTCAGTCTCGGCGTCGGCCCTTGTGTACTCGGTGGCGTCCAGGTCGAACCCCGTCGCCGCTTTGTACTTTGCAGCGATGAGTTGATGAAGCTTGGCGTCGAAATCGTCTCCGCCCAACTTGCTGACACCCTCTGTACTCAGGACCTCCACATCGTTTCCCGTCACGCGAACAATCGAAACATCAAAAGTGCCGCCTCCGAGATCGTAGATGGCAAATGTACCTGCCAACTCCTTTCCAGAAAATTGGGCATAGTATAGCGCCGCGGCCGTTGGCTCGTTTATGATGTGCTTAACATTGATCCCCGCCATCCTAGCGGCCTCAAGTGTCGCTTCCCTCGCTTCATTTGCGAAGTTCGCGGGAATCGTAATCACGGCCTCGGAAATGGAGCCTATCTGGCGCTCTGCTTCGGAAACGAGCTTTTTGAGGACCAGCGCACTAAGGGACGTAGGTGTGTGAACCGTGCCGCCAACATCGAACTTCGTGGCGGTCCCCATATCCCGCTTGAAGCGGCCGAACGTATTGGGGTCTAGGAAAATGGTTCGGCGCGCTTCGGCACCAACGAGCACCGAGGCGCCGGAAAATGCCACCACCGACGGCGTGATATTACTGCCATCTGCAGTCCTTACAATCATCGGTCGTCCGGTCTCGTCCAACTGAGCTACCGCAGAAAACGTCGTTCGAAGGTCGATGCCCACTACCGCGCCCATGCGTTACTCCGTCGTTCCATACTTGTAGATTGAGACCGAGGAAGGCCTTAGACAAACGGGCCCCTCGGCGGTTGCGAGTGCATAGCCAGCGCTGATTACGCCAGCCACTGTCATGTCAAGAGCGATATCGCTGGTCGCCACCACACTCGGCGCGCTGGCGACACCAAACGCACTCCGGAATGACTCTCCGACACGAGGCGAGAAAGTTGTCACTCCACATTCTGCAAGCGCGTCCTCCAACAACGCTAACAAGCTGCGAAGTCGTTCCACTCGCTCTCCTCCAGCCGTGGCATCCTCGATCTCCTCCCCAACGGCCCTGTGGAGTCTTACGAAACGGTCCAGGAACCGATGGAATATCTTTGCATCTCCGCCCTTGCGCAGTCGATCTATCTCTTGATCCTTCATCGACAGGCTGCTTGAGAATATGGCGAGGCTTTCTTTAACCTCGGCTATTTCTCTCAACGCGTCGCGCCCGAACTCATCCACCGAACTTGCATGGTTTGTCGTCGACTTGGTCAGTGAGCGGATCGCCTCGCCTTGACGAAGAAAGGCTCTGATCACCAGGTCGGGGATTATTGAGGTCTGACCGTCCTTCAACGCCATTCGCCAGTACATTAGGCGCAGCGCAAGTCCCAATGCGGCGGCCGCAACGCAAAGGCTTACTACGAGCGCCGCAACTAGAATTGTGGCATCCAATGAAGGTGGGGGTACAGGAAGGGGCGTCTGAGCAACTGTCTGGGCGGTTGCCAAGGAGGTGTCGGATGGATCGGCGCCTTCGGTAACTGGCACCACGTCCTGCGCAACAGCACCTCCAAATGTGCTTGCGCTCATCACCTGCACGACGAAAACCGCTGGAGCGGGCCCTAGTCTAGCTCGCATAGCTCCCCCAAATTACTTTCCCCAACATGACACTAGTGCGTCTTGGTATAGGCTGCTAGTCGCCTCTTCCGGGAGTGGGTCAAGCTTCGTGGATGGTCCCGCCGGGAACCACTGTCTATCGAACGGAGAACCGCTCGAAAGGCGGCACTTGCGCCTGAAGCGAGCAGAGTGGGGAACGTGCCTCTGTGAGTTTCATTCACGACGATCTCCCAGTATCTGCTGCGCTAGAACCGCTCGGAACCCATTTATGGCCGCGCTCGCGAAGTTCCGCGTTGGCCTCAAAAGACACCAAAAGCAAACGTGTTTAGAAGCGCTAAGGACCCGAGCAAGGTGTACAATGTGTAGAGTCTAATTTTGGGCGTAGTCAGCGCACGCTCGCCCACACCACCGGCACGTCTCCGTCAACCGTCAGCGCCTTGACCGACATCCCCGCCGGCTGCTCACCCCGGAGGACGGCCTCAACCACGTCCGGCGCCAGAAACGCCAGGTTCACCACCCGGCGCACGTACCGGTCGGTGACCCCTGCCCGCTCGGCGATCTCCCGGAAGCTTGCCGCCTTGCCACTGGCCAGTTCCTCGAACCACGCCCGCCCACAGGCAACGGCGCGGATGAGTGCGTTGTCGTTGGTCCGGCGATCGGTGGTGCGATGCGGCGCTTCGACGACCAGTCGCGTCTCGACCCCGTGCCGGACTGCGTCCATCGGCACCTCGAGTACAATCGGCTCGTGCATCACCGTATCGTCCCCGAGCAGCCGCCAGCGCAGCTCGGTCGGGTTCAGCTCGATGCGCAACCGGTCCTTGCTGATCTGAACCTTGTCGACCAGCTGCTCGAGCAACGCCCGCTGCTGGGTCGGCAGACCGTGCTGCAGCTCAACCGACAGCGCCTGGCCAAGATCGAGCGCGGTCGAGACCTCGTTGGGCGTCGCTGCCGTGAGCCCCAGTGCCGTCATCAGCCGCGGCTGGTCGGCGAACAGGCAGACGATGGCATCGATCACCACCGGCTCGATCTCGGTCGCCGCCAGCCGATAGCTGCTCGTCGGCCGGTTGTGTGCACCGCGGGCTGCCGATGCTGTGCTGGCATAGTACCGGTAGCGCCTGCCGTCCTTCACCGTATGGGTGGAGGTGAGCCTGTTGCCGAACTCGTCGACAACGAGACCGCTGAGCAGGCTGGGGTGCTTGGCATTGACGCGCTTGCGCTCGCCCTGCCGGTTGAGCCGCAGCAGCTGCTGCACCCGGTTCCAGGTTGGCCGGTCGATGATGGGCTGGTGCAGACCCTTGTGCTTCTTGCCCTTGTGCGAGACCGCACCGGCGTAAAGCGCATTGCCGAGGATCTTGTAGAGGTGCCCGCGGGTAAAGTTCAGCCCGCCCATCTGCCGACCGGACTTTGCAACATAGGATTTGGTGGTGAGACCGAGCGTGCGCAGCTCCTCCTCGACCAGCCGGACACTGCCGAGGTCGAGATAGAGTTCGAAGATCTTCCTGATCGTCGCGGCTTCCGCCTCGTTGATGACCAGGGCCTTGTCCCTGACGTCGTAGCCGAGCGGGATGGGTCCGCCCATCCACATGCCGCGCTTCTTCGATGCGGCGACCTTGTCCCGGATCCGCTCGCCGGTCAGCTCGCGCTCGAACTGCGCGAAGCTGAGCAGGACGTTCAGCATCAGCCGGCCCATCGAGTCTTTGGTGTTGAAGGACTGGGTGACGGAGACGAACGACACCCCGTACTGCTCCAGCGTTTCGGCGAGCTGGCCGAAGTCGGTGATGTTCCGGGAGAACCGGTCGATCTTGTAAAAGACGATGACGTCGATCTCTCTGGCCCGGACCTTGTCCATCAGGCGGGTGAGACCGGGGCGATCCGTGTTGCCACCCGAGAAACCGCCATCGTCGAAGTGGTCGGGAACCAGCACCCAGCCCTCATGGGCCTGGGATTTTATGTACGCCTCGCAGGCCTCGCGCTGGGCTTCGAGCGAGTTGAAGTCCTGCTCGAGGCCTTCTTCCGAACTCTTGCGAGTGTAGATGGCACAGCGCAGCGGCTTGTTGGGGGGCGACTCACGCATCGTCGCTGACCTTCTCGCGCTTCGCTCTGCCGACACCGAAGAAGGTGTGGCCGTTCCAGCTGGTGCCGGTGATCTCCCTGGCGATGGCCGACAGGGAGGTGAAGCGGCGACCGCTCCACTCAAAACCGTCCGCTAGCACCTCGACGGTGTGCACGGTTCCCTTCCAGTCGCGGATCAGGCGGGTGCCGGCTCGCAGACGGCGCGGTGCGTCCGCGGTGGTGAACCCATCGGAGGACTCGGCGGCGGCGGCGATCTTCAGCAACTTGCGACGGGCCTGCGGCGCGAGACCGCCCAGCGCCTTTTCCTGCAGCTTGTAGGCGATGGCACGGATCAGCAGGTCGCGTCGGAAGCCAGCTGGCGCCGCAGTGCGGTAGAGCTGCCGCCAGCGCTGGCACAACGCCTTGAGGTCGAGCTGGTCGAGCGCTGCGATCTCCGACCGCAGCGCCTCATGTCGGGTCAGCGGGTGACCTGCGACCGGCTCCACCGGTGCAGCCGGCGACAGATCGACAATGTGCAGATCGTCCGCCATCAGTTTTAGGCTCCGGCGCTGTGGCGGAGGGCCGCGACGTGATATCGGCGCGTCCCCGCGCCATCCTTTTCGGAGACCAGCTCCAGCCCCAGCCGCTTTTTCGCCGCGCCAGACATCCAGCCGCGCACCGAGTGCGGCAGCCAGCCGGTCGCAGCCGTCATTTCATCGATCGACGCGCCCTGCCGCCGGCGCAGCAGCGCAACAATGCTGTCCTGCTTCGAGGTCTTCGGCATGGCCGCAGGCAGTTCGACCGGCGCCGTTCCCGGCTCGATACCGATGGCAGCCAGCCCGGCGTCGGTGATGACCAGCGTGAACTTGCCCGCATCGCCGTCGCGCCACACAACATCGTGGTCGAGCGCTGCCGTCTCGGCCACCAGCCCGGCGCTGAGCAGCTCTCCAACCATCTTGTCGACCATCGCTTCAGACACCCTTATGGTCTCCGGCACCGGAAGCACACGCAGATCGGTACGGCAGGCCGCACCGGCAAGGACCGATCGCTTCGTATCGTTAAGTTTCGAGGCCACAGCACCTCTCCTCATCAGTTCACCGAAGCGGAATTGCTCCGGTGTACTGAGACGAGCCCGGGTAGATTGCCGGGCCAGGAGGCGCTGCTCTCACAGCGCGAGCAACACCATGCTCCGCTTGCTGCAACAGTCCAGCGGTATTGGCGGAGACTCGATGCCCGCCGCCAATGTCGGCCGGCGGCCAAGGTGGTGACACAATAAGCGGTGACCGAAGAACCGCAACCGACTGCAGACCCATGCGGCCCGCCTGCCGTCCGATCAAGCCCAGTAGCCAGCGCACAGTCGTGCCTACTGAACCCGCGACTGGACCTCATCGGGGCTTACCCGGCCGATGACTGCGACCCAGCCGGGGTTGCACGCTCGCGAGGCACCCATCTCACGCGTCAGCTCACCGCGATCGGAGCGGTGGAGCCGCGGAGGCGGATTTCGGGCTCGATCAGCACTTCGGTCAGTGGCAACTCGCGATTGGCCGTCAGCGCGACAATGGCGCGCGTGGTGTTCTCGGCGATGCGCTCCACGGGCTGCCGTACCGACGTGAGCGGCGGATCGGTGAAGTCCAGCATGTAGCTGTCATTGTAGCCGATCACCGAAATATCGGCCGGCACCTTCAGTCCGTTGCGCTTGATTGCCCGGATCGCCCCGAGCGCCATGTCGTCGCTGGAGGCGACGATCGCAGTGACGCCCATCTGCAGCAGCGCCTCGGCCGAGTGCCGGCCGCCCTCGATATTGTAGTATTGCCGGACGACAAAATCGTCGGAATTGGGTAGGTCGCGCCGATCCATGGCCTGCACGAAGCCCTCAACCCGTCGGTCGGCCGGCGTATTGCCCACCGGGCCGGCGCACATGCCAATGCGCCGGTGCCCGAGGTCGTAGAGGTGCGCCACCGCCACTTCCGCAGCGCGCCAGTCGTCGGTCGAAAACACCGGCGAGGGCATATCCGCAAAGCCGCCATTCACGCAAAGGAACGGGATGCCGCGCGACTGCAGCAGCTGGCGGGCTACCGGGTCGGTGTTACGCATCGTATTGCTGGATGACAGGAAGACGACTGCTGCGATGCCGGCATCGATCATCGCCTCGACATAGTCGCGCTCGCGCTGCGTGCCGGGACAGATCACCGCGCGCAGCCCATATGGCGCGATCTCGTTCTCGATCGCCTCGCACAAGTCGGCGAAAATCTGCTCGGCGACACCCGGCACTAGCAGCAGCACCAGCTCACCCTTCAACTGGCGCTCGTACCCGGCCTTGCGAAGCGCCGCCTCGACCGTGCCTCGTGTCGCCGCCGAAACCCCGTATTTACGGTTAAGGACGCGGCTGACCGTCGCCTCGCTCACACCGGCCAGTTCGGCGATCGCCGCAAGGCCGATATTGGCGGCAGGCGAGCGGGGGCGGGGGCGAGGGGCCACCCCGTCCGTTCCGCCTGTGCGGCCGCGTTGACCGCGCGGTCCCTTGCTGTCGTCGGACCTGTCCACCGTTCCTCGATCGTTACTCGTTCAAGACCTGCAAGGTGGCGATACCCGAGACCGGTATTTGCAGCTCGGTGAGCCCCTGCGTCGCGACAACCTCGATCTCCGTGCCGGCATCCCCCCGGGCGGAGTGGGCTACGCCCCTCAGCCGCGCGCGCCTACCGGTCCATCGCACAACGATCCGGTCGTGGGAAGTCGCATTGAGCAGCCTTAACTCGTCAATGCCGTCGAGGTCGATATCCACCACCAGCGGCTGGTACACGCCGACGACCAGCCGGTCTTCATGCCGGGCCTGCAGCACGGGATAGCCCTCCGTAGGCAGCCCCGCCTGCAACTGACCGAAGAGCACCGTCTCGCGATCCTCCATCCAGGTGGACAACACTGTGTGCACGGCGTCGCGCTGCACCTGCGGCAGGCTGGTAATATCCATGGAGATCTGCGGCACGCTGAAATAGGCGTTCAGCAGCTGCCGCGCTGCTGGTTCGGCTCCGGCACGGTGGTCCCACACCGTGGGATCGGAATGGATGACTTGGCCAGCAGCGATCATTCGCATGTTGACGGTGGCCCGGCGGTTCTGGTTGGCGTCGACTGGGCAGTCCCCGACCCGCAGCAGGTTGGCGTAGGGCGCGGTAGCCGGTCCGATGTAGGCCTGCCGGAATTCGATGAGCACCTCGTCGAGCCCTGCGTCTTTCAGCCCCTCGCGCAACTGCACCAGCGTGGCGTGGATGGCCTGCCCGACATCTGGGATATCGCCGCCGGTCGCGGTGCCCTGGTAGGCGACAACGCCGTCGAGGAAGTCGAGCTTCAGCCCGTCCACACCATAGTCACGCACCAGCCGGATGCAGGTTTCGACAAAGTGATCCCGCACCTCGCGGTAGCGCGGATCAAGCGCCGAGCAACGCCAGCCGTCCCCGTTGTAATAGGGCGCGAAGGGTTTGAGCCGCGCAAAGACATCGCTGTTCTCGCCCAGCAGCAGCGGCGCCACCCAGAGGATGACCGACAGACCGAGCTCATGCAGCTTGCCGACATGCGCTCGCATATCGGGGAATTTTACCGGGTCGGCCACCCAGTCGCCACATCCGGCATACCAGCGGCCATTGCCCAGCTTCTGCCAGCCGTCGTCGATGATCACGGCGCGGCAACCGAGTTCGCGTACCAGCACTGCATCGCGCTCGATCTTTTCTGCGCTGATGTCCTGCGAATAGGCGTACCAGGTGCAATAGACCGGCACGGTTCCGTCGAACGGTACGGCCAGGGGCTCGCCAATATCGTCGCGCAACCAGTCGCGCATCAGCCCGATCGCCTCGACATGTTCGAGACCCGAACGGACCGTCGCCAGGCGGATGCGTCGCTCACCCTTCGGGTCATGTTCGTAGTAGACGACAAAGCTCTTGTGCTCCTCCGAGACCCCGAAGCGGAGCTGGCTCTCCTCGATCTGCTGGTCGAAGCAGAAGGCGAGGATGTTCCGCCCATGCCGGTCGTACAGGCAGCCGAGCGGGCTCGAGGAAATGATGCTGGTCTTGTCACGCCCGCTCCAATCCGCCGGCAGCGCCCGCATGGTGGCATTGGGGTACCAATAGCCCTCGACGTCCCCCAGCGGGACCTCGAGCGAGACCCGGACGATCGCCCCATTGGTCTCGATCGTCGTGATCTGCAGATCGCCCTGGGTCTCCTTGGCGACCACCCGGCATCCCGCGCCGATCGAAATCTCGACACCGGGGACGCCGGTGGCGGCAGGGGCCATGACGGATGCGTAGTCTTCCAGCAGCACGGTGCCAGTCTCCTGATTATTGCTTGACCGCGCCGGCGAGGATGCCGGCGACGAAATGACGTTGAAGGAAAAGGAACAGCCCGAGCACCGGCAGGACCGACACCAGCGTGCCGGCCAGCAACTGGCCGTAATCGGTATCGCTGAGCCCCTGCAGCGAGGCGAGCGCGACGGGCACCGTGTAGGCATCCGAAGTCCGCAGCACGATCAGCGGATAGACGAAGTCGTTCCACTGCGCGAGGAACAGGAAGATGCCGAGCGCCGCCAGCGCCGGCCGCATCGTCGGCAGGACGATCTGGAAGAAGATGCGGAACTCGCCGGCGCCGTCGACGCGGGCCGCCTGGATCAGCTCATCGGGCACCGACAGCATGGTCTGCCGCATCAGGAAGATGCCGAACGGCAGCGCCAGATTGGGCAGGATCAGGGCCTGGTAGGTGTTAAGCCAGTTGAGCTGCACCATGATCTGGAACAGCGGCACGAGCGTCACCTGCGAAGGCAGCGCCAGGATCACCAGCACCATGCCGAACAGCACGCCCTGTCCGGCGAAGCGGAACTTCGCGAACGCATAGCCGGCCGCCGTGCAGACGATGCCGCCGAACAACGCATAGAGCAGCGCCACCAATGTCGAATTGAGCACGGCGTGCCCGAACCCGGCCTCGCCGAACAGCTTGCCGAGATTGGCCCAGAGCTGGTCGCCTGGCTGGAGGTTGGGCGGGTTCGAGAAGATATCGCGCGAGCGGTGCGTGCTGGCGACGATCAGCCAGTAGAACGGCGCCAGCATCAGTACCGAGCCCAGCACGACAACGGTGGTTACCGCCATGCTGGCGAGCTTCGCCTGGGGGGAGCGGTCGGTCCTCATGCCCGCTTCTCCCGCAGCAGGCGGAACTGGATCAGCGCCAGGATGCCGATGATGCCGGTGAGCACGTAGCCGATGGCCGAGGCGTAGCCGAAATCGAAGTATTTGAAGCCGTTCTGGTAGAGATACATGCCGATGGTCAGCGTCGCGTTGTTGGGTCCGCCATTGGTCAGCACATAGGGCTCGTCGAACAGCTGCAGCGTGCCGATGGTCGATAGCACCACGGTGAGGGTGATGGCGGGGCGGAGGCCTGGCAGGGTGATGTGCCAGAAGCGCTGGAATGCGCTGGCTCCATCGATTTCCGCTGCCTCGTAGAGTTCGCCGGGCACCGATTGCAGCTGCGCCAGGTAGATCACCGCGCTGTTGCCGGTGTAGTGCCAGGTCAGCGCGATGATGATCGAGATCTTGGCCCAGAACGGATCGCCCAGCCACGGCACCCGGGGCAGCCCGATGCTCTCGAGCGCGAAGTTGATCACCCCGTAGTGGTTGTTGAGCAGCGTCGAGAACAGGATGCCGTAGGCGACGAGACCCATGACGATCGGCACGAAGTACGCGGTCCGCCAGATCGCCCGCCACTTCAGCAGCGCCGAGTTGAATGCCACTGCCAAGAGCAGCGCCAGCCCCAGCATCAGTGGCACCTGGATGACCAGGATCAGCAGCGTATTGCTGAGCGCCTTGTAGAAGATCGGGTCGGTCAGCAGCCGGCCGTAATTGCCCAGCCCGACGAACACCTGCTTGCCCTTCTGTATCTTGGTCAGGCTCAGCCAGGCCGCGTAGACGTACGGGTAAACCTTGAACGCCAGGAACAGCACGATCACCGGCAGCAGGAATAAGTAGGGGGTCGCGCGAGGTGCAGAACCCCGCCAGCGCCGGCGTACGGCAGGCTGTGTGTTCGGCGCGGTCATATCAGGCTCTCGGTGGGAACAGGGAGGCGGCGGCAGGGTGGGAGGAAACTCGGCCCTGCCGCCGTCACGCTCATGCGAGCGTGTTGCTTGGACGCTCGCTACTTGGCGATCGTCCGCTCGGTTTGTCCGGCGACCAGCGCGGCCGCTTCGTCCAGCACGGTCTTGGGGTCAGCCCCGCTCAGCAGCACCTGCGTCTGTGCGTCGGTGTAAGCCTTGAGCGCGCGGGCGTAGTCGGTGGTGTAGTTGACAATGGGGGTGTCCTGGCCCAGTTCGTCGATGAAGAACTTGTTCACCTCGGCGTCGAAGTAGGCGCTCTTCTTGATGAATCCGTCGCTCTCCAGCATCGGCTTGAAGCCGGGGAACATGCCGCCGCCCTCGTACACCGCCTGCTGCCCTTCGAGCGTGCCCAGGGCGTATTTCACGAACTCCCAGGCCAACTGCTTGTTGGTGCTGGTCTCGGCCACCGACAGATAGGTGCCGCCCGAGATCGCCGCGGTCAGCCCGCCTGCCTCGACCGACGGGGGCAGCCGCAGGCCCCACTTGCCGGCCATGTCGGGCGCTTCGCTCTCGAACACGCCAGCTGCCCACGAGGCCGCAGGAATGACCGCGACGTTGGTCTGCCCCTTGATCTGCATCATGAAATTGTCCCAGCCGCCGGGAATGTCGGCGACGACGCCAGCGTCGTTGGCCTTCTTGATCAGCTCGAGCGACCGGACGCCCGCCGGCCCGTTCATGGTGATCTCGCCGGCCGCGTTGAAGTAGAACGCGCCCTGCAGGTTCGTGAGCAGCTGCCACAGCCCGGCGGAGTCGGCGACCGTCGCCGCCTTGTCCATAGCGATCAGGTCAGCGCCGGTGGCTTCCTTCAGCTTCGGACCGGCCGCGATCAGGTCGTCCCAGGTGGCGATCGAGTTGATGTCGATGCCGGCCTTCTCGAACAGGTCCTTGCGGTAGAAGAAGCCCGACGTGTTGACCTCGTACGGGATGCCGTAGACGGCGCCGTCCGGGCCCGAGCCGCTGGCCCACATGCCCGAGGGGAACTGCGCGGCAAGGTCGTCGGCGCCCATCGTGCTCAGGTTGGCGAGCCCGCCCGGGAACGTCTCGACATAGTTGCCCATGTAGTCGATGCCGATGTTGAGCACATCGGCTAGGCCGGCGCCGCCGGCGGCCATGCCGGTGGTGATCTTGTCCCAGATCGCCGGGTTGCCGACGTCTTCCACCTTGATGGTGACGCCCGGATGCAACGCGACGAAGCCGGGAATGGCCGCTTCGACGCCGCGGGCCGGAGCAGTCCAGCTCCACACCGTGATGGTGCCCGACAGCTCCTGTGCGGAAGCCGCTGTTGCCAGGCCCGCGAGGGCCGTTGTCGTAACGAGGGCAATCCGCGCGGCGCGCCCGGTTGCCGTGAACAAATGTCCTACCGTGTTCTTCAGTTTTTCCTCCTCAGGAATCCTCAGTCCCCGATCGTGCCGTCCGGCCGCTCGCCAGGCTTTTCGCTGGCTGATTGTGGCCGTCTCTAGGTTCCGATCGTGCCGGACGCTAGCAGCGGATTTCCGGTCTTGCAATACATCGTTGTAAATTTGCGGGTTCACGCGGAGAGGCACGGAGTTCGTCGATCCGGGGCAACAGGCTCCGGAGAGGTCCGAAAAATCGCATACGGGGCGGGAGGAGCGACCGCTGACTAGCCAAACCTACGGCTGTGCTCGGACCCAGCAACCGCCAGCGAGAAGATTGGATCAGCGGGGCGCCAGGGCTCAGGGAAGCACTCGGCAAGCGAAGCGTGCCAGGCCCTGTCCCGTGCCTCCTCCGCCGCCGTGGGCACCGGCAGCGGACCGGCATTCTGCTCGGTCAGCATGATCAGCAGGTCGCCGAGCCGGTAGACGTCGATCCTTCGGTACGCCGTTCGAACATCAGCGGCGTGCTCGGCGGTCATCTCATCATGGATGCGCTCGTAGAGCGCGATCTTGTCGGGGTGCAGCCGTGCCATCGAAACGGCGATCCTGGGATCACGGGTCATCAGTGCAGCTCCACTTGGCATCGGCTTGCAGGTGTCGAAGGACCGGGCACCGACGATCTAAAAAAAGACCCGACTCCGCGAGGAGCCGGGGGAGATCGGTGCCGTAGGAGGTGGCGCCTAGACCTTGACCTTGGCTGGGCAAAAGACGACGCGCAAGGGCCGAGCGGACTAGTGCGTAAGTGTAATCAGGTAGTGCGAGCTGCATGGCGCTCGGACATCGGCCGTGACGGTAAGCGTTTCTGAACGCTGCGCGAAATTGTTGCCAGGCCAACCCTTTGATTTGTGCTGTGTTGGCGACCTCTGTCAGCGAGGCACGCGTCATGTCTTTCGTATCGAAGTCGCCGGCGACCGTGGTGGCCGCGCTGTTGCTCATTGCCGGTTCGGCAAATGCTGCTGAACAGTTCCACATTCAGCAAGCCATCGATCAGATCGACACCCACGCCCGGGAACTGATGGACAAGTCGGGTATTCCGGGCATGGCCGTAGCGGTCGTCCATGGCGGCAAGATCGTCTACGCCAGGGGCTTTGGTATCCGCGTCGCTGGCGGCAGTGAGCCGGTCGATGGGGACACGGTGTTCCAGCTCGCCTCGATGTCCAAGCCGATCGGCGCTACCGTGGTGGCGAGCATCGTCGGCAGGGGGCTCGCCGACTGGAACGCGCCGATCCGCAGCTACATGCCGTCCTTCACGCTCGGCGATCCATATGTCAGCGCGAACGTCACCATCGCCGACCTTTACGCGCATCGCTCCGGCCTGCCGGATCATGCGGGCGATGCGATGGAAGAACTCGGCTTTGATCGCGAGACGATCCTCGCCCGGCTCGACCAGCTGCCGCTCAGTGCCCTTCGCGCCTCCTATGCCTATACCAACTACGGCATGACCGCCGCCGGCGTGGCGGTGGCTTCCACCACGGGCAAGGATTGGCCGACCCTCTCGGAGGACGCGCTCTACAAGCCGCTTGGTATGACCCGGACCAGTTCGCGCTTCGCCGATTTTCAGAACCGCGACAACCGGGCGCTGGGGCACGTAAAGGAACAGGGGGAGTTCGTTGTCGGCCCCGAGCGGGACTTCGAGGGCGAGCAGCACTGGTCCAGTGCCTATGACACCGATATCCAGTCCCCCTCAGGTGGCGTCAGCTCCTCCGCCAACGACATCGCGCGCTGGATGCTGTTCGTCCTCGCCAACGGGACATATCCCGATGGCACCAGCATACCGGGCGAGGCCTGGTTCCCGGCGATCACGCCGCAATCGAAGGTCTACCAGGCCAAGGCGCCCGGCGAGCGCTCCGCCTGGTACGGTTACGGCTTCTTCATCAACACGACGGCCGGCGGTGTCACCACCCTCAGCCATGGCGGGGCCTTTGCCTGGGGCGCATCGACGTATTTCAATGTGATTCCGGACGCCGATGTGGGCATCGTCGTACTCACCAATGCCTGGCCGACCGGGGTGGCGGAAGCGCTCGTGATGCAGTTCGACGATATCGTGCTGCAGGGTGCGCCGCAGAGTGACTGGTGGCAGATCTATTCCTCAGCCATGGCCGGCGCCTTCCAGCCACAGGGCCGGTACGCCGGGCAGCAACCACCGGCCGAGCCGCATGCCGCCAAGCCGCTCTCCGATTATGAGGGGACCTACGAGAGCCTATATCTGGGCGTGGCGCGCGTCACCGCTGTGGCAGACGGCCTGCAACTCACGCTGGGCGTCGATGGGCAACAGACCTATCCGCTGACCCACCGGGACGCGGACGGCTTCACCTTCAGCCCGCTCAATGACGCGGCCCCGCCCGGTTCGATCTCTGCCGCCGACTTTACAGCAGAGGGGCTGCGTCTCGAGCACTTCGATCCCGACGGGCTGGGCCAGCTCCGGCGCCTGCCGTGACCTCGGAGCTGACTGTGCTATTCACTTGGAGGCAGCGGGCCCAGATAACGGGCCGCGGCTCCCACTATGGTAGATGTGGTCAAGCTCATAGCTGCTTGCAGCATGCGCTGCTAACGCAGCCCTCCCGCGCGAGGATAAGTGGTCATGCTGCGCCGAGTTCGGCCGCCTTCCAGTCGCGGTAGCTCGTCCCGGTACCTTCGATCTTCCACTCTCCCGGACCTGTTGCGCTGCGCCCTGCGACGATCGCCGCGGCAGCGCTGGGGCTGGTGAACGGCACATCCCGGACGAAGCGGTATCTCTCCCCTTCCTCCGTCAACCGAGTGTCAGCAAGGAGTTCGTCGCGCAACGCGCGGTAGCCCGCCGGGAAGGTGCCTGTCTCGCCCTTTCGAGCCGTCGAGCCCGCCAGCACCACGAACCCGTCGACGTCCTCGACCGCGGTTGCCGAGGCCCCCGCAGGCGAGAAGACGAACCTGGTGCGGTTCGCAGATGTTGCCGCCATCGCCGTTGTTGCGGCGACCGGTTTGCGGAACAGGTCGAACGAGAGGATTGGCAGCACGATCCTGAGCTGATCGAGGAAGTAGTCCATATCGGACCGGTCGGCTTCCGGCAGTCGCTGAAAGTCCGGCTCGCGCGTATTGGTGAGCGGCACCGAGCCGGCCCCAAGCGTGGCGCGAATGAGCTGTCCTTCAAGGTAGCGGACATGCCCCTTGGTCAGGTTGTTATCGGAGGCGACGACGACGGCGGCCCGGTTGAAGAAGTCTTTGTCGCCCGATCGCATGTGGTATCGCAGCCGAGCCGCCACATCGTCGGCTTCGCCGATATAGCCGATCGTGCCGCCAGCCCGCTCGGGGTCAGGCCCGAGCAGCACGTACACCCCGGTCTGAGCACATTCCGGCCGCCTGAGCAGGTCGAGGAGACGCGTTCTGGGTGCGGTCAATGCCTTGCCCACCCAGTTGCCGACCTCGGCGACGATAACGCCATCGGACACCCCATCGGCCAGGAAGAGTTTCAGGAAACGGCTTGGTGCTCGATGACTCTCTGACACGTTCATGGTTCCCGGCTTTGGCCGGTCCATCAGACGCCGAATCGATGAAGAAATCCCTATTTGGGATAATCCGGATTCGGGATCAGCTTGCCGGGCTCATCGTCCTCGTCGGGCACTGCATGAGCCGATCCATCCACACCCCAGAACACGCGGCTCTGCGCGATCTGCTTATCGCGGCTCGGAAGGCGGCCGGGTTGACTCAGGAGGAAGTTGCCAAGCGGCTCGACCGACCGCAGTCCTTCGTCGCGAAGTACGAAGGCGGGGAGCGACGGATCGACGTGGTCGAGTTCGTGGCCGTGGCGCAGGCGCTCGAGCAGGACCCTAGGACCCTGTTCGCAACGCTGGTGCAGGCGATCGGATGATCAGTTCGGTCGCTGTCCGATGGCGGCCCTCACCAGTCGGGACACGGCGTTGTCGTCGCTCTCGCCCAGCAGCCTTTGTTCCTCGATGACTGCTGCCACTTCGTCATCGACGACGATCAGCCAGCTGCCATCCGGAAGCCTCCGACCCCGGCTGACGAAGCGGTGCCCCGGCAGGGTCTGGCGGGCGATAAGCTCCCGGGTGGCATTGTCGACGTTAAGTTGCTTCATCTTGCGCCTCGTACGGAATGTGGCTCCCATACAAAGGCTTAGGTGGTCGAAGAAGTCGACTAGAGTTCAATTCGGTGCTTCCCAGCGCTGGCGAGCCGGAAAAGGAGCCTCAGCTCGCAGGGGCAGCTGAGCCGGGGCTCCTCATGCCCATGTATGCCCGACTCAGGAGCCCTGGTCCGCCCACGTGACGAGCGCGCCGTCCGAAGACAGGAGACCGCGGGCCCAGATAACGGGCCCGCGGCTCCCACCATAGTAGATGCGGCCAAAAAGCTGATAGCTGCTTGCACCGTGCGCTGCTGCAGACCCTCATTGCTCCCTATGCCGGGGAGGACCCATCGATGCTCATTGCGGCTGCGAGACCGCAACGGCTCCCTGATGGGCAACGGAGGCGTGAAGCAGGAGGGCGAACAAATGTCCGCCGTCGGTGCGGTTCAGGCGATTGACCGTGTGGTAGGTCGCAAAGATCACAAGCGTACCGGCGCAACGACGACGTGACCGTAGCCAGAGCGGTCCGCCGAGACACTCGCCTCGTCGGCGGACGATCCTTCCACCAGCATGCGAGCGCTGACCAAGCATGGTGGCTCGTTGTTCCAGGCCGTTTTGATAGAGAGGCTTCACGCCTCCGTTGCCCATCAGGGAGCCGTTGCGGTCTCGCAGCCGCAATGAGCATCGATGGGTCCTCCCCGGCATAGGGAGCAATGAGGGTCTGCAGCAGCGCACTAGCGGAGCAGCTGCGGATATTTCTTCCGATCGCCGACGGCAAAGCCCCCGGCGATCGACCTAGACCCTAGAAGCATGGGAATGAATTCCCCTCGGCGACAGGGCCTGAAGCGTCGAACCGGTGTTTTC
>NZ_DASZAW010000064.1:0-13708 GCF_035944845.1 Devosia sp. | reverse complement strand
GAGGAGGACACGGACAATGGTACGGCTTGGCCGATACGTGCTGGCCCCGCTGGCGGGCCTGCTGCTGGCAGGCGCCAGCTACGCGCAGGAAATGACCGATGTGGGCACGCCCCGCAGCGAGACGCTGATCGTGCAGACCTTCGACGGCAAGACGGCCAACCCCGATGCGCAGAACCCGCTCAATCAGTATGCGGTGTGGCGTGGCTTCCGCGAGCTCGGCTGGGGGTGGCTGTGGGAGATGGATACCGCGACCGGCCAATCCTACCCTGAGCTGGCCGATGGACCGGTGGAAGTGCTCAATCCCGAGCACACCAAGTTTCGCGTCAAGATCCGGCCCGGCGTGTTCTGGAGCGACGGGGTCGAGTTTACCGTCGACGACATCATCTACACGCTCGACACCACCTTCAAATACAAGGACAAGCTGACCTTCGTCTTCCGTGCCGCGAACTACATCAAGGATGCGAGCTGGAAGAAGATCGACAACTATACCTTCGAGGTCGAAACGGCCGCCCCGGCCTACGATTTCCAGACGGTGATGGGCGTCTATTCCTGGGGCTCGCTGTTCACCATCGTGCCCAAGCACATCTACGAGCCGCTGGGCGACCAGGTCGTCACCTACAAGGGCGCGCCGGCGGTGACGCTCGGGCCTTACAAGATCAAGGAATACGATCCCAACGGCTTCTGGCAGCTGTGGGAGAAGCGCGAGGACTGGCAGCGTTCAGCCTGGGGCAACTCGGGCGAGCCCAAGCCGAAATACGTGCTCTACAAGGATTTCGGCGCCGAAGAGACCCGGACGCTGGCATTCGTGCAGAACCAGTACGACATCGACACCTTCATGAGCCCGGACTCAATTGCCGCAGCCAAGGCGCGCAATCCGGCGATCGAAACGTTCTCGCCGACGCTGCCGTATCATGACATGAACGATGCATGCGCCTATGGCGCCTACATCAACCAGCAGAAGCCGCCCTTCGACAAACCCGAAGTGCGCTGGGCGCTGGCGCTGTCTCTCGACCTGCAGACGGTCGGCATCACCTCGGTCAGCGGCCAGTTCAAGCCGGCGGCGCTGCCGATCGCCGACACCCCGATCACCGGACCGATCTTCTACGAGCCGCTCGAGGGCTTCCTCAACGAGCTGACGCTGGCCGATGGCTACAAGCCGTTCAACCCAAACTTCGGACAGGAACTGGTCGACAAGCTGAAGGCGCAGGGCACGCCCGCCGACCAGCTGCCGAGCGGCGACGCGGTGAAGGCCGGGTTCGGCGTGGGCTGGTGGAAGTATGACCTGGCTGAGGCCGAGAAGCTGCTTGCTTCGGTGGGCATCAAGAAGGGCGCCGACGGCTTCTATACCAAGCCGGATGGTTCGCCCTGGACCATCGAACTGGTGGTTCCGGCCGACTGGAACAAGGTGATGCAGCGCGTCGGATTCTCGATCGCCGACAGCTGGAAGAAGGCGGGCTTCAACGTCACCGCCCGGCAGGTCGACAACGGCGAATTCACCACGGTGTCGAACACCAACGCCAAGCTCGACGTGATGATGCAGTGGGGCGCTACCTGCGTCTACAACGCCAACTGGCTGAACAGCTGGCAATCGATGCGCGAGCAATATGTGTTCCCGTTCGACTCCAACGACAACAATAACGGCAACAACCTGTTGCGCGTCACCGACCCGGCGATTTTCGATATCGTCGAAAAGAGCAAGGCGCTGGAGATCGGTTCGGACGAGTTCGTCGAGAATGGGCGTGAGATCACCCGCAAGCTGACCTCAGGAATGCAGGTCATCGAGCTGATGAACATCCCCACCACCATTCCGACCAACAACACCTATTGGACCAACTACCCCAAGGCGGACAACTTCTACGCCGCCCCCTACAGCTGGTGGTCGTCGTTCAAGAAGACGCTGATCAACATCCAGCCGACCGGCAAGTAAGCCGGCCACGCAGGTGGGGCGGCAACCTCCCGGCCGCCCCATCCCCTCTCGGTTCTCGTGCAATACAGGTTGGTCCCCATGGGTGTCGTGCAATATGTGGCCAAGCGTATCGGCCTCTACCTCGCGGTTCTGTTCATCGGGCTGACCATTACGTTCCTGTTGCCGCGGCTGATGCCGACCAACCCGATCGACGGTTACATCAGCCAGTTGCAGACCCGCGCCAGCGGCGCCTTGACGCCCGAGGCCATCGCGCAGCTGCGGGAAAGCCTGGAGGGCCTCTACGGTCTGAAGGGCGATCTGTTCAGCCAGTACCTGGCCTATCTCGACCGGGTGATCCTGCATTTCGATTTCGGGCCGAGCTTCACCTACTACCCGCAGACGGTCGGCTCGATGATCTTCAATGCGCTGCCCTGGACGCTGGGGCTGCTGCTGGTTTCGACGCTGATCGCCTGGGCGCTGGGCAACCTCGTCGGGCTGGTTGCCGGCTACTTTCACACCAAGAAGGCGGCGACCATTCTCGAGCTGGTGGGGATCCTGCTGTACCCGATCCCCTATTACATTCTCGCGGTCAGCGTGATCCTGCTGCTCGCCTATATCTTCCCGATCTTCCCGCTGTCGCCGACCTTCCCGGTCGGCCAGATGACACCGCAGAAATTCGGCATGGTGATCTACAACTCGCTGCTGCCGGCGTTGACGCTGGTGCTGGCCGGGTTCGGCTGGAACATCCTTTCGATGAAGGCGCTGGCGGTGGCGACCACCGAGGAGCCCTATGTCACCTATGCGCGACTGAAGGGCACGTCGAACTGGACGCGCATGGTGCGCTACGTGTTCCGCAACGCCATGCTGCCGCAGGTGACCGCGCTGGCGCTGTCGCTGGGCACGGTGTTCAACGGCGCGCTCCTGACCGAGATGCTGTTCTCCTATCCCGGCGTCGGGCTGATCATGCGCACCGCCGCCAGTAGTGGCGATTACAACGTGCTCTACGGCGCCATCGCCGTCTCCATCCTCGCCGTCGCGACGGCAGGGCTCGTCATCGACCTCATCTATCCCCTTCTCGACCCGCGGATCCGCCACAAATGACCACGGACACCACCTCGGCGCCCGCTGGCGCCGCGCTCCCCGCCGCTGCCGATAGCGGCCGACGCGGCAATTGGCTATGGCTGCTCAATGCCCGCCTCGCCATCGGGCTGACGCTGATCGCCATCTTCGTGCTCGGCAGCTTCATCCTGCCGTTCTTCTGTCCGGCCGATCCGTCGCTGCAGGCGACCTACCTCAAGAACATGCCGATGTCGGGCGAGCACCTGCTCGGCACCAATGCGCTGGGCCAGGACATCTTCTGGTTCCTGGTGTTCGCCGTGCGCAACTCGCTGATCCTGGGCATCCTGGTCGGGGTGGGGGTCACGATCATCTCGACCGCCGTCGGCCTGAGCGCCGGCTATATCGGAGGGAACTACGAGCGCGCGGTGATGCTGATCGTCGACAGCTTCATCACCATTCCGTTGCTGCCGATCATGATCATCCTGGGTGCGGTGATCCGCGGCAACACCACGTTCCTCACGGTGGGCCTGATCATCGTGGTGTTCGGCTGGGCCTGGGGCGCCCGCACCATCCGCTCTATGGCGCTGTCGCTGCGCGAGCGCGAGTTCATCAACATGGCGCGATTCTCGGGCGCCGGCACCGTGGCGATCATCGTCAGGGAAATCTTCCCGTACGTCTCGGCCTACATGGTGGTGGGCTTCATCAACACGATCCTGTTTGCGGTCAACACCGAGGCGACGCTGGCGGTGATCGGGCTTTCGAAGGTCGAGATACCGACGCTCGGCTCGATCATCTTCTGGGCGCTCAACTACAACGCGCTGTTCACCGGCAACTACCCCTGGCTGGTGGCGCCGATCGTCGCCTCGATCCTCTTGTTCCTCGGGTTGTTCCTGACTTCGACCGGCTTCAACGCCGCATTCGCCAACAAGCGGGGTGTCGCATGATCAAACTCAACGATCTCAGGATCAGCTATCGCATCGGCAACCGGGTGATCGAAGCGGTCAACGGTGTGACGCTGACCATTCCGGACGGCTCGATCGTCGGCATTGCCGGAGAATCCGGCTGCGGCAAGTCCACGCTGATGAAGGCGATCTATGGCGATATTCAATCGCCGATGTCGCTTTCGGGCGGCAGCATCGAATATGGCATGAAGGGCGCCGACGGGCTGCCGGTGACGACGCAGACCATCCGTCGGGAATGGTTCAAGTCGATCTCCTACATCCCCCAGAGCTCGATGAACTCGCTGAACCCGGTCATTCGCATCCGCGACCAGTTCACCGATTTCCCCGGCACCGACAGCAACAAGAAGCGGGTGCTGGAGCGGGCGCGGGCCTATATCGGCAAGCTCGGCCTGCCGGCCGAAGCGATGGACTCCTACCCGCACCAGCTGTCGGGCGGCATGCGGCAACGGGTGATGATCGCGCTCGCCACCTTCTTCCAGCCCGAGCTGATCATCGCGGACGAACCGACCACCGCGCTCGACGTGGTGGTGCAGAAGGAAATCCTGCTGCTCCTGATGGAAGTGCAGGAGCTGATGGGCAACACCATCCTCGTTGTTTCGCACGACATGGGCGTCCACTACCAGGTCACCCACAAGATGCTGATCATGTATGCCGGCCGGGTGGTCGAATATGGCGACACCGAAAGCGTCTTCGCCGACCCCCAGCACGCCTACACCAAGATGCTGATCGACTCGCTGCCCACCATTGGCGACGACAGCATGCGCGGCGTGCTGGCCAGCATGGCCGGGGCAGGGGGCGACCGTGCCTATCGGGTGGAACCGGAGCTGATCGAGGTGAAGCCGGGCCATTTCATGGCGCGACCGAGCCAAAGTCTGGGAGCGGCGGCATGACCGTGATCCTGAAGACCGAAGGGCTGAACAAGGTCTACCGGCAGGGCGGGCTGGTGCGCTCGCGGCAGGTCAAGGCGCTGAACGACGTCAACATCACGGTCGAGAGCGACAAGCCGGTGGTGATCGCGGTGGTCGGGGAATCCGGCTCGGGGAAGACCACCCTGGCCAAGACCCTGCTGCGGCTCGAAACCCCGAGTTCGGGACGGGCCATCGTCTACGACACAGTGGTCACCGGCAAAGGCACGACGCTCAGCAAGAAGCAGTTCCTCGGGCTGGTGCAGCCGATCTTCCAGAACCCGTTCGAGGCCTTCAGCCGGTATCGGCCGGTCGATGCGTATCTGCATGAGACGGCGCAGCGCGTTGCCGGCATGGACACGACCGCAGCAGAGGCGGCCGTGGCTGCGGCGCTCCAGAGCGTTGGGCTCAAGTACGAGGCGGTGCGCGGCAAGTACACCAACCAGTTCTCGGGCGGCGAATTGCAGCGCATCTCGGTGGCGCGGGCACTGATCCCGCAGCCCAAGCTCATCGTCGCGGACGAGCCGGTGTCGATGATCGATGCGTCGCGGCGGATGATCATCATCAACCTGTTCAAGCAGCTGCGCGACGAGGCCGGTCGGAGCTTTCTCTACATCACCCACGACCTCGCCACCGCCTACTACATCTCGGACTACGTCGCGGTGATGAACAAGGGCGTGGTGGTGGAATTCGGCGACGCCCGGCAGGTGATGGGCGACCCCCAACACGACTATACCAAGCTGCTGCTGAGCTCGATCCCGACCACGAAAACCCGCTGGCGGCCGCGGAAGGCGGCGGCGTGATTTTGGTAGAGGTCAAAAGGCCCCCTCGCCCGCCGCTGCGCGGCGACCTCTCCCCCCAGGGAGAGGTGGAAGGGTGGCACCATCTCGCCCCCATCGTCACCTCTCCCTGGGGGGAGAGGTCGGCCCGAAGGGCCGGGTGAGGGGGCCTTCTGGGCTGGCGCACCACATTGTACTTCAAGGGAATTCGCAGATGACCAATACCACCGCCTCGCTTTGGGCGACCCACGAGATCACCCTCGCCGGCCCCTCCACCGGCAACCCGTTCCTCGATGTCGCGCTCACCGCCATCTTCCGGCAGGGCGAGCGCGAAGTGCGGGTCAATGGGTTCTATGACGGGGCCGGGGTCTACAAGCTGCGCTTCCTCCCCGACACGACGGGGGCGTGGAGCTACGAGACGCGCAGCAATGCGCCCGAGCTCGACCATCTCGGCGGCACCTTCGAGGTGGGACCGGCACTACCGAACCATCACGGCCCGGTGCGGGTCGCCAACCGGCACCATTTCCGATACGCGGACGGCACGCGCTACATCAATATCGGCACCACAGCCTATGTGTGGAACCTGCAGGGCGACGCGCTGGAAGAAGAGACGCTCGCGAGCCTCGCCGCGGCGCCCTTCACCAAGATCCGCATGTGCGTGTTCCCCAAGCACTACCGCTACAATGAGAACGAGCCCGAGCGGTACCCGTTCAAGCTCGTGACAGCGGGCAGGAGCAAGTGGGATGGGAGCTTCGCAGGGGCCGACAAGTACGGCTGGAAGTTCGATTTCACCCAGTTCGAGCCGGCGTATTTCCAGCACCTGGAGCAGCGCATCAACCAGTTGGCGGAGATCGGGGTCGAAGCCGACCTGATCGTCTTCCACCCCTATGACCGCTGGGGCTTTTCGCGCATGTCGCCGGCCGAGGACGACCGGTACCTGCGCTACCTCACCGCGCGGCTCGCCGCCTTGCCCAATGTCTGGTGGTCGATGGCCAACGAATACGACCTGATGCCGCAAAAGACCCCTCAGGATTGGGACCGCTTCATCAACATCACCGCCGACAACGACCCCTTCGGGCACCTGCTCAGCGTCCATAACTGCTTCAAGTTCTACGACCACAACCACCCGCGCATTAGCCACGCCTCGATCCAGCGTTCGGCGGCCAACCAGTCGGCGGTGTGGCGCGAGAAGTACGGCAAGCCGGTGTCGATCGACGAGTGCTGTTACGAGGGGACCATCGCCGAGCTCTGGGGCAATATTTCCGGCCAGAAGATGGTGCGCCGGTTCTGGGATGGGGTGGTCAATGGCGGCTACGTCACCCATGGCGAAACCTTCAACAATGAAACCAACACCATCTGGTGGGCCAAGGGCGGCAAGCTGATCGGCGAGAGCGTTGCGCGCATCGCCTTTCTCCGCCGCATCATGGAGGAGGGGCCCGAGGAGGGGCTCGATCCGGTCAAATCCACCGGCGCCTATCGCATTGCGATCGCGGGCGGGCTCGACAATGTGGTGCTGCAGCAGCTGTTTGTGCCGCCGGCGGGCGAAGAGGGCTGGGCTCCGGCGATGGCGTGGTGGCCGACTGCCGGGCAGCCGCACCGCTATTACCTGAGCTACCTGGGCGAAAACCAGCCGAGCGAGGCGACGGTCGCCGTGCCGCCCGACGAGCAGTACAGCGCCACGCTGATCGACACCTGGAACATGACCGAGACGCTGCTGGCGCCGAGCGTCAAGCGCGGCGACGTGCTGCATTTCGAGCCGAAACCTTATCTCGCGCTGCTGTTCAGGCGCATCGACTGAGGATCTCTCCATGACCGCCAAGTACGATATTTTCGAAGCGAGCTTTGCCGGCCCGGCCAGCGGCAACCCCTATCTCGAGGTGAGCTTCGACGCAGTGTTCGCGCAGCATTCGCGAGAAGTGCGGGTGCCCGGGTTCTATGACGGCGAGGGTACCTACCGGGTGCGCTTCATGCCCGACAACGAAGGCGAGTGGACGTATCGCACGCGCTCGAAAACTGCCGACCTCGACGGCAAGACCGGCAGCCTCACCGTCACCGCGGCGCGCCCCGGCCAGCACGGGCCGGTGGCCGTGACGAACAAGTTCCACTTCGCCCATGCCGACGGCACGCCCTATGTGCCGTTCGGCACCACCTGCTATGCCTGGACGCACCAGCCGCTCGCCATGCAAGCCGAAACGCTCGAGACGCTCGCGCAGGCGAAGTTCAACAAGATCCGCATGGGAGTGTTCCCCAAGGACTATCCGTTCAACACCAACGAGCCGCTGCAGGATGTCTATCTCACCGGCGCCGACGGCAGGCTCGATTTCGACCGGCCCAATCCCAAAGCGTTCCAGCACTTCGAGCAGCAGGTCGGCAAGTTGCGCGACATGGGGATCGAGGCCGACCTGATCATCTTCCACCCCTATGACCGCTGGGGCTATTCCAACATGTCGGCGGAGCAGGATTTCCGCTATGTCGCCTATCTCGCGGCCCGGCTCGCGGCCTATTCCAACGTCTGGTGGGCGCTGGCCAACGAGTACGATTTCCTGCTCGATACCAAGCCCGTGGCGCAGTGGGACCGCTATTTCCACATCCTCGAAGAGAACGACCCCTACGGGCACCTGAAGTCGATCCACAATGGCGACCAGTCGATGAACTTCGACCATCGCAAGGCCTGGGTCAGCCATGTCTGCATCCAGAACTGGGATGTGAAGCGGACGCCTGAATGGCGCGAGCAGTATGGCAAGCCCGTGGTCAACGACGAGCCGGAATACGAGGGCAATATCTGGCCGAGCTGGGGCAACATCACCGCCCAGGAACTCACGCACCGGTTCTGGACCACGGTGATGCGCGGCGGCTACGCGGGGCATGGCGAGACCTATGCCGACCCCGACGACCTGATCTGGTGGGCCAAGGGCGGCAAGCTCCACGGCGAAGCCTGGAAGCGCATCGGGTTCCTCCGCCAGATCATCGAGGAAGACGCGACGGACGGGCTGACGCCGATGGGGCACAATGCCGCCTGGCCGTGGAGCCGCATCTCGGGCGCCCGCGATGGCAAGGTCAGCTACATCTATTTCGGCGAGCACCAGCCCAACCAGTGGACCACCGGGCTGCCCAAGGAGGACGGGAATTTCGAGGTCGATCTGATCGACACCTGGGCGATGACGGTGACGCCGGCCAAGCGGATTGCCGCGCTGGTGCCGCATCCGACGCGGCATGGCGAGGTGGTGCGGGGTGGCAAAGCCGATGCGGCATTCGGGGTCGAGCTGCCAAGCCGGCCGTACCTGGCGCTCAGGGTGCGGGAGCTGGATTGAGGGGGCACGGGTGGAGCGGCCGTTAGTCGAACTGACCCGCTGCCGTCTCCCCACCCATCCGGTGTATGGGGCCCAGATCGAGCAAACCACACGGCACCGCGCCTTAGCCCGGCACCGGCGCGTTTGCCGCCAGTAATCCCTGTGCCTTCAGATCCGACCAGAAGGCGGCCGGAATCTGCACCGCGAGCGCCGCGACATTCGCCTGCACCTCGGATGGCTTGGCCGCACCGGGGATCACCGAGACCACCGCCGGATGGGCGAGGGGGAACCGCAGCGCTGCGACCGGCATGCTGACGTTGTGCGCCCCGCACACTGCTTCTATGCCGCGGACTTTCGCCTGCACCTCGGGCGGGGCTTTGCCATAGGCGTACATGGCGCCGGCGCCTGAGCCGGTGACGAGGATGCCGGAGGCGAAGGGGGCGCCGATGACGACGCTGATGCCTCGATCGAGGCAAAGCTGCATGCTGGTATCGAGCACGCCCTGGTCGAGCAGCGTGTAGGGCATGGCGACGATGGCGAAATCGACATCGATGGCACGGAGCATCTCGTCGAGATTGCCGGGCACGTTGTTGCCGATGCCGAACGCCTTGATGTCGCCGGCGGCCTTCAGTTCCTGCAATGCCTTGAGGCCACCGCCATCGGTGAGTTGCTTCAGGTACCCGATCACCAGTTCGGGGGTGTGGAACATGGTGTCGAGGTCGTGGATCACCAGCGAGTCGACGGTGTTGAGCGCCAACCGCTGCAGCACCTGCTCGTAGGCGCGCAGCACGCCGTCGCGGGTGTAGTTGAACTCCACTTCGAAGGGCAGCCCGCCGGCCCAGGGGGCGGTACTGAACGTCGCGGGATCGGCCGGGCGATGAAGGATGCGGCCGACCTTGGTGTTGACGATAAACTCGTTGCGCGGGCGGGTGCGGAGGAACCCGCCGAGCCGGTGCTCGGAGAGCCCGCGGCCATACCAGGGAGCAGTATCGTAAAAGCGCACGCCGGCCTCCCAGGCCGCCGCCAGCGTCGCCTGCGACTGGGATTCTTCCAGTCTGGCGTAGAGCTCGCCCAGATGCGCGGCGCCGAAACCGAACACCGGCAGCTCCAGCGCAGTACGCCCGACACGACGGCGGGTTGAGACAGTCACAGTCACGGCAGGGGCCTCCCCACAGGCATTTCCGTAAAGCTGTCAGACAACAATGGGTTGGGCAAGCACTGGGACACCTCTCCCTTTGGGGGAGAGGTCGGCCCGCAGGGCCGGGTGAGGGGGCCTTTCACAGACTCGGTGCTTGCGGCAAGGCCCCCTCACCCTGACCCTCTCCCCCAAGGGAGAGGGGACGCACGCTGCGGGGTCAGTTAGGAACTGTCGTGCCGCAGAGCGGTGGTAGCAGTGCGTGGACCCCTCATCCGGCGCTACGCGCCACCTCCGGGCGAGGGCTACGCCCTCGTCCCTCGACCCGACGGGGGAGAAGAATCCTGAAGCCTCGGTGGCCACCACTGTTCCTCTCCCCGTCGGGGAGAGGGTGGATCGGCCAAAGGCCGAGACGGGTGAGGGGTGAGCCCGGTTGCCCGAGTTAAGCCGACACCGCCAGCTTAGCCGCGCGTTCCGCGATCGACGCCGCCACCGTCGCCACCGTTGTGTCGTCGACTGTCTCGCCAAGCGCCCGCAGCCCCAGCACCACCGCGCCGACCGAACCGTCGCCGGCGATGCGGACATCCGGGGCGTGGCCGGCGGCGCGGATCACTTCGGATACGGCGGCGGGCAGTGTCAGCAGATGCGGGGCGATGCCGCCGCCGAGTGCGACGGGGCCGGGCATGTCGGGGTCGAAGATCATCTTGAAGTCGGCGAGGAGGTAGGCCTCGGATTGCGCCAGGAGGGCTGCCGCCACCGGGTCCGTGCGGTTGGCGATGACCAGCGGGGCGAAGCGCGCCAGCTCGATCGGGCGGAGCTTGTAGATGGCATCGACGAACTGCTGCAGGCAGAGCTGCCGGCCGCTGAAGGCTTTCTGGTCGGAATAGGCGATGCCGAAGGCGCCGAGCAGGGCCATGGTCAGCGCGGTCCTTGGCCCGCGGCCTTCGAGGTCGGCGGTCACCGCGATCGCCGCGTGATGGCCGAGCCAGTAGCCCGAGCCGAGATCGCCGAGCAGGTAGCCGGCCGCGTCCACCACCGCTTCGATACTGCCGTTGCGGACCCGCACCGCGCCGGCGCCGGTGCCGGCGACGATGCAGTAGCCGTCGCGGGCCGCGGTGACCGACGCAAGCATTGCCTCGAGGTCGCCGGCGAAAACCAGGGGGCCGCTCAAGCCATTTTCACGAAACGCCGCTTCCAGCCGATCCTGCGCGACATGGGCGCGCGGACCGGCGAGCGCGATCAGCGCCAGCTCGATGTCGAGCGGAGCGCCGGCTTCGGCGACTGCCGCTTCGACGGCCGAGATGATGGCGGAAGCCGCCTGTTCCGGGGTGTTGGAGGCGGGATTGCCGCCGCGGTTGCGGCCCTGGCCGAGGCAGCGGCCTTCCCGATCGACCAGGGTGGCGCGCGAGGTGGAACCGCCCACGTCGATGGCGAGCAACGCCTTGTTCATCGCGCTATCGACCCGCTTGCCATCGTGAAAATTGCTGGATAAGAATTGTTTTCATCCGCACAGCGGCCTTCTTGAGAGTGATTTTCAGGGCATGGGCTCTTACCATAGATGACCGCCATCGCAAAGACGTTCAGCGTGCTCGACCGGATCAGGACTTACCAGTCCCAGATGCCGGCTACGATGGCCAAAATCGCTGCCGTCCTGATCGATGATCCCAAGGCGCCGCTGAACCTCTCGATCACCGACCTCGCCGAGCGGGCAGGGACTTCGGCGGCGAGCGTCACCCGGTTCTGCCGGACGATCGGTTATGGCGGCTATTCGCAGTTGCGGGTCGGGATTGCCGAAGATGTCGGCCGCGGTGGCGCCAAGGCGGCGTGGATCGGCGAAATCGGCCGCTCGTTCGGGCCCGATGACTCGCCGGACGAGATCCGCAACGCGCTGCTCAACACCCACGTGCTGAGCCTCCAGACCACGGCCGGGCTGCTCGACATGCCCACTGCGATCCGTGTCGCCGAGCGGATCGTCAAGGCGCGGCAGCTCGACGTCTATGGCGTGGGCGGAAGTGCGCTTACGGCGCTCGAAACCGAAGCCCGGCTCTATCGCATCGGGGTCAATGTCCATACCTGGGCCGAAGTGCATAACGGGCTGACCAGTGCCGCCATACTCGATGACCGGTGCGTCGCGATCGGCATTTCCAATACCGGCCGCACCGACGAAACCATCCAGATGCTGACCGTCGCCAAGGCGTCGGGCGCCCACACGGTGTCGATCACCGGCAACCCGGATTCGCCGCTGGCTCGGCTCGCCGACGACGTGCTGATCGCGGCGTCGCCCGATGGCTATCTGCAGCCGGCCGACCTTTCGGCCCGGCACTGCCAGCTGTTCGTGGTGGATCTGCTTTATCTCCTCATCGCGCAGTCGAATTTCGACCGCACGACGCGCTTCCTCGCCGCCTCGGGCGCTGCGGTGGCGCCGCGCCGCCGCCCGATGCGGGGTGGCGCCCTGCCCAGCACTGCCGCGCGCCGCGCGACGGCCCAGACCTAACGGAACCCATGTGATTATGACCGACCTGACTACCCAGTTTCATACCGAAGTTTCGACCCGGCTCGCCAAGCTTGCCGGCCCCAACCAGGCGATCGACGACACCATCGCGCTGGTGGCCGATGCAGTCGCCGCCGGCGGCGTGGTGCAGGCCTTCGGCACCGGGCACTCGGAAGCCTTCGCCATGGAAATCGCCGGCCGCGCCGGCGGGCTGATCGCCGCCAACCGCATTCCGCTGCGCGCATTGGTGCTGCGCGGCGGCCAGGACATCTCGATCCTCGGTGGTGCGGCGCTGGAGCGCGACCCCAATGTCGCCGAGAACCTGCTCTCGCTCTTTGAGCTCGACAAGAACGACGTGTTCATCATCGCCTCGAACTCGGGCGTCAACGGCTCGATCGTCGGGCTGGCGCTGGCTGCCAAGGCGCGCGGCCACAAGGTGGTGGCGGTGACCAGCTTCGACCACACCAGCAAAGTCACGCCCAAGCATCCGAGCGGCAAGCGGCTGATGGAAGTGGCCGATATCGCCATCGACAACCTGGCGCCCTTCGGCGACAGTACGCTTGAACTGGAGGGTGGCATGGGCGTTGGCGCAGTCTCCTCACTCACTGCAGCATTCATTGCTCAGCGCATCACCATTGGCGTCGCTGAAGCGCTGCTCAAGCGCGGCAAGACACCGCCGCTCTACATCTCGGCGAATATTCCCGGGGGCGACGAACACAATCGCGCTCTCGAAGATCTTTACGGCAAGCGCATCCGTGGGGAATCCTGAGGGATTACGGAGGCACTTGGCGTGGGGCCTAACGACTAAATACTTGGAGAAGGGAAGGAACTAAATGTTCAAAAAGACCATCGACCGCCGCAGCTTTCTGCTCGGCACGACGGCCCTGGTAGCGGCAGCGCCGCTCGGCGGGCTGCTCGGCTCGACCAGCGCTCTCGCCCAGGACGCGGCCAACCCGTTCGGCCTCGCCGACGGTTCGACCGTTGACGCGGTGATCTTCAACGGTGGCTACGGCATCGACTATGTCGAGTTCGCCGCCAACCTCGTGCAGAAGAACCACCCGACCGTCACCGTCAAGGTGTCGCCGTCGACCCAGATCGCCCAGGAACTGCAGCCGCGTTTCCTCGGCGGCAACCCGCCGGATCTGATCGACAACTCGGGTGCGCAGGCCATCGGCTTTGCG
>NZ_DASZAW010000063.1:0-13929 GCF_035944845.1 Devosia sp. | reverse complement strand
GGCTTGGGCGGAGTTGGTCATCAGGGTGCTCTCGGCTAAGGGACAGAAGCCCGGAAATCCGGGCGCCTCGAACCCTCCTGCCGAGGCGGGTTGACGCTTAGCAGGTTCCTTTGACCTGTCAATGTCGCCTCCCGGAGGGGGCGTTGCCATGCTGCGCCAGCTTTGCGCTATAGTGCCAAGTGGAATCGCCCTTTTTCCGCGACGGGGGTCGGGATGGCCATTGAGAACGCCGAGGATGGATACGAAGCCGCAGCCAGCCGGCTCGACAAGGCATTTGCGCGGCTCGAGGCGAGCGTACGCAGCCTCAATGGCCGGGTGCGGGCGCATAGCCGGATCGAATCCGACACCCAGAAGCTGGTCAGCGAGCGGCAGCGCCTGGCGCAGGAACTCGACAAGGTCAGCGCCAAGGCCAAGCGCCTTGACGACAGCTCGGCCGAGGTGGCGCGGCGGCTGGTCGTCGCCATGGAGTCGGTGCGCGAGGTGCTGGCCCAGGATGGATCGGCGAAGGGATAGCTGAGATGCCCGAGGTCAATGTCGACATCAACGGCCGCAAGTACCGCATGGCCTGCGAAGAGGGCCAGGAGCAGCACCTGCTCGGGCTCGCGGATCGCTTCAACCAGCATATCGACCAGTTCAAGGGGACGTTCGGCGAAATCGGCGACAACCGGCTGACGGTGATGGCCGGCATCGCGGTGCTCGACGAGCTGGCCGAGGCCGAACGCCGCATCGCCGAGTTGAAGCAGGACGTCGCCAACCTGACCCAGGTCGGCGAGGCGCTGACGCATGAAGCCGAGGACCTCGAGCGCAAGTTCGCCAAGCGGCTCAACGAAGCGGCGCGCAAGATCGAAGCGATTTCGAGCGCCATCGACGAGACGGGCGCAGCGGCGGGCGCTTAGCTAGTTCTTCCTGACGATGCAGGCGCCGCCGGCGGCCTGCAGCTTGGCGCAGAGCGCATCGGCATCGGCCCGACTGTCGCGACCGATCATGGCGTAGTGCCTCAGCCGCGGGCCGAAGTTCGGGTTGCGGGCCATCAACAGCATCAGCTTCTCGCTCCCCAGCACCTTGGGATAGCTTGCCTGCACCCGCTCGAAGCGGCGGATGACCACGCCTTGCGAGAAGTTCTGCGCGACGAGCACGCCCCAGGGCTTCCATTCGCTCGGGACCCGATCGAGGCTCGGCACCTGTTCGGCCTCGGCCATCTTCACACAGGCATCGATGAACGGCTCGTCCTTGCCGATGGCGTAGTCCACATCGGGCGGCGAATCTGCGAGCCAGGCATCGGGATCGCGGCCGGTGACGATCTCGACATAAAAACGGGTCTCGGCCGGCAGGTAGGTGGCGCCTTTGACGTAGCGGCTGGTCCGCCCCTCGCCGCCATTGTAGGCAACAGCCGCCAGCCCGAGATTGCCGAACTTGTCGGTGAGAAAGCGCAGGTACTCCGCCGATTTCGCCAGCGCCTCGCTCGGGTCGAACGCATTGCGCAGCCCGCGGATACGGGCGGTCGACGGGATGAACTGCGCGATGCCCTGCGCTCCGGCGGTGCTCAGGGCGAACGGATCGAAGCGGCTCTCCTGCCAGATCAGGCGCGCGAAATAGCCCACCGGCAGTTGGGTGCGCCAGGCATAGAACTGGATCGCACTGCAGGTATCGCGAAAGAACTGTTCCTGGCGGATGCAGACTGCGGTCCAGGCTGGTGCCGCGGGATCTGCGGCGTAGCAGGAGCGGGGTTTCGGTTCGGCGTCGCGATCGCTTTCGACGGCGACGGCATGAAAGGTCATCGCCGCCACGGCGATTGCCAAACCGAGGCTGATCAGCTGTCTGCCACGCATAGAGGAAGGCTAGGGTGAGGAAGCATGCACTGCAAGCGCGGGCAATTGGCAAAGTTTGCCAATCTTTGGAAGAATGTCGTCAAAGGAGCTCTGACATGGCCATGATGAACATCTCGCTTCCCGACAAGATGAAGCAATGGGTGGAGGAGCAGGTCGCGACCGGGCGGTACGCCAATGCCAGTGACCTGATACGGGACCTCATTCGTGAGGATCAGGATCGAGCAATGGTCATTTCCGAGTTGCAGGCCATGATCGACGAGGCAGATGCCAGCGGCATCAGCGATCGCACTGTCGAGGACATCCGGCGCGATGTGAGGCGAGAACTCGGCCTTAGTGACGACGCCGATGCGGCATAGGCTCTCTTCCCATGCAGATCGCGACCTTGCGCGCCTCTATCGGGAGAGCCTGCTGCATTTCGGAGAGGCACACGCTGATCTCTACTTTCGGCGACTTCAGGACGTGTTCCGGACCATCGGACAATTTCCAGAAGCTTCACCCGAACGGGCGGAACTGCGTGGCGCGAGGATCAAGCCATTTCAGGCGCACCACAGCCTCTATCGTGTGAAGGCAGGCGAGGTGGTAATTCTGCGCGTCCTCTATAGTCGCCAGGACGTCGAACGCCACCTCAAACCGTAGAGCATTCCGCTCGAAATCCTCGATCTGGATGCGCCTTCGAGGTGGCAAAGTCCGCAATCCTCGCCTTTGCGGACAGGCTCTTCCTGCTTGCGCGCTAACCGCTAAACCGCCCCGGCTCCCAGTTGGCCAGCACGGCCTGCTGCAGGTCGATCTCTTCCATGATCTCGCGCAGCACCTCGTCGTCGAGCTTGCGGTCATCGCGGGCGGCGACCAGTGCAGAGCGGCGGGCCTCCAGAACTGCGCGTCCCAGTTCCAGCACCATGTTGTCGTGCTCGGAATGCGACTGGCGCTCGGCGGCGTCTTCGACGCTGGCGCGTTTCAGCATCTGTTCGGCGGCGGCGCGGGCCTTGGGGTCGGTCTGGCCATCGCGGAAGCTGGTAATGGCAGCGCGACCGGCAGCGTCGGCGATATCTCGGGCGATGGCGTGCTGATTGGCGCGATACTTGTCTTCGGCCGGATCGGAGATGCCGAGGGTCCTGATCAGCCAGGGCAGGGTCAGGCCCTGCACCAGGAGCGTCCCGATCGTCACCGCGAAGGCGACGAACTGGATGAGGTCGCGGCCTGGGAAAGCGTCGCCGGTCATCGTCACCAGCGGGATACCGGCGGCGGCGGCGAGGGTGACCACGCCGCGCATGCCGGTCCACGAGATCACCAGGTTTTCCTGCCAGGTGAACGGTTCGGGGACATCGTAGCCGCCCTGCCGCAGCACTTCCCGGCGGCGCTCGAAGCGAGCGTCGCGCCGGCCGAAGCGCCGGGGCGGTTCCTCGCCGGCTTTCATCCGAGCAATCGCGGCGCGCACCCGGCGGGTCTGCCAGCGCGAGACGAAGCCGGTGCCGAACACCCAGGCGATGCGGACGAGGATCACCGCCACGAGAACGACCAGCGACAGCCCGAGCAGCTCGATCAGGCTGAAGCCGGTAGCCGTCGCTTCCTCGATGACGAACTTCATCTGCAGGCCGATATAGGCGAAGACGAAAGCCTCGAGCAGTGCATCGGCAGTGCGCCAGAACTGCCGCTCCTGGATACGCGCGGCGTAGCCGGTTTCTGTGGAATTGTGCCCGAGCGAAAAGCCAGCCGCGACCACGGCGAGGACGCCCGAGGCGCCCACTTCTTCGGCCACCAGGTAGGCCGCGAACGGCACCAGCACGGAGAGCACGGTGACAAGGGAGGCGTTGGTCATGCGCAGCCGGGTGCGGTGGACAATGGCGCCGATCACCATGCCGATGACGATGCCGACGACCACGGCATAGACGAAGTAGAGAAAGCCGTTGTCGATGAAGAGGTGGCGGCCGGTTACCGTCGCCGTGGCAAAAGCGAAAAGCGTCAGCGCGGCGGCGTCGTTGATCAGGCTCTCGCCCTTCAGCACGGTCATCATCCGGCTGGGGAGCCCGAGCTTGCGGCCGATTGCGACAGCGGTCACTGCGTCGGGCGGCGAGACGACCGCCGCCAGCACCGTCGCCACGGCCAGCGTCATACCGGGAATGATCGAAGCGGAAACCGCGCCCACGACGAAGGTGGTCACCAGTACGAGGATGACGCCGAGGTTGATGATCGAGGGCAGCCGCCGGATGAAGCTGATGAACGAGAACTCGCTGGCAGCCGAAAAGAGCAATGGCGGCAGCACCACGGTGAGGATGATCTCGGGCTCGAGCTCCAGCCGCGGCAGGCCGGGAATGAACGAGGCGGCGAGGCCGACCAGCGCCAGCAGCAGCGGCGCCTGGATGTTGCGGCGTTCGGCGAAGATGGTGACCGCGATGGCCGCGATCATCACCAGGAGGATCTGAGAAACCATGCGCCGCCCCATGCCCTGTCGTGCGCACTGATATAGGCGGGGACGTGGAAAAGGAAAGAAGCGCTTGGCGTAGGCGGTGGAGCGATCCTATATTGTCGGTGCTGCCCGGTGCGTGCTGGATCATTTTTCCCTGGGGCCGTACTGATCCTTAAGGGAGCTGTACCTGACCGGACCCGTGGGTTCGGACATACGGCGCCCACCTACGAAAGTAGGTTCCCAGGATCTGTATCCCACGGCCAGGGCGGCACCTGAATTACTCGGCATGTCCGAACCATCGGGTTCGAGCCAACTTTCCTGATCCCGCTCCAGAAAGCCCGATGAGCGACGCAAAGATCGAAGAGGCGAAAGCGGCGCTCCGCGCTGCAGCGCACAAGAAGCGGGCGGCGTTTCATCCGTCGTTGCGCAACGACGCCGCCAGGGCGGCTGCAGCGCATTTCTTCGAGGGCGTGTCGCTGGAGACCGGCGAAGTGGTTGCCGGCTACTGGCCGATCCGCGACGAGATGGACGTGAAATCGGTGGTGGCGCGGCTGATGGATGCCGGCCAGCCGGTGTGCCTGCCGGTGGTGCTGGGCGACGAGCAGCCATTGGAGCTGCGCATTTGGGAAGTTGGCGCGCCGCTCTACGAAGCCGGTTTCGGCACGCTCGCCCCGCCTGAGGAAGCGCCGCGCGCCGAGCCCGATGTCATCATCATGCCGCTGCTCGGCTTCGACAAGCACGGCACCCGGCTCGGCTATGGCGGCGGTTATTACGACCGCACGCTGGCCACGCTCAGCAAGCGTCCTCGCCTGATCGGCTTCGCCTTCGCGCTGCAGGAGGTGGACCTGATCCCGCGCGAGGCGCACGATGTGCCCCTCGACGCCATCGTCACCGAGCATGGCGTGCGCAACTTCGAGAAAAAGGCGCCGGTTACGTGAGAGTTCTGTTTCTGGGCGATGTGGTCGGCAAGGCCGGCCGCGACGCCGTCTCCGACCGCCTCGCCGGATTGGTCGACAAGCACAAATTCGATTTCGTGGTGATCAACGGCGAAAATGCCAGCCATGGCCGCGGCCTCACCGAGGGCCATTTTGCCGAGATCAAGGCGGCCGGCGCCGATGTGGTCACCCTGGGCGATCACGCCTTCGACCAGCGCGATACCCTCACCTACATTGCCCGCGAACCGACGCTGCTGAGGCCGATCAACCTGGCGCCCGGCACGCCCGGGCGCGGCGCCAATCTCTATGAGAGCCGCGCGGGGCACCGCGTGCTGGTGATCAATGCGCAGGGTCGGGTGTTCATGGACCCGGTGGACGATCCGTTCCGGGCAGTGGAAGCGGCGGTGGCGGCGTGCCCACTGGGCGAGCAGGCCGATGCGATCATCCTCGATTTTCATACCGAGGCGACGTCCGAAATCCAGGCAATGGGGCACTTTCTCGACGGCAAGGTCAGCCTGGTTGTCGGCACGCACACCCACATTCCTACCTCGGACCACCGCATCCTCAAGGGCGGCACGGCGCTGATGGCCGACGCCGGCATGTGCGGGGACTATGACTCGGTGATCGGCGTGGAAGTCGATGAGCCGCTCAACCGCTTCCTCACCGGCATCGCGACCGGACGCTTCACCCCCGCTGAGGGTGAGGCGACGCTGAGCGGCATTGCCATCGAGACCGATCCAAGGACCGGTCTCGTTGCAAAGCTCTCGCCGCTCAGGGTTGGCGGGTCGCTGGCTCAAGTGGAGCCGGCGTTCTGAGCACGCTTCACAGGCCCTGATGATTTGACTATAAGCCGGCCCATTCAATTCAGCCTCAGACACGAGGGGTGACCGCATGGCCGGCCATTCGCACGCCAAGAACATCATGCACCGCAAAGGCAAGTCGGACGCGGCTCGCTCGAAGGTGTTTTCGAAACTCGCCCGTGAAATCACCGTCGCAGCCAAGCTCGGCATGCCGGATCCGGCGTTCAATTCGCGCCTGCGCCTTGCGGTGCAGAATGCCAGGGCGCAGTCGATGCCGAAGGACAACATCGATCGCGCCATCAAGAAGGCTGCGGGCAATGACGGCGAGAACTACGAAGAAATCCGCTATGAGGGCTATGGTCCCGGTGGCGTCGCCGTCATCGTCGAGGCGCTGACCGACAACCGCAACCGCACCGCTTCGAACGTTCGTTCGACCTTCTCCAAGAATGGCGGCGCGCTGGGCGAAACCAACTCGGTCGGTTTCATGTTCGATCGGGTCGGCGAGATTTTCTATCCGGCGACTGCCGGATCCGAAGACAAGGTGATGGAAGCGGCGATCGAGGCCGGCGCCGACGACGTCGAGAGCGACGAAGACGGCCACTGGATCTACACCTCGTTCGAGTCTCTGAACGAAGTGGCCGCGGCGCTCGAGAAGGTGCTGGGCGAGGCGGAATCGACCAAGTTCATCTTCAAGCCGCAGAACGAAGTGCCGGTCGATGCCGAAAAGGGGGCGACGCTGCTCAAGCTGATCGGCATCCTCGAAGAGGACGACGACGTGCAGAACGTCTACGCCAACTTCGACATTTCCGATGAAGACATGAGCAAGATCGAAGCCGCCTAAGCGGCTTCGACTTGGAGATCGAAGCCGCATAAAGTCGGCTTCAAGCGGCAGCGGCCGGCAGGGTTTCGTAATGCGCGATGGACGTGACTGCGATGCAGTTGCGCCCTTTTTGCTTGGCCGCGTAGAGCTGCTGGTCGGCGAGCCGGAACAGTTCGGCGAAGGGCAGGTGGCGGTCGTACACGGCGCCGCCGACGCTCACGGTCAGCTGGTGCGGTTTGCCCTCGGGTGCGAACTCGGCCCCGTAGACCGCCTGACGCAGGCGTTCGGCCACTGCCTCGGCGATCAGCAGGGTGGTGCCGGGCAGGTAGACAGCAAACTCCTCGCCGCCGATGCGTCCGATCAGATCGGCGGAGCGCAGGACGCCACGGATCGAGCTGGCGATCAGCCGCAGCGCGGCGTCGCCTTGCTCGTGGCCATAGGTATCGTTGATCGCCTTGAAGTTGTCGGCGTCGACCACCAGCAGGGTGCCGCGCATGCCATCTTCGGCAAACCGTGCGTCGGCGAGCGCTTCCTCCACCTCGCGGGTGAAGGCCCCGCGGTTCAACAGGTCGGTCAGCGCGTCGGTCGCGGCGTGCCGGCGCAGCAACTCATGGGCGATTGCCAGTTCGCGCAGCTTGCTGAGCAGGAAGAACAGGATCGGCCCGGCGAGGCCGATCGGCACCAGCACATCGAGCGTGATCGACCAGCGCAGATCATCGGGACCAAGGTTGTGGAAGTTGAACGAATCCACGAACAACGTGACGGCAACGCAGCCGAGCGCACCGAGTGCCGTCCAGAGGATAACGCGCCCCCATCCGCTGGGTGAAAAATCCAATGCTCGCGTCCCTTCAGCACTTTCTGCGCAGAGGGCCGGAACGGTAGGCAAGGCGTGTTGAAATCGCCTCAAGTCACCGGATTGGATTTTATCTATCGGATCTCGTAGCCGATCAGCCGATCGCCGCGGTCAGCGCGACGAGATCTCCATTCCCGGCGTCGCGACCCAGCTCTACCCGGTTGCGTCCGGCGTGCTTGGCTTCGTAGAGGCGCCGGTCGGCGATCCGGAACAGCTCCGAAAAACCGGCATCGTCAGCACACACGGCGCCGCCGATGCTGACCGAAAGGCGCTGCGCCATGCCTTCAGAGGTGACGAACAGCGCGTTCACCGCCGCCCGGATCCGCTCGGCGGCGCCAGAGGCGACATCATGCCCGGCGCCCCGCAGGAACACGCCGAACTCCTCCCCGCCGATGCGGCCAACGAAGTCGCCATCCCGCACACTGTCGCGGATGGCGCCGGCGATCAGTTGCAACACCTCGTCGCCACGTTCGTGCCCAAAGCGGTCGTTGACGGTCTTGAAGTGATCGGCATCGATGACCAGCAGCGTGCCAGAGCCGTCGACCTGGCCGAGGCTCGAGCTGACGCGTGAGGTGAAGGCGCGGCGGTTGAGGCAGTTGGTCAGCCAATCGGTGGAGGCAAGCATCTCGAGTTTGCGGTTGGCCTCGCGCAACTGTGCCGAACGCACCTGCAGGAACAGCAGGATCGGGCCACCGAGCGCGGTGGGCATGCCGAGGGCCAGTACCGTGCCTACGGCATTCATCCCCTCGTTGAGCGACATCATCACCAGATTGGACATCACCCAGGAGCCAACCGTCGAAGCTGCGAGGATCACAAGCGTGCGCTGCCAGACGAGGCGCCATTCGGCAGGTGGCAATCGAAGCTTGTTCATTTCCGCGTCCCTCGGAGTGAATGTATCCGGCATACGCGGGCAATGCTTGAATGCTGATTAATTCGCGGCGGCGGATCGCCGCTAATTCGGTGCAGTGTTTCTGTTTCGTTCACAAAGCGCTTGGTAGGTTTGGGCTCCTGACCTAAAGCTTCGAAATGGCTGAGACAGTGCGAATCATCGGGATCGATCCGGGGCTGCGGCGCTGCGGCTGGGGCATCATCGAGAGCAACGGCAACCGGCTGGGCTTCGTTGCCTGCGGCACCATCACACCGCCGGTAGAGGGGTTGCTGGCCGATCGGCTGGTGGCGCTGCACCACGGCATCACGGCGGTGCTGGACGAGTATGCGCCCGAGGAAGCAGCCGTAGAAGAGACGTTCGTTTCGGCCGGCGCGCGCTCGGCGCTGCAACTGGGCCAGGCGCGCGGCGTGGTGTTGATGACGCCGGCCCTGCGCGGCCTGCCGGTCGGCGAGTACGCGGCCAACCTGGTCAAGAAATCCGTGGTCGGCACCGGCCACGCCGAAAAGGCCCAGATCCAGATGATGATCAAGATCCTCTTACCCACGGCGAACTTCAAAGGCGCCGACGCCGCCGATGCGCTGGCGATCGCGGTCTGCCATGCCCATCACCGGGCGATCCGCAAGCTGAGCGTTCCCGCATGATCGGCAAGCTCAAGGGCATGGTCGACGGCTTCGGCGACGACTACGCGCATCTCGACGTCAATGGCGTGATCTACGAGGTGTTCTGCTCGGCCAAGACTTTGGCGGCGTTGCCGCAGGTCGGCCATGCCGCAGTGATCCATACCGAAATGATCGTGCGCGAGGACATGATCCGGCTCTATGGCTTTTTCACCGAGGCGGAGAAAGCCTGGTTCACCACGCTGATGACCGTTCAGGGCGTGGGCAGCCGGGTGGCGCTGGCCATCCTCTCCGTCCTCACCCCGTCCGAACTGGCCAGCGCCATCGCGCTGCAGGACAAGGCGATGGTCGGCCGCGCCAACGGCGTCGGCCCCAAGCTGGCGGTTCGTATCGTCACCGAACTCAAGGGCAAGGCGCCGGCCGGGGCGATCGACGCGGGCGTGCTGGGCCTGCAGGCGGCGCTGGGCGAGGGCGTCGCGGCGGGCAATGTCGCTGATGCGGTCTCGGCGCTCACCAATCTTGGCTATTCGAGCGCCCAGGCCTCCGCCGCCGTCGCCCGGGTGGTTGGCCGGGAGGGTGACAAGGTGCCGACCGACAAGCTGATCCGGCTGGGGCTCAGGGAATTGAGCAACTAGCCTTGCAAGAGGCCACGTTCCTTACTAGATTGAAAAAGTAAGGAGCATGCAAGATGTCTGGGAAATCTCTGCCTGCAAGGACAAGCTATACCGGCAAGGTGACCAGCAAGGGCCAAACCACGGTCCCAAAGGAAGTGCGGGACTTTCTGGGCTTGGAAGAGGGAACTCAGATGGAGTGGATACTGGACGATGGCAAAGTCACGGTGAAGCCGCGGAAACTGCGAGCCGTCGATCTGGCCGGCATCCTCGGCCCACCGCCCAGTGGCGATACGCATGTGACCGTCGAAGAGATGAACGAGGCCATTGGCGACGCGATCGTGGAACGGTTCGAGCGTTCGACGCGGGGATGATCGGCGTTGATACCAAGGTCCTGGTCCGCCTGTTCGTGCCGGTTGAACCTCAGAGAGAGCTTGCGGTTGCGTTCTTCGGTCAGCGGTCAATCTCCGATCCGGCCTTCGTTTCCACCGTGGTCATCACCGAGTTCGCCTGGGTCTTGCGCCGCCGCTACAAATACGGGCATGAGCAGGTTGGTCAGGCCATACGCTGGATGCTGGATTCCGACGACTTCGTGATCGAAGATCGTGATCTCATGGAGTGGGCGCTCGCCAACTACACGCGTTCGCGTATCGACTTCTCCGACTTGCTGGTGGCTCGAGCCAGCGAACTAGCCGGCGCGCCACACGTCGCGACGTTCGACCGTGACGCTGCCAAACTCGTCCCCGGCATGGAACTTCTCAAGTGACCGATTTGACTTCCGCCCAAGCCGGTCGCGACGACCCGCTCGATGTTTCGCTCCGCCCATCCGGCTTTTCGGAGTTCATCGGGCAGGCCGAGGCGCGGGCCAATCTCGAGGTGTTCATCAAGGCGGCCAAGCACCGTGGTGCGGCGCTCGATCACGTGCTGTTCGTCGGCCCGCCGGGGCTCGGCAAGACCACGCTGGCGCAGATCGTGGCGCGTGAACTCGGCGTCGGGTTCCGGGCCACCTCCGGCCCGGTGATCGCCAAGGCCGGAGACCTCGCGGCGCTCCTGACCAATCTCGAAGAACGCGACGTGCTGTTCATCGATGAAATCCACCGGCTCAACCCGGCGATCGAGGAAGTGCTCTATCCGGCGATGGAGGACTATCAGCTCGACCTGATCATCGGCGAAGGTCCGGCGGCGCGTTCGGTGCGTATCGATCTGGCGAAGTTCACCCTGGTCGGCGCCACGACCCGCGCCGGGCTGCTGACCACGCCGTTGCGCGACCGCTTCGGTATTCCGATCCGGCTCAATTTCTACACCCCAGAGGAGCTGGTGAAGATCGTCGAGCGCGGCGCGCGGCTGCTCGGTATTGGCATGGCGCCGGACGGGGCGATGGAAGTGGCGCGCCGGTCGCGCGGTACGCCGCGTATTGCCGGCCGACTGCTGCGCCGGGTCACCGATTTTGCGCTGGTCGACGGCGCCAGGGAGATTACCCGCGCTATCGCCGACAAGGCGTTGCTGCGGCTCGATGTCGATGCGCGCGGGCTCGACCAGCTCGATCGGCGCTACCTCAGGGTGATTGCCGATTTCTACGGCGGCGGCCCGGTGGGCATCGAAACCATTGCCGCAGCGCTGTCGGAACCGCGCGACGCGCTCGAGGAGATCGTCGAGCCCTACCTGATCCAGCAGGGCTTCATCCAGCGCACGCCGCGTGGTCGGATGCTCACCGCTCTGGCTTTCCAGCATCTGGGGATCGCGACGCCTCAGGGCTTTGTCGGCATGCAGGGCAGCCTGTTCGAAGAGCCGGGCGAGGAATGAGCGAACCGGTATTCCGGTCCCGTGTCCATCTCATCGCGCTTGGCGTCGCCGATGTCGCACGCTCGGCCGCGTTCTACGAGGCGCTGGGGTGGCAGCGGGCGCCGACCAGCCATGCTGGCTTCGTCAAGTTCGACCTGGGCGGCATGGCGCTGGCGTTGATCTCCAAGGTTGATCTTGCCGCTGATGCGCTCGCCCGGCCGGGCGATCCGGGCGCCTCGTCGAGCCTCGCGCTGATCTACTGCGCCGACCAGCCCGATGATGTGGCCCGGCTGCTGGCGCAAGCCGAGCGCGCGGGCGGCACCATCGTCAAGCCGGCGACGCGGACGCAGTGGGGGACTGCGGGCTATTTCCGCGATCCCGACGGCCACCTGTTCGAGATCGATCACGAGGATGGCTGGGTGTTCGATGGGGAGCATCGTCTTGTGGTGTGAGTTGAGGAGCGGCCGATGAGTGCACTTCCCGGCATTGGTCGGCCCGCAGCGCAGGCGCTGGAGCTGATCGGCATCACGACGCTCGAGCAAGTTGCCGCGCATAGCGAGAAGGACCTGCTGGCGCTGCACGGCGTCGGTCCCAAGGCGATCCTCATCCTCAGGCTGGAGCTCGAGGCCCGCGGCATGCAGTTTGTCGGAGCGAGCAAGTGACTGATGCGCGCCAGATGCTGAGCTTCCACCTGCCCGGGGCGCTGTTCCAGATGCGGGCGGTGGCGATCATCCGTCACAACGGCCACGTCCTGTTGCATCGCGCCTCGCACGAGCAGTTCTGGTCTTTGCCAGGAGGCCGGGTCGAACTCGGTGAAACGGCGTCCGAAACGCTGGTGCGCGAAATGCTGGAAGAGCTGGGCTGCGCCGTGCGGCTGGGCCCGCTGCGGTTCCTGGTCGAGAACCTGTTCGTCTATCAGGGAACAGCGGTCCACGAAGTGGGCTGGTATTTCGAGGTCGAGCTCGTTGATGATTTCCCGTTCGCCACCGATGACGTCTGTCACCGTGCGGTAGATGGCTCGAATGAGCTGGAGTTTCGCTGGGTGCGCAACGACGCCAGTGCCTATCTCGACTATCCGCTGCTGCCGCCCATGCTGCCAGCGCAGCTTCTCGATCCAACGCCGGGCTTCCGGCACATCATCGAGCGACAGACGTGACCAGCAGCCATTTCACCGCCCGCGTCTACTACGAAGACACCGACTTTTCCGGCAATGTCTACCATGCGGCGTACCTGCATTTCTTCGAGCGGGCGCGGACCGAGTTCCTGAGGGAACGGGGCGTGCATCACTCGGAGCTGGTGAAGGATGGCATCGCCTTTGCGGTGCGGACGATGAGCATCGACTTCAAGGCGGCGGCCCATATCGACGATCTGCTCGAGGTCACCACCGAGGTCGCTTCGCTCACCGCGGCGCGGCTCAACCTGGTGCAGTCGATCAGCCGCGATCGCGTCGAGATCACCCGGGCCGAGGTCCAGGTGGTGGCGATCAAGACCAGCGGCGGGGTGGCGCGGATGCCGCGTGAACTTCTGGACCTGCTCGAGGCATAGAAAAGGGTCGCCGGCGAACCGGCGACCCAAGGGATTTGCATAGGACTGGCGTCCTACATCGCAGCGGGCTTTACCTGTCCGCGGATCTCGCCATCCGGGAACTTCGCCGTGTGCAGATTGAAGTACCAGGACCCGCCCTGCAACTGGGTGGCCTGTTCGTCGGTCAGCGTGGCATTTCCGTTGATCGGGCTCGTCAGCGGATCGGCAATCGGAACGACTGGGGCGGCATTGGCGTCCTCGGCGGCGGGGCCGTGGAAATGCGCCGCAACCGCGTCGCCGGTCAGGCCATCATAGGTGATGGTCCAGGTGAACACCTTGGAGTCCGTGTCAAACGTCGCTTCCACCGTGCCGGTGGCAGACGAATCCGTGGGCGGGACTTCCGCGGCGCCCGTGAGCGCGGCGGTTAACTTCAACTGCTCGGCGAAGGCCGGCATTGCCGAAAATGCCAGGATGGCAGCAGAGGCGAGCAGCGCGCTTTTCAGGTTGAGATGCATGGTATCTCCCTTTCGTTGTTGCTTGTTATGGGACAACCGCGAACCCCCAGAACGGGCGGTCTTGAGATGAACGCATCATCGACCACAGGGTTGCACGGCACGCCTGTGACGTTGCCCGCTGCGCCGATCTGCCGCGCGATCACACAAGCGCGAGGAATCGCTTTGTTAACATTTGCTTGACCATAAGTAAGGCAGTGCACCAGCAGCGTTGCCAAAGGTCCGGAAAACCGGGCTTTTCTCTTAAATTTGACAAATTTGAACCGCATCGACCCGACGATCAGGTTTCGGTCGTCGGGGCCGGACTGAGAAGGACCCTTACATGGAAGCCATGGATGCAGTCGGCACGGTCG
>NZ_DASZAW010000062.1:0-117661 GCF_035944845.1 Devosia sp. | reverse complement strand
GATCAGCATCCAGACGATGGCGACGGCGATTCCGGGTGTAAATGTGGGGAGGAAAAACACCACCCGGAACCACCGTTGCCCTCGCTTGAGGCTGGCGATCCAGGTCGCGAGCCCCACCGAGATGATGATGTTCAGCACCAGGTATTCGACGGTGAAGAACAGCGTGTTGCGCAGGACGGTCCAGAACTGCGGATCGGCGGTGAACAGCCGCACGTAGTTCTGGACGCCGACAAAGGCGGGTTTGCCGAGCAGCTTCCAGTTGGTGAAGCTCAGCACCAGCGAAGCGATGATCGGCAGTACCAGGAAGAGGATCACACCCAGGAGACTGGGCAAGAGAAAGAAGAAGGCCGTGCGGCCGTCGTGTCGTCCGCTGCGCCGTCGCGGGCGGGCGGCCGGGGCGCTGGTCGCGACCGCGGTATCCTGGATAAGCGTCATGGGCACCTCCTCCCCTTCGGCGCTCTCGAGAGCGCCGGTGCATGCCTGCTTTGCCGCGCTTTCGAACCGGAAAAGTCTGCAACTTTTCCTGAAAGCGCTTTGAGGGACGTCCGGCCGGATTCGGGACCGGCCGGGCGCCGGGACTTACGGCAGCTGGCTCTGGATATCGGCCAGCACCGCGTCCGTGGTGTTGTCGCCGTTGAGCGCCAGTGGGAGATACTGGGTGAGCAGGTTCTCGAACTCGTTCCAGCTTTCGTTGAGGCGGAACGGGGTCGAGTGGTCGAAGGAGTATTGCAGCGTCTCGCGGGCGCCGGCGATATCCTTGGCGGCGACGTCGTACCAGAACTTCTGCTCGGCAAGGCGGCCGGGCAGCGCGCGGCCGGCCGAAGCGAGGATCTCCGCCGCCTTGGGACCGGTCAGCACCTTCAGCGCCTTGAACGCTTCATCCTTGTGCTGGCTGGCGGCCGAGATGCCCCAGCCCGAGCCGGCGGTGATGTAGCGCGACGGGCCTTCGCCGCGCGGCAGCGGGGCGACGCCGACCTTGAAGCCGACCGAGGCCTGGGTGGTGAGCAGCGACCAGGGGCCATCGATCACCATGGCGGCGTTGCCGGCGGCAAAGCGGCCGCTGCCGGTCTGGGCGCCGGCGCCCGAGGCAAAGACCGGCGAGGCCTTGGCCACGGCGACGAGATCGACGAGCTTGCTGACCGCGGCTTCATAGCCGGCATTGGTCAGATCGAACTGGTTGCCGTCGTTGAAATATTCGGCCCCCAGCGCGATCGGCTGGGCGACGAAATCGAAGGCCTGCACGGCATAGCCGTAATTGTCGCCGCTGGTGAGCTTTTCGGCGGCGGCCTTGAACTCGTCGAAGGTCCAGTCGGGCTTGGGTTCGGCGATACCGGCCTCTGCGAACTTGTCGCGGTTGTAGAACATCAGCCAGGGGCCGACGTCGTAGGGCAGGGCGTATTGCACGCCATCGGCCGAGAGGCCGGAAATGATCGAGGCTTCAAACGCCGACTTGTCGAAATTGTCGGCAGCGATGAACGGGTCGAGCGGCTCGAGCACGCCATAAAAGCTCGGCATGCGCATCGACTGCATGGCGACGAGGTCGGCGATCTGGCCGGACGAAGCCAGGACCGGCAGGCGGGTCCAATAATCGGTCCAGCCGGAGAATTGCGGCGTCACCTTGATGTTGGGGTATTCAGCCGTCACGAGGTCCGCGAGGCTCTGGAACAGCGGGGTGTCTTTTTCGTCACCCCACATCTGCCAGGTCAGGTTGACCTGCTCCTGGGCGTAGCTGGCGGTGGACAGGATGGCGGTGCCGGCGAGCGCCAGGGCCGCCAAAGCGTGCGTAAACTTCACGATGTGTCTCCTCAATCACAGGTCGTAGTCGTTGGGTCTTCGTTTGTTTTGGTCTTCCGGAGTTCCTCGGCTCCGGCGTCACCACGGCCGTCAGGCCGCGATCAGCACCTCCAGATCGGCGATCATGGCGATGAGTTCGGCGCGCTGGCGGTGGAAGGCGTCGGGGTCGCGCCCCGGCACCAGGATCGCCGCCATGCGGGAGGTGAAATCGGGCGGCAGCAGTGGCAGCTCTGCCGCCATCGGCAGGTTCCAGCCATCGCCCGGGTAATAGGCACGGTTGAGCGCGAACACGACCTGCAGGATAGCGTTCGCCAGTTTGCCGGTGATGCCGACAAGGAAAACCAGATCGCGCCGGTCGACCTTGCTCTCGTAGTGATAGTCGGCCGCCCAGTAGCGCAGGATGTCGCGATACTGCTTGATCACCGCGTTACGCAGCGGCTCCGGATAGCGGGCCAGTTGCCCCTTCCAGTTCGCCAGCCGGCCTTCCGGGTCGCTGACGATCTGCTGGGTCGAAAGATCGGTCGGCAGGTGGTAGCCCCAGATGGTCCACTCGAAGCTCTTGGGGATGGCGGTGCCGCCGAGCCAGGCGCCCAGATCGCTCTCGACGCCGGCATAGCTGCGCATCCACACCCCATCCATGCGGATGCCCTGCGATTGCCAGGCGGCCATGGCCGCCTCGAAGCGGTTCCATTGCCCGGTCTGCTTCAGGTCTTGCCGGTAGGCATGGGCGTAGACGCGGAAGTCGTAGTCCGACTGCCGGTCTGACCGGCCCTTGCCGCGCGACCCGGCGAGCGCAACCGCGCCGGCGCCGTCCTCGGCAAGGTCGGCGATGAGCGGAGCCATCACCGTGATCAGTTCGGCCTCGGGGGCCATCGCGTCAGCCAATGCTACCGGCAAGATCGTCAATCCCTCAGGATCAGCTCGACGACGGGAGTCACCACGTCGGGCTTTAGCACCGGCAGTTCGAGCGTCAGCATGCCGTCGCCGACAGCGACGCCGATGTTGGAATCGACCTCGGCATCGGGGTCGAGCCAGTGGATCTCGCTCGCGTCATGCAGGAACTGCGCATACTTCACCTTGCGCCCCAGCCCCGGGATGTGGACGTGGCGGAACGGCCAGGTCTGGAGGTGGAGGTAGAGCCGGTTGCCCTTCTGGGTGAAGCGGGTGCCGGCCGGCGCCTGGTATTCGGAGGGCCCGGCGCCGTAGATCGAGCGGCCGTTGACGCGCAGCCACTCGCCATAGGTTTCGAGCGCAGTGACGGCGCGTTTGTCGAAGGTGCCGCGGGCCGTGGGCCCGACATTCATCAACAGGTTGCCGCCGAGCGCCACGGTATCGATCAGGATGTTGATCAGCTGGCCTGCATCCTTCCAGGTGTTCTCGTCGCGGTGGTAGCCCCATGAGCCCGAGAAGGTGTGGCAGACTTCCCAGCGCACCGGCTTGCCGTTGATGGTGGGCGCGACGCGCGGCGTATACTGCTCGGGGGTGGCGAGATCCTTGGGGAAGTTGCCGTCGGTGGGCAGGTCCAGCCGGTCGCCGACGATGATGTTGGGCTGCAATTCACGCACCAGCCCGATCAGTTCCTCGGACTGCCAGTCGGCGCGGCCCTTGCCGGGCATGCCCTTGTACTCGCGCTTGGGGTAGCTGAAATCGAACCAGATCACCGAGATATCGCCGAACCCGGTGAGCAGCTCGCGCACCTGGTTATGCATGTACTCGGCGTACTTTTTGACATCGCGGCTCTTGTTCATCTCCAGCGCATCGGGGTGGTTGCGCAGCGGATGGATGCCGTCGATGGGGAATTGCTGATGGTGCCAGTCGATCAGCGAATAATAGAAGCCGACCTTCAGCCCCTCGGCGCGGAACGCCTCGACATAAGGCTTCAGCAGGTCCTTGCCGTAGGGGGTGTTGGTCGCCTTGTAGTCGGTGAACTTGCTATCCCACAGGCAGAAACCTTCGTGGTGCTTGGCGGTCAGCACCACATATTTCATCCCGGCCTCGCGCGCCCGGCGCGCCCACTCCCTGGGGTCGTAGAGGTCGGGGTCGAAATTCTCGAAATACTTGGCATAGGCCTCGGGCGAGATTTCCTCGCGGTGCTGCACCCATTCGTGGCGCGCGGCGAGGGCGTAAAGGCCGAAGTGAATGAACATGCCGAAGCGGTCATTGCTGAACCAGGCCTTGCCCGCCGACGAGTCGAGGCCACCGCTGACGGTGAGTGCGCTATCCAATCTATCCTCCATTCCGGTTATCGAACCGGTTCGATTTTCATCCTGATGGCGACCGTGCGATGAGTCAAGGCGGAATCTGGAACGGGGCTATCAAGTGGATTTCAGTTGCGTGGAACCCTGCAACTGCTAGGTATTGCAGCAGAATTGCCCACCGAGCATCACATCGACACAGCTCCCTCATTACATAGAAGCGGTTCGAGAACAGACTGATGGCTACCATTCGCGACGTTGCCAGGCTCGCCGACGTCTCGGTTTCGACCGTGTCGCTGGCGCTGAGCAATCCGGGCCGGGTGAGCAGCAAGACGCTGGAAAAGATCCGCAGCGCCGTGGCGGCGGTGGGCTATGTCGCCGACCCGCTGGCGCAGAGCCTGGCGCGTGGCCGCTCCAGGATGATCGGCCTCGTGGTCGGCAATGTCGGCAACCCCTTCTTCGGTGATATTCGCCGCGAGCTCGAAAACTACGCGCTCGAGCACGAGCATTTCGTGCTCATCACCGATTCCTCGGGCAAGCCCGAGCGTGAGCAGGCGCTGGTCGAGCACCTGATCGGGCTGAAGATCGCGGGGCTGGCGCTGGCTCCGTCGAGCTTCGGGCCGGACTATGTGCGCTTCGTCGAGAGCCTGAAGGTGCCGATGGTCTGCTTCGACCAGAAGGTTGCCGGCATCGAGCGTGATTTCGTCGGCTCGGACAATTATCTCGCCGGCGCCATGCTGACCGAGCACCTGCTGCAGCTCGGGCACCGGCGCATCGCCTTCATCGCCGGCCCGCAGCACATGCACACCGCCTCGGAGCGGCATCGCGGCTTCGTCGAGACCATGGCCAGCGCCGGGGTGGAGGTGAACCCCAACTATGTGGTCGATGGCCAGTTCACCCGCTCGGCCGGCTACGAGGCGGCGATGCGGTTGTTGATCCAGCCCGAGCGCCCCACCGCCATTCTCGGCGCCAACAATGCGGTGGCGCTGGCGGCGCTGCAGGCCATGCAGGAACTGGGCTTCAACTGCCCGGGCGACATTTCGCTCTGCATGATCGACGACGTGCAGTGGAGCAATGTCATCACCCCGCGCATCACCATGGTGGTGCAGGACACCCTCAAGCTCGGCGGTATCATCGCGCGGCGGCTGCTGCAGCGGATCACCAGCCCGGATGCCGCGGCGGAGCCGGCGCAGGATTTCGTGCTGGCCCCGAAGTTCGTGCCGGGGAATTCTTGCCGGCGGGTTTGAGGGGATAACACCGGCGGTACCCCTAGCGCCCCCTCGCCCCTCTGGGAGAGGGCGGCGATGAGGCCGAAGGCGTCATCGCGGGGTGAGGGGCGCCAAACGCGCCTAGCCGGAGCAGGTCCCCTCTTCCCTTCTCCCCTCAGGGGAGAAGGTGGCCGAAAGCCGGTTGAGGGGTGAGGCCGCGCCACTCGCGCTCGCTGAGACGCTGAACCCCTTACCCAGTTCCGCTACGGACCTTCGGTCCTAGCTCCACTGCCCTCTCCCCTCAGGGGCGAGGGGAACATCGGCAACCACGGTGTGCTTGGCGCACCTCACCCTGGCCCTCTCCCCCCGGGGGCGCTATTGCGCCCCCTAGAAGGGGAGAGGGGACGATGGGGCACCGCCAGTGCGTTTCAAGCCGGCCGGATCAGCGCCTCGCTGCCGATCGGGGTGAAGCCCAGGCTGAGGAAAGCCCGCAGCGAGCGGGCGTTGCCGGGGGAGACGGCGGCGAACAGCAGCTCGCCTTCGGGGACGAGGCCGATTGCTTCCCTGATCAGCGACGTGCCGTGCCCGCGATTGTGGGTGTCGGCCTCGACGCTCAGTTCGCGCCGCCCGGCGAGGCCGGCGCCGATAGTGATGAGGCCACGCTCATCGCCATAGACTTTGACGTCGGAGCGATACTGCCGGGCATACTGCACGCGCGGATGATCGTCGGCGTCGGTGCGCAGCGGCAGGCTCGAGCGGCCGGTGCCGCGGGCATAGAGCATGGCGTCGATCACGCCGATAAAGCCCTGGGGGCCGGCCAGCCAGCGCAGGAAATCCGGCGCCAGCGAGCCACCGAAGCCGTCCGGGCCCTGGCGCAGCACTTCGTCGGCCGGGCGCGCCGTGGCAATGACGGCGTGGCCGGTGAAGGCCACCGAGCATTCCCAGCCACCCGCCAGCGGCGGCAGCACGGTGACGCCGCCATCGACAGGCGGAAAGCGCCCCTCGGCGGCGCCGGTCAGCAGATCGAGCAGGGGGTGGGGCATGGCGCTTCGACAAGGCCTGTTCAATCGGGGTCGGAAGTCTGCGATACAGGCGCTCGCCATGAAAGTCACTCCGCCCGCTTCCGCCCCCAACGACATTGCCGATTTCATCGCCCTGCGCCGCCGGCTGCATGCCGCGCCGGAGCTGAGCCGCGAGGAATTCGCCACCAGCGCGCTGGTCGCCGAACTGCTCACCGGCTGGGGCTATGAGGTCGAAACCGGCATCGGCGGCGCCGGCGTGGTGGCGACACTCAGGGCCGGGGCAGGGGAGCGCGTGATCGGGCTCCGCGCCGATATGGATGCGCTGCCGATCAGCGAGGCGACGGGGTTACCCTATGCCAGCGGCACGCCCGGCGTGATGCATGCCTGTGGCCATGACGGGCACACCACCATTCTCCTCGCCGCGGCGAAACAACTGGCCGAGACGCGCAACTTCTCCGGCACGTTGCGGCTGATCTTCCAGCCGGCCGAGGAGGTGGGCGGCGCGGTAGAGATGATCGAGGACGGGCTGTTCGAGCGCTTCCCGGTCGATGCGCTGTTCGGCATGCACAACTGGCCGGGTGTGCCCGAAGGCGAGTTCCGCTTCATCGACGGGCCGGCCATGGCGGCGGTCGACTGGATCATCATCACCATCAAGGGCAAGGGCGGCCACGGCGCCATGCCGCACGAGGCGGTGGACCCGATCGTCGCGGCCTCGTCGCTGGTGCTGGCGCTGCAATCGATCGTCTCACGCAGTATCGACCCGCTGGAAACGGCGGTGATCACCGTAGGGATGATGCATGGCGGCTCGATGCCCAACGTCATTCCCGACAGTGTCGAGCTGCAGCTCAACACCCGTGCCTTCACCGAGGCGGTGCGCGACCGGATCCGCGAACGGATCAAGGTGCTGGCCGAGGCGCAGGCAGCGAGTTTTGGCGCGGTGGCGGAGGTGGTGCATCCGCCAGGCTTTCCGGCGCTGTTCAACCATCATGACGAGACTGCGTTCGCCCGGCAGACGGCGATAAAGCATTTCGGCGAAGCGAAGGTCGGTGCGCTGAAGCCACTGCTGGTGAGCGAGGACTTTGCCTTCATGCTGCAGCGGCAGAAGGGGAGCTATCTGTTCGTCGGCAATGGGGCGAGCGCGGATCTGCACAGCCCGAAATATGATTTCAACGACGCGGTGATTGCGCCGGCGGCGAAGTATTGGGTGGCGCTGGTGGAGGATTATCTGGCGGCGAATGGGTAGGGGCCGGCGGTCGAACCACAACGCTCGCGCAAAACTCGGTGTCATCCCTCCGAAAGCAGGGACCCAACTCACCCCCCGCACCAGCTGACAGATGGGTCCCTGCTTTCGCAGGGATGACAGCCGGTGTGTGGTCGAGGTGTGTCTACCAGATACCTTTGCCCAGTGCGGGAAACAGATCGTCCCAGTCTGGATTCAACTCCCGGAAAAGCCCGATCTTCCAGGCGCGCTTCCACTTCTTGATCTGCTTTTGCCGGGTGATCGCTGCCTCGATCGAGTCGTGCGGCTCGAACCACACAAGCCGCGTCACGTCGTACTTGCTCGTGAACCCTGCCGCGAGGTGTTCGCGGTGTTCTGCGACACGGCGCATCAGGTCGCTGGTGACGCCGGCATAGAGTGTCCCGTTGCGCCGAGATGCGAGGAGGTACACGAAGTAGATGTTGTGCACCCTGAGTGCCTCCAACTCGGTGTCATCCCTGCGAAAGCAGGGACCCAACTCACCGCCCGCACCAGCCGATAGATGGGTCCCTGCTTTCGCAGGGATGACAGCCGGTGGGTGGGCGCGATTGAGGCTTGGCCCAACGCCACACCCTCAGGCCGTCGCCTCCAACCGCCCAGCCGCAATAATCCGCTCCAGGAACTTCTGCGTCCGCGGGTTTTCCGGCTTCGAGAACAGCTGGTGCGGGTTGCCCTGTTCGACGATGCGGCCGCCGTCGAGGAAGCAGACGCGATCGGCGACGTCGCGGGCGAAGCCCATTTCGTGGGTGACGATTACCATGGTCATGCCACTCGATTTGAGATCGCGGATGATCTTCAGCACGTCGCCGATCAGTTCGGGGTCGAGCGCCGCCGTCACTTCGTCGAGCAGCAGCACGTCGGGTTCGGTGGCGAGCGAGCGGACAATGGCGACGCGCTGCTGCTGGCCGCCCGAGAGCTGCTCGGGGTAGGCTTTGGCATACTGGCCGAGCCCGAACAGTTCGAGCAGCTTCAGCCCCGCCGCCTCGGCCTCGCGGCGATCGCGGCCATGCACCCGGATCGGCGCCAGGGTGATGTTCTCCAGGACGCTCATGTGCGGGAAGAGATTGTAGGCCTGGAAGACGATGCCGACACGCTTGTAGAGGCCGGTGCGGCCAAAGCTCTCGTCGTAGATATCGACCCCGTCGAGCCTGACGGTGCCTTCGTCGAACTCGGTGAGGCCGTTGATGCAGCGGAGCAGGGTGGATTTGCCGGAGCCGGAAGCGCCGATCAGGCACACCACCTCGTGCGGCGCGATCGAGAGATCGACCGCGTCCAGCACCTGGCGCTCGCCATAGAACTTGGTGAGCTGTTCGATTTCGATGCGGTTCATTTGGCACCTTGCAGGCGACGCTGGCGGTCGCGGCGGGCGAGGTGATCGGTCAGGCGCGCCAGGGGAATGGTGGCGAGCAGGAACAGGATCGCGGCGACAACGAGCGAGGAATAGTTGAAGGTGCGGGCGGTGTAGATCTGCGCCTCGCGCACCGCGTCGCGGACGCCGAGCACCGAGAGCAAAGCCACATCCTTCTGCAGCGCGACGACGAGGTTCAGCATGGCCGGCACCACGTTGCGCAAAGCCTGCGGCAGGATGGCGTAGCGCAGGGTCTGCCACTGGGTGAGGCCGAGCGCCTTGGCGGCCATGCCCTGGCCCTCATGCACGGCCTCGATGCCGGAGCGATAGACCTCGGTGGCATAGGCCGAATAGGAGAGGATCAACGCCACGCCGCCCCAGAACAGTCCTTCCTTGGGGAGGCCCGGCAGGTTGAGCGCCGGAATGCCGAAGCCGAACAGCAGCACCAGCAGCAGCGCCGGCAGGCCGCGGAACAGATCGACATAGACGATGGCGAACACCCGCAGGGGCGCGAACCAGGGGCCGCCCATGGCGCGGAAAATCGCCAGCACCAGCGCCCAGATGCCGATGCAGACGAGGCTGATCAGCCAGATCTGCAGCGAAACGAGGAAGCCGCGGGCCACGCCCGGCGCTGCTTCGAGCATCGCATCGATGGAGAAGAACTGGTTCTGGATGCGCGGCCATTGCTCGGCCGAGCCGACGAACCAGGCGATGGCGCCGAACACCACCACGACGCTGACCAAACTAATAAGGACCGGCGCGAGCCGGTCCTTGAGAGCGATCTGCCGGCGTCCTTTGCCGGGTCGTCGTGTCATTGCGTGATCTCGGGAATGCTCGGATCGGCGATCAGGTACTTCTTGGCCAACTCGTCGATGGTGCCTTTGGACTTGAGCGCGGCGAGGCCTTCGTTGATCCATGGCACGATCGGGTTTTCGTAGGCGAAGAGCAGGCCGAGGCCTTCGTCCTTTGGATCCTTGGGCAGGATCGCGGTGATCTTGGCCTCGGGCACCTGACAGCACGTGGCATAGAGCGCCGTCGGCAGTGCCGCGACGGTGGCGTCGATCTGGCCACCCTGGAGCGCCTGGAACACACCCGCCTGGTCGTCGAACACGGCGGCATCGGCAACGCCGAGGACGTTCGTCACGTAATCGAAATCGGTGGTGCCGACGGCAACGCCCCACTTGGCCGCCTTGAGCTCGGCGAAGCTCTTGGCGCTGGCCACCGTTGAGGCCGGGAGCGCGATCACCGCCTTGTCGGACTGGTAGTAGACATCGGAGAAGGTCGCGACCTTGGCGCGATCCGGGGTCACCGAGATCTGCTGGATCGAGAAATCATAGGCCTTCGGGCCCGGCGCGATGGCGCCGTCGAAGGTCACATCGACCCAGACCACGTCTTCCTTCTTGAAGCCGAGCTCAGCGGCGAGCGCGTAAACCAGCGCGGCCTCGAAGCCTTCGCCAGCTTCCGGATTGTTATCGAGCACCCATGGCGGATAGCTCGGCTCGGAGGTCGAGACGGTGAGCTTGCCGGGCGTGAACAGCCGCGGATCGTTGGGAGTCTTTTCCTGCGCCAGCACCGGCGTGACGACCATCGCCATCACGGCCAGCAGCGCAACAGTCAGCATATTGTGCTTGTGAGCCATCTTCACTCTCGTGTTTCCGCCCGGCGGCCAGCTGAAATGCCCCGTCCACCAAGCCCCGCGGGGGAATTTACCGACAATCCGGCGCGACGCCAGCCATAGAATTGCAGAGATTCGGAACGGCGGGAAAGTTCGTTGCTGTCGCAATGGGTTGGGGGGAGTGGAGTGGGGTTGGTGGGAACTGGTGGTGCGGTGATCCTCCCCCGCGGGGCGGGGGAGGGGGACCAGCGAAGCTGGTGGAGGGGGCGGCCAAACCCACAGTCGACTCTTGCTCCCCCCTCCACCACCCTTCGGGCGGTCCCCCTCCCCCGCCACGCGGGGGAGGATCATGGAGAGGCCGGCGCTTCATGCACTTCACCCCACGCTCAGCGCCTCGGTCGGTGCCAGCCGCGCGGCGCGGATCGCTGGGTACAGCCCCGCAACACCGCCGATCAGCAGTGTTGCCGCCATGCCGCCGATGGGCACCCAGGCGGGGATGTCGACCGGCCAGCCCTGCAGCCGGGCATAGCCGATGGTGACCAGCGCGCCGATCAGCACGCCGCTGCCGCCGCCAAGCAGGGCGAGCAGCAGCGCTTCGCCGAAAAACTGCAGCCGGATATGGCCGCGCGTGGCGCCCTGCGAGCGGCGGAGGCCGATGTCGGCGCGCCGTTCCAATACCGAGATCACCATGGTGTTGGCGACGCCGATGCCACCGACCAGCAGCGCCACGGCGCCGAGGCCGAGCAACAGGCCGGTGAAGGCGATGTCGGCCGCGGCCTCGGCGGCGAGCGCATCGGAGGGGCTTGAGACATCGACCTCGTTGGGCGCCTCGGGGTTGGCGGTGGCGGCGAGGAGCGTACGGACGGTTTCGACGGCGTCGGAGTCGGTGCGGACGTAGAGCGTGGTGATATCGCCCTCGAAATCGAGATAGCGCTCGCCGGCCGGCCAGCCGATCAGCGCCGAGAGGTCGAGCATCGGCACCAGCGAGACCGGGGCAAGAATGCCGACCACGGTGAACCAGCGACCGCCGAGCCAGACTTGCTGGCCGATCAGCCCACGGCCGATGCCAAGCCGGGCAGCGGCCCGGGCGCCGAGCACCACGGCGGGGTAGGTCGAGGTGGCGGCGTTGAGCCAGGAACCGGCGGCAACGCTGGCGCTCAGCGTCTCCATCAGGTCGAGCCGCGCCGCGTAGACGGCGAGGCCGCCCGACTGGCTCGCGGGGATGCGGCTGGAGCGATAGATCCGCGTATCGGCCAAGACGCCGATGGCGCTCACTGTCTCGACCTCGGGAATCCGGCCGAGCATGGCGACGGACTCGGGTGGCATGGTCGCGGCATCGCCGAACAGCGAGGTGCCGGGGCTGGCGCTCAACAGATTGGTGCCGAGCTCTGTCAGCAACTGGTTGAGCTGGGCCCGGCTCGAGGTGGAAATGCCGACCACCGCAAGCATGGCGGCGATGCCGATGGCGATGCCGAGTGCAGAGAGGACGACGCGCAGCGGCCGGGCCGTTAAGCCATAGGCGGCGAGGCGGACGATATCGACAGCCAGCAGTCTTGCCGGTTGCAGCCCGCTCATGCCGCCTCCCGCCGCGTATCCGCGACCAGTTGCCCGTCGCGCATGGTCGCCTGGCGGTCGAAGCGGGCGGCGAGATCGCGATCATGCGTGATCACCACCACGGCGGTGCCCTGGCGATGGAGCCCGAGCAGCAGTTGCACCACGCCTTCGCCCGAGCTGCTGTCGAGCGCTCCGGTGGGTTCGTCGGCCAGCAGCAGCAACGGCCGGCGGGCCAGGGCCCGGGCAATGGCGGTGCGCTGCTTTTCGCCGCCCGACAGCTGGTGTGGCCGGTGGTCGAGCCGGTGTCCGAGGCCGACGTCACGCAGGGCGGCTTCAGCCCGCTCGCGCCGTTGGCGCAGGCCCGTGCCGGTATAGAGCAAGCCGTCGGCGACATTGTCGAGTGCCGAGACACCCGGCGACAGGTGGAAATGCTGGAAGACGAAGCCGATGCGGTGGGCGCGAAGCGCCGAGAGGTCATCGTCGTTGAGTTCGGCGAGCTTGAGCCCATCGATTTCGACGGTGCCGGAGCTGGCGCGGTCGAGCGTGCCGATAATGTTGAGCATGGTGGATTTGCCCGAGCCGGAGGGCCCGACAATGGCGACGAGCTCGCCGCGGGCGATTTCGAGGCTGACCTCACGCAGCGCGAAGATGTCGCCGACAAACCGGCGCGAGACGCGCTTGAGTGAAACGATCGAGGGGCTCATCCGGGCACGCTGACGCTCAGGCCCTCGGCAACGCCAGCGCCCGAGATCTCGACCCGTCCGGCGGCGAACAGGCCGGTGTCGATCGGCACCAGCGCTGTCCCGCCATCGCCGATCACCTCGACGGCGAAACCGCCCTCGGGGCGGGCGAGCAAGGCCGTGATGGGCACCGAAAGCACATCGTCGCGGCTGTCGCTGGTGAACTCGACATCGACCGAGGCGACTTCGAGCCCAGCGAGGGCGGCCTGGTCGGCGATTTCGACGGTCACCTCGATATTGCCATCCTGCACCACCGAGCCGACCTCGGAGATTTCGCCGACGACATCGCGATCGTCGGGCAGGGTGACGGTGACGGGGCGGCCGACCGCCGCCAGCCCCCGGTCGGCGACCGCGAGCGGTACCGTCACCAGCTTTTCGGTGCTGGTGTAGTCGAGGATGGAGCCGCGTTCGGCCGAGGCGGCGACCAGGGTTTCGCCGATACTGGCCGCGTGCGTTGCGACATGCACCGGCCCCCCAGCGATCACCAGCTGGCTGAGCGCGACGATGCCGGTAGCGGGAAGACCTGACGCCCGCTGCCAGTCGCGGACCTGCTGGCTGAGCGGACCGGTATAGCCGAGTGCCCCGAGGTTCTCGGCCAGTTGCCCGACATCGGCATTGTCACCGGCGCGGGCGCTGAGCGCATTGCGGGTGTCGCGGAGCGTATCGCGCTTTGCGGCGGCGTCGGCGATGGCGACGCGGGCGGCGACAGCATCGAGCCCGGCGGCGGCGAGATCGCGCCTGAGGCTGCGGATGGCGGCATCGAGCCCAGCGCGGGCAGTGGCGAGCTCGGCCCGGGCGGCGGCGATCTCTGCGGCAGGCGCCAGCTCGGCCGCCGCGAGCTCCTCAACCCGTTTGAGCCTGGCGCTGGCGACGCTGACGGCGGTGGCAAGCCCGGTGAACTCGGGCAGGACCGGGGTAGCGGCCGTGGCATCGGCGAGCCGGGCGCTCAGGTCGCTGCGGCGGGCTTCGGCATCGGCCAGCCGCTGGGTTTCGAGCTCCAGCGTCAGCTCGGCGGCTGCAACGGCAGCCTCGCTCTGTTCGAGCTCGACCCAGACTGGGATATCGGCATCGAAGCGGAGCGTCCGATGCTGCGGCACGGTGCCGTAGAACAGGATCGCCGGCTGGCCGTCGAGCCCGTAGAGCGGCTCGCCCCGCTCGATCGTTGCGCCTACCGGCGCGAGCCCGGTGACCATTGCGGTGCTGCCGGAAAAGCTCGGCCGCAGTGCGGTGAGTTCGGAGTATCCCAACGTGCCGGCTATCGTCCTGGTGTCGACAAGACGGCCGCGGGTGATTTCGGCCGTCGCGACGACGAGCCGCGTGGGCGCAGCCGCTGGAGCCGCCGGCTGCAACCACTGGAACCCCGCGATCGCGATGGCCCCGGCGGCGATGCCGCCGGCGAGCATGGTGCGGAGCACGATCATCCGCCGATCATGATCCGGGCGCCGCGGCTCAGTTCGCTGCAGACGCCCATTGCTGCCTTGAGCCTGGGATCGTCCGGCCCGGCGCCGATCCTGCCTGCATCGAAGCGCCCATCGGCGGTGGGATCGGGGAAGCTCGGCACGCCATTGTCGCGCACGCACTGGGCGAGTTTGAGCAGGCCCTCGAGTTGCTCGGGCGTGACGCCTTCGTCGCGGAGGCCCTCCGGGGCAACGTCGCGGCAGGCGGTTGAGGCCTTCTCGAAGCGCGCGGCCCTGCCTGGGGTAATGAGGAACCGCATGCCCTCGCCAGGGGTCGGGTCAGGGAACTCGGCATAGCCGTTGTCGCGCATGCACTGGGCGTAGGCGAGCGCCGCATCGTCATTGTCAGCGGGGGCTTGGGCGAGGGCGGGGGCGGTGAGGGTGACGAGGAGGAGGGGGAGGATCAGGGTACGCATATTGGGTCTCCGTCTTGGGTGTGCGACGGGATACGAGATGAGGTGTTGGGCGGGTGTTAGTGCCGGGCTGCGACTTGGCGCCATCAGTGAGCATCGAGCGTGCGGCGCACCCCACCCCATCCCTCCCCGTCAAGGGGAGGGTGCCGTCCAGTGGTTCTGGCTGGATCGCACCACAAACTCGATGCCCACCTCCCCCTTGACGGGGGAGGCAAGCGCAGCTTGGGAGCGAAGCGACCTAGCGTAGCTCGGAGGGGGTGTGCGGAGGCACGATGCCTGCGATCTGGCGGCTTCAGCCAGCATCGAGCGCGTGGCACACCCCACCCCATCCCTCCCCGTCAAGGGGAGGGTGTCCGGCCGGTGTTTGCGGCCGCCCCCTCCACCGCCTTCGGCGGTCTCCCTCCCCCGCCACGCGGGGGAGGATCACGGAGAGGCCGGCCCTACGCCCCCGGAAACCGCACCCGCACCACCAGCCCGCCGCCTTCGCGTGGGCTCGCTTCCACCCCGCCGCCATGGGTGTGGGCGACCGAGCGGACGATGGAGAGGCCAAGCCCGGCGCCGCGGGTGATCGCGGCCCTCGTCGTGCCGGCCAGCCGTTCAGTCGTGGCGAGGCGGCGGAACGGTTCGAACAGGCTGGGGATCTCGTAGGTGGGAACCACCGGGCCGGTGTTCTCGACCACCAGCTCGACGCTGTTGCCGTTCGTCGTGGTGTGGATGCTGACCCAGCCGTTCTCGGAGATATTGTACTGGATGGCGTTCTCGATGAGGTTCTGGATCAGCCGCTCGAGCAGGAAGGCATCGCCCATCACCGTGCCGCGGCCGAAGGCGGTGCCGAGCCGGATGCCGGCGCGTTCGGCAACCGGGGTGAGCTCGGTGACGATGTGCCCGGCAATCTCGCCCAGTTCAACCGCATGGAATTGGGCGGCGCGCTGCTCGCCACTGGCGAGGGTCAGGAGCCCATCGGTCAGCTTTTCGTGGCGCTGGTTGACCGCGAGGAGCGTGGTGCCGAGCTGGCGCAGCTTGTCGTCGGCGGCGGCATCGAGCAGCGCCACCTCGATCAGCGTGCGGGTGATGGTGAGCGGCGTGCGGAGCTCATGGCTGGCATTGGCGACGAAGCGGCGCTGGCTGTCGAAGGAGCGATCGAGCCGCTCGAGCATCTGATCGAGGGTGTCGGCGAGATCCTTGATCTCGTCGTTGGGGCCGGCAAGGGCGATCCGTTCATGCAGGCTGCGGTCGGCGACGCGGCGCGCCGTGGCGGTGATGTCGCGCAACGGCCGCAGCGCCTGGCCCGCGACCAACCAGCCGATCACGCCGGCGAGGATGGTGAGGAACCCCACCAGCGCCAGCGATACCATCAGCATGGTGTCGAGCGTATTGAGCCGCGCCTGCCGCACCAGCACGCTGATGCGGCCCGCCTCATCCATCAGGTCGCGCGGCGGCAGCACGCCGGGAGCGCCGAGCTGGCCCTCGGCATTGGGGGCGGCATCGTTGACCAGCCGGATGCTGAACTGCCGATCGAGCACCACGCCGAGATAGAGGTAGATGGCGACGATCAGCGCCACGCCAGCCACGAAGAACGCCCCGGCGTAGAGGAGGCTCAGTCGGGTGCGGATGGTCCAGGGAAAGCCGAGGAGTTCGAGGAGGCGCCTCATCTGAGCTTGTACCCCACACCCTGCACGGTTTCGATCAGTTGCGGTTCGCCCAGTTTCTTGCGCACGTTCATGACGGTGAAGCGCACCACGCCCGAAAACGGATCGATCTGTTCGTCCCAGGCTTTCTCGAGCAGCTGTTCGGCCGAGACGACGCCGCCATCGGCGCGCAGCAGCTCCTCGAGCACGGCGAACTCCTTTTTCGAGAGTTCGACCGGCTGCTCGTCGCGCAGCACCGTGCGGCGGTGCGGATCGAGCCGGAGGCCGGAGCGCTCGAGCACCGGCGGGATGGCCGGCCGGGCGCGACGCGCCAGGGCCTGCACGCGGGCCACCAGCTCGGCAAAGGCAAAGGGCTTGGTCAGGTAGTCGTCGGCGCCGAGCCCGAGCCCGGCGACGCGCTGCGCCACCGCAGTGGCGGCAGTGAGCATCAGGATGCGGATCGGCGACTGGGTTTCCACCAGCACGGCGCAGAGCTCGTCGCCGGAGACCTGCGGGATGTCGCGATCGAGCACCAGCACGTCGTACTCGTTGACCAGCGCCCGATCGAGCCCGGCCGCCCCGTCATAGGCGACATCCACCGCCATGGCATGGTGCCGCAGGCCCTCGGCGATCGAATCCGCCAGCTGCCGTTCGTCCTCGACTACCAGTACGCGCACTCGTTCGCCCCGCCATAACGCCGACCGGCTTTGATAGCGAAGGCCATGTTAGGGCGGCGTTAGGCGGGAACGTGGCGGGGGACGGCGGCTGATGCCTACCCCTTCGTCGACCCGCCCGCCATGCCGTCGATGAAATGCCGCTGCAGCAAGAGGAACAGCATCAGGATGGGCAGTACGATGATCATGGCGGCCGCCATGATCTGCCCCCAGTCGCTGGTGTATTTGCCGCTCAGAAGGGTAAAGGACACCACCGCCGTCATCTGGTCCTTGCTTTGCAGGAACGTCGAGGCGATGAGGAACTCGTTCCAGCAATAGAGCCCGATGATCAGCGCCACCGTGAGCAGGCCCGGCGAGACAATCGGCAGCATGACCTTCGAAAACACCTGCCAGGCATTGGCGCCGTCGAGATTGGCGGCCTCTTCCAGCTCCTTGGGGATGGCGATGAAGTAGGTGCGCAGCAGCATGATGGCGAAGGGGCTGAACATGGCGCAGTAAACGAAGGACACTGCGACGGGATTGTTGATCAGGCCGAGCCGGGCGAAGCCGAAATAGAGCGGGAACAGGAACAACTGGATCGGCGCCGTGGTGGTGGCGAGGAAATAGGCGCTCACTGCCTTCCACGGTTTGATCTTCCGGCGCGCCAGCACATAGGCGGCCCCGGCGCCGGTGGTCAGCACCAACCCGATGGTCATGGCGGTGACCTTGGCGCTGTTGAGCATGGTTTCGCCCAGCCGGGCATCATCCCAGGCGCGGGTGAAGTTCGACCAGTTGAGCTCGGCCGGCCAGCTCAAGGGGCTCAGGATGATTTCGGGCGTCGCCTTGAAGGCGTTGAGCAGCATCAAGAGCAGGGGGCCGAGCGCGAACAGCGCGCCGAGCACCAGGACGACATAGGAGACGAGACGAGACCAGCGGCTTCCGATCATCTCAGTTCACCCCTTCCTTCGATTGCAGCCGCACATAGGCAAAGGTGGCGGTGAGGCCGAACAGCGCGATCACCAGGGCGACGGCGGCGGCGCGGCCGAGATCGAACTCGAAGAAGGCGTTGCGGTAGGCGAGGGTGGAGAGCACCTCGCTCGAATAGGCCGGGCCGCCCTGGGTGAGGATGTAGACGAAGTCGAACACCAGGAACGACCAGATCACCGTCATCACCATCATCAGTTTGATGGTGGGGGCGATGGCGGGAATGAGGATGTAGCGCATCAGGCCGAAGAAGCCGGCGCCATCGAGCCGGGCGGCTTCGACCATTTCGGCCGGCACCTGGCGGAGCGCGGCGAGAAAGATCACCGCGAGGAACCCCCACCAATGCCAGAGATCAACCACGGCGATGCCGTAAAGCGCCGAATGGGTCTGGGCCAGCGGATCGGATAGCTCGATACCGAAGCGGGAAAGCAGCCCGAACACGCCGGTATTGGGGTTGTAGATCATCCCCTGCCAGACCCGTGCGGTGATGGCGGTGGCGACCACCACGGGGATGAAATAGACGATCTGGAACAGGGTGCGCCCGCGCTTGATCATCAGCAGCAGGGTGGCCGCGACGAGGCCGATGGCGATCGGCACGGTCAGAAAGATCAACGTCCACTTGAGGTTGTTGCCGAGCGCGATCCAGAACACCCGATCGGCGAACATCGCCTGAAAGTTGGCGAAGCCGACGAAGACCGGGGCCGAAAACCCATCCCAGGTGCAGAAGGCCAAGGCCACCGTCAGCAGCGCCGGGATCAGGATCAGCGCGACATTGATGGCGAGGGCAGGGAGGGCGAAGAACCACATGGGCAGGGGATTCCGGGGTGGGGGAGGCTATCTTACTTGGTGAGCCACCGGGCTCTCCGTGGTCCTCCACCGTGTAGCGGGGGAGGGGGACCGCCGGAGGCGGTGGAGGGGGCGACAGCCCGCGCCGGTGTTTGGGGCCGCCCCCTCCACCAGCTTCGCTGGTCCCCCTCCCCCGTTTCACGGTGGAGGACCACTGAGAGTCCCGTGCCCTGGAGGACGAAGGCGCCACATGAGCGGCGCATCCGCTGTTACGGCAGCGGCGGGACGCTGCCCTCGGCGAGCTCGGCGGCGAACAGCTCCTGCAGCCCGGCGAGGAACTGCTCCGGTGTGGCCGTGCCGAGCCAGAGCTCTTCGACGCCCGAGATGATGTACTGCTCGGATTTGGGCGGCCAGAAGGTCCAGGTGGTGTAGCCGTAATTGCCGCTCGCCAGGGCGTCGGCGATCATCGTCGTCGCTTCCTTATAGAGCGGGGTCACTTCACCCTTCAGCGTGACCGCGGTGAGATCGGCGAGCGGCACGTTCCATTCGCCCTGCCATTGCGGCACGATCGCGCCGTAGAAATCGCCGCTGAACACATAGTCGATCACTTCAGCCGCGATATCGGGGCTCGGCGAATGGGCGTTGATCGACAGGGTCGAGCCGATGCCGATGGGGAACAGCGGGTAGGGCACGCCGTCTGCCACCGGGATCGAGGTGAAGGCGGCCTTGGCGCCGGCCGGATCGAAGTAATCCTTCACCCAGGAGAAGGCCCAGGTGCCCTGCGGCGCCATGCCCGTCTTGCCGGTGACCATGCCGGCGAAGGCATCGATGGTCGAGGTGGAGAAGTAATCCTTGCCGTAATAGCCCTTGTCGTACCAGGCCTTGAACCTGGTCATGGCGTCGACGAAGACCGGATCGGTCCATGGGCGCTTGCCCGAGAGCGCCTCGTGGATGGCCTCGGGGCCGACCAGCTGGTTGAGCGCCACGGTGAAGAACTGCTCGTTGGCCGGGCGGAAACCGGCATTGCCGGCGACGAACGGGGTCATCCCCTCGGCCAGCATGGTGTCGGCGAGGGCTTCCATCTCGGCGACGGTCTTGGGCGCCGCCCAATCCTTCTGTGCGAACAGATCGGCGTTGTAGAACAGCCCCATCGCCTCGTAGTTCTTGGGGATGGAGTAGAGCGCGCCATCGACCTTGCCGAGTTCGAGGAACATCGGGATCAGCCGCTCGTTCCAGCCGTATTTCGCGGCATAGTCGTCGAGCTTCAGCAACTGGCCGGCCTTGGCCATCGGCAGGGCGGTGGCCGGGCCATTGGAGTTGATGATGTCGGGGCCGCCGCCGGACATCAGCGCCAGGCGCTGCTGGTTTTCGATGGCGTTGCCGCGATATTCGAGCGCCAGGGTGGCGCCGGGGTGGCTGGCGTTGAAACCGCCGACCAGGGTGTCATCGAGCAGGCGCTGCTGCTCGGGGGTCAGCGCCTCGTACCACCACGAAGCCGATTGCGCGGCGGCAAGGCCGGGCGTGAGGAGGGTCATGGCCGCGACGGCCACGCCCGAAAACAGGCGAGAGAGAGTTGTCATGAAGCGTTCCCTGATATGCCGATGCCGGGGAGGGTCGTCTGCCGCCGAGAGCGAGCAGTCGAAGCGCGATCTACGATTGCATAGGGCAATGCGATGGCCTCCCCCGGCCCCTCCACATCACCACGAACCCGGGCCAGCAGGCGTTCGCCAGCCAACTGGCCGAACAGCTCCTGCCCGAGCGATACCGTCGTCAGCGACGGATTGAGAACGTCGGTCATCGCCAGGTTATTGAACCCGGTGACCGACATGTCGTGCGGCAGGCTGAGGCCCGCCGCCTGGCAGGCGCGGATGGTGCCGCAGGCGAGGAGATCGTCGGCGCACATGATGGCGGTGGGCCGGCTGCTGCCTTCGGCAATCAGTTGCTGCGCAATGGCGGCGCCGCCATCGATCGAATAGCTCGGCGCGGTGACGACGCGCGGGGTCAGGCCTGCTGCCGTGAGCGCCATGCTGTATCCGCCGATACGGGCGCGCTCCGGACCGCCCGGCGACGCCATGAAGACGATGTCGCGATGGCCGAGCCCTAGGAGTTGCGAGGTAAGCGCCGAGGCGACCTGGTGGTTGTCGACATAGTAATCGTCGACCGGCAGCGGGCCGCCGCGCTTCGGCGCCGATTCATAGCGCACCACCGGGATGTCGGCTGCCAGCGCGCCTGCGAGTTCGCGAATGGTGGCGACGAAGAACACCCCGACAATGCCGGCGACACGTCGATCGATGCAGAGCTCGAGCATCCGCGCCTCGGCGGCGCCCGAGCCATCGGTGCTGAGCGCGATGACGTCGTAGCCCTGCGGTTCCACCACTTTCTGCACGGCGCGGATCAGCGGCGGATAAAACGGGTTGGAGAGATCTGGGACGATGCAGGCGATCATCATCGAGCGGTTGGTCTTCAGCGCCTGCGCCATGCGGTTGGGCACGTAGTTCAGCGCCTTGGCGCTGTTGCGGATGCGCTGCTGCACCTCGGGCCTGATGCCGGCGGCATCGCCCGACAGCACCGACGACACGGCCGCCTGCGACACCCCGGCGTGGGTCGCGACATCCTTCTGTGTCGGTTTTCTGGTCGATTTCATCTTGAAACTCGGCTACTGATACGTATCAGTAAGTGGATGAGCCGTTTCCGTCAAGCCGGGTGGGCTAGACGATCAACAGCCGTCGATTCCGATCCTCAGTTCTGGTTGAGACCATCATGACCCTCCCCACCGATACCCTCGAGCGGATCTATGCCGGCGTGCTCGGCAAGCTGATCGGCGTCTATCTCGGACGGCCGTTCGAGAACTGGACCTACCAGCGCATCCTCAAGGAGCTCGGCCCGATCACCTATTACGTGAACGAGCGGCTGGGGGCCGAACTGGTGGTGACCGATGACGATGTCTCGGGCACCTTCAGTTTCGTTCGGGCGCTCGAGGATTACGGCGCTTCGCCCGAGCTTGGCGCAGAGGATATCGGCCGCACCTGGCTCAACTACGTGGTCGAGAACCGGGCGGTGTTCTGGTGGGGCGGGGCGGGCAACTCGACCGAGCACACGGCCTGGCTCAACCTCGCCAAAGGCATTCCGGCGCCGCGCTCGGGCTCGGTCGAGACCAATGGCAAGATCGTCGCCGAGCAGATCGGAGCACAGATCTTCATCGATGGCTGGGCGCTGGTGTCGCCCGGCAACCCGGCCCAGGCAGCGAAGCTGGCACGGGCCGCCGGCAGCGTCAGCCATGATGGCGAGAGCGTCCATGCGGCAGTGCTGTGGGCGGCGATGGAGGCCGAGGCCTTTCTGAGCCGCGATGTCGAGCACCTGATCGAGACTGGGCTGAGCTTCATTCCCAGGGACAGCCTGATCGCCAGGCTCGTCGCCGATATCCGCGCCTGGGTGCGGGCCAATGGCGACGACTGGCAGGCGACGCGCCGGCAGATCGAGGACACTTACGGCTACGACAAATATGCCGGGGTGTGCCACGTGGTGCCCAACCACGCGCTGATGATCATGGCGCTGCTGCACGCGCCCGATGATTTCAGCCGCGGCCAGATGATCGTCAACACCTCGGGCTGGGATACCGACTGCAATGCCGGGAACCTCGGCTGCCTGCAAGGGATCATGCTCGGTCTCGACGGCTTTGAAGGTGAGCAGGATTGGCGCGGCCCGGTCGCCGACCGGCTCTATCTGTCCACCGCCGATGGCGGGCGCGGCCTCACCGATGCACCCAGCATCGCCTATTGGCTCGACGGACTGGCGCGACGGCTGGCTGGTGAACCGGCGCGGCCGGCGCCGAAGGACGGCGCGCAGTTCCACTTCGCGCTGCCGGGCGCAGTGCAGGGATTCATGGCCGGCGGTACACAGGGCAATGGCAGCGATATCGCGGTGTCCGGCACCGGCGACGCCCTGGCGGTGGAGCTGATCTCGGTGACCCCGGGTCGCTCAGCCTATGTCGGCACGCCGGTACTCGTGCCGCCCGCGATGATCGGCCATAGCTGGTACGAGGTGCTGGCGAGCCCCCGGGTGTGGCCCGGCCAGATCATCGAAGCGCGAATTTCAGGCGACGCCGGGCTCAGCGGCACCGTTGAGGTGGCGCTGGCGGTGCGCCACTATGGTGAAGCCGATGCGCTGGTGAGCGTGATCTCGCCCGAAAGCGTGACCATCGAAGCCGGCAAGGCGGCGACGCTCAGCTGGCAGGTGCCGCAGTTCGATGGCAACCCGATCGCCGAAATCGGCCTCGTCATGTCCGTCCGCGATACGGCGACGGTCGGCCGGGTGCTGGTCGACTGGCTGCGCTGGTCGGGCGAGCCCGAACTGACGCTGCGCCGCCCGCACAACGAGGGCAGCATGTGGCGCAGCGCCTGGATCAACGGTGCCAGCGTGTTCTCGAAGAATTTCCGCGAGTCGTTCCGGCTTTCCGCCAACCGCGGCGAGGGGATTATCCTCACCGGAACACGTGACTGGCGCGATATCAGCATCGAAACTGAGCTGAACCTCCATCTCGGCCAATACGGTGCGCTGGTGTTCCGCGCGCAGGGGCTGCGGCAGTATTACGCCGCGCGGCTGACGCGCGCGGGCAAGCTGCAGGTCGTCTGCCGGCGCGACGAGGTCGAAACGGTGCTGGCGGAGACGACGCTGCCGGTGGTGTTCGAGACGGCGATCCCGCTGCGGGTGACGCTATCGGGGTCGCAGATCACGGTGGATGGGGCGGGTACGGTGCTGGCGGTGACGGATGCGACCTATGCGGGCGGGATGATCGGGCTCGCGGTGTTCGAGGGGGCGCTGTCGACCGACAAGGTGCATATCGGGCGGGTGGGGTAGGGGGCGTACCCTAAAGACTAGAGGTGGCAGATTCTGGGCACCGGCGGTGCCAACACCGCCCCCTCTCCCCAGAGGGGCGAGGGGACGATGGGGGCACGGCCGGTGTCTTAGCTGCCTACAGCTCGCCGGGCCAGTTGCACTGCGCCCTCGACTGGCGCATCGCGCAGCACATGTACCTTCAACTCCGGGTGCCGTGACGTCACCGCCGCGGCAAACGCCTCACGCAACCGCGGCTGGTTGACTATGACACTGCCGGCGACCACGACGTCGGTACCTGCGGCGCCACGGGACAGCAATTGGTCGACGAGTGCGGCCAAGGCCTCGCCGCCTTCGTTGATCACCGTGCTCGCCAATGCCGAGCCGGCATCCGCCGCCGCGAAGATCGCCGGCGCGTGCGGGGCCCAGTTGTCGACCGTCGGGTCGTCGTTGACGCGGCGGGTGAGGCGTTCGGCGTCGGCGACGCCGAAGGCGGCGATGAGGTGGCCGAGGAGGCCGTCGTCGGGCTTGCCTTCGTCGTTGGCGCGGAGCGCGGTGCGGGTGGCTTCGCGGACGAGGCCGGCGGCGCTGCCTTCGTCGCCGATGATCCAGCCCCAGCCGCCCGAGGCCATGAAGCGGCCCGCGGCATCAGCGCCGACAGCGATGGCGCCGGTCCCGGCAATGACGCCGATGCCGGTGGTGAAGCCGGCGGCGACGACGATCAGCGAGGCGTCGTTGACGGCGGTGGTGCGATAGCCGAGCGCCTCAAGTTCGCGCTCCAAAGCCTTGCCGGTTTCGGTGCGGTTGATGCCCTGGGCGCCGAAGGCGAGGGCGACGATACTTGCTCCATCAGGGGTGTGCCTCGCGACCCGCTCGGCGATCCAGCGCGCCGCCTCGGGCTCCGGCTCGGCATCCCATTCGAGGCTCGGCTCGGTGACATCAAGCACCCGGTTGCCGGCGAGATCCTCGAGGATCAGCTGGGTCTTGGTGCCGCCGATATCGAGCGCTGCGATCAGATCGGTCATCTCAGGCGACCTTGGTGTCGGTGTGGAAGAAGACGAAGGCATCGGGGTCGACGCTGCGCAGCAGCGCGGTTTCCACCGCGAGGCTCTGCAGCACCAGCGCCTCGAGGATGGTGCGCTGCGCCGGCGACACCTGCGGCAGCCGGATCACTGCGAGATTGGCTTCCTCGGCGACATCGAGCGTCGTCAGCAGGAGGGTGTGGTGGCCGGCATGGGCGAGGGTGTGAGCGAGCGCCATCTCGCGCTCGTCGCCCATCAGGATGTGCGCGGTGCGGCCGGCCGATTCCATCGCGCCGTGCAGGTATTGGCGCGAGGAGAGGCCGGTTGCCGGGATGCGGGCCACTTCGCGCAGCAAGAGGGCACCGACTTCGGCGGAGCCGGCGGACGGCGCGGCGGCGGCGTAGTCGACGCCGATGGCATCGCGCAGCGGAGTGGCCAGCGCCACGGCGCGGGCGGCGATGGTGGCCTCAAGGGCGCGGAATTTGGCCGGCAGCTCAGCCCAGGTCGGGTCGATCGTGCCGTCGTCCCAGGCTTCGGCGATCATCCCGAGCGCGGCGATGGTGGCGGTGTAGCCGGTGGTCGAAGCGTAGCTGTCGGGGAGCTTGCCGAGCGAGATGGTGGTGGCGGCGATCTCCGAGATCGGCGACGGCGCGACGTTGACCACGGCGAGCCGCAGGTGCGGCTCAACGGTGCGCAGCACGGCGAGGGTTTCGGAGCTGCGACCCGATTGCGAGACGCCGATGATGGGGTGATCGGATTGCGGGTAGGGCAGTGGATGCTCGCCGGCGTTGAGCCGCCAGGCGTGGATGCCGCGCGAGCGCAGCACCCAGACCGCTGCCGCCGAGGCGGCGAAGCTGGCGCCGATGCCGAGAAAGATCGGGCCGGGGCCGCCGAGCGTTCCCGCGGCCGCGGCCCGGCGCACTTCGCCGGCAATTGCCGGTAGCGCCGCTTCGAGCTGGGCCGCCTGCGCGGCGCGGGCCTCGGCGAGGGAAATATAGCCTTTAACCAATTTCGTCCGTCTCCTGGGCGACAGCTCGAAAGCTTCGGCGTCGCGGGGCTTTCAGTATGCTGGGGCTCAGCGCGCGCCGGGCTTGCGCGAGCGCGAGAACGAGGTGCGCAGCCGGTAGCGGTCGCCGACATAGCGCACCGTGGACGACAGCAGCGGCCGGCCGGCGCTGTCGACGATGCTCTGCCGCATCACGAGGATCGGCGTCTTCGGCTCGACCCCGAGATGAATGGCCAAAGCCGCATCGGCGGCCTGCGCTTCGATGGTGGTTTCGCCACGCGCCAGATCGACGCCGTTACCGAGCAGCAGCTCGAACAGCGAGGCGGTGCGGAAATCGACGCCGGTGAGATCGGGCTTCAGCGTTGCGGCAAAGAACGAGGTATCGACCGCCACCGGCACGCCATCGAGCCGCCGGATGCGGTCGAGATGGAACAGCGGCGCGCCCGGCGCGATGGCCAGTTCCTCGGCTTCATCGAGCGTGGCCGGCGCTTCGGTGGCGCGCAGCACGTCGGAGGAGGGGACCAGCCCCAGCCGGGCAGCGGTTTCGCTGAACGATTCCAGCGTATTGGGAAATTCCTTCGGCACCTCGGCCGAGACATACCAGCCGCGGCCATGCGAGGGCTTCAGCACCCCGTCTTCGACGAGGCTCTGCAGCGCGCGGCGCAGCGTCACCCGGCTGATCGACAGCTGGGCCAGCAGGTCGCGCTCGGCCGGCAGGCGGCCGCCATTGGCGATCTTGCCGGTAGAGATCTGGTGCAGGATCAGATCCGCCGCCTGCCGCCATAGCGGATCGGGAGAATCCTGATCGAGCATCGCCAAGGGTTCCGCGCCGTTACTCATCTGTTGCTCACGCCACTTTTTCCCATTGGCCAGTCTTCATCGAGCGGTAGCACGCATCGATGATGCGGTTGACCACCACGCCATCCTCGAAGGTCTCGGACGGCGTCGTGCCCGCGGCGAAATGATCAATGAAATGCCGCATCTGCTGCGAGAAGCCATAGGCCCGAGTCTCCTCGGGCACAGGATATACCCAGCCGGTCTCGGCATCGGCCTTCTCGACGGTGTAGCCCACCGGGTTTTCGATGAAACCCCAGACCGGGCCGACCGAGCTGTCGGTAACGATGCGGCCGGCCGAGCCGACCAGCTCGTGCCGAAGCTGCATGCCGCCGCGCTCGATCCAGGACGATTCGATGGTGGCGAGCTGGCCGCCCTCGAATTTCAAGAGCGCAATCGCCGCGTCCTCGCCGGTGGTCTTATCCTTGTGGGCCATGGTCGAGCCCCAGGCCATCACCTCGGTGACCTTGTTGTCCTTGCCGAAGAAGTGGCGGGCCGATTCCACCGTGTGGCAGCCCATGTCGAGCAGGGCGCCGCCACCGGCGGTTTCGGCATCCCAGAAATGCGGGGCGTGCGGACCGGAATGGCCCTCGCGGGCGCGCATGGTGAGAAGATCGCCGATGCCGCCGGCTTTGACCATCTCATAAGCCTTGGCGACATTGGGCGAAAAGACCGAGCTCTCGGCATAGCCGTGCCAGACGCCGGCAGCGTTGGCGATATCGAGGATCTGCTGCGCCTCGGCCTCGGTACGGGCCAGCGGCTTGGTGCAGATGATGGCCTTCTTGTGCCGGGCAGCGATCTCCACTGCGGTGAGATGGATCTCGTTGGGGAGCGCGATGATGACGATCTCGACGGCGGGGTCGGCGCAGAGCGCATCCATGGTGGCGTGCGCGGTGACCTTCCACTTCTTCGCGAAGGCGTCGGACCGTGCCGGGTTGCGCGAATAGCAGGCGACGAGCTCGGCATTGCGCACGTCCAGCAGTGCATCCGCATATGACTCGGCGATGAAGCCCGACCCCAGCAACCCAACCCCGATCATGCCCTGCTCCCTTTGATTTGTTGCGATACCTCATAATACCAATAATGCGCCATGACCATACCTCATGCGCATAAAAATGACCACTTGTACCATCTGGTATTGTGAGGTATCGATCCTGTGACAGAGGGGCAAGTCGCTCGGATTTGATCCATGCGGCGCCGTATGCGGCGGCCGCGCGTCAGGGGAAGGGAGAACAAGAATGCAGATGAAACCGATATGGGCCCGGGCGGCCGGAGCCATGCTGGGCGTCTCGCTCATCGCGATGAGCAGCGCCGCGGTGGCCGAGAGCGTGACGCTGACACTGGGCAGCTGGCGCACCGAAGATCTGGCCGTGTGGCAGGACAAGGTGCTGCCGGCCTTCGAGGCGGCGCACCCGGACATCAAGGTCGAGTTCGCGCCGGTCAACACCAACGAATACAACGCCGCGATGCAGTCGCAGATCGAGGGTGGGGCCGGTCCCGACCTCATCACCTGCCGGCCGTTCGACGTGAACAACGAGTGGATCAGCCGCGGCTACTTCGCGAAACTCGATGGCCTCGCCGGGCTCGAGAATTTCGATGCCACGGCCAAGGCGGCCTGGACCGTCGACGGCGCCACCTATTGCGTGCCGGTCGCCGCAGTGCTCGCCGGCTTCTACTACAATGTCGATATCTTCAACGAACTCGGCCTCAAGCCGCCGACCACCGCCGCAGAGTTCACCGCGGTGCTGCAGGCGATCAAGGACAACGGCAAATACACGCCGCTGGCCGTCGGCTCGGCCGAATCCTGGCAGCTCGCCTATAACGGGCTCTACAGCATCGGGCCGGCCTACTGGAAGGGCGAGGAAGGCCGGCTCGGCCTGATCGACGGCACCAAGAAGCTCACCGACGCCGATTTCGTTGCGGCACTCGCCGCCTTCCAGGCGTGGAAGCCGTTCCTCCCCGCCGGGCAGGAGGCGCTCTCCTATTCCGACATGACGCAGCTCTTCACGCTGGGCAAGGCCGCGATCCTTCCCGATGGCTCCTGGAACATCAATCAGGTGACCTCGACCGGCCTTAATGTCGGGGTGTTCGGTCCGCCGGCAGTGGAAGCCGGTGGCCAGCGGTACCTGCAGGAAATGCCCGACATGGCGATCGGCATCAATGCCGCCAGCAAGAACCAGGAAGCCGCCAAGACCTTCCTCAACTGGGTCGCGGGGCCCGAGTTCCAGCAGATCTATGTCAACACCGCGCCGGGCTTCTTTGCCATGAGCAACCAGCCGGTGAAGTATGACAATGCGCTGGCCCAGGCCTTCGCGGATCTCAAGACCGGAGCGCTGCTCACGCCGCGCCTGGCGCTCGATCGGCTGAGCGCCGGCACGCCGCCGCTCGATGACGAAACCTGGCGCCTGTTGCAGGTGATGATGACCTCGGACATGACCCCCGAGGCCGTCGCCGCCGAGCTGCAGGCCGGGCTCTCGTCCTGGTACTCGCCGCAGTCGGCGCAATAGCGCCCGATCGGCAGCGCGTGCCGCGCCCTCCCGGTCGGCACGCGCTTTTTTCTTGGGAGGGGCATGCCGCGTCGGGATAGCTCGGTGCGCACAGAGTACCCCCCACCCTGTCCCTCCCCCGCAAGGGGGGAGGAGACCAAAACACTGGCGCCGGTGAGAGCGTCTCCCTCCCCCTTGCGGGGAGGGGACAGGGGAGGGGGTATCTTCCCGCACCCGCCCGTCAGCCGTCTTGCCACGATGTGCGTAGCCTTCCCGGCAGCGAAAAAAGAGGGAGCGGACCAATGACCAAGAGTTGCCACGACTTCAGAGGAACGCTCGCGTGATACGTCCTGCAACGGCTCGCCGCAGCCTGTTGATCTTCGTGCTGCCGGCCCTCGCCATCTACCTGGGCTTTGCGGTGCTGCCGCTGCTCATCTCGATCTTCATGAGCCTGTTCGATACCGGCAAGTCGGGGACCGGTTTCATTGGCCTGGGCAACTACATTTATCTGTTCACCCAGCCGGTGGTCAGTGCCCGCTTCTGGAATGCGCTGCTCAACAATTTCAAGTACTTCGCCATTCATGTTGCCGTAGAGATTCCGATCGGGCTGCTGCTCGCGGCGCTGCTCACCGGCGGCACGCTCAACCGCAGCGAAGGCATCTACCGCACCCTGCTGTTCATCCCCGCGACGCTGTCGGTGGTGATCGTCGGCTTCATCTGGCGGCTGATCATCAACCCGCTCTGGGGCCTCGTCGGCTTCCCGCTGCTCGGCAACCAGATAACGGCGCTGCCCACCATCTCGCTGATGGGGGTGTGGCAATATCTCGGCATCCCGATGGTGTTCCTCTATTCGGCGCTGATCGCGGTGCCCAACGATGTGGTCGAGGCGGCGCGCATCGACGGCGCCAGCCCGTGGCGGATCTTCTGGGGCATCAAGTTCCCGCTGATCCTGCCGCAGTTCGGGCTCATCGTGATCCTCACCTTCATCTGGACCTTCAACGGGTTCGACCTGGTGTTCGCGCTCAACGGCTCGGCGCCCGGCCCGAACTATTCGACCGATATCCTCGGCACGTTCTTTTACCGCACCTTCTTCGGCTCGAGCGGCCAGGTGGCCGACCTCGACCTCGGCGCCACCGTCGCCACCGTGATCTTCACGCTGATGCTCTGCGTCACCGCCGCCTATTTCTGGCTGGTGCAACGCCGGCTCAAGGCGCACGCGGTTTGAGGGGCAGGGGCATGACCACGATGACCACAGAACTCGCCCACGAAACCCGACTGCTAAGAGAGCGCCGCCGCTGGAATATCGAGCGCATGGCAGTGCATGCCGTGCTCCTCGCCTTCGTCGTCCTGGCGCTCGGGCCCATCCTCATCGTCATCCTCAATTCGCTGAAGACCACGCCGGCGATTTTCGGCGGGCCGTTCGCGCTGCCCACCGCCGAGACGTTCAGCCTGGCGGGCTACGAGCGGGTGCTGACGCGCGGCAATTTCATCGCCAACTATCGCAACAGCCTGGTCGTGACGCTGGTGTCGGTGGTGCTCACCGTCGGGCTTTCGACCCTCGCGGCCTTCGCCTTGGTCGAATACCGGGTGCGCTTCGTGCCGCTGCTCGCCGGGCTGTTCGTCGTCGGCGTCATGCTGCCGATCCGGCTCGGCACCATCCCGCTGATCCAGATCATGATCGGGCTCAAGCTGATGGATACGCTGTGGGCGCTGATCCTCGTCTACACGGCGATGAGCATCCCGCTCGGGGTCACGCTGATGATGACCTATTTCCGCACCGTACCGACCGAGCTGAAGGAAGCGGCGCGGGTCGATGGGGCGAGCGAGTTCCGCACCTTCTCGATCGTCCTGCCGCTGGTGCGGCCGGGGCTCGCGGCGGTCGCCACCGTCACCATGCTGCCGATCTGGAACGACCTGTGGTTCCCGCTGATCCTCGCGCCCGGCAAGGCCAACCAGACGGTGACGCTGGGGGTGCAGCAATTCGTCGGCCAGTTCCTCAACGACTATCCGGCGCTGCTCGCGGCGCTGACCCTGGGGGCGCTGCCGCTGGTCGTCCTCTTCACCATCTTTTCCCGCCAGTTCATCCGCGGGCTCAGCGCCGGCTACGGCAAATGAGCCTTCCATCCGTTTCGAAGCCGAGGCGATTGCCATGATTGATGCTCACGAAGGCCACAGCCACCACGCAGCGCAGCCCACGTCCCGCGGGGTCGCGGCGCTGCCGCCGCCGCGTTACCTTCAGGCACTGGCGCCGCTCGACCCGGCCGAGATCAATGCCGCGGTGGCGGTGATCAAGGCAGATGCCGAGCTCGGGCCCGGCGCGCTCTATGGCAATCTCGACCTGCGCGAGCCGACCCCCGACGAATGGCGCGCCCACCTTGCCGGTACGCAGCTGAAGCGCGAGGCGCGACTCAACATCTCGCATAAGGATCGCCCCGGGGTCTGGATGGTGATCGTCTCGCTCGAGACGCACGCGATCGTCTCGCGCCGGTGTTTCCCCACCGCCAAATCCGCCTTCCAGGTCGAGCAGCTGCTCGATGTCGAGCGGGTGGTGAAGGCCGATCCGCGCTTCGTCGAAGCCTGTTTGAAGCGCGGCATCACCGACATGACCGGAGTCTGCGTCGACAGCTGGTCGGGCGGCAATTTCGGCGACGCCGGCGAGGAGGGCCACATGGTCTCCTATGCCCATTGCTGGTTGCGGCTCTATGCCAACGAGAACTTTTATGCCCACCCAATCGATGGGCTGAACGTCGCGGTCGACGTGAAGACCGGCGAGGTGCTGCGCATCGACGATCATGGCGGCCCGCCGATCCCGATGACCGACATCCCGTATGATCCGGAGTTCATGCCGCCGGCGCGGGCGCCACTGAAGCCGCTCAATGTCATCCAGCCCGAAGGCACCAGCTTCACCATGGATGGCCACGCCATCGCCTGGGACAGGTGGACGCTCGGCATCGGCTTTTCGCCGCGCGACGGCATCATCCTCCACGATATCCGCTATGCCGGCCGGCCGGTGGTGCGCCGTGCGGCGCTCGGCGAACTGGTGGTGCCCTATGGCTCGCCGGAGCGCGGGCACTATCGCAAGAACATCTTCGATATCGGCGAATATGGCTTCGGTAAGTTCAACCACTCGTTGAAGCTCGGCTGCGATTGCCTTGGCGCCATTCACTATCTCGACAGCCACTATTGCGGGCTCGATGGCGGGCTGATCACCATCGAGAAGGGGATCTGCATCCATGAGGAAGATACCGGAATCCTCTGGAAGCACTGGGATTTCCGGGCCGATCGTACCGAACTCAGGCGCGGCCGGCGGCTGGTGATCTCCTGCGTCAATACGGTCGGCAACTACGAGTATGCGCAGTACTGGTATCTCGACCAGGCCGGCGAGATCAGCTTCGAGGTGAAGGCCACCGGCATCGTCAACACCATGGCCTGCCTGCCGGGCCAGCCCAGCAAATATGTGAGCGAGGTGGCTCCAGGGCTGACCGCGCCGATCCACCAGCACATCTTCTGCGCCCGGCTCGACATGGCGCTGGACTCAGGAATTTCGGGCGGCGGCAACAGCCTCGTCGAGGTCAACAGCTTTGCCGAGCCGGTAGGACCGAACAATCCGCACGGCAACGGCTTCTTTGCCACCGAGACGGTGCTCAAGACCGAGCTCGAGGCCGGCCGCCGCGCCAGCCAGGAGACGCACCGCACCTGGAAGGTGATCAACCCCAACAAGCTCAACGCCGTGGGCAAACCCGTCGGCTATCGGCTGCACGCCAAGGACTGCGTCACGCCGTTCCTCGCCGAGAACGGGCCCTCGGGCCAGCGCTCCAACTTCATCCGCAACCATGTGTGGGTGACGCCCTTCCACCCGGATGAGCGTTACCCGGCGGGCGAATATGTCTGCAACTCCGACGGCTCGGACGGGCTTGCCGAGATCGTCAAGCAGAACCGGCCGGTAGAGAACACCGACATCGTGGTCTGGCACTGCTTCGGGCTGCACCACGTGGTGCGGCCGGAGGATTTCCCGGTGCAGCCCACCATGTCGGCCGGTTTTGCACTGATGCCGTCGGGGTTCTTCAACCTAAACCCCTCCAACGATCTGCCGCGCGAAACCAACACTGCAAGCGTGTTGGCCGACGGCAGCGTCGCCTGTCACTGCTGATGTACCAGAGCGCTGTCGCAGGGGCGGGTTCTCTAGCCGAAGCAGACGGCCCCCTCCCTCGCCATTCGAGCGTACCTCTCATGGCCTTCTCCCCTCAAATCGCTCCACTGGAGCGATTTGCCCTGCGGGACGGCTCGAAGTCCCCCACGAAGGGGGAGGTGAAGATTTGGGGCTCTTTCTTCGATCGTGCCAAGCACACCGGCCGGGCACCTCCCCCTTCATGGGGGAGGATGGGAGGGGGCCGTCTCTCTCAGCCAGCTAGCGCGGCACGAACCTTGCAACTGGCGCTCGTGCGATGGCCTGCCTTCGCCGCTGTCGCGGCGGCAACGGCTTTGGGCTGGGCAGGGCTCATGGCCCTCAGCGCCGGCGGGATCGAGGCACTCTGCGGCACCAGCGGCCTGACGCTGCTGCCGGGGGTGGCGCTGATGTGGGGGCTGATGGCAGCCACCATGATGCTGCCCTGCGCCGTGCACGAGATTGCCGACGCCGCGCGGCACGGTTGGCGGGCGGCGATGCGGCTGACCCTCGTCTGTGTCGCGCCGCCGACAGTGGTGGCGACTGGCCTGGGTCTGGCGCTGGAGCCGGTGGCGCTTGGTACCCCCTCGCTGCTGGCGATCGCCGGGAGTGCTTTGGTGGCCGAGGCTGTGCTGCCGGCCGGGCCGACGCGGCTCGGCGCAGCGGTGGCAATGGTCGCCTTGCAGCTGATCGGCGGCATGGAGCTCAGCTGGATGGCGCTTTCAGCCATCTGGATGTTGGCCCTGGCGCTGGCACCGGCGCGCCGGCTGGTCACCGTCGTCGCGGGCGCCGCGCTGCTCGGGCTGGCCCTGGCCTGGAGTTTGTGACGTCCGCCGAACGGACGCCGAAATGAGGAGGAAAGCATGCCGCTCAAATCGATCAACCCGGCGACCGGCCAGCCCATTGCTGATTACCCTGCCGACAGCGCTGCCGAGATCGAGCGGAAGCTCGAGTCGGCCTGGAGCACCTGGCAGAGCTGGAGCCAGACGCCGCTCAACGAGCGCAGCGCGCTCATGGCGCGGATCGGCGACCTGCTCGAGCAGCGTGCTGATGCCTATGCGGCGCTGATTACCCAGGAGATGGGCAAGCCCATCGGCGAGGCGAAGGCCGAGGTGCTGAAGGCGGCGAGCGGGGCCCGGCATTTCGCGACCGAAGGCCCGGCCTATCTGGCTGACCAGCCGATCGAGGGGACGCCGTCGCGGGTGCGCTACCAGCCGCTCGGCCCGATCTTCGGCATCATGCCGTGGAACTTGCCGTTCTGGCAGGTGCTGCGCTTCTTCATCCCGACGGCGCTGGCCGGCAATGTGGTGCTGGTGAAGCACGGCGAGACGGTGCAGGGCGCGGCCCGCGCCATCGAGCAACTGGTGCGCGACGCCGGAGGCCCGGCCGGGCTCTATGCCAACCTCGCCATCCCCAACGAGACTATCGCCGACGAGGCTCGGAAGATCGTGCTCGACGAGCGGATCCGCGCGGTGACCCTCACCGGCTCAACCAAAGCTGGCCGTGCCGTGGCGGAGGCGGCGGGTTCGGTGGGCAAGAAAGTGGTGCTCGAACTCGGCGGCTCGGACCCGTTCATCGTCTTTGCCGATGCCGAACTGGACAAGGCCATAAAGCTCGGAGTGGTGTCGCGCTTTTCCAACAATGCGCAAAGCTGCATCGCTGCCAAGCGCTTCCTCGTCGAGCGCAGCGTATTCGACGCCTATGTCGCGGGCTTTGCCGCAGCGGCTGCGGCGCTGGCGGTCGGCGACCCCGCCGACCCCACGACCAGGCTCGGCCCGATGGCACGGGCCGACCTGGTGGCAACCACCGAGCGGCAGGTGCGCGACGCGGTGGCGGCCGGGGGCAGGGTGGTGCTCGGTGGTAAGCGCTTGGACGGCCCGGGGAACTATTACGAGCCCACGGTGATCGTCGGCGTCGACCCCAAGGCGCCGATCGTCGCCGAAGAGTTCTTCGGCCCGGTGGCGCTGCTGTTTCCGTTCGATGGCGAGGATGAGGCGGTCCGGCTGGCCAACGCCACCGAGTATGGGCTGGGCGGCGCGGTGTGGAGTTCCAATGCCGAGCGGGCACGGCGGGTGGCCGATCGGCTCGAGGCCGGGGCGGTCTTCATCAACGATTTCGTCCGCTCCGATCCGCGGGCGCCGTTTGGTGGGGTGAAGGGCTCAGGGTTCGGGCGAGAGCTCGGGGCGTTGGGGGCGCGGGAGCTGACCAATGCGAAGCTGGTTTGGGGGAGTTAGGGCGGCACTCTCGTGTTACGGTCGAAGTACCGGCGGTGGTCTCGCGTCCCCTCGCCCCTCTGGGGAGAGGGTCAGGGGTGAGGGGCGCCAGGCACACCAGCCTCTGCGTCTTCAGGTGGGCCCAACAGCTAGCTCTCGCGCGCTTGGCGCCCCTCACCCCAGCCCTCTCCCCAGAGGGGCGAGGGGGCGTTGTGGCGCAGCCGGTTCGCCGACCTCCCGTTCAGCGACAGCCCTCAAAGCACGCCGCAGCGCCGCAAAACTCCCCTCATCCATCTGGGCCACGTTGAAGCGCATGAATCCTCCAGCCGTCTGGGCGGCGCTGAAGGCGTTGCCGGGGGCCAGCACCATGCCATGTGCCAGCGCGGCGCGGGCGAGTTCGGCGGAATCGCGTCCATCCGGCAGCGTGCACCAGAGGAACATGCCGGCGCGCGGCTCGAGCCAGGGGGTGATGCCCAGCTCGCGCAGCCGGTCGCCGACCTCGCTGCGGGCGCGTTCGAGTCGCAATCGCACCGCTTCGGTGTGGCGGTGGAAGCGTCCGTCGCTCAGCACGGCGTGCACCAGCTCCTCGTTGAGCCGGGCGCCGCCGAACATGGTGGCGATCTTCAGGTCGATCAGCGGCTCGAGCCAATCAGGTCTGACCGCAATGAAGCCGCAGCGCACCGAAGCGGAGAGGGTTTTGGAAAAGCTGCCGATCTGGATGACACGTTCCAATCCGTCGAAGCCGGCGAGGCGTGGCGCCGGCGTCGGCTCGAAATCGGCGAAGATGTCATCTTCGATGATGGTGAGCCCATGCTGGTCGGCGAGCTTGAGCACGCGGTGCGCCACGGCGGGCGACAGGGTGGCGCCGGTGGGGTTGTGGATTGCCGAATTGGTGATGTAGAGGCGCGGCTTTTCCGCCGCCAGCGTCGTCGCGAAGGCTTCGATATCGGGGCCGTTGGGCGTGTAGGGCACGCTGACCACCCGCACCCGATGAGCGCGCAGCAGCGCCTGGAAGTTGAAGTAGCACGGGTCGTCAACGAGGACCGTATCGCCGGGCTCGAGCAGGAAGCGGCAGAGGAGGTCGATGGCCTGCGTGCCGCTTTCGGTGAGCATCAGCTGGTCGGGCGATACCTCGACGCCGCGTTCGCCGAGCCGGCGGCTGAGCAACTGGCGGAGCGGCGGCAGGCCGAGCGGCGCGCCGTAACCGGCCAGCGCATCGACCCCCGCACGTGAGACGCTGCGCAGGGCTTTCCTGAGGCTCTGTTCGGCGAGCCACGCGGCCGGCAGCCAGCCGCAGCCCGGCTTTGGCACCCCGTCGTCGGCCTCGAGCGACTGGCGCGACACCCAGAGCGGATCGATGGCCCGATCGAGTTGCGGGCCGACGGCGCGGAGCTGCATCGGCGCCAGTTGCGGCGCCACATAGAACCCCGAGCCGGGGCGCGAGACGATCGTCCCTTCGGCAACCAGCCGGTTGTAGGCTTCGACCACCGTCGACACCGAAACCCCGGCCGAGCGGGCCAGCGCCCGCACCGAGGGTAGCCTTGCGCCGGCGACGAGACTGCGGGCGGCGATGCGCCCGTTGATCACCGCCATGACCTGCGCGATGCGGCCCTGCGGCGCAGCCTGTACTGTATCCGTCACCATAACAGTTTGTCCAAGGTGTACTGGACTGTAGCTGGCGGCGTCGATCGCCACAACCGATAAGGCCACGAGGTTCAGATCGGAATGGCCTGGTTGAACGGAGAAATGTCCATGCAGTCGACAACCGGCTGGCTCAACGGGTTGATCGGGGTGATCATTTTCTCGGGCTCGCTGCCGGCGACCCGGCTGGCGGTGCAGGCGTTCGATCCGGTATTCCTGACGGTGGCACGGGCCAGCATAGCCGGGGCGCTGGGGTTCGGCTTGCTGCTGGCGTTTCGGCAACCGAGGCCGGCGGTGCGGGATCTCGTTTCGCTTCTCATCGTCGCGTTGGGCGTGGTGGTGGGGTTTCCGCTGCTGACGGCGTTGGCGCTGCAGCACGTCACTTCGGCCCATTCCATCGTCTTCATCGGCTTGCTGCCGCTGTCGACGGCGATCTTCGGGGTGATCCGCGGCGGCGAGCGGCCGAAGCCGGCGTTCTGGGCGTTCTCGCTCGGCGGGAGCCTGCTGGTCGCCGGGTTTGCGCTGGCGCAGGGGCTCGACGCCTCGCCGCTCGGCGACGGGCTGATGCTCGCAGCGATCATCGTTTGCGGTCTCGGCTATGCCGAGGGCGCAAAGCTGTCGCGCACGCTGGGCGGCTGGCAGGTGATCTCGTGGGCGCTGGTGCTGTCGCTGCCGCCGATGGCGGTACTGACGGTGCTCTGGTGGCCGGTGTCGTTTGCCGCCGTAAGTCTGCCCGCCTGGCTGAGCCTCGGCTACGTGTCGCTGTTCAGCATGCTGATCGGCTTCGTGTTCTGGTATCGCGGGCTGGCGCAGGGCGGTATCGCGGCCGTGGGGCAGTTGCAGCTGCTGCAGCCGTTCTTCGGGCTGGCGCTGGCGGCGAGCCTCCTGGGCGAGACGGTGACGCCGGCCATGCTGCTGGTGACGGTGGCGGTGATCGGCTGTGTCGCGGGGGCGCGGCGGTTCGCGAAGTGAGGGTAGGGGGTGCACCGGCCGCGCCGCCCCCTCGCCCTCTGGGGAGAGGGAGGCGAATGAGGCCGCCGGCCTCATTCGTGGGGTTGAGGGGCGCCAAGCGCACCGGCATCAGCATAGCAAGGCAGCCCAACGGCCGGCGTGCTTGGCTACCCCTCACCCTGACCCTCTCCCCAAAGGGGCGAGGGGACGCGAGACCACCGGTGGTGCGAAATTGCGGCAGGAGGGCCATCACCTCCGCATCTTGCGCTCCAGCAACCGCCGCTCGGCCTCGAGCCGGACCAACGGTAGTGCGCGGGCGTAAGCCGCCTGCGCCTCGGTCTTTCGCCCCATCCGGCCGAGCAGGTCGGCGCGCGCCGCGTGGAGCGGCCAGTAGCTGTCGAGCGCACCGGTTGCCGTCAGCGCATCGACCAGTTGCAGTGCCGGCTCCGGCCCCTCGACCATCGAGCGGGCCGCCGCGGCATTGAGTTCGACCACCGGGGTGGGGGCGAGGCGCAGCAACACCTGGTAGAGCGCTGCGATCTGCGGCCAGTCGGTCGCGGCGAAGCTCGGCGCCTCGGCATGGAGCACGGCGATTGCCGCCTGCACGCCGTAGGGGCCGATACGGCGGGGTGCGGAGAGCGCGCGTTCGACCAGAGCCTTGCCCTCGGCAATAGCGGCACGATCCCAGCGGGTCCGATCCTGCTCTTCGAGCAGCAGCAACTCGCCGGCGCCGTCGCTGCGGCCGTCGAGCCGCGCGGCATGCAGCAGCATCAGGGCGAGGAGGCCGGCGATTTCGGGTTCGTCCGGCAGCAACTGGTCGAGCAGCCGGCAAAGCCTGATCGCCTCAGTGCAGAGTTCCGGCCGGGTGGTCGCCGTGCCGGCGCTCGGGGCATAGCCCTCGGTAAACGCCAGGTAGACCACCGCCAGCACCCCGGCGAGCCGTTCCGCGAGGAGTTCGCGGCCGGGCACCTCATAGGGGATGCCGGCCTCGCGGATCTTCGATTTGGCCCGCACCAGGCGCTGGGCCATGGTTTCCTCGCTGACGAGGAAGATGCTGGCGACCGCGGCGGTGCTCAGCCCGCACACGGTGCGCAGCGTCAGCGCCACTCGGGTTTCGAGCGCCAATGCCGGGTGGCAGCAGGTGAAGATCAGCCGCAGCCGGTCGTCCTCGATCTCCTCGAGATCGGCCTCCGGCCCGGCAATACTGCTCTCTGCCGCCAGGATCTTCAGCTTGCCGCGCAGGGTGACGCGGCGCCGGATGCGGTCGATGGCCTTGTGTCGGCCGGTATTGACCAGCCAGGCGCGCGGATTGTCGGGGAGCCCGGACGCTGGCCAGCGCAACAGCGCTGCCTCGAAGGCATCCTGCGCGCCTTCCTCGGCGAGTTCGAAATCGCCGACGAGGCGGATGAGAGTGGCCAGCACTCTCCCCGCCTCATGGCGATAGACCGCTTCGATCGCGGCTTTATCGAGCAGCGGGCCCACTCAGTACTGACGGGCGAGGCTGTCGATCGGGCGGACTTCGACCGCGCCGGCACTGAACGGCATCTTGCCGGCAATCATCAGGGCCTCGTCGAGGTCTTTCGCCTCGATGATGTAGTAGCCCGAAAGCTGCTCGCGGGTTTCGGCAAACGGCCCGTCAGTGGTGAGCGATTTGCCGTCGCCGCGCCGGATGGTGGTGGCGGTGCTCGAGGGCTTCAGCTTGTCGCCGCCCTTGAGGTGGCCGCTCTTGACGATATCCTGGGTGAAGCGTGCATAGGCCTCGCCCATGGCCTTGCCCTGTTCCGGCGTCGCTGCGCCCATTGCCGCCTCGTCGCCATAGATCATCAGCAGGTACTGCATGGTCATCTCCATTGGTTGGCAGTTGCTACCGGCGATCGGTCGAACGGAGGTAAGCCGAGATCGACAGGAGGGGCGGAATTATTGTCGGGGCGATTTGTGCACCGGGCCATTCACCGTTTCAACAGGCTCGGCCACCGATCAGGGTGCAGCAGGGGCTCATGGGGTGAAGCGGTGCCAGGATCCTTCGGAGATGACTTCCGGCTTGCCGTCGAGCACCTTGATGGCGGTCTGGTCGTCGATGGCATAGGTCGGCACGGGGATGCCGGCGGCCCATTTCCCGATATTGGCAAGGGTCGTATCGGGCATCTCGGGGTGGTTGAGGTGCGGGTAGAGCGTGAAATCGACAAGGCCCAGGGCCCGGTCGGCGTCCTGCCCCATATCGCTGCCATCGGGAACGAACTGCAGGTCGAACTCGGCGTCGCAGTTGTATGGGGTGACCGCAATGCTGCCCGCGCTCACACCGACATAGACCGTGTCGGCCAGCGCAGGCAGCAGCTTGGCCAGTCCAGATTGGCGCATCCAATGGGTCAGGTAGAGCACGTCGCCACCCCAGACGAGCAGGGCGTCGGTCGCCTCCAGCGCAGGTATCCAGTTCTCGCTGCGGATGGTGGGAAGCGCGGTAAGTTCCAGCACGCCCAGAGATTTCCAGCCCAGCTCGGCTGCCGGGTTCGGGCCATTGCCGCTGATCGCCCGCCACGCCATCTGTGGCCCTACCGCGAAGGGGTAGATGGCGGTCGGGATGATCAAGGCGCTCGACTCGGCGATGGGCTTGCCAAGGAGCGCCACCAGCGCTTCAGAAATGCTCCGATTGCTGATCCCGCCGGACGTGAGAAGAAACTTCATGGCGACCTCTCCGAAGCATTCGTCGGCGCCGCCCACGCGGCGCCGCACCCATCGACCACGAAACCGGCCTGGTCACCGAGCTGGGAACCGTAGCTCAAGGCGCCACGCCAGTGCCGTTTCATTTTGCTATCAGCAAGCAAACGACCGAAACTATCGCGATTTTGCAACCGGTCTGGCGGGGGGATTGCGATGCAGCGCCGATACTCGGGATGCCCGATCAACCTCACCCTCGAGGCCTTCGGCGACCGCTGGAGCCTGATCGTGCTGCGCGACATCATGTTCGGCCGCCATCGGACCTTCCGGGCGCTGCTGGGCGGCAGCATGGAAGGGATCGCGTCCAACATCCTGGCCGATCGACTCAAGCGTTTGACCGCCAACGGTTTGCTGTCGCGCGCAGCAGATCCGCAGCACAACCAGAAGTCGATCTACAGGCTGACAGACAAGGCGATCGAGCTGGTCCCGATGATGGCAATTCTCGGCAGCTGGGGCTTACGCCACACCCCCGCTTCGAGGGAACTCTCGGTCAGGGCGGAGATCCTCGAACGCGGCGGACCGGCGCTCTGGTCCGACTTCATGGACGAACTCAGATATCTGCATCTGGGCGGCCCGCGCCCCGAACGCTCCGCCCTCGCCATGATGCAGTCGGCCTATGAAGCCGCCCTGGCCAGCCGGTGATGGGGCCTCGGCGCGTCGGAGTTCGCCGGCCCGTCAGATCGAGGCGCGCTCGATCACCGGCATGGGGACAAGGTGTTCGCCGCTCGCCTCGGCCGACAGCAGCAGGCTGACCGCGGCGCGGCCCATGGCCTCGTGGGGCAGGGCGATGGTGGTGAGCCCGGGGCGCAGGTAGCCGGCGATCTCGTCATTGTCGAAGGCGACGATCGACACATCGCCGGGCACGGTGCGCCCCGCTTCGGCCAGCGCCTGGGCTGAGGCCGGTGCGTCAGCCGCTTTCGCCGGGTCGGATGGCCAGGGGAGCGAGCTTGCGTACCGCCTCGTCGTGGGGCTCGGCGCCCTGGCCCGGCAACCGCGCCAGCAATGCCCGCGCCAGATCCTCGCCCACCTCGTGCAGGGAGGTGGCAAAGCAGGTCAGCGAGGGGGTAAGGAAGCGCACCGTCGGCTCATCGCGAAAGCCGATAATGGCGAGGTCGCGGCCGGGGATTTGACCAAGCTCGGCCATGCGGCGGTACATGCCGATGGCCACGGTCTCGAAGATCAGCAGCACCGCGGTTGGCGGGTTCGGGACGAGCGCCAGTTCATCCACCAGACGATAGCCGACGGCTTCGTTTCGCCCCCGGGCGAAGACCAGTTGCGGGTCGAAACCGATGCCGTGCCGGGCAAGGGCCCGCTCATAGGCGGCGGCGAAGATCGGACCGAAATTGATGTTGTCGGCCGGGACCGTCACGGCGATACGGCGATGGCCAGCGGCGACCAGCCGGTCGATCGCTGCCTCCGCCACACCTTCGAAATCGAGGTCGATCCAGGGATAGTTCTTGCCCGAGCCGCTACGGCCGAGGGTTGCGAACGGCAGTCCGGCCGATTCGAGGAACTCGATTCGAGGGTCGGTCCGTTGCGTCGCCGCAAGGATCATGCCGTCGAACACGCCGCGTGAGACATAGCGCTGCAGGTAGGAGACGGCATTGAGCTTGGTGGGGCGAGGCAGCACCAGCAGATCGAGATTGTGCTCGGCAAAGACCGTCTGCACGCCATCGAACACGCCCATGAAGAAGTATTCGCTGCTGGCTGCGGCCTCGCGGTCGAGATCCATCATGAAGCCGATCGAGCGGGTGGTGCCGAGCGCCAGCGTGCGAGCCGCCTGGTTGGGGGCGTAGCCGAGGCGCTTGGCGGTGGCCAGAACCAGTTCGCGCGTTGCCGGACTCACGTCGCGTCGATCGTTCAGGGCACGCGAAACCGTGCCGGTGGAGATGCCCAGCTCTTTGGCCAGGCGTGCGATTCCGCGCATGAATTCCTCGCTCTTCAGCCGCCTATTGACACGGAGAAGAGCAAAATAATAGCGTCGTAAGCGCTTACGGTCCATTCGTAAGCGCTTACGGTCGTTGAATCGGTGACTGCAATAGAAAGAGCTGGCTTTGAGCATGGCTGGCAGGCCTGGGCCCGCAACGACCACGACATAGCCGCGGCGACGACAACGCCAGAGCGGGGAGGCGGCAGGGCAGGGAGGCCCCGCCGTTGGAACGAACGAGTGGTGCCGGCTCGAGATAGCGGCACGTCAATCGTGCGCCATGCACGTGGGGAGGAACAGGAAATGTCTGGTAGTCTGGTTAAGTCGGTGGCGACCGTCGTGCTCGCGACCGTGGCATTGTCGAGTATTGCCTCGGTCGCGAAGGCCGAAGCGCTGCGCGACAAATGGTGCTCCAACGTCACCATCCGCTTCTTTGCCGGCGGCGCCGAAGGCGATGCCTTCGCTTCGATCGTCTACAACGGGGCCAAGCAGGCAGAAAAGGACCTGGGCGCCAAGGTCGACTACATCTTTTCGGGCTGGAGCTCGGAGAAGATGACCCAGCAACTGCGCGAAGCCATCGGCGCCAAGCCGGCCGGCATCGCCATGATGGGACATCCCGGCAACGCCGCGATCATGCCGCTGGCCGAAGAGGCCTCCAAGGCCGGCATCAAGATGATGTACCAGAACGTGCCGGTCGACGAAGTGACGGCCAAGTTCGGCGGCGCCTATGTGGGGGCGCAGCAGGGGCCGCAGGGCAGGGCGCTGGGTGAAGAGGCCATTCGCCGCTTCGGGCTCAAGTCGGGCGACGTGGCGATCGTAATGAGCGACTGGTCGCAGATCGAGCGCGCCGAGCGCGAACTGGGCACGCTGAAGGCCTTCGAGGATGCCGGGCTCAAGGTGGTCAAGCTGCAGAGCCCGGAAGGCCTCGGCACCGACCCCAATGTCGGCATCCCGGTCATCACTGCCGCCGTCGCCGCCAACCCCGACGTCAAGCTGATCGCCTATCCCGGCGGGCAGCCGCTTGGCAACGCCGCGACCTACATGCAGGCCGCAGGCAAGAAGGCCGGCGAGGTCATCAATATCGGCTTCGATACCAGCCCGCAGATCATCGACGCGTTCAAGAACGGCTGGGTCCAGCTGACTTCCGACCAGCAACCGTTCCTGCAGGGCTATATGCCGATCCTGTCGCTCTGCCAGCAGGTCGTCTACGGCCTTGGCGCCGTGAACGTCGATACCGGCGCCGGGTTCGTCACGCCGGACAATTACGAAGCGGTGGCAGCGCTGGCGATCGAAGGCCTGCGCTGAGTTCGATCTCTCCCACTGGAGCCCGGCCATTGTGCCGGGCTCGCTATTTCGGCACGAGCGAGGGACCATGAGCGAGCGCATCATCGAGCTCAGGAACATCAAGAAATCATATGGACAGGTCTATGCCCTGGGCGGCGTGGACCTGCATGTCGAGCAGGCAGAAGTGGTGGGCTTGGTCGGCGATAACGGCGCCGGCAAATCCACGCTGATCAAGATCCTCGCCGGCGCGGTGCAGCCGACCACCGGCGAGATCCTGGTCCGGGGCAAACCGGTCACCGGCTGGAACGCCGCCAAGTCGCGCGAGGCCGGCATCGAAACGGTGTTTCAGGATCGTGCCCTGGCGGTGCAGCAGACCATCACCTGGAACATCTTCATGGGTCGCGAGATCGTGGGCCCGCTTGGCTTCCTGCGGGTGCGCCGGCAGCGGGAGGAGGCCTCGCGGCTGATGCGCGAGATCGGCTTTACCTCCAAGGTGTTCGGTCCAGACTCGATCGTCGGGCAGCTTTCGGGCGGCGAGCGGCAGGGCGTGGCGATCGCCCGCGCCATCTACAACCAGGCCGACCTGATCATTCTGGACGAGCCGACCACGGCGCTGTCGCTTACCGAAACCGCCAAGGTGTTCCATTTCGTCGAACAGGCGCGGGCCGCCGGGCGGTCGATCCTGTTCATCGGCCACAATATCCACCATGTCTACGACATCTCCGACCGCTTCGTGGTGCTCGATCGCGGCCGGGTCGCGGCCCAGCTCAGCAAGGCCGAGCTCGGCTCGGCCGAAGCGCTGATCAAATTCATGGAAGAGCTTGCTCATCCCGCCCAGCTCGACGCGGCGGCTCGACATGCGGGAGACGCGGCATGACCGACAACGCAACTGACAAACCGCTTGCTCCGATGAAGCTCGACGCCAACGCGGTGCGACGCGTCGCCGACGGCAAGCACGCCGACCAGTCGCGGCTGCGCCGCTTCGTCATGGCCAACCGGCCGGCGCTCGGTTCGCTCCTCGTCTTCGTCCTGATGATTGCGGTGTTCTTTGTCGGCAACCCGGCGGTGTTCTCGCAGTGGAGCATCTATCGGGCGGTGCTGATCGGGCTGCCGGTAGTGCTGTTCGTGGTGGTGCCGCTGGTCTATGTGGTGACGGTCGGCGAGATCGACCTGTCGTTTCCGGCCACCATCGGCATGTCGGGATGGGCTTTCGCGCTGGTGGTGCAGGCGGGGTACGATCCGTTCATCGGGCTCGTCGCCGCCATCGCTACGGGCCTGTTGATCGGCATCTGCGTCGGCTGGCTGGTGGTCTACGCCAACCTCTCGTCGCTGATAGCCACGCTGGGCATGAACTTCATGCTGCGCGGCCTCATCCAGATCCAGACCGAAGGCCGCTCGATCGCCCTCGTCACCCTGCCGCAGAGCACGGCCTACAAGATCTTTGCGGGCGAAGTGTTCGGCATTCCGCTGCAGGTGGTGTGGGTGCTGGCATTCGTCGGGGTGTGCTCGCTGATCTACAACCGCCATCGCTTCGGCGTGCGCGTCCATATCGTCGGCGACAACCCCGACGCGGCCCAGCAGATGGGCATCGACGTGCGGCGCGTGCGGCTGCAGACCTTCGTGTTCGTCGGCCTGGGCGCTGCGCTCGCCGGAGTGTTCGCGGTATTCATCAACTACACCTGGTGGCCGACATCGGGAGACAGCTTCCTGCTCCCGGGCCTCGCCTCGGTGTTCGTCGGCGGCACGGCGCCGTGGGGCGGCATCGGCACGGTGATCGGCAGCGCCATCGGCGCGTTCACCGTGTCGTTCATCCAGACCGGCGTCGTCGGGGTCGGGCTCTCGGGATTTTATGTGCAGTTCTTCTACGGGCTGATCATTATCCTGTCGCTGCTCGGGCACCGCTGGAACCAGGTCCGCTACCGCTAGCGACGGGCGGGCGCCGCTCCACCGAGCGGTACCCGCAACCGAACTGCGCTTGTGGGTAGATCCTCGATCGGCCTAAACCGACCTGATCATGCCGCCATCGACGCGGATCTTTGCCCCGGTGACGTAGCCGGCGCGGTCGCTGGCGAGGAAGGTGACGACGTCGGCAAGCTCTTCGGGCTTGCCGTAACGGCCCGCCGGGATGGTGGCGAGCGAGGCCTTGCGGATCGCTTCGATCGTGGTGTCCTGGCGCTGGGCGGCGGCTGCGTCGAGCTGGTCGACGCGGTCGGTATGGATGCGGCCGGTGATGATGATGTTGGCGGTGATGCCGTCGGCCGCCACTTCGGCGGCGAGGGTCTTCGACCAGCCCAGTACCGCGGCGCGCAGCCCGTTCGAAATGGCGAGGCGGGGGATTGGGGATTCGACGCCTGATGAGGTCAGCGTGACGATGCGGCCCCACTGGCGCTCGACCATTTTGGGCAGCAATGCCCCGGTGATCTCGATGAGGCTCAGCACCATGGCGTCGAAGCCGCCGGCCCAGGCCTCCGACCCGGTGGAGCGCGCTTCGCCGGGCGCCGGCCCGCCGGTATTGTTGATGAGGATATCGACACCGCCCTGGGCCAGCACCTGCTGCAGCAGGGCATCGCGGCTGGCCTTGTCGGTGAGGTCGAGGGGGAGGCCGGTGATCCGACCGGTGGCTTCCGGCTCGAGCCGGCCGTTGAGGGCAGCGATCATGTCGACGCTGCGCGAAGCGCCGATCACCTGGGCCCCCTCGTTGGCGAGGGAGATGGCGATGGCGGCGCCGAGCCCCTTGCTGGCGCCGAGCACCAGCGCCTTGCGGTGTTCCAATCCGAGCTTCATGCGCCGATCTCCGCGAGACGTCTGGCCTGGGCGCTCAGCAGGCGCTCGACATCGGCGATATCGAGGGCCGAGAGCACCGGACGGGGCTTACGCAACGTCCCCGATTTGATGACACCGCGCTTGGCCAGCACATATTTGCGCGCCGCAAGGCCGATGCCCTGCTGCTGTTCGTAACGGGCGAGCGGCAGATAGGCTGCAAACAGTTCGGCAGCGCGATCGAGATTGCCTGCGACGTGCTCGCGCACCACGCCGACCATCATTTCGGGGTAGCAGAAGCCGGTCATCGCGCCATCGGCGCCGCGGCCCATTTCCTCAGGAAGGAACAGCCCGCCATTGCCGCAAAGGATCGAGATGCGGCGCGTCTCACCCTTGTCGGAGGAAGCGCGCAGCGCCGTGATCTTCGACAGCCCCGGCCAATCCTCGTGCTTCAGCATCACGCAGTTGGGCACATCCTTTACGATCCGGTCGATAACCTTGGGGGCGATCGTCACGTTGGTGGTGAGCGGATAATCCTGCAGCACGAACGGCGTGTCGCCGAGTGCCTCGCCCACCGACTGGTAAAAGCCATAGGCCTGGTCGTCGGTCTTGATGGTCCAGGGCGGCGCCACCATGACGCCGGCCGCACCTTCGCCCATCACGGCGGTGGCGAGTTCCTGCATCGGCGCGAGGCCGGGGGCAGAGACGCCGACCACCACGGGGAGGCGGCCATTGAGGCGCTTCAGAACGCGCTCGACCACGAGCTTGGATTCCTCGGCGGTGAGCTTGGGCGCTTCCCCCAACTGGCCGAGTACGGTCAGCCCGTCGACGCCGGCCGCCTCGTAGAAATCCACCATGCGATCGACGCTTTCGAGGTCGAGCGCGCCGTTTTCCTCGAATGGGGTCACGGCAATCACGTAAACGCCGCGTGCGGCTTCAGTCAGTCTGGTCATCTTGAACTCCGGATCAGTCGTCGCCGGCAAAGAACAGCGCCTCGGCATTGGTGACCAGCACCTGCCGCGCGACGCCGGGATCAGCCAGCCAGCCATGGGTCAGTTCGATCAGCTCGGCATCGTCGGCCATCTGATCGAACAGTTCGGTGTGCGGCCAGTCGCTGCCCCATAGCAGGCGCTCGGGGTGCGAAGCCAGCAGCTGCCGCGCCGCCGCACCGAAAGGGGCATAGGTCGCGGCACGGGTCAGGCGATAGGGGGCCGAGAGTTTGGTGTAGCAAAAGGGACTGTCGAGCAGCCGCTGGATCTTGCTCAGCTGCGCTTCGGCATCGGCAGCATCGAGGTCGACAAAGCCCAGATGGTCGAGCACGACCTTGCAGGCGAGGGCGGGCAGCAGCGCGCCGATCTCCTCGAGCTGCGCCGGCCGCACCTGGAACTGCAGCATCCAGCCCAGATCGGCGATGCGGGCCGAAAGCGCGGCAATGGCGCTGAACGGCAGGCCCCCCTTGTTGCGGGTGTTGATGCGCACGCCGCGCACGCCGAGCGCATCGAGACGGCGGAACTCGGCCCTGTCGGTTTCGGGGTGCAGCACGACGATGCCCCGCAGGCGGGCCGGGTCGCCGGCCAGCGCCGCGAGCAGCACGCTGTTGTCGAAGCCGTAGACACTGGGTTGCACGAGGATGCCGCGGGCAATGTTCGCCGCGCTGGCATAGGCCTGCCAGTCGGCAAGGGTGCGCACCTCGGGGGTGTAGCTGCGCGGGGTGGCGAGCGGCGCGCCTTGCTCGAAGACGTGGAAATGCGTGTCCACCGTGCCGTCGGGCAGGGGGCGGGGGATCGGGGCCAGCGGCCGTGGCGGCAGGCAGAGCGGCGCCTCGCTCGGGTTCACGAGGGCTGGCCCTGCATGAAATCGAAATCGGCGCCCTGGTCGGCCTGGGTGACGCGACTGTGGTAGAGCTCGGCATAGCCACGGCGCGGCGTCGGGGCCCGGTCAGGCAAGGCAGCCATGCGGCGCTCGAACTCTTCGGTGGGGATATCGAGGTGCAGGCGACGTGCCGGCACGTCGAGCACGATGAAATCGCCGGTCCTGACGATCGCCAGGGGTCCATTGTCGGCGGATTCGGGCGCGATATGCAGCACCACGGTGCCGAAGGCGGTGCCGCTCATCCGGGCATCGGAAATCCGCACCATGTCCCTGACGCCCTGTCGGGCAAGCTTGCGCGGAATAGGCATATAGCCGGCCTCGGGCATGCCCGGCGCACCCCTTGGGCCGGCATTGCGCAGCACCAGAATATCGTCGGGGTGCACGTCGAGATCGTCGCTGTCGAGCCGGTTGGCGAGGTCTTCGGTGGATTCGAACACCACGGCCCGGCCGCGGTGCTGCATCAGTGACTTCGAGGCGGCCGACTGCTTGATGATGGCGCCGCGCGGCGCCAGGTTCCCCTGCAGCACGGCCAGCGTGCCGATCGGCTTCAATGGCGCCGCCATGGTGCGGATGATGGTCTGGCCCGGCTCGTCGATGACAGCATCGATGATCTCGCCGATACTCCGGCCGTGGATGGTGGGAACGCTGGTATCGAGCTCGCTCCGTACCTCCTTCAGCAGTGCCGGAACGCCGCCGGCCTGGTGGAACTGCTGCATGTAGTGCTGGCCCGAAGGCTGCAGGTCGACCAGCAGCGGCACGCGCCGGCCGACCTCATCGAGCAGCCCCGTATCGAGCTTCAGCCCGAGCCGGCCGCAGATCGCTGCGAGGTGCACCACGGCATTGGTCGAGCCGCCCATTGCCTGCAACGCCACCATGGCGTTCTTCAGCACAGCCGGGGTCAGGAGTTCGCGCACCGTCGGGCCGCCCTCGGCGGCAAGGCGCCCGGCGAGGCGGCCGGTTCCCTCGGCGAGGCGGACGCGGTCGGCTTCGGTAGCGGGCGCCGAGCCGGCCTTGGGCAGGCAGAGCCCCATCACCTCGGTGAGGTTGGCCATGGTGCTCGCAGTGCCCATCACCGTGCAGGTGCCGACCGAACTCACCAGCCGGTTGTTGACCTCGTTGATTTCGGCCTCGTCGATCTCACCGGCGCGATAGCGGGCCCAGAAACGGCGGCAATCGGTGCAGGCGCCGAGCCGCTCGCCCTTGTGGTGGCCGGTGGCCATCGGCCCGGTCGGCAGGAACACCGCGGGGATGTCGCTGCTGGCTGCCGCCATGATCTGCGCCGGCAAGGTCTTGTCGCAGCCGCCGATCAGCACCACGCTGTCCATCGGCTGGGCCCGGATCATCTCCTCGGTTTCCATCGCCATCAGGTTGCGCAGGTACATCGAGGTGGGGGAGGCAAAGCTTTCATGGATCGAGATGGTGGGAAACACCATCGGCAGCGCGCCCGAGAGCATGACGCCGCGCTTGGTCGCTTCGATCAGCTGCGGCACGTTGCCGTGGCAGGGGTTGTAATCGGAGTAGGTATTGGCAATGCCGACGATCGGCCGATCGAGCGCATCGTCGGAATAACCCATCGCCTTGATGAAGGCCTTGCGCAGGAACAGCGAAAAGCCCTGGTCCCCATATGATGTCAGCTTGCGACGAAGGCCGTCAGGCACCTAATCCTCCTAGCGGCGCCTTATGCTTACGCCCGCCGTTGTGTCGTTCCAAATTAGCCGCGTCGATTGGATTGTCAATAAACAAGTACCCGACTATCCAGCGTTGGCTGGCCGGGCGCGCGGGTGAATCACGGCCTTGAAGCTGTGGTTATCGGGCAATCCGGTGATACGCATCCGAAGTGATGATAGACTGGATTGGCGGTTGATTATTGACAAAATAGCGCCGTGAGGGCAGTGAGGCAGGAACGTTCTCTACGGGATGATGGTCGTGTCCGAAGCCCAAATCCGCCGCATCGGTATGATCGGAGCCGGTTGGGTGACCGGCTACCATCTGCCGGCCTGGGGTCGGCAGCGCCAGCGTGCCGAGATCGTCGCCATTGCCGATCCGTCGGCTGACGCGGCCGGGCAGCGGGCGACGGCCTACGGCATTGAGCGGGTCTATGCCAGCGCGACGGAAATGCTCGCGGCCGAGCAACTCGACGCCGTCGATATCTGCTCGCCGCGCGAGACGCATGCGGCAATGGTCCGGCTGGCAGCCGGCCGGCAGCTCGACATCCTGTGCCAGAAGCCGCTCGGGATCGATCTGCCGGAAGCCGAGGCGGTGGTGGCGGGCGTCATGCCGCCGACGCGGCTGATGGTGCACGAGAACTGGCGGTTCCGTGCTTACTATCGGCAACTGAAGCGTTGGCTCGATGAGGGCATTGCCGGGGAAATCCGGCAGGTGAGCTTCGAGTTCCTGTCGTCCGGCATGCTCGTCGGCCCGGACGGGTTGCGGCCGGCTCTGGTCCGGCAGCCGTTCTTTCGCACCCAGCCGCGTTTGCTCGTCATGGAGGTGCTGATCCACCATCTCGATACGCTGCGTTACCTGCTCGGCGAACTCGAGGTGGTGGCGGCGCGGCTCGAGCGCAGCAATGACGAGATCGTTGCCGAGGACGTGGCGGCCGTGGTGCTGCGCCGGCCGGCAGATGGGCTGGTGGTCAACGTCACGGGCAACCTCGCCGTCCACGGGCAGCCGCCGGCGCCGCGTGATCACCTGCGTATTTTCGGTTCGCTCGGCACGGTGGAACTGCTCGGCTCGAACCTCAGCCTCAGCGCCGCTTCGCCACGCCGGCACAGCTTCGATCCCGATGCCACCTACCAGGGCTCGTATGATGCGGCGATCGGCCATTTTCTCGATGCGCTCGAGAGCGGCAACAGCTTCGAGACGGCGCCCGAAGATAACCTCCGGACCTTGCGGCTGGTCGAGGATATCTACCGCCTGAGCCGGTTCGACCCGGCGGCCGAACCGCGATAGTGTCGATTGCTTCGCCGCCGGCACGCGCCGGCGAACGACCAGTTGGAGGACCAATTGTCTTTGAGGGATGACGTCAGGCCGCCCCCGCAGGAGCACGACGATCTCACCATCGCCCGGGCGCTCGAGGAGGACATCATCTTCGGCCGGCTGGCGCCGGGCACACGGCTCACCGAGGACATGCTGCTGGCCCGCTTCCGGGTGACCCGCCACTTCGCCCGCCAGGCGCTGGTGCAGCTCGAGGCGATGGGCGTCGTGGTGCGCGAGCGCAACAAGGGCGCCACGGTGCGCTCGCTGTCGCCGCGCGAGGTGCAGGAAATCTATGCGGTGCGCGAACTGCTGCAGCGCCAGGCGGCGCTGTGGATCCCGCTGCCGGTGCCCGACGCACTGATCGCCGAGCTGACCGCCATCCACGAAGAGCATGGCCGGCACATCGAAGCGGGTTACCTGCGCGGCGTGCACGAGACCAATGACCGCTTCCACCTCAAGCTGTTCGGCGCCTGCGGCAACGCCCACCTGGTGCAATCGATCGAGCTCTATATGCGGCTCAGCCTGCCGGTGCGCGCCAACTCGATGGCCGACAAGGCCTCGCTGCGGGTGTCGCACGAGCACCACCGCCTGATGATCGAAATGCTGAAGGGCAGCGACAACTGGGTGCTGGCGCAGCTGTGCGTCGATCATCTGCAGCCGAGCAAGCGGAATTACCTGGCGCATGTGAGCTGAGGGGCATTCGGAGGCGCGCACCGGTCTCTCCGTGATCCTCCCCCGCGTGGCGGGGGAGGGGGACCAGCGAAGCTGGTGGAGGGGGCTGCTAAACGCACAGTCGGCGCGCGGATGTAGCCGCCCCCTAGTGGGCGAGTAATCGTAACAGGCGCGCGCCATCCTCAAGTCGCACCGCCGGTGGGAGGATGGGGCAGGCCGCAGATTCTGGCCGCCCCCTCCACCACGCTTCGCGTGGTCCCCCTCCCCCGCCACGCGGGGGAGGATCACGGATAGGCCGGTGTACCGCTCAAATAATACAGCGCGCGCCCTGGGAGGTGGGCGCGCGCTGTGCTTCGCTTACGCTTCCAGCCGCAGCAGGGAGACGCCCTGGCGGGGGAGCGTGGTGCGGAGCAGGATTTTGCCGTTCTCGACCGCGACTGCACCGACGTTCTCGATCTCGGCCAGCTGGCCGGCCGCCTCGAGCTCGGCGTATTGGGCGCTGGTCGGGTTCTGCGGGCTGCCCATCGCCTTCCAGACGCCGAAGGCGTTGGAGTGCGTTTCGTCCATGCGGTAGTGGCGGAGCGCGGGCGGCTTGCCGGTCCAGCCATCGATAGCGATCGTCAGCTCGGCGCTCGGGCCGGCTTCGTCGTCGTCGTGGTAGTGGTAGACCAGCACGCTGATGCCGGTGTCGTCGCGGGTGGCGACGACGTTGACGTCGGGGGCGCCGCGCACGCCATCGGCCACCAGGTCCGCGAGCGGCTGGCGCTGCGTGCTGGTGGTCTCGAGCCAGTCGCCGCCGAGCTTGCCCAGCATGCGGAAGCCGTTGAGCACCGCCTTGTCGACGCCGTTGGTGGCGAGATCGCGGAAGCCATCGAACCAGGGCTGGTCGTCGAACAGGAAGGCCCAGGTGACCGCGCCCTCGATGGTGAGGTCGGCGCGCGCCGCCAGCTCATAGGTGCGCAGCATGCTTTCGACCACATAGACGCCGTAGAGCGGCCCGTTCCGGTAGCCGTTCTGCGGGTGGTAGCGGGCCGAGCAGGCGGCGCAGCCCTCTGGGTCGGACTCGCCGATGACGATCGGCAGGTGCCGAAGCGAGGGGAACTCGTTGATGATCCCCAGATGGGTGTCGATGTCCTTGAGCTGCTTGTGGATGCCCATTCGCACATGGTCCTTGTAGACCACCGGGTTGCCCTTGGCATGGAAGGCGATGAAGTCGATCGGCGAATTGTGGTCGACCACGTGCTGCAGGAACGCGCGCATGAAGGTCTGTGCCTTTGGGCTGTTGAAGCCGCCACAGACATGCGGGCCGCCGACCCGCGCCTTGGGCAGCGCGCGCTTCACCGCCCGGGCGCTGACATCATACATCTCGCAGAACTCAGGGATCGTGCCGGTCCAGTAGTGGCCGTCGGGCTCGTTCCACACTTCCCACGGCCAGCCCTCGACCACGTCGCGGCCATAGCGATCGGCCATGTGGTTGGCCCAGGCCTCGATCAGGTCGCCCCATTTCTTCAGGTCGTTCGGCGGGGCGGTCCAGCCGGTGGTGATGGTGGCGTACTTGTCGTTGGGCGCCCACTGGTGCCGGTATGGGCCGTCGAAATTCGACAGCGCCTCGGGCGTGAAGCCGATCTGCACCAAGGGGATGTTGCCGGCCTCGACATAGGCGTCGAAGATCTTGTCCATCACGGTCCAGTCATAGACCGGGTTGCCGTTGGCATCTTCGGTATAGGCGTTGGTCGACCCCCATTTCAGCGCCGGCAGGCCGTCGCCGCTGGTGAGCAGGTTATGGGTGCGGATGCGTGGCGGCTCGGGGCTGAGCTCGGTCAACTCGCGCAGCAGCTTCTTGCCGTGCTCCGAATAGGTGTAGTTCGGCTCGTCATAGCCGAACCAATTCCATAGCGGCCTGTAGGGCCCGGTCCGGCGGTCGGCGTGAACCGCGATGCTCACGTCAATAGAACTGCTCATCATCCATCCTTGGCTGGCGCTCAATTGCCAGCCCCCTCCCGGAAGTCTGGCCGATCGTAAAGTCGCACGGCGGAACGCTCGCGCGGGAGCGGTTCGCCAACGAGACGCCAAACTATGGATTATCGCCTCTTTGTCAATAATACGTTCTGGCGGTGCCCGACAGTTTCGTCTCAGAACGTGGGTTTTCCGGCAAATTTCGCGAATCTGCGCCGACAAGGGTTGCCGAGACGATAGAAATTGTCGATAAAAGCCACCGTGAGCCCGTCGACCATGGAGTGCTTTGCGGACCTTCAGGCGAGGTGCGGGAAGCAGGCGCGGACTCTCAAGTCTTTCATCGATCCGACGAAAAACGGGGTTCGCATGCGAGCCGGGAGGAGCAGCAAGATGAGGTTTCTGAAGACAGTCGCAGTGGCGGCGGTGGCGACACTATTGGCGCTACCGGCGATCGCGCAGGATTTTATCGCCGGCATTCCGCGTAACGAGGCGCTGATCATTCAGGGGCCGACAGCGCAGAACGCCGACTGGTTCAACATCTGGGCGCCCGGTGGCGGTGCCACCACGAACGGTGCGCAGCAGCTGTCGGCCGACACGTTCTGGTTCATCAACCCGGAGGGTGGCGCCAACCCGTGGCAGAACGCGCTCGCGACCGAGCCGCCGATCTACAACGCCGACTTCACCGAGATGACGGTGAAGCTGCGACAGGGCGTCTACTGGAGCGACGGCGTGGAGTTCACTGCGGACGACGTGGTCTACACCGTCCAGACGCTGATCGATCACCCCGGCATGAACTGGGCCGCGGCATTCGGCGTCAACGTTGAGTCGGTGGAAGCGCCGGATCGCGATACCGTAGTGTTCAAGCTCAAGGCGCCGAACTCGCGTTTCCATGCCTTGTTCACCGTGCGCTGGAACGCTGCCTGGATCATGCCCAAGCATATCTTCGAGAAAGTCGAAGATCCGCTGGCCTACAACTTCAACCCGCCGGTATCGCTGAGTGCTTACGTGCTGCACAGCTACGACAAGGCGGGCAACTGGACGATCTGGAAGCTGCGCGACGACTGGCAGCGCACCACGATCGGCATGGATTGGGGCCAGCCGCAGGTGAAGTATGTGGTGTACCGCGCCGCCGGCAACCCGGAAGCCCGCGTCATCGAGCAGCGAAACCACAACCTCGACGTGATCAACGACATCACGCCCGAGGGCATGTTCTCGATCATGAAGGACAATCCGAGCGCCGCCGCCTGGCTTAGCGGGTTCCCTTTCGCCCATCCTGACCCGACGCTGCCCTCGGTGCTGTTCAACACCAAAAAGGCGCCGTTCGATAACAAGGACGTCCGCTGGGCCCTGGCGCTGCTGATCGATATCCGGGCCGTGGCGCTCGGCTCCTATCGCGGCGCCGCCAACCTTTCGGCTCTGGCGACGCCGCCGACCGGCTCGGCCCCCGACGATTATTTCGTGCCGATGCAGGATTGGCTCACCAATTTCGAGCTCGATACCGGAACCCGCAAGATCAAGCCTTATAACCCCAACATCGCCGAAGAACTGGCCAAGATGGTCCGCCCGCAATGGGGCGACCAGATCCCGACCGATCCGGAGCGGCTGAAGCGCACCTTCGGCTTCGGCTGGTGGAAGCAGGATGTGCAGGCGGCGACCGAGCTGCTGCAGAAGGCCGGCTTCACCAAGCAGGGCAACCGCTGGATGAAGCCCGACGGCACGCCCTTCACCATCCGGGTACAGGTGGAAGGCGATGCGATCCCGACGTTGGCCCGCGCCGGCACCGCCATCGCCCAGCAATGGAGCCAGGCCGGCATCGACGCCAAGGTCGACGTGGCCGGTCCGACCAATGGCCAGCGGCTGGGCACCGGTGACTTCGAGACGGCGATCTTCTGGACCATCGAGACCTGGGGCGGCCATCCCGACCTCAGCTTCTTCCTCGATAGTTACCACTCGGAGTTCATCAAGCCGGTGGGTGAGATCCAGCCGCCGCGCAACCTGCAGCGCTGGGAGGACCCGCGCCTCGACGAAATCATCGAACGCAACCGCACGGTCGCTTTCGATGCGCCCGAGGTGAAGCAGCTGGGCCAGGATTTCCTCAAGCTCGCCGTCGAGGAAATGCCGATGATCCCGCTGATGGCCTACAACAAGTTCGCGCCGTTCGACACGACATACTGGACCAACTACCCGAGCATCGACAACCCGTACTCGGCTTCGGGTCCCTTCTGGTCGAACATTCGCTACATGGTGGTGAGCCTGAAGGCAGCCACCCCGTAACCCTCAACCCAGGGCCAGCCGGTTCGCCGGCTGGTCCGCTCCGATCCAACCGATCCGAGAGGCGGGATGCACGGTTTTCTCATCTATCTCACGAAGCGAGTGGGCCAGTTCCTGTTCGTAGTATTCACCGGCGTGACGCTGGCCTTTCTGATCGCGCATTTCTCGCCGGTCGATCCGATCGAGCAGACGGTGGCGCTGCTCACCAACTTCGGCAGCACCGATCCGCGCTCGGTCGAGCTGCTGCGGCAATCGCTGCGCGAGCTCTATGGCACCGACGGCTCGCTGCTCGAGCAATATTTCACCTTCTGGAGCCGGGTGCTGACCGGCGATTTCGGCCCCTCGCTTTCAGCCTTTCCGACCCCGGTGAGTACGGTGATCGGCCGCGCCCTGCCGTGGACGGTGGGGCTCCTGACGCTTGCGACGCTCATTGCCTGGACGCTGGGGAACCTGCTCGGCGCGCTTGCCGGCTACTTCCGCAACAACCGGGCGCTGAAGGCGGTCGGCGTGTTCGTCATGTCGATGCAGCCGATCCCCACCTATATCGTCGGGCTGACCCTGATCATCGTCTTCGGCTACCTCTGGCCGGTGCTGCCGATCAGCGGCGGCGCGCAGCTCAATCTCGAGCCGGGCTTTACCTGGGAGTATGTCTCCTCGGTGCTGGTGCACGGCACGCTCCCGGCGCTGACGCTGGTCTGCGTCGGGCTGGGCGGCTGGTTCATCTCGATGCGCTCGCTGGTCTCCAACATCGTCACCGAGGACCATGTGGTCTATGCCGAGCTCGCCGGGGTGCCCGGTCGCAAGGTGTTCTCGCAATATGTGGCCCGCAACGCCATGCTGCCGCAGGTCACTGGCCTGGCGCTGACGCTGGGGCACGTGTTTGGCGGCGCTGTCATCGTCGAGTTCGTCTTCAACTATCCCGGTGTCGGCAAGCTCCTGATCGCGGGCATTTATGCCGGCGATTACAGCCTGGTGCTCGGGGTCACCACCATCGCCATCATCGCCGTGGCGGCCGCCATGCTGGTGATCGATGTTCTCTATCCGCTCATCGATCCGCGCGTGAAACTGGGGTAGCGCCATGAAGATTCTCATCGACCTGCTGCGCTACAATCGAGAGTTCCTGCTGGGCTCGATCTGCATCGCCATCATCCTGGCGCTGGTCGTCGCATCGTTCTTTGCGCCCTATGACGAGATGATGACCTATGTCGTCATCCCCGACATGCCGCCATCGGCCGAGTACTGGCTGGGCACCAATTCGCGCGGGCAGGATCTGTTCTGGCAGCTGGCGGCCTCGATGCGGAACACGCTGATGTTCGGTGTCGTCGTGGCGCTGGTCAGCCGGGTGATCGCCATCGCCGTCGGGCTCGTCTCGGGGTATCTGGGCGGCCGGGTCGACCAGGTGATCATGGCGATCAACGACACGCTGAACGCGCTGCCCAACATCCCGATCCTGTTGCTCCTGGTGTTCGTACTGCGCGACCAGATGAGCTGGCCGATCCTCGCGGTCACCGCCGCGCTGCTCGGCTGGCAGCATGACAGCCGGCTTATCCGCTCGGTGGCGCTGTCGCTGCGCAACCGCGAGTTCACCCGCCACGCGGTGTTCTCGGGCATGCGGACCGGCAAGATCCTCTGGCGCGAGCATCTGCCCTATGTGATGCCGATCGTCTTCTACACCACGATGAACAACCTGATCTGGGCCATCGGGCTCGAGGTGACGCTGTCGATCCTGGGGTTTTCCGACATCAACCGGCCGACCATCGGCGGGATGATCTACTGGGCCAATGCCCATTCGGCGATGGTTGCCGGCATCTGGTGGTGGATCGCGGTGCCGATGGTGTTCGTCGTCATCCTGTTCCTCGGCCTGTTCATGCTGGCCATGTCGGTGAACGAATATATCGATCCGCGCAGCCGGCTCGCCCGGATGGGAGCCTGACATGCACGACGTCCTGAATGCGAAGGCCAAAGCGTCTGCCGTGGCGCCCAAGAACGTCCTGACGGTCGAGGGGCTCAAGGCCTACTACATCAACGAGCACTTTGGAGTGCGCCGCGAGGTGCGGGCGGTCGACGACATCAGCCTTACCGTCAACCGCAACGAGGTCTATGGCATTGCCGGCGAATCCTCGAGCGGCAAGAGCTCGCTGATCAAGACGCTGGCCGGGGCCATCCGCCCGCCGATGCGGGTGGTCGATGGCTCGGTGAAGTTCGATTTCGGCGGCCGGGAGATCGATGTCTACGCCGAGCCCGAACAGCTGAAGCCGGCGCGCTGGCGGCATTTGAGCTACATCATGCAGGGCTCGATGAACGTGCTCAACCCGGTGCGCCGGGTGAAGCACTCGTTCCACGATTTCGCCTATCGCCACATGGGGCTCGGCGGCGCAGCGTTCTGGAGCAAGGTGCGCCAGCACCTCGAGCGACTGGGGCTCGATCCGGATGTGCTGGAAGCCTTTCCGCACCAGCTTTCGGGCGGCATGCGGCAGCGCATCACCATTGCGCTCGCCACAGTGTGCGAGCCTGAGTTCATTATCGCGGACGAACCCACCACGGCGCTCGACGTCCTGGTGCAGCAGGATGTGCTGGGGCTGATCAAGGATGTGCAGGCCCGCATGCAGGCCTCGATCATCTTCGTCACCCACGACATGAGCGTCCATGCCGCAATCAGCGACCGGCTGGCCATCATGTATGCCGGGCGGCTGGCAGAGGAGGGGGCCACCCAGGCGCTGTTCGACAACCCGCAGCACCCATACACCGCCCACCTGATCGGCAGCCTGCCGCGCATCGGCGATGTCCGGATCAGGAAGAGCCTCCCCGGCAAGCCGCCGGCGCTTTCCGATCCGCCGAGCGGCTGTCGCTTCCATCCGCGCTGCCCGCTCGCCATCGAGCGCTGTTCGAAGGAAGTGCCGCAGATGCTGCCCAGCGCCACCGGCGGCCGCGTTGCCTGTTTTCGCGCCGGAGAGGCGGTGGCCTCATGACCGACCTGCTCAAACTCGATCACGTCACCAAGCGCTTTCCGGTCGGCGGGCTGTTTTCGCGCCGCACCATGAAGGCGGTGGACGACGTCAACTTCACGCTCAGCGCCGAAAAACCTGAGATCTTCGCCATTGTCGGGGAATCCGGCTCCGGCAAATCCACCCTCGCCAAGATGATGCTGGGCAATGAGCTGCCGAGCGAGGGGCGGCTGAGCTTTGATGGCACCGATGTCACCACGATCCGTGGCCGCGCGGCGCGCGAGGCCTTCATGGCCAAGGTGCAGCCGGTGTTCCAGAACCCGTTCGAGGCGTTCAACCCGCTGACCAAGCTCGACGAATATCTGTTCGCCACCGCCCATCGCTTCCTCGCCGCCAACAACCGCGACGCCCGCGAAGCTGCGGCGGATGCGGCGCTGCAGCGGGTCGGGCTGTCGCTGGCGGAAGTGCGTGGCCGCTACTCGCACGAGCTGTCGGGCGGGCAGCTGCAGCGCATTGCCGTGGCCCGGGCGTTGATCCCCAACCCCAAGCTGATCGTCGCGGACGAACCGGTTTCGATGGTCGATGCGTCGCTGCGCATGTCGATCGTCAACCTGTTCCGCGAGCTGCGCGACGAGCTCAAGGTCTCGATCATCTACATCACCCACGATCTCGCGACGGCCTATTACATCTCCGACCGTGTCATCATCATGCAGAAGGGCAGGGTGATCGAAAGCGGTGACGCACGGACGGTGCTCGAGCACCCGACCCAACCCTATTCGATCGCGCTGAAGGGCGCGGTGCTGCCGCCCGACCCGGCCGAGGCGTCGGCGATTATTCGGGGGCGGCAGGTGGTGGAGGCTTAAGCGCCTGGCCCGCCGCTGCATTGGCTGGCCGCGGCAGTGACAGCCCGCCTTTCCAGATCGTCGCCGACCGGTGCTACAGGCGTAGGCCGTTGGCGTCGAAGGCCAGGGCGGCGCCGGGCTCGATGTCGACGCTGATCGGCGCGCCGGTGGCAAGCCGGGCGTGGCCCTTCTGCTGGATGGTCACCTTGGTCTCGCCGTCCTTGCCGACCGCATAGACATAGGAGACCCCGCCGAGCTGCTCCACGACCTGCGCCTTGGCCGTCAGCGCGCCGCCCTCGGCGCCGGCTGCGCTGAAGTGCTCGGGCCGGATGCCGACGTTGATCTTCTGGCCGACGCTTGCCGTTTTGCCGCGGCAGCCGACCTTGAGGTCGGGCGCATCGAAGGCGGTAAGCGAAGCGGTGACGCCGCCGTCAGTGGTGCCGGTCACCGTGCCCTCGAGAAAGTTCATGCGCGGCGAGCCGATGAAGCCGGCGACGAACACGTTATCCGGATCGTCGTAGAGTTCGATCGGCGTGCCCTGTTGCTCGATCTTGCCGGCGCGCAGCACCACGATGCGGTCGGCCAGCGTCATGGCCTCGACCTGGTCGTGCGTCACGTAGACCATGGTGGCGCCGAGCTGCTGGTGGAGCTTGGCGATTTCGATGCGCATCTGCACCCGCAGCTCGGCATCGAGATTGGAGAGCGGCTCGTCGAACAGGAAGGCCTTGGGCTGGCGGACGATGGCGCGGCCGATGGCGACGCGCTGGCGCTGGCCGCCCGAAAGCTGGCGCGGTTTGCGGGCCAGGAGCTCGGTCAGCTCCAGCGTGCCGGCTGCATTGGCGACGCGCTGGGCGACCTGGTCGGCGGGCATGCCGCCCATCCGGAGGCCGAAGCCGAGGTTCTGTTCCACCGTCATGTGCGGATAGAGCGCATAGCTCTGGAACACCATGGCGACGCCACGCTCGGACGGGTCGTAATCGGTGACGTCCTCGCCGCCGATCAGCACCTGGCCCGAGCTCGGTTCTTCGAGGCCGGAAATGGTGCGCAGCAGGGTGGATTTGCCGCAACCCGAGGGGCCGACGAACACCACGAACTCGCCATCGCCGATATCGAGATCGACATCGTGGATGACCTTGATGGCGCCGAAGCTCTTGTTGATGCCGCGTAGCTGCAGTTCGGCCATCTGATCCCCCTACTGCCGTGCCGCCCAGAGCGCGCCGCGCTCGAACATGGTCGCCATCTGAGGCACCGCGAACTCATCGGCCACGTGCCCCAGCGACGAATAGAACACCCGGCCCTTGCCGAAGCGCCGCTTCCAGGCGACCGGCATCACCACGCCTTCGAGTTCATCGAACAGATCGCCCTTGAAGGTGGTGGTCGCCAGCACTTCGTTGGAGGGGTCGACATGCATGTAGTACTGCTCGGAGCGGTAGGGGAAATCGGTGATTCCCTGCATGATCGGATCGTCGGGCCGGCTCACCTCTACCGTGTAGTCGATGATGTTTCCGGGATGGGCGACCCATTGGCCGCCAGTCATGAACTGGTAGTCCGGCTCGTTGCGGAAGCTGTCGCACATCAGCCCGTGGAACCCCGCGAGCCCGGTGCCGGCCCGCACGCTGGCGATGAGGTTGGTGAGCTCCTCCTTCTCGATCCGCGACATGGTGATGACGGGGACGATCAGGTCGTTTTCACCCAGCCGCTCGTCGGCAAACGCCTCGGTGGTGGAATCGATCGTCACGTCGAAATCATGCCGCCCGAGCAGGTCCGCGACGATGCCGGCAGATCGCTCCGGGGTGTGCCCGTCCCATCCGCCCCAAACGATCAAGGCCTTCTTGCCCATCAGAACTCTCCCTTATGCGGCCGTCCAAGGCGCGCTGTAGATGTCGCGCAGCATGAGGGCGGCCGCACCGCGGGCCCACATCTGGTCGTCGAGCGTGTGAAAGATCAACTTGGTCGCCGCCCAATGGGCGGGAAAGCTGTTGGCGGCGAGGCTGTCGCGCAGCGCCGGCTCGAGCAATTGCCCGTAGCGCGGCATATCCACGGCGACGATGATCTTCTGAGGGTTGATGAGGTTGACCACATGGCTCAAGCCGAGGCCGAGTTTTTCGGCGTGCAAGGCGAGGATCCGCGCGGCTGCCGCGTCGCCGGCATCCACCTCTTCGGCGAGGCTCGCAAGCATCGCGGCGCCATTGCGCGCCGGTTCGACCCGAAGCCCGCCAACCGTCTCCAGCTCGGGTATGGTCAGGTAGGTATTCAGGCAGTCGGTCTGCCCGCAACTGCACGGGCGCCCCTCGTTGCCGACCTTGGTATGGCCGAAGGCCGGCCCGAGGCCGCTGGCGCCGCGGTGGATTTCGTCCTCGATCCAGAGCCCGAGGCCCGCCGTTCGGTCGAGCGTGACCACGGCGAAGCTGTGGTCTTTCTGGGCGTAGCCGAACCAGCTCTCGGCCAGCGCCACCAGATGCGCCGATTTGTCGATCTTGACCGGCATCCCCATGCGGGCTTCGAGCATCTGGGCCAGCGGCACTTCGCGTTCGCCGAACACCGGACTGGCGTGGCTGCGGCCGGAGCGCGGGTCGACGATGCCATGCACGCCGATACCGACACCCTTGATGCGGGCGACGTCGACGCCGCTGCGGGCGATGCAGTCGCGCAGCGCATCTTCGATCAGGTCGGCGATCACCTCCGGCGCCTGGCGGGCGAGGCGGATCGGCAGTTGCAGCGCGGCAACCGTCTCGCCGCGAAAATCGGCGATGGCGGCAGTCATCTGGGTTTCGGAGATCTTGACCCCCGCGACATAGGCGGCGTCGGCAACGAGGCCGAGCAGCACCCGGGGGCGACCGCGCTGGCTGTCATTGGTGGGGGCGGTGTGGATGGCCTCGATCAGGCCTTCCTCGATCAGCGCCGCGGTGATGGCCGATACCGTGGTGCCGCTGAGCAGGGTGCGTTCGGAGATCTCGACCCGCGAAATCTGGCCATGGCACCGGATCGTCTCCAGCACATGGTACTTATTGATTTCCCGCATCAGCAGCGGATCTGCGATCTTTACGGTCACGAACTCGCCCCGGGCGTCTGGTCAGTCAATTGCTTTGTAACCCGTACAAAAGGCGCGAACGGCACGATCGTCGAATAGCCGATACTCAGCGGCAGAGTATCGAAAAACAGGTCGCCCTCAAGCGTCTATCCGCAGACCGAGCTGTTTATGCGGTGCTGAGGTACGTGCCTCTTGCTTCCTTTAATAAGGGATGCTTAGAAAGTAGCAAGTGGTGATTGCGGTAGGGACCGCGTCTGCCGCTGCGGCCGACTGCGCCAGAGCGCCCGGCTGCCCAGAGGAGGAGGAAACCCATGAAGCGAATTGCGCTTGCCGCAATGCTCGGCCTGATGGCGCTCGCGCCGGTGCAGGCCCAAACAGTGGTGAAGTACCTGAACATCGCGTCCATCCCGGACGAGGTGAAACTGATGACCGAGGCGGTGGCCGAGTACGAGGCTGCCAATCCGGGCGTGAAGATCGAGCTGCCGTTCCTCGAGAACGAGGCATTCAAGGCCAAGCTGACGACGCTGCTGCAATCTGCCGATGCGCCCGATGTGTTCCACTCATGGGGCGGTGGGGTGTTCTACGAGCAGGCCAAGGCCGGCGTGCTGCGGCCGATCGAGGGCGTCCTGTCGCAGGAAGCCAAGGATGCCCAGGGTACGGCGGGCGTGGCAGCCTTCACTGCGCCTGACGGCCATATCTACGGTATCGCCCGCGACGTGGCCGAAGTGGTGCTGTGGTACAACAAGGCATTGTTCACCCAGGCCGGCGTCGACCCCGAGAGCCTCAAGACCTGGGACGGGTTCCTCGCTGCCGTGCAGAAGTTCAAGGATGCCGGCATCACCCCGCTGGCGATGGGTGGCAAGGACAAGTGGCCGGCGCACTTCTGGTGGAGCAAGCTGGTGGTGCGTCTGGCCGGGCAGGACGGCTTCAACGCCGCGGCGCGCGGCGAGGGCGACGGCTTTGCCGGCGAAGATTTCGTCAAGGCCGGTCAGCTCTTCCTGCAGCTTGCTCAGCTCGAGCCGTGGCAGGAGGGCTTCCAGGCCGCGACCTATGGCGATGCCTCGGGCTATTTCGGCGACGGCAAGGCCGCGATGCACCTGATGGGCGACTGGGACTACGGCGCCATGAAGGACAACTCGGCGACCAAGCAGGGTATCCCTGATGACCAGCTCGGTATCCTGCCGTTCCCGACCATCGACGGGGGCAAGGGCGACCCGACCGACACGCTGGGCGGCCTGTCGGGCTACCTGTTCTCCAAGAACGCCTCCGACGACGCGGTCAAGTTCATCGAGTGGTACAACGCCAAGCCGGTGCAGTCCCGCTTCGCCAATGCCGGCTACTACATCCCGATCGTCAACGGGGCGGCCGACGGCATGACCAACCCGTTCAAGGTGATGGTGGCGCAGGATATCAACAAGGCCCACTGGCATGCCTTGTTCTTCGACCAGGCGCTCGGGCCGGCCGTCGGTGGTGTGGTGAACGATGTGTCGGCGGATCTCGCCGCCAACGCGATCAGCGCCGAAGACGCCGCCCAGCAGGTCAAGGAAGCCGTGGACGACGCGGCCAACTAAGGCGTTGGCCTTGAGGCCGGCGGGGCAACGATTGCCCCGCCGACCGCATCTGCCTCGAAGGGAAGCGAGTATGGCAAGCATCACGACCGGAGTTGCCGCGGGCACAGGTGTCGCCGTCCGCCGGCGCCGCTACATGGATCGAAAGAGCCTGGTCCCGCTGCTGATCTTCCTGCCACCCTCGCTGATCCTGTTCACCGTGTTCGTCGTCCTGCCGATGGTCGATGCCGGTACTTTCTCGTTCTTTCAGTGGAACGGTTACGGGCCGATCACCGATTTCGTCGGCTTCGAAAACTACGCCGACGTGATCAACCATCGCAATTTCGGCACCGCGGTGCGCAACAGCCTGATCGTGGTGGCCGTCTCGCTGCTGATCCAGTTGCCGCTCGCCATGTGGTGCGCCATCGCCCTGTCGGAGCGCTCGGTCAGCATCAACATTCTGCGGACGATCTTCTTTTTGCCCTTCATGCTGGCCGAGGTGGCGGCGGGGCTGATCTGGAAGTTCGTCTACGACGGCAATTACGGGCTCCTGCCGATCATCGGCGACACGCTCGGCACCAAGATGCCGTTCGTCCTGGCCGACAAGTTCTGGGTCATTCCGGCGATCATGCTGGTCATCACCTGGAAGTATTTCGGCTTTCACATGATGATCTTCATTGCCGGCCTGCAGTCGATCCCCAACGAGGTGGTCGAGGCGGCGCGGCTCGATGGCGTCAAGAAGTGGCAGATCGTGCGCCACATCAAAATCCCGATGATCCGCTCGGCCATCGTGGTCTCGGTGTTCTTCGCCATCACCGGTGCGCTGCAGCTGTTCGACATCATCATCCCGCTCACCAATGGCGGCCCCTCGCATTCGAGCCACACCATCGTGACCTTCCTCTACCAGTTCGGCATCCTGCGCATGAAACTGGGTTTTGGTGGTGCGGTGAGCGTGCTGCTGTTCATCGCCTGCGTGATCGTGGCGCTCGCCTATCGGCGCATTCTCTTCAGGGTGGAGCAGAACTGATGGCCACGGCATCGAGGAAACGTCGCCCGGCCATCTCTGTCGTGCAATGGATCACGCTATTGGTGGTCGCCGCCTTCGTGATCGTGCCGTTCTACACCACGGCGCTGGGCGGCTTCAAAGAGATCGGCGAATTGCGCGTCAATCCGTTCGGGCTGCCGCAGAGTTGGGACCCGGTGCGCTTCGCCGAGATCATCGGCGGGCCGCGCTATGTGTCCTCGCTGCTCAACTCGCTGCTCGTGGCGCTGGGCTCGGTGGTGCTGTCGACGCTGCTCGCCTCGATGACGGCTTTCGCCTTCGCCCACATCAAGTTCTTCGGCAGCCGGTTCCTGATGAGCTACCTGATGCTGGGGCTGCTGTTTCCATCGGCCACCGCGATCCTGCCGCTGTTCATCAAGATGCGCGACCTGGGGCTGCTCGACAGCCACCTGGGTATCATCATCGCGCAGGTGGCGTTCTCCATCTCGTTCTCGGTGCTGCTGTTCTACAACTTCTTCAAGGAGTTGCCCAAGGAACTGATCGATGCGGCGCGCATGGACAATTGCGGCTATATCCGCATCTACTGGTACGTCACGCTGCCGCTCTGCCTGCCGATCATCGCCACGGTCGGGGTGTTCAATTTCGTCGGCAGCTGGAACAGCTTCCTGTTGCCGCTTATCGTGCTCAACTCCGATGCCAAATACACCTGGCCGCTGGGGATCATGCAGTTCCAGGGCCAGTACGGTTCGGACTGGCCGCGCATCCTGGCGTTCCTCACCCTCTCGATCCTGCCGGCCATCGCGTTCTTCCTCCTCGCCCAGCGCTACGTGATCTCCGGGCTGACCGGTGGCGCGGTGAAGGGCTGACGCGGCCGAACGCCGACTTCGCGATCTCCAAGCCGACTGCTCGTCTCGATGGGCTGCTCTTCCGGTGCGGTCCTCAACTCACCGCAACGTGGCATGCGTAGTTCGAGAAATCGGGCCGTCATGCTCGTCCGACAATGGCATTGGCGGTTGCCTTGGGGACGACGGCGCCATCCGGGCGGCGCGGGACGGCGGCTTCGACCTCTGCCCTGAGTATGGCCATCAGCGCCTCGGGGACACGCTGCAGGGCGGCGGCGATACGGGGGGACGTGACGGCGGTGCGCCAGTAGTCGTCGAAGTCGACGAACTGCCGGGTCACCGTCAGTGCGCGTTGTCGGATGTCGGCCAATCCGGCAAGCTCCCATGTCTGTCTGAGTTCCCTGGGATCGGCGGCCGCGGGGCTGGGTGGAGCGGGCGGTGGGTAGCCGGACGATGCCATGCGCGAATACAGATCGTCGTATGGGAAGCCGCCACCGAGCAGGTCCCACGAATAGGCGGCGACCAGCCCGCCCGGCTTTGTCGCGCGCGCCATCTCCCGGACACCGGCGGCAGGATCGGGCATGAAGTGCACCACCAGAGCCGCAACCGCGATATCGAACGTGCGGTCAGCCACCGGCAGCGAGGTGGCATCGCCGGGCTCGAACCGCGCCAGCGGCGGAAGGCCACGCCCGCGGGCGAAGTCGAGCTGGGCATGCGAGGGATCGACCCCCAGCACCGAGGCCGGGGCGCAGGTTTCAACGACGAGGCTGGTGAACGCGCCGCTGCCGCAACCGACATCGATCCAATCGAGGTCGGCCGCAGGGTCAAGCCAGTCCAGGAACAGTTCGCCGACGCTGCGGCTCCATGGCCCCATCATCAGGTCATAGCTGGCCCCGTCGCTGAACCTTACCTCTGCCACAACTATGCCCCGACGCTATCTCGCGAGAAGCAGCGTCGGCCTCGTGGCGGGCGAGGTCAAGCCGTCGCTGGCCTCTGGCCCCAGAGCGTGACGAAAATTGCCCCGATCGCAATCGTGGTCGCGACAAGGAAGGTCGCCCTCATGCCAGCCTCTGCGCCGCCCGGCAACTGTGACGCGCCAGCAAAGACTGCGCCCATCACCGATGCGCCGGTGATCAATCCGAGGTTCCGCGCCAGGCCAAGCAGGCCCGAAATGGCGCCTCGCCTTCCACCTGCCGCGCTGGTCATGACCGAGGTATTGTTCGCCGACTGGAACAACGCGTAGCCGGCGGTGATCGCCGACAGGCTGGCGAGGTAGCCGGGGATGCCGGCGCCGGACGGCAGGAGGGCCATCAGCATGGCGCCGATTGCCACACTGGCCAGGCCGATGAGGGCAACCCGCCGGGCGCCGATGCGATCGACAAGCCGCCCGGCCGGTACGCCGGCCATGGCGGCAACGGCCGGTCCCACCGACATGATCAGGCCAGTCGCCAGGGGATCCAGCGCGAGGCTGTGCGATAGGTAGAAGGGACCGACCACCAGCGTCGACATCATGATGACCGAGACCAATCCGATGGAGACGAGGCCGGCAGCGAGTTCGCCATTGCGAAGTTCTCCGAACTGGACGAGCGGTGCGGCCGCAGCCCGCTCGATCAAGACGAATGCGGCGAAGGCGGCGAGCGAGACGGCGGCGAGGAGGGCGCTGGTCTGGAGATCGGTTTTGACCGTGGTCGCCAGGGCGTAGGCCCCCAGGGCGATGGCCAGCGTGCCGATGCCCGGAATATCCAGTCCGATGCGCGGGCCCGCGGTTTCCCCATCGCGGGGCAGCACCAGCAGCCCGAGACCGAGCGTGACGGCGCCGAGGGTCGCAAGGAACGCGAAGACCGCCTGCCAACCCCAGACAGCGATGAGGGCACCGCCAAGCGATGGGCCCAAGGCCGTGCCGATCGCCGAGACACTGCCGAGCATTCCCATTGCGGCGCCGGCCCGCTCTCGAGGCATCAAATCGCCTATGGCGGCGACGGCCAGCGCCATCATGGCGGAGGCGCCGAGCCCCTGGACCGCGCGGGCGAGGACCAGCAGCCAGAGGGAGGGCGCCAGCATGGCTGCGACAGATGCAGATGTGAAGACGGCGACGCCCAGCAGCAGGACGCGACGGCGGCCGAGCATATCGCCGAGGCGGCCCGCAGCGACGATCAGCGTGGTGGTGGCGAGCAGGTAGGCGATCACCACCCACTGCACGTCCTGGCTGCCCGCGCCGAAGGCGGTCGCCAATGTCGGCAGGGCGACATTGGCGATGCTTGTTCCTGCCGAGGGCAGCAGCATGGCGAAGCCGAGAGCTGCCAGCCGCCAGCTTTGGCCGGTGGTGGAGAGTGTTGTCATTCTCGATCAGTTCGCGCGGGCAGCCGGCGCCTTGACAAGGAGGCCGACGAGGCGCCGGGCGATAGGCGCGACGACGAGGACCACCGGGAAGGCGATCAGCCAGGACGGCAGCCAGGCGCCGACCCAGATGCTGAGGAAATCGTCGACGAAGCCGGCATTGCGCAAGGTCGCGATGCCCGAAACCAGCAAGGACATCAGTGCGGAAAGGATGAAGCCGAAGAGGACGGGGGCGAAACGGGCAGGCATTGGAAACTCCTGTTGTTTGGAGCCTCTCACCTATGGGCTTGCCGACTATTGCGGAACGCGCACCGTTCGCATCATATTCGTGCATGTGACGCTATGTACCAGAGCCATCCGATGCCCGACTTCAACCTTCTGGTGACCCTCGATGTCCTGCTTGCCGAGGGCAGCGTCGCTGGAGCGGCGCGACGCCTGAGGCTCAGCCCCTCGGCAATGAGCCGCGCCCTGACGCGGCTGCGCGAGGTGACCGGCGATCCGCTGCTGGTGCGGGCAGGGCGCGGGCTTGTCCCCACGCCGCGGGCGCTGGAACTGAGGGGGCAGGTCGGACCCCTGGTGGACAGTGCCAATTCCATCCTGCGGCCGGCGGAGAAGCTGGACCTCAAGACCCTCAACCGGCGGTTCACATTGCGAACCAGCGAGGGGTTCGCCGAGACATTCGGGCCACGCCTTATCGCCGAAGTGGGCAAGGACGCGCCGGGGGTGTTGTTGCACTTCCTCGGCAAGCCGGACAAGGAAAGCGCGCCCCTACGCGAGGGCGAGGTGGATATCGAGACCGGCGTGATCGACCAGACGACGGCACCCGAAATGCGAGCATTCCCGCTGTTCGATGACCGCTGGGTCGGCGTGGTGCGGGACGGCCATGCCTTGCCGCGGACGCGCGTGGCGGTGGAGAAATACGCCGCGGCAGATCACATCCAGATCCTGCGACGCGGCCTCCATAGCTCCGAAATCGACGAGGCCATAGAGGCCGCGGGCCACGAACGGCGGATCGCCGCAATCGTCAGCGGCTTCGCCACGGCAATTGCCCTGGCGCGCGACACCGACCTCGTCGCAACCGTCCCCGAGCGGCACACCGAGGGGTTGCGGCAGGGCGTCCGCACCTTCCCACTGCCGTTCGATGTCCCGCGCTTCACAATATCGATGCTGTGGCACCCACGGCTCGATGGCGACCTGGCGCATCGCTGGCTGCGGTCGTGCCTCCGCACTGTGTGCTCACGAACATCCTGACATAGCGTCTGGTGCACGGATGAAGTGCAGATGCTGCGCGTTCCGCAACATTTGCCGGTGTCCTACCAAGGTGGCGTTCGCAACCACCAACCCATGAGGGCACTAGATGACTACGATCACTACGTCGGCCCCTGCCGTCGACATCTTCTCCGCACCTGCCGCCGTCTCCGGACGGAGCGCCGCCAAGGACGCCCAGCTGCTTGGCCGGCTCACCGGCCTGTTCTTCCTCCTCACCTACGCCACGTCCATTCCGCCCGTGCTCACGCTCTATGTCCCGGCACTGAGCGATCCGGCCTTCGTACTGGGCGGTCCGTTCGATGCGGGTGTTTCGTGGGGGGCCATTCTCGAGCTGCTGCTCATCGCCGCCAACATCGCTTCGGCGCTCACGCTCTACCCGGTGCTCAAGCGGCGTTTCCCCGTCCTGAGCCTTGGCTTCGTCGCGGCGCGTATCATGGAGAGCGCCTTCATCGCGATGGGCATCATCTCGGTTCTCGCTCTCGTCACGTTGCGGGCGACTGCCGGAGACGCCGACCCAGCCGCGCTTGCCGTGGTCGGGCAGGCGCTGGTCGCCGTTCATGACTGGACGTTCAAGATGGGGCCCGGTGTCGTGGTCGGCGTCGGCAATGGCCTGATCCTGGGGTACATGATGTGGAAGACCCGGCTGCTGCCGCGCTTCCTCTCGATCCTCGGTCTCATCGGCGGCCCGGCTCTCCTGCTCGGCAGCTGTGGCGTGATGTTCGGCCACTTCGACTTCGGCTCGACCGCCCATAGCCTTTCCGTTGCCCCGGAGTTCTTCTGGGAACTGCTCCTTGGCATCTGGCTGCTGGTCCGTGGGTTCAACCCCGCGGCGCTGGCGGCCCTCGATGCCCGGCAGTCGTGAGGTCGGCCAGCGCGACATCACCATCCGACGGCCAGCGATGTCGCGTCTCGTCGTAGCGAGGCATCGCCGACCAAACGACTGGAAGGGGAGGGCAAGCGTCCTCCCCTTCGACATTGAGCGAGGCGCAAGGCTTGCTTTCTACAGTGGCCCCAAGTCAGAGTTGTCCTATGGTTGGGCCGCTAATCGCAACGAAACTGCACGTTCCGGCCGCACGACCAGGCGTCGTGGAGCGCTCGCGCCTGCGCAAGATGCTCGATCGGGCATGGGACACCAGACTGACGATCCTGTCGGCGCCGGCCGGGTTCGGAAAGACCACTTTGCTTGCCGAGTGGCTGGCACGCTCGTCGCGTACAGGCCGGGCAGTCGCCTGGCTGTCGCTCGATCAGACGGATAACGAGGCAACATCCTTCTGGGCGCATTTGGTTGCCGCCATTCGAAAGGCAGTCCCGGCTGTTGGCAACGCCGCCCTCCAGGTTCTGGAGTCGGGCCAACAGCCCGACGACGACATCCTCGTCGAGCTGCTCAACGAGCTTGGGTTGAGCGAGCAAGAATTCTACATTGTTCTCGACGACTATCATGTCATCGACCTCCCGGTGGTGCATGCCACGATGGCGTTCTTCGTGGAGCATTTGCCGCCCAACCTGCATCTGGTGATCAGCACGCGGGCAGATCCGGCGCTGCCGTTGCCGCGCCTGCGGGCGCGAGGAGAGCTCTGCGAGATCCGGTCTGCAGACCTGCGGTTCACCGACGAAGAGATCTCAGCCTATCTCTTGGGTGCCGTGGACACAGCCCTGACCGAGCGAGACATTGCAGTCCTTGGGGACCGAACCGAAGGCTGGATCGCCGCGCTGCAGTTGACGGCGCTCTCGATGAAGGGGCGAACCGATGTCGCCGCTTTCATTGCGAGCTTCGAGGGCAGCGATCGCTACATAGTGGACTATCTGGTTGAGGAGGTGCTGCAGCGCCAATCGACCGAGACTCGCACCTTCCTGTTGCAGACCTGCTTTCTTGAGAGGCTGTGTGGATCGCTGTGCCGGACCGTGACCGGCTCAAGAGCCGCCGGTGAGATGCTGCGGTCACTGGATAGGAGCAACCTGTTCCTCGTGCCGCTCGACGATCGCCGCGAGTGGTACAGGTACCACCATCTCTTTGCCGATGTACTGCTGACGCACTTCTCCGATGAGCTGCAAGAGTTGCTGCCGGGGCTGCATCGTCGTGCCAGCGCCTGGTTCGAGCAGAATGGTGACCGTCGCGAAGCGATACGTCATGCCTTGGCCGGCGGGGACTTTGAAAGTGCCGCGGGGCTGATCGAACTCGCCATTCCCGAATTGCGCATGCACCGGCAGGATGCGGCAATGGCAAAGATGATCCTGGCGCTTCCCGTCGATCTTGTGAAGCGGCGGCCGGTGCTGAGCGTCGGCCTTGCCGGTGCACTGGTGTCGGTGGGTGGGTTCGGCGAAGTCGATGCGCTTCTGCGGGATGCCGAGCATTGTTTGACAGCTGGACAAGGCTCGGTGGGATCCGCGATCTTCACTGACCGGGATCAATTCGAGCAACTACCTGGCGCCATTGCGCTCTTCCGATCGGCGTTGGCTCAGATGCGCGGCGACATGGATGTTGTCATCGCGCAGTCACAGCGTGTGCTCGCGGTAGCCCCATCCGAGGATCACCTCACCCGCGCCGGAGCTTCGGGATTTCTTGGCATTGCGTTCTGGACGCGGGGCGACCTCGCCTCGTCGATTAGGGCATGGAGCCACTGCCTGGCCGGGCTGCGGCGAGTCGGGCACGTCGCCGATGTGCTCGCCTCGAGTGTCGCACCGGTCGATATCTGCATCGCACAGGGGCGGCTCGATGAAGCGTTCAGGCTTTGTGGGGCCGCGCTGGACCTGGTTGTGGACGGCACGCCCGTGACGCGCGGCATCGCGGATGTTCACGTTGCGCTCGCAGAACTGCATGGGTTGCGCGGCGACCTCGCTTCGGCCCGGAGGCATCTGCTCGCGAGCGAGGACTTCGGTGAGCGGGGCGCCACGCCACGCTACCCGGCCCGCTTCCGCATTGCCAAGGCGCAGCTTGCTCGCGCGGAGGGAGACGGGCAGGGGGCGATTGCCCTGCTTGCCGAGGCGGAGCGGGTCTACGTTGCCGATTTCTATCCTGATGTCCGGCCGATCAGCGCGATGATTGCGCGGGCCGCGATCATGCAGGGACAGCTGGCAGAGGCATCTCATTGGGTGGCGGCTGCCGGGATCAGCGCCGATGACGAGTTGAGCTACCTGCGAGAGTTCCAGCACATCACACTCGCCAGACTGATGCTGGCGGAAGGCAAGACGGGCTCGGCGACGATCGATTTCCTCGACCGCCTGCTGCAAGCCGCCGAAAGTGGTGGGCGAATCGGAAGCGTCATAGAGCTCCTGATGCTCAGGGCGCTGGCTTGCCAGGGTACCGGCGATATGGCCGGTGCAATTGCCACTCTGGGACGCGCGCTGGCCTTGACCGAGCCGCAGGGTTACGCCCGGGTCTTCATCGACGAGGGTGAAGCGATGGCGACACTTCTCAAGTCCGCGATCAAGCACCGCATCGCGCCGCAATACGCCAGGAGACTGCTCAAGGCGCTGGGTCCGCGGGAGCTGGAGCCCACAACGCATCCTGACCTGCTCGAACCGCTGAGCGAGCGCGAACTCGACGTGCTCCGGCTGTTCCGCGGCGATCTGGGCGGGCCGGAAATTGCCCGTGAGCTCGGGATTTCGCTGAACACGCTGCGCACACACACCAAGAATCTTTTCGAGAAGCTGGACGTGAACAATCGCCGCGCCGCCGTACGCCGGGCAGAAGAACTCGGCCTGCAGCGCCGCTAACCTACAAGAAAATCGTCCGAGCTCACCACATGTGGTGAGCCGGTCTCACCACATCGGCGCTCATGAGTGTCCGCGGCGAACGACCTCGCCCGAACACAAGAGCCGACGATGAGCGACCAACCAGCCAAGCCCGCAGCCAAGCACGAGTCCGGGACCTACGAGATCCGTCTCGGTGGCCATCTCGACGCGCGCTGGGCGGAGCGGCTGGGTGTGCCGAACCTCACCCATGAAGCCGCAGGAACGACGCTCCTGCACGGCATCGTGGCGGACCAAGCAGCCCTGCATGGGCTTCTGCAACGCATTCGTGACCTCGGGCTGCCGCTGATCTCGGTCGTTCGTATCGACGCCAAAGCACACACGCACTGATCCATCGCAACCAAGGGAGATATCCATGGCCATCAACGGCAAACAGTCCCAACCCAACGCCGCTTCCATCATCCGCTGGTCCGGCCTTGCCGCGATCGCCGGCGGTCTGATCTTCGCCGGCATCCAGCCAATCCATCCCGCCGACTACCTGACATCGGTCACGACCGGCACCTGGGCGGCCTTCATGTATGCCAAGCTCGCAATGTGCTTGTTCTTCCTCGTCGGGATCACCGGGATCTACGGCCGCCAGGCGAACCGCGCCGGCTGGCTCGGCCTCGCGGGCTTCGCGCTGCTGATCGTCACGTGGTTCCTGCAGGCTGTCTTCATCTTCACCGAGGGGTTCATCCTGCCGATCGCAGCCGGCGTCGCGCCGCAGCTCGTTGAGAGCTTCCTCACGCTCGCCAATGGCACACAGCCGACCATGGATATCGGCCCGGCGGGAGCCGTCTATAGCATTGCCGGCCTCTGCTACATGCTCGGCGGCCTGCTGTTCGGCATTGCGACCGTGCGAGCCGGCATCCTACCAAAATGGGCCGCCATCCTTCTCGCCGTCGCCGCTGTGGTTACGCCTGCGGCCGCCTTGCTGCCGCATGAATTGCAGCGCCTTGCCGGTATCCCGGTCGGCCTGGCCGTCGCCTGGCTCGGCTACGGCGTGTGGTCCTTGCGGCAGTCCGTATTGGCCCACGCTTCGGCAGAAGCCGGCCTCGGCCAGGCCGTCCGGTAACACCGGGCACCCCATGTCACAGGCGACCCTCGGGCCACCTGTGACCTTCCTCTGGAGGAAAGAATGGGCCTGGAGCAATCGAAGATGAGAACTGCGCCCTGGTTGGTCGCCCTTTCTCTGATGCTCGTGTCCGCCATCCCGATCGCAGTTGGCATTTACGTCATCGTCGAGTTGGCAGCCGGTCGCGTCAGGCCCGTAACCATCCGGCATATCGCTTCGCCCAGTCCGGTCGTCCTTCATGTGCTGGCGGCCGCCGCCTTCGCCACCCTCGGCGCTCTTCAGTTCGTAGCTGCATTCCGGCGCCAGTCTCCCGGTTGGCATCGCGGCGTCGGTCGGGTGCTGATGATGTGCGGACTGATCGCCGGGCTTTCTGGCATGTGGATGACCCTGTTCCATCAGCGTCTCCCCGATACCAACGATCTTCTGTTTGCGATCCGCCTCGTGTTCTCCAGCGCCATGCTCGTGTTCATTGTGCTGGGGTTCGCGGCCATCCGGCGCCGCAACGTCCCCCAGCATCGTGCCTGGATGATGCGCGCTTATGCCATTGGCTTGGGTGCCGGCACTCAGGCGCTCGTGTCCATGGCCGCCGAGGGCGTGGCAGGGGCTCCCGATCAAATGGGCAAGGCGCTTCTGATGGGCACAGCCTGGCTGATCAATCTGGCCATAGCGGAGCTCGTCGTCCGGCGAGCCCGGCAATGGCATCCCGTGCAGGAATTGAGTGCAAATGCTGCGCATTCCGCGCTCGCGAGTCGAAATCTATCCTCACCCAACTCGGCCCTACCAAACCAGCAAGGACCAACACTATGAGCGACCTCTTCGAGACCATTGCCATCATCGTCATCCACACGCCGCTTTGGGTCTGGCCGCTATACGCACTCCTGATTTTCCTCGGCTTCCAGCGCACTCGCGACCGCACCTTGCCCCTCTGGCGTGAGCTGATCCTGCCTCTGGTCGTTACGATCCTCGCAATCCTTAACATCATCGCCACCGGGCCAAGCTCGCTGCCCGCCGCAGTACTGGTGCTGGTCATCGGCAGCGCTGCGGCCTGGCGGCTTGAGCGACCTGACGCCACCCGGCGTCTGCCGGATGGCTCGATCTGGCTGCGTGGCGAATGGTGGTCACTGGTCCAGATCGTGTTGGTTCTGGTGTTCCGCTACGCCACCAGTATCGTCTCGGCCATGGCCCCTGCGCTCAACGCAGACATGACTTGGCATCTGGGAACCCTATTCACCTCCGCGCTGCTCTCGGGACTCTTTCTCGGCCGCACCGCGGCAAGGCTGCGGGTATACTTTTCAACCTCGCGAGAAATTGGCATGCACCTTAGCTAGGACGATTGGCCCGTCGCATAACGAGTGAAGCGTTCTTGGACTACGCATCGATTTAACCGGCGCAGAAGCGCTAGGTGCCGCGGCGGTCGAAATCAGCAAGACACTTGGGGCGGGTTGACGGCGCTTCGCACCGACCTGGAAATTGCGCTGCCTGATTTCGCAGAGCCCTCAATCCCGTCCTTGGAGTTAAGTCCCGCCTTCTAGCACGACAAGCTTCTGACGCTAGAAGTGCTCCGCGGTGTTGATGAGGATACTGGTGTAGCTCCCAGCTACAAGCCGTACGAGGTCGAGGCTCTCGCGGCCTAACGGGGAACGTCCTAATCCGGGCGGGCTGGCGTGTGGTTGGCTGGCCTCAATTTCGATCAGTCAAAGCAGCGCAAAACAAGGCTCAGCCGTCCACACATGGCCCAATCCGGCCACTCAATCCGGTGCAACGCTCGCAGGCCTTTCCGCTCCCGGCATTACCGCCTTACGAAATCGGCTCGAAGCCAGTGCCGCCGCCGATATGAGTATGATTGCGCCACCGATCCCCAGTGCGACACGATCACCGAAGGCGTAAGCCAGCCAACCACCAAGCGGCGCCGCGACCGCCATCAACCCCCAGTTGAATGACCGGATTGTCGTGTTCATCCGACCGCGCAGTTGCGGCGGGGTCACGGCATTGCGGAAGCTTCCCGACAGCGGGCCGGTGGCACCGAAGCCGACACCATAGAGGACCTGTCCGGCACAGATCACCCACAGCGCAGTGTCGCCAACTGGTGCGATCGCAATGAGGAGCCAACCGAGGCCGGTGCAGAAGTCGGAAACCGCTACAACAACACCCAGTCCCAGCCAGGTCGCAGTCTTCTCTGCCATGGCCGCGCCAAGTAGTCCGGCCACACCCGCACAGGCCAGTGTCAGGCCAATCGTCGCGCTGTCCAGCCCGATCGAAGCGGCACGGAACACGAATACCGTGCCGGCGACGCTGTTACCGATGAACCAGGTGTGCAGACTCAGCGCGTATGGCGCCAACGTGGGGTGGCGGTAGACATAGCTGAAGCCCTCCCTGAGGTCAGACAGCACCGACTGCCGCGTCGGCACCCGCTGGCTGTCCACGTCCGGCACACGCAACATCAATAGCGCTGAAAGGGCATAGGAGATGGCGTTTGCCACCATGGTGAAAGGCGCTCCTACAAGGCGCACCAACAAGCCGCCAATGACGGGGCCCAACGTCTGCGCGACAGTATAGCTTTGGCTCAGAACCACGTTGCCTTTGGTGAGCAGGTGCGCTGGCAGAAGGTCCGCCACGAAAGACTGATGTGTGCCTCCGTTCAACACGGTCACCAAGCCCAGGGCGAATACCAACACCATCAATACGGGCACCGTAAGGACGCCGCCGATGGCCAACCCTGCGATCAGGAAGATAAGGATCGAGCTAGAGATATCCGTCCCCACCAGCAAATGCTTGCGCTGGACACGATCAGCGATCACACCAGCAATGAGGCCGAACAGCAGGAACGGCAGCCACTGTGCCGAGCGGACCATTCCGATCTCGATCTGGTTGCACCAATCACGTCGATTAACAGAAACTGCAGGGCCAGAGAGAACGTGAATACACCTAGATTAGAAAGGCCGTCGGCGATCCAAAGTGGTAGGAATCCAGGCTGACGTATCAGCGCTCTGAACCCGACATGTTCGGTCACGACCGTCCCCCCACACCGTTGAGGCTTATGCCACAAGACTTAGGTTCGAACCATCTTCGTCAGAGTGCCGGCAGGGAGAGTGCGTCCACTTTCGGCGCGATCGCACACCGGCAATGACGGCTTGTGGCACTAGGCCGCCATTGGCGCTGCCGCTTCCAGAAGAGCGCCGATAGACCCCGATTGACATTCCCTCCGATCGGAGCAATGACGCGGCAAGCTGGAGCAGGTTCTCTCCGGTTGCACCGAAGACTTCGGGTCCCTTGGTAACGGACAGTGGTCGTCGTCAGACATTGGCATCGTTACACCGCGCGCTCTCGACAAGCGCTGCTGATGGCCAAACGCATCTGCGATGCTCAACTCACACCAAGGAAATCAAATGTCGACGTCCGTCGCCAAACTCGAGACTCATCGTTTTTTTGCCCGAGCCACCTCCACCGAGGTCGAGTACAAGACACTTGTGCCGGCTCATATCCCCGCGGCGCAACCGCTACCGCTAATTCTCCATCTGCACGGCGCAATGTCGTCCGCCGCGTCACTGGAAATGGCTCGAACGGCATACGAAGCCGCTTGGGTTGCCGGATACTTGCCCCCAGTGATTGTTGCCTGTGCCTCAACGCCAACCCAAGGTGGTTTCTACATCGACTATCCTGGCGGGCCGCTGTGGGAATCTATGGTGGCGTGCGAGTTGCCGGAGCATCTGGCAGAACGTCACCGGCTCGCTTCCCACAGGGCCGCCATCGGTTTCTCAATGGGCGGTTACGGAGCACTTAAGATCGCTCTGAGGCGTCCGAACGCCTATCAAGCGGTAGCCGCGCTTTGTCCAACTGTGTTTCCAGCTGAGGATTTGGAGAGTGTGCCAGCGCGGAACCGGTCGGCGGTTCTCGATGAGCTAAATCGGGCCATGGGGTCAGGTGGCTACGAAACATGCAGTGTCTACGGCATTCTGCGCAACAACCTCGTTGCGCTACGCGCTGCGGACGTTGGCATTTTCATTGATTGCGGTGAGTTGGACGAGTTTGCGCTGTATGACGGCGCAAGGTACCTGCATCGTGTGCTAACGGAACTTTCTGTGCCACACGAGTTTCGTCCGATCCCCGGCGCAGGCCATGCTGACGCCCACGCGGCAGAGCGCCAGGCTGCAGCAATCAGGTTCATCGGCAATGCGCTACGCGTGGCAGCCTGACCTTTGCTTGGCTGCTGTTAAGCGAGCGCGCTCGTAACGGCAGCTTACAAACCAACACCCGCGCCCCTTGAAATGGGCGTGGGTGTTCCAAAAGTCGCGCGGAATCTCGTCTGCGACCGCGCCGGATAGGATGGACGTCCGCTGGTGGCGCTGCGCGGTCATTGAGCGCCGCCGGCAGACGAGCAGCTGCAAGCTGGGCAAACTACCCTGCGCCCCCCGTTCCCGAGGTCGAGCGGATCAGCGTCTGCTTGGCCGGGCGCGGTGCTTGCGGCAGGGGGCGATGGCGGGTCGGGAGCGGCTCAGGAGTGCGTCGATACAGGTGAGGTGCTCGCGGATGGCGGCTTCGTTGCGCTCGCGCTCGTCGCGCTTGTTCCACTGGGGGTGGTCGTGAAAGAACAGGGGGGCGGTATCGTAGAAAGCCGTCGATGAGCGGGTAGCCGGAACCGGTAACATTCCCCACCTCCCGTTGAGAGCGACTGGACGGAGAGTGCTCGGCCACCGGCGCACTCTGCCTTCTGTTCGCTGGGCGCGTGCTACGGACGACTGCCTGTGGCCAGATTCGACTTTGGAGGTTACCCCTTCAGTCGAAGCAGCGTCGAAGCAATTGCAGGCCCGGCTCGATGTCGGCCACTGCGATGCCGCCGCAACCTAGAACGATGCCGGCCTGAGGGGGGCGGCCGAACTCGAACGAAGACAACTGGTTGATCTCGACGCCCAGGGCGGCGGCCCGAGAGGCGGTGACAGCGAGCTGCTGAACGTTCGCGGATTTCGCCAAGGCGGTGAGGGTCAGCCCGGTGTGCGAGGGGACCAGTTCGAGGTGGTCCAAAAAGTCGCGGCGGATAATTTCGGCAATAAGCCGATGTCGTGCCCGGTAAGCGCCGCTCAACCTGCGGACATGCCGAGCGAAACTTCCACTCTCGATGTATTCGGCCAGCACGGATTGCTCCAGCAGCGGGCCGTGCCAGTTACTGACATACTTGGCCTTCCGGATCGCCGTCCGCAGGGTTGGGGGCACCAGCACAAATCCCAAACGCAGGGCCGGCAGCAGTGTCTTTGAGAAGGAGCCGACGTAGATGACGCGACCGTGGCTATCGAGCGTTTGCAGAGCTTCAAGAGGGCGCCCCTCGAAGCGAAACTCGCCGTCATAGTCGTCTTCGATAATTGCTGCGCCGTGCAAATCAGCCCAGTCAAGCAGTGCCCGCCTGCGTGACATCGACATAGTGACCGTCATTGGATATTGGTGCGAGGGCGTCACGTAGATCGCCCGAACGTCGCGGGGAATTGCTTCCACCACGATGCCCTCATCATCTACCGGAACGCCGACCACGTCCGCGCCGGCGGCTTCGAATGACCGTCGCGTTGCCTCGTAACCAGGTGTCTCCACCGCCACGCGATCTCCCGGCTCCAACAAGACGCGAGAGACCAGGTCGATTGCCTGCTGTGTACCGCTGGTAATGACCAGATCGTCCTCACTCGCCGTGATGCCGCGCGACACGCCGATGTGTCGCGCAATCGCCGAACGGAGGCGCGGATGTCCGGCAGGGGTGTCATATTTCCCCTGCGGGTTAATCTCGGCGATGCGCAGAGCTCTATTTACGAGACGTCGCCATTGACGGTGCGGAAACAGCGACGCGTCCGGCAGGCCCGTACGAAAATCATAACGTGCCTCGGCGTCGAACGCAGTCGGCAATGAGATGGCGTTCCAAATCGAGCGTGGCTGGAGTGCCTGCTGCCTCTCCCTCTCGTCTGACTTACGAGCATCTGGCTTGGACCAGGTGTTCACAAACGTGCCGGCGCCCTGGCGCGACTGCAGAAAACCTTCTGCGGTCAGCCGCTCGTAAGCGGTAACCACAGTCGCTCGGGCTACGACGAGTGTGCGGGCCAACTCCCGACTGGCCGGTAACCGATCGCCGGGACGAAGAACGCCATCAACAACGCCTCGGCGGATCTGACGATAGATGGCACCGCCAAGATCGTCGTTTTCGGCAAGGCTGATGTGAAACATTCCGACGCCTCGAAGTGGTCTGGTCAACTTCTCCAGAATTGGACCTGTCTGTAGTCCAATCGGGCCCCTATCACCAGAAGCAATACGATGCCGGTGGAGTTAGAGGTGATAGAAGGTCAGCGCCCTGGCCAGGCGGCGAAACTGTATGGCGGAGAGCAACGACACACTGCAAACCTGCCGAGGACTCGAGCGACATACTCGTGGCGCCCGCCTTTTGAGGGGGTATCACGCACCCAGCCCAACAGGCTCGAGGTGGTCTTTTCTCACCATGACCTCGTAGCGGTCGAGCAATGCGGAAAGACGTATGACGTGGTCGCGCGGCCAGGCGCGTTCTACGTGGTTGGCGAAGAGCCCATGACCCTACTCAGGGTGCGCGAACACAGCGACACCTTGGAAATCTATCCAGACATGGACTTCATCGAAGCCTCTGTCGGTCGCAGAGTGATCCTTGAGCCTACCTTGGGACGTACAGGAGGGCTCCAGCAATTCTGCACCCATGGGGCTATGTTGGGTATCGCACACGTCCTGCGCGAGGTGTGCTTGGGTGTGCGCGAACTCACGCCGATAGAGTCGAGCAGCCTGGAGCACGCAATTGCCAATCAGCTTGCCGGTCGTGGCGGGTCCCGGCGCCTCACTGTCCTGTCCAGCGCTGCCATCCGGCGCACCACCAGCTACGTCGAAGAAATGCTGGACCAACCCATCACCCTGGAGGCGCTAGCGTCGCAGGCTCGTTTGAGCCAGTTCCACTTCGCCCGTGCGTTCAAGCACACGGTTGGTCTTCCACCGCATCGCTACGTCATTGCCCGAAAGCTGGAGCGGGTGAAAAACCGGATTCTGACGAGCCGAGATCCAATAGCCGATATCGCGATTTCCGCAGGCTTCGAGAACCTTCACCACTTCCGGCGGCTTTTCCAGAGACAGTTTGGCGTGCGGCCCGCGGAAATGCGCGCAGCGGCCATGTCGTCGCCCTTCATATCGATCAGCTCGCCTCGCGCAGCCTGAGCGCACCATTCAAACTGAGAGACAGAAAATGGCCAGTACCGTGTTCCGACGCCTGCATTGGGCCTGGGCGATACCTATTGGCCTTCTCCTGGCTGCTGCCGCAGCCAAGGGCATCATGATGCTGCTGCCCGTGCCCGCAAATCTCGATCTTTCAACCACTCGGGTCAGCGAGCGCGGCACTTTCACCGCCACGGTCGTGACCGGTCCCGTTGTCGTGGGGGAACCGATGAGTTGGGCCTTCAAGCTGAAAGCAAGTGATGGATCGGTGATCGATCCCTCGACACTCTCGCTCGACGGCGGCATGCCACAGCACGGCCACGGTCTGCCGCGTGCGCCGAGTCAGGCGAGTGCGACGAATAACGGCACATTCGTGTTCTCTGGAATAGAATTCAGTATGAGGGGCTGGTGGGTGATCAATATTCACCGAACTACCGCTTCGGGGGCGGACCAGGCAGTTTTCAACTTCCAGCTCTGATCGATCCTTTCTTGGTCACTTTCGGACCGACGGGAGATCATAGTGCAATCGTGTGAGGCGCCTGGGCGCAAATGTGGGCCAGCAAGTCCACTGATCAGCACCTTCAGATGATGGTCCAGAGCGACGTACACGCACCCGGTGTGTACCGCGCCGTCGCAGCGCTTCAACACGTCGACGCCTTCTATGAGGCCTTCGACATCAAGGAAGGCGACCCCATGTGGCTGGCGCCTGAGAAGCGGGTGACAGCTTGGTAGGCCAGCCGTCCGTCGCCGTGATCAGGCGGATCATCCGCTTGAGCAGACGCGAGAGCAGCAGTCCGGCGAGCCAGGAGAGCGCGAGGATGATCAGCGCGCCGAGACTTTCCGACAGTTAACTTGCTTCCTGCCCTGATCCCGGCGATCGTGTTTGCCGCATGCCCCGGCATAGTAAGCAGAAGACCTTGATTGACTTACCTCGTGGATTTTGCGCCGGGCGGCCCGGGAATTCCCTCCCGTTGGACCTCCAGTGCCAAGAGTGGCGTAGGGACGGCGCTATCGGCGGAGTCGCCGGTATGGTTCACGCTCAGCCACGGGATACTCAACGAGGTCTACTACCCGCGGGTCGACAGTGCCTGCACGCGCGACATGGGCCTGTTGATCACCGGGCCCGACGGCTACTTCTCCGAACAGAAGCGCGATTGCACCTCGGTCACGCGCCATGTCGAGCCCGGCATTCCCGCCTTCCACGTCGTCAGCACGGCGCGGGACGGACGCTACCGCCTCGAAAAGCAGATCATCTCCGATCCGACCCGTCCGACCGTGCTGCAGCGCATCACCTTTACCCCACTCGTTGGCACGATGGCCGACTACAGGGTCTACGCGCTGCTCGCGCCGCATCTGGTCAATGCCGGGATGAACAATGCCGGCTGGATCGGCGAGCATGCCGATGCGACACTGCTCTTTGCCAGTGGCCGCTCCCGCTATCTGGCCCTGGCATCCTCGCTCGGCTGGTCGAGCCTGTCGGTCGGCTTTGTCGGATCTTCCGACGGATACCAGCAGCTGGCCCATGATGGCAGGCTCTCTTCGCAATACCAGTGGGCCGACGACGGCAATGTCGCCCTCACCGGCCTGATCGCGTTCTCGGACACAACACCCTCGGCCGTGCTGGCGCTGGGCTTCGGCCAGTCGGAAACCGAAGCGGGCGCTCATGTTCTGGGCAGCCTCGAGGACGGTTTCGATACGGCTCTCAAGGCCTATTGCGCCAACTGGCAGCGATGGCAGCAGCGCCTCCATCCACTCGATCAGGTGTCGCCAGGCGGCGGCGATGCCTATCGCGTCTCGACCGCGGTGCTGGCGTCGCACCGCGCGGCAGACCGACCGGGGGCAGTTGTGGCGAGCCTTTCCATTCCATGGGGCGCCGCCAAGGGCGACGATGACCTGGGCGGCTACCACCTGGTGTGGCCGCGCGACCTGGTCGAGACAGCCGGCGGCTTTCTTGCTGCCGGAGAGCCCGCGGAGGCGCTGGCCATTCTCGATTATCTCCGTCAGGTGCAGCTTGCCTCCGGTCGTTGGCCGCAAAATCTCTGGCTCGACGGCCGGCCTTATTGGCTTGGCGTGCAAATGGACGAGTGCGCCTTTCCGATCCTCCTCGCCGACCTGCTGCACCGCCATGGACAGCTCGACGCGCTGCTCGTCCGGTATCTGCCGATGATCCGCCGGGCCGCCGGATATCTTGTCGCGAACGGTCCGGCGACCAGCCAGGACCGCTGGGAAGAAGACGGCGGCTATTCGCCGTTCACCTTGGCCGTGGAAATCGCGGCCCTGCTGGCAGCTGCCGATCTGCTCGACATCGAGGGGGATAGGGGCGCGGCGCAGCACCTGCGGGAGACGGCCGATTGCTGGAACGAGCAGATCGAGAACTGGACATTCGCCGGTGACCCGGACATCTGCGCGGCCGCAGGTGTGCAAGGCTATTATGTGCGGATCGGCAGCAATGCGGCCACCGATCTCGCCAGCGCCCGCGTTGGCGAGACGGCCATTCGGAACCAAGTTGCCAGCAAGTCCCTGCTTCCGACCCGCGACGTGCTCAGTCCGGATGCACTGGCGCTGGTCCGTTTCGGCCTCCGCTCGGCCGACGATCCGCGCATTGTGGACACGATCAAGGCCATCGATCACACGCTCAAGGTAGAGCTGCCGCAGGGGCCGCTCTGGTATCGCTATACCGGGGATGGCTATGGTGAACATGCCGATGGCAGCGCGTTCGACGGAGTCGGCAAGGGCCGCGCCTGGCCCTTGCTGGCGGGCGAGCGGGCACACTACGAACTCGCCGCCGGCAACAAAGAGCAGGCGATGGCGCTGCTGCAAACCCTCGAGGCCTCGGCCGGCGCCGAAGGACTTCTCCCCGAGCAGAGCTGGGACGCTCCCGACATGCCGGAGCGCGAACTGTTCTTTGGCCGGCCGGCCGGCAGCGCCATGCCGCTGGTCTGGGCGCATGCCGAACACATCAAGCTGCTGCGCTCGATCGCGGATGGGGCGGTGTTCGACATGCCGCCGCAAACGGTGGCGCGCTATGTCACCAGCAAGACGCCATCGGCGCTACGGATCTGGCGCCTGAACAACCGGCTCACCACGATTCCGCGGGGCAAGATGCTGCGCCTGGAGTTACCCGCGGCTGGCGTGGTCCACTGGACGTTCAGCCAGTGGCAGGATGCGGCCGACAGCGACACGCACGACAGCGGCCTGGGCACGCACTTCGTCGACCTCGATACCTCGTCCCTCGACGCCGGGAGGTCGGTGGTCTTTACAGTCTTCTGGAAGGACGGCGAGCGGTGGGAGCACACCGATTTCACCGTCAAGGTCGTCGCATAGAAGTCGCAGCGGCATCACATAAAGGTGGACGTACAGGAAACGGGAAACGCGAATGCAACTGGGGATGATCGGGCTTGGGCGCATGGGCGCCGACATGGTGCGGCGCGACAATGATGAGTTCGCCAACAAGCTGCTCTCGGCCATGCGCTATTGCTTCGGCGGGCACGTCGAACAGCCGGAGCAGAAGCCAGGGGAGCAGTCGTCGTGACCACGGCGCAATCGGATGCGCTGGTGGTGTTCGGTGTCACCGGCGATCTCGCGCACAAGATGATCCTGCCATCGCTCTACCAGATGGTCCGGCGCGGCCATCTCGATACGCCGGTCATCGGGGTGGCGCTCGACGACTGGAGCGTCGAGCAGCTCGCGGCTCGCGCCCGGGACGCCATTGTCGGCAAGTTCGGCAACATAGACGAAGCGGTCTTCGCGAGGCTCAGGGCACTGTTGCGCTATGTCAGCGGCGACTACCAAAGCGCCGCGACCTTCGAACGGTTGCGGGCCGAGCTCGGCGTGGCGCGCCAGCCGCTCTACTACCTCGCCATTCCGCCATCGCTGTTCGGAACCGTCATCAAGGCGCTCGATGCTGCCGGGATCGCCCAGGGCGGACGGCTGATGGTCGAAAAACCGTTTGGCCACGACTTTGCATCGGCGCAACGCCTGAACGGCGTGCTGCACACCGTTTTCGAAGAAGCGGCGGTGTTCCGGATCGATCACTTCCTCGGCAAGGAAGCCATCCAGAACCTGATCTATTTCCGCTTTGCCAATGCTTTCCTCGAGCCGGTCTGGAATCGCACCTATGTGGAAAGCGTCCAGATCACCATGGCCGAGAACTTCGGCATTGCCGGGCGCGGACGGTTCTATGACGAGGTCGGCTGCATTCGTGACGTGATCCAGAACCATCTGCTCAACGTGCTGCTGCTGCTCGCCATGGAGCCGCCGGTCAGCAGCGGGGCGGAGGACCTGAGCGATGAAAAGGTCCAAATCCTCAAGGCCATGCGGCCGCTTGCCAAAGCCGAAGTGATCCGCGGACAGTTCGAAGGCTACGACGATGAACCCGGCGTCGCCCCGGGGTCGAGGGTTGAGACTTTCGCGGCGATGCGGCTGTTTGTGGATACCTGGCGCTGGAAGGATGTGCCGTTCTACATTCGGGCGGGTAAACACCTTCCGGTGCAGGCAACTGAAGTCGTTGTCCGCTTCCGGCGTCCGCCGCTGATGCTGTTCGACAAGATCGCCGCGGCCGACGGCAACTATCTGCGTTTCCGTGTCGGCCCGCAGGTGGCCATCGGCATCGGCGCGCGACGCAAGGCGGCGGGCGGCGACATGACGGGCGAGGACGTCGAACTGGCTGCTGTCGACGACACCACCGACGACATGATGCCCTATGAGCGGCTGATCGGCGACGCCATGGCGGGGCGACGCCAGCTCTTCACCCGACAGGATGCCTCAGAACTGGCGTGGCGGGTGTTCGATCCGATCCTGGCACAGACCGATCAGCCCGAGCCTTACGCGCCTGGGACGTGGGGACCGGTCGACGCCATGGTCGGCTTCGCTCCGGCGGGCGGCTGGGTCGATCCGAAAGCGTGAAGGAAACGGCGATGACCGGCGAAGCCCAAACCGTTCTTGCGATCGACATCGGCGGGTCGCACGTCAAGATCATGACCAGCAACGGGCAGGAGGAGCGGAGAGCCGCGTCCGGGCCCGGAATGGATGCCGCGGCGATGGCCGACGCCGTCGAGAAGCTGGCCGACGGCATCGCGTATGACGTCATTGCCATTGGCTATCCCGGCCCGGTGATCCACAACCGCATCTTCGCCGAGCCGCACAACCTCGCCAAAGGCTGGGTCGGCTTCGATTTCGCCAAACGCTTCGGCAAACCAGTCCGCATCGTCAATGATGCCTTGATGCAGGCCATCGGCAGCTACGAGGGCGGCCGCATGCTGTTTCTCGGACTGGGCACCGGACTTGGCGCGGCGATGATCGTTGATAACGTGGCCCAGCCGATGGAACTCGCGCATCTGCCCTACCGCAAGGGACATAGCTTCGAGGATTATCTGGGCGAGGCCAGCCTCGAAAAGCGGGGGCGCGCCAAGTGGGAAAAGCACGTTCTCGATGCCGTGGCCCAGCTCAGCGCCGCGCTTGAGCCAGACTATGTGGTGATCGGCGGCGGCAATGTCGCAAAGCTCAAGAGCCTGCCCCCCAACGCCCGCCGCGGCGACAACGCCAACGCCTTCAAGGGCGGCTTCGCCCTGTGGCTGGATCCGAATATCGTGTTCTAGATCAGCCCCCCTGTCGCCGAACAGGTGACGGCATCTGGCGCGAAGCGGTCGCTACCAACTGTCTGCTTCTGGCCCAAAGCGGACGCTTGGGTGCTCTACGCTTCCACGATGAACCCGAATATCTCCGCGTTATCGATCTCGAAGACGAGCTTGCGATACTGGTCGGGCACAGCGGCTGGCATGATGTCGTTACCCGTCCAGCGGCAATTCTGGCGGATTGCATCACCGGTGAATGGGACACTGTCCTCGATGCCGAAGCCGGGCAGCGGGGCGCCGCTGGCATCTGCTAGACCGACACGAATGCTGCCGTTGCCGCGGACCCGGGCATTGATGAGCAGCGTGCCGCCATCGAAGCTCAGCGGTCGCGTAACCAGACGTCCCGCGCGCGGCGGTACTGCGTCGATCGACACCACGCCCTCGTAGCGCAAGGCCGCAACGCCGAGGCCAAAGCGAACTTCGGTGCGCGGATCTCGGGCCTCGTCGTGGTCCAACTCATGCGGGCCAGCCCACCAGTAGTCGTGATGAGCCCACGAGCCACCATGGTAGAAGTACCACTGGTCCCCGACCCGCACCGGCGGACTGACGATCGACACCATGTGGCGGTCCCAGTTCTGGCCGCGGCGTGGCGCGAGAAAGGCTCGCCCGGCGTCCGTCGGCTGCCAGTTGACCCCGTCGTTGCTGGTGATTAGCCGCACTTCCATTTCGTTGTCGACGTAGTTGAGCACTCCCAGTGTGCCGAAATGCCTCGCCCCGATGCGGAACTGGCCGACGCCATAGTGGGCGCTGTCGAGGTTGTCGAAGGTCTCGTCCGGGGTGGAGATCGGGATGAGATCTTCCCAGTGGATGAAATCGGCCGAGACGGTCCGGAACACCCGCCGCTTGTTCATCAGGTCCGGGCGACCGGGGAAATAGGTGTTGAAGCGCGCGCCCTCCGTCGAGCGTCGTCCGGGCGATGCGGGAGGGATACCGGCACTCATCATCCGGCCATGGCGGGTATATTGCAGGAACAGCCGCGAGCCCGGATCGTAGGTGATGGTCGACACGTCCGACAGGTGCCCGCCGGCTATGCCGAAGCTCGGCTGTTCGTCATAGGGCGCCCAGGTGATGCCGTCGGCCGAATAGGCACACTGGATGCGGTGCCCTCCGGCGGCTCCGGCGCGCGAGAAGAGCATGCGGTAGCGCTGGTCGATGCTGTCGGGCCGGATGACCACCGCGGCCGAATGTACGCCGATATCGGCCCACGGATAGGATGCGTCCGACGCCATGCCCTCGACATAGCCGGCAAAGATGTTGGTGTCGTGCCCATCGATGCGGACCTTGCCCAGCCCCGGCTTTTCGAAGTCCACGCCGTTACTGCTCACGGCATAGAGCATGCGGTTCTTCCACGGGTGGCGCTGGTGTGGCGAGAGCGGGCCGAGGTCCTCGTACCAGCACTTGATCAGCCCGTCCGTCGGGTCCTTGAGCACGTTGAAGTTGGAGTAGGTGAAGTACGGGGTGTGCTCCCATGGGCGGTCGGCGCGGAGCACTGGTTCGGGCGTCACCCGCTGCGGCTTGTGCCAGCGGCGGGTCAGGCTGTCGGTCTGCTCGATCAGGCTGTTGTCGACAAAGACCTGCGAATTCCTGCCGATCTGAAGCATCGTGGCGTCGTACATCGTGGCTATCCTATGGGGGCAGGGGTTATTTCTCGGCGCCGCTGGCGAGGCCGGAGACCAGGTATTCCTGGGCAAGGTAGGCGATGATGACGGGAGCGGTGGACATCACCGAGGCTGCGAAGGCGTAGTGATACTGAGTGGTATCGGTGCCGAAAAAGCTGAACAGCCCGACGCTCATCACCGCTACCTCGCGCGAGTTGGCGAGCACCAGCGGGATCAGGAACTCCCCCCAGGCGGCAAGGAAAATCAGAAAGCCCGCGGCCGACAGGCCCGGCAGGCTCAGCGGCAGGATGATGCTCCAGAACACCCGGAACATCGAGCAGCCGTCGATCACCGCCGCCTCGTCGAGGCTGCGGGGCAGGGTGTCGAAGAAGCCCTTCATGATCCAGATGGCGAAGGGAATGTGGCTGGCGGTGTAGATGATGATGAGCGCTGCATGGGTGTTCAGCAGATGCAGCCAGTTCATCATCATGCAGTAAGGCACGATGTTGACCGTGCTGGGGATCAGCTGCAGCACCAGCAACAGCACGAGGATGGTATCCTTGAACCGGAAGTCCCACCGCGAGAAGCCGTAGGCGGCAACCGTCGCGAAGCCGAGCGACAGCACCAGCGTGAAGCCCGTCACGATGAAGGTGTTGAACAGGTAGGTCGGCAGCGCGGTGCGGCGGATGACATCGCCGTAATTGGTCCAGGTGAACTCGCGCGGCCAGAAGCTGGTCGGGTAGGCAAAGATCTCGGACGGGTTCTTGAACGAGCCCAGCAGCACCCAGGCAAGCGGCAACAGCACGATCAGCGAGAGCAGTGCGTAAAGGCCGTAGGTGATCAGCCGGTCGGCGGCGCGGCCGGCCCGAAAACGCACGCGACTGCGGTTGATGTTGTTCGGCAGCGAGGCAGCCCCCCGGTCAGGTGCGGACATTCTGGCGGCTCCTCAGGAGGCGAAGGTAGGCGATGGTCAGGACGAGGTTGATCACCAGGATCACCGTCGCGATGGTTGAGGCGTAGGCCGCGTCAAGCTGCTGGAACCCCTGCTTGTACAGGCTCAGGGCCAGCACTTCGGTGGCGCGGCCGGGGCCTCCGCCGGTCAGCGCGATCGGGATGTCGACATGGTTCAGCGTGCCGGCCGTCGCGAGAATGGCATTGATCAGCAGTATGGGCTTGAGCTGCGGAATGGTGATGTAACGCAGCACCTGCCAGCGTGAGGCGCCGTCGATGGCGGCTGCCTCGTAGAGATCCTTGCCGATCGTCTGCAGGCCACCCAGTTGCAGGATGATCGAGAGCGGCACCCCGCGCCAGACCAGCGACAGGATCATCACCACCATGGCTTCGCTGGGGTTGGCGAGCCACGACCGGCTATCGTACCCGAAATAGCCGATCAGCGTATTCATGATGCCCAGCCGGCTGCCGCTGAACAGTTGCTGGAACATCAGCCCGATGATTACAGCCGGGATCACCCAGGGCAGGATGGCGATCGAGCGCATCAGCCGGCGCCCGAAGATGGCGCGGTTGAGCAGCAGCGCGATCAGCAGCCCCAGGCCGAGCTGCAGCACCACCACCGAGCCGACGAACACCACGGTGTTCGTCGCCACCTGCGGCAGGGCATTCCAGGTGAAAAAGTGCACGTAGTTGGCAAAGCCGACGAACTTCCAGTCGGGGTAGGCGAAGTGCATGTTGGTGAAGCTGATCACGACGCCGTAGAGCGCGGGATAGGCGGTGAACGCCAGGACCACCGCGATCGCCGGTCCGATGAACAGCACGAATTGGTGGCGCGTCAGCCAGCCGGAGATGTTCGTCCGTGCCATGATGGCTCCGTTGGAGTGCCGGGGAGGCGGCAGACCACCTCCCCGAAAGGCTTCAGCGCGTGCTCAGCCGGTCGTACTCGGTCATCACCTGGTCGCGGGCATTGTCGACCGCCTGCGCCGGAGTGATGTTGCCGGCCAGCACGTCGGCCATCTGCTGCGCCCAGGCGCCGGTGATGCTGGGATAGATTGGAACGGCCGGACGGGCACGCATGCCGCCGGTATCGAAGATGCCCTTGAACTGCAGCATCAGCGGGTCGGTCTTGTAGAAGTCCTGGTCCCAGATCGACTGGATGACGGGCAGGTGGCCGGCGGCGGCATTGAGCTTGCCCAGGTTCTCGGGCTGCAGCACGAAGTCGACGAACTTCCAGGCGGCGGCCTTGCGCTCCGGGTCATCGGTGAAGATGCCGTAGGTCCAGCCCACCAGGATCGGGGTTGCCGTGGCGCCGCCCGGCAGCGGGTAGTTGAAGGCGCCCAGGTTCCCCTTTAGGTCCGGCACGTCCGCATACATCTGGGTCACGGCCGATGAGGATTGCGCCGTGAGCGCGTTCTCGCCCGAATAGAAGAACGGCCGGATCGCCGCCTCGTCCATGGTCGACACGTCGAGCGGCATATAGCCTTTCTCGACCAGTTCGCGGTACATCGAATAGACCTGCTCGAGCGCCGTGCGATTGGCGCCGTCGAAGAATACCGGCTTGCCGGTGTCGTCGACCAGGTTGCCGCCGAGCCCCCAGTACATCGACAGCATGTGCAGCGCCGTCAGTTCGGTGCCCGAACCGGGGAACATCACTGCGCTCATGCCCGCCGCCTTAGCCTTTTCGGCATAGGCGAGGAACTCGTCCCAGCCGGCTGGCGGCGTAGTGTAGCCCAGCTTGGCCAACGTATCCTTGCGGTAGTAGAGGCCGCGCCAGGCGTTGTGGAACCAGGCGGCGTAGATCTTGCCGTCGAAGGTCACCGCGTCGAGGACCTCCTTGTAGAATTTCGACCGCTCGGCTTCCGGCCACAGCTCGTCGAGCGGCTGCAGCTTGCCGGTTTCTTTCAGCCGCGCGATCCAGAAGCCGTCCAGCACCGCGAGGTCCGGCAGGTTGCCGGCGTTGGCGGCCGTGAGGATCTGCGTCAGCGCCTCGGTGCCGCCCGGCAGCACCTCGAACTTCAGCGTAATATCCGGGTTCGCCTGCTGAAACCGCGTGTAGAGGTCCTGGTAGGCGTCGGCGATCGCCGGCAGGCCGGCCTGCGGCGTGAACGAGGGCGGCGCCCACAGGGTGAGCTCCACCGCGCCGGCCACATTTGCGAGCATGGCGAACGAACTCGCCAACACGGTTGTCTTCATTAGCCGCGTCATGGCGGACGCGAGCCACAGGCCCTTCGGCCTGGCGGTGATGTGCATGGATGTCTCCTCCCAGCCGAGGCCAAGCCCTCGACGCTTGCCCAATACTCGTTCTCACAATCGGCCAGAGTCAAGCGATTTTGCGAAACGTTTTTCAGGGGTGGATTGACCTAAATTGTAGCATATGCTGTATGCTTCTGGGATATGCAGCTACGAACCAGTGAAACGTTTCTCGAATCGACGGCCGTCGCCCGTCTGTCGGCCGCTGCTTTGAGGAGTTCGACGCCGTATGCCGAGGTCAGTTCCCACCATCAAGGATGTGGCCCGCGAGGCGGGGGTCTCGATCTCGACCGTGTCCTCGGTGGTGAACGGCAACAAACCGGTGTCGGAGGCGCTGGCGGCGCGGGTCCGCGAGGCGATTGAGAAACTCGAGTTTCATCCCAACCACATGGCGCAGTCGCTGCATGCGAGGCGCACCCGAACCCTGGCCTACCTGACGCCGGACGTGACCAACGTCTCCATCCTGCGGACCTTCAAGGCGGTGGAAGCGGCGGCGCGTGCCCGCGGTTATGCGGTGTTCCTGCTTAGCACCGACGGTTCAGTCGAAACGACGCGCGAGGCAATCGACCGGGTCATCGGCCTCAGGATGGATGGCGCGTTCCTGTCGCTGAGTTGGGTCATGACCCGGCCCGAGATCCGGCTCGACCGACTAACCGAGCGCGGCATCGCGATGGTTGGCCTGGCGGGTTCATACGATATCCCCGGCATCGACTGTTTCCTTCACGACGAGGAGGGCGGTGGCCGGCAGATCGGCAGCTATCTCCATCGCCTGGGCCACCGGGGGGTGGTTTGCGTCGGACCAACCAACAGCCGCGCCGCCGAGACGCGCTGGAGCGGTTTGCGGGCTTCCTACGCTGAAGCGGGGGCGGGCAGCGATGGCGACATCGAGACGATCGTCACCACCGGCTATACCGCCGGTGCCGCCTACGACGCAGTGCAGGCTATGCTCGGGGCCGGGAGGGGCAGCTTCACCGCGATGGTTACCTTCAACGACGCCGTGGCAACGGGAGCGTTGGCGGCGCTCTCCGACAACGGCCTGTCGGTCCCCGATGACGTCTCGTTGGTCTCGTTCGGCAGCGGCCATCGTGACTTTGCCCGCCCCCAAATCACATCGGTGACCTTCGACGAAGAGCGGATCGCCGCGTTGGCAGCCAATAGGCTCGTCGATCGCATCGAAGGTGCCAACTCCGAGGCGCCAGGAAATGAGTATTTACCCCTAACACTGGCGGTACGGGCATCCTCAAGACGCCTGTTGTGACACGAGCTCGACCTGCTCTGGGGAGCGTCCGCTTTTGATGCTGTGGACGGCTCCTCCGCCGGCATCGCGATGTGCCACGTTGCGGTGTCCTGAGGACCGCACGGAGAGGAGCCGCCCATGGAGGACGCGCATTCTTGTGGACGTTCATTCGGGGAGCTCCGCTGAGCGTTGGTTGGCTTTGCAACCCCAGCTTCTCAGTCCCTCCTCGAATGAACAACCTTCATAGCTTCCACACCTAGCGCACCGACAACACCCCGAATGACCACTATTGGCGCTATGCGGACCTTGAGCGCCGCCGGCAGGTGGGCATCGTCAATTGGAGCAACTACCCCTCCGCCCCCGTTCCGGAGGTCGAGCGGATCAGGGTTTGCTTGGCCGAGGCGAGGTGCTTGCGGCAGGCGGTGGCGATGGCGGGGCGGGAGCGGCTCAGGAGCGCGTCGATATAGGTGAGGTGCTCGCGGATGGCGACTTCGTTGCGCTCGCGCTCGTCGCGTTTGTTCCACTGGTAGTGGTAGTGAAAGATCAGGGTGATGATGTCGTAGAAGCCGTCGATGAAGCGGTTGGGCGCCGCGGCATTGACGAGGCGATGGAAGCGGCTGTCGAGGTGGGAGAAATCCTGGAAGCGCGCGTCGAGTTCGCCCAAGAGGTCGACATGGGCTGCGCGCAGTTCACGCAGTTCGTGCCAGAGCGGCGAGGTCTCCGGCAGATCGGCGAAGGCTTTGGCTGAGCGCAGTTCGAACATTTCGCGGATCTCGATCAGCTCGAGCGCGAAGCTGCTGGTAAAGCCCTGCAGCACCCAGCCGCCACTGGGGCGACGCTCGATCAGCCCGAAGCGGTGGAAGCTGTTGAGGAACTCGCGAATGACGGTCGTTGCGACACCGAACTGGCGGGCAAGCTCGAGCTCGTTGATCAGCGAGCCGGCCTTGGCGTCGCCGCGCAGCATCCATTCCATGAACTGCTTTTCCACCTGAACCGAAGCGGGAACCGTTTCGGCCTGGGGGAACGGCGCCGCGGCAGCGGTGGCGATCCGGACGAAGCGCTGCCGGCCGCCGCCGCCCACCACCCCCTGATCGGCCAGAGCCGCGAGGATCTTGCGCACCGTCGTGCGACTGACCGCAAGGCGGGCGGCGAGCAGGGTCTCGGAGGGGATCGGTTCGCCCTCCTGCAGTTCGGCGGTCAACAGCAGCGCATCATTGTAGGCCCGCTTGAACAAAGCATCCGTCTTCACTGGCTGGTCCCCGCTGCAGTCACTGTTCTGTAACCGATAAAAAACAATTTGACGATCTGCGGCAATGAAGGTTTTTTGTACATAAGGGACTGCAGGGAGGGGGCGGTGCTGGTGGACGGACAGCCAGATACAGGTGGAGCTGAGGTACGTGCCCGGTCGCGGGACGGCTCGATGCTGGGTATCGCACTGCGGCTGCTCAGTGTCGGGCCGCTGCTCATCCTGATCGTCCTCGTGGCCGGGATCAGCCTCGCCACGCCCAATTTCCTGAAGCCGGTCAATATCGGCAACATCCTGGCGCAGACCGCGGTGATCGCCATCGTCGCCATCGGGCAGCACCTGGTGATCCTGACCCGCGGCATCGATCTTTCGGTCGGCGCCAACCTGGCGCTGGCCACGGTGGTGGGTGGGCTGGCCTACCGCATGGCGGACTCGGCGCCGCTGGTGATGGCGGCCATGCTGCTCAGCGGCGGGCTGGTCGGCGCGGTCAACGGCATCGTCTATGTGTTCGGCCGGCTGCCGCACCCTTTCATCATCACGCTGGCAACCCTGAGCATAGCCCGCGGCCTGGCGCTCGAGTTGGCCATCGGGCACACCACGATGCGCGGCATGCCGGTGGAGATCGCCGTTATCGGCGGCGGCACGACGCTGGGCGTGCCCAACTCGTTCTTCGTGGTGTTTGCCGTTGCCGCGGTGGTGCTGGTAATGGCCCGCGCCATGGTGTGGGGCCGCTGGATCTATGCGGTGGGCGGCAAGCCCGAGGCCGCGGTGCAGATGGGCATTCCGGTCAAATGGGTGCTGGTTTCGGTCTATGTGATCTCGGGGCTGTGCGCCGGGATCGGCGGCATCGTCCTCGCCGGCCGCACCGAAGCAAGCTCGCCGCTCTATGGGAACCTGCTCGAGCTCGACACCATTGCCGCGGTGATCATCGGCGGGGCGAGCTTTCTGGGCGGGCGCGGCCATATCGGCCATGCACTGGTGGGCGCGGTGATGATCGGGGTGATCCGCAACGCGCTGAACCTGCTCAATGTCGATGTGTTTTTCCAGATGATCGCCATCGGGCTGATCATCGTGGTCGCCGTCGAGGCGGACGTGCTGCGCAACCATCTGGAAGCGCGGGTGCGCGTCATGCAGTCGGGGAGGGCGTCATGAACGCCGTCGCGTCCGCCTCGCCGGTGCTGGCCGTCCGCAATGCGATCAAGCGTTTCGGCGCCGTCGAAGCGCTGAAGAGCGTCAGCCTCGAAGCCTATCGCGGCGAGGTGCTGGCGCTGTTGGGCGATAACGGCGCCGGCAAATCGACGCTGGTCAAATGCATCAGCGGCGTGCACGCGCTGGATGGCGGGCAGATCCTCGTCGATGGCCAGCCGGCCCAGCTCCACAGCCCGGCGGCAGCGCGCAGCGCCGGCATCGAGACGGTCTACCAGGACCTGGCGCTGTTCGACAATCTGACCCCGGCACAGAACTTCTACTGCGGGCGCGAGCTGTCGTTCCCGCGCTGGCTGCCACGCGGCCTGCGGCTGCTCGACCGGCGGGCGATGGACCGGGAAGCGGCCGCCGTCATCGACCGGCTGAAGGTCAGGCTGCCCAGGTTCGATGCGCCGGTCGCCCTGATGTCGGGCGGGCAGCGCCAGGCGATTGCCGTGGCGCGGGCGACGGTGTTTGCGCGCAAGCTGGTGTTGCTGGACGAGCCCACCGCGGCGCTCGGCCTGCGCGAGGCGCGCAAGGTGCTCGACCTCGTCGCGCAGCTTCGCGACGAAGGGAACGCGGTGATCCTCATCACCCACAACATGGAACATGTCGTCGAACTGGCCGACCGCGCCGTGGTGCTGCGGCAGGGGCGCAAGGTCGGCGAGCTCAAGCCGAACAAGGCAAATCAACACGAACTGGTCTCGCTCATCGTTGGAGCCGAGGCCTGAAGGCTCGATCCGGGAGGGATCGAATGTCGGGCCGCTCCAGCCGGAGCGGTCCTAATGGGAGGAAGACGATGAAGCTCAAACTACTGCTGGGAGGCCTGGCGCTCGCTGCTGCGATCGCCGGACCGGCCCTGGCGCAGGACAGTGTAAAGCTCGGGTTCATCACCAAGTTCCCGGTGCCGTTCTTTGCCACCATGGAAAACGCGGCCAAGGCCTACGCCGCGGCCAATCCCGGGGTGGAGATCATCTACGGGCAGGGCACCTCGGCAACCGACATCGAGGGGCAGATCGCCCAGATCGAGTCGATGGTCACCCAGGGCGTACAGGGGATTGCGCTGACCCCGGTCGATCCGACCGTGGCGCCGGCGCTCGACAAGGCCATCGCCCAGGGGGTGAAGATCGTCCTGATGGACAACAACATCCCCGACTGGAAGGGACTGACCTCGCTCGCCACCACTGACAATTACGCGGCTGGGGTGCTCGCCGGCCAGTACCTGAAATCGGTGCTGAAGGCGGGCGATACGCTCGGTATCCTCGAAGGCGTCCCGGGCGTTCCGGCGCTCGACGACCGCGTCAACGGCATGCTCGAGGGCCTCAAGGGCGTCGAGGTCAAGGTGGTCGGCCGCGCCGGCACCAACTGCACCGAAGAGCTCGGGATCAACGTCGCGCAGGATCTGCTCACGGCCAATCCCGATCTCAAGGCGATCTATGCAGCTTGCGGCCCTCCAGCCGCAGGCGCTGCGCAGGCCATCAAGAACGCCGGCATCGCAAGCGACGCGATCGTCCTGGTGGGCTTCGATTTCTGCTGCGGCGAAGCGGAAGCCCTGACGGCAGGCATCGAGGACGCGACCGTCGCGCAGTTCCCGGCGAAGATGGCCGAACTCGGCGTCGATGCCCTGGTCAAGGCCATCCGCGGCGATGAGGTCCCAATCCTCATCGACTCCGGCGCGGCGCTGGTGACCAAGGACACCATGTCCCAGTTCCAGTGACGCGCCACGAGGGCCGGGCGTTCGGTCTCCCCGGCATCCGGCCCTCGCACCATTTCTCTCAGACGAAAGCAGTCGACTATGCATGCGCTTGTTTGCCGCCAGCCCGGGATGCTCGAGCTCGAGACGAGGCCCATTCCCACCCGCGGCGAAGGCGAGGCGCTGGTGCGCCCGCTGAGGGTGGGGATCTGCGGCACCGATTATCACATCTACGAGGGCAAGCACCCGTTCCTCGAATACCCGCGCGTCATGGGCCACGAGCTCGCCGTCGAGGTGCTGGAGGCACCGCCCGGCTGCGGCTTCGAGGCCGGCGAGATCTCAGTGGTCAACCCTTACATTTCCTGCGGCAGCTGTATCGCCTGTCGTAGCGGCAAGCCGAACTGCTGCGTACGCATCGCGGTGCTCGGCGTGCATCGCGATGGCGGCATGGCTTCGCTGCTCGGTTTGCCGGCGGCTAACCTCGTCAAGGCCGATGGGCTGAGCGTCGATGCCTGCGCCACGGTGGAGTTTCTCGCCATCGGCGCTCATGCGGTGCGGCGTTCTGGTGCCGGAACGGGCCAGCGTGGACTGGTGATCGGGGCGGGCCCGATCGGGCTCGGGGTGGCGCTGTTTGCCGGCATTGCCGGAGTCGAGCTCTCGATGCTCGATCTCTCGCCGGAACGGCTCGAGGTGGCTCGTGCACTCACCGGCGCGTCGAGCATCGTCGCGGGTGTGGACGCAGCGGCGGCGGCAGCGGCACTGACCGGTGGCGAGGGCTACGACGTGGTGTTCGATGCCACCGGCAACGCCAACTCGATGCAGAAGGGCTTCGACTTCGTCGCGCATGGCGGCACCTACGTGCTGGTCAGCGTCGTGAAGGGTCCGATCAGCTTCGAGGATCCGGATTTTCACCGCCGGGAAATGTCACTCCTGGGCAGCCGCAACGCCACGTCCGAGGATTTCAGCCGGGTGATTGCGGCGATCGCGGGAGGCAGGGTGCCGGTCGACAAGCTGATCACCCACCGCACGACGCTTGCCGGGGCGATAACCGACCTGCCGGTCTGGGCGACGCAGAAGCAAGGGCTGATCAAGGCGGTGATCGAGATCGCGGCGTAGCGGTGCTGCGCCGGTCTCTCGGTGGTCCTCCACCGTGAAACGGGGGAGGGGGACCAGCGAAGCTGGTGGAGGGGGCGGCAGGATGCGCCGGTGTTTGTGGTCGCCCCCTCCACCGCCTCCGGCGGTCCCCCTCCCCCGCTACGCGGTGGAGGACCACGGAGAGACCGGTGACTGTTCGCCCACCGCGGGGAGAAGGCGGATGAGGGCAGAGATCCTCGCCGCGGGGCCGGATGAAGTTTAGCGCCCTCACCGGGAGGTATGAAGTTGTCCGGCGGTTTCCCCACGCAGAACGATTTTTCAGCGGGCACCGCCAGAATCCGGTTGCCGAGGTCAACTTAGATGATAACGTTTCAACTTACTTGACGAGGGAGAAGGGCTGCAAACGGCCGACGTCAAGCAGGAGGAACATCAATGACCATGAGTGCACGAACGCGCGGCATTGGCCGGCGCGCTGTCCTGGCCGGCATCGGCCTTGCTGCCATGCTGGCGGCTGCCCCTGCATCGGCGCAGGATCTGAGCGGCGAGCTCGTCATCCTGCAGTGGCAGGGTGGTACCGATGCCGAGATGTGGCAGAAGCTCGAAGCCGATTTCACTGCCAAGAACCCGGGTGTCACGGTGCGCGAACTGGTGGTGACCGGGCAGGGCGACATGCGCGGCCCGATGCGCACGGCGCTGCTGGGCGGCGAGAAGGTCGATATCATCATCAATACCTGGCCGGCCTTCCGGGCCGAGCTGGCCGATGCCGGCATCCTGAGGCCGATCGACGAGCTCTGGGGCTCGGCCGGGCTCGATGCGGTGCTGGACCAATCGTGGAAGGATCTCGGCTCCACCAATGGCGTCACCTTCGGGGTGAACTACACCTACGGCGATCGCTCGGCGGTCTGGTACAAGAAGGCGCATCTCGAAAAGGCCGGGATCGAGCCGCCCAAGACCTGGGAAGAATTCCTCGCTTCGATCGACAAGCTGAAGGCCGCCGGCTTTGCCGCGCCGATCGCCATGCCGGCCAAGTACTGGGCGCATGGCGAGTGGTTCGAAACCCTGCTGCTGCGCACCGGTGGGGTCGAGGCGGCATCCAAGCTCGCCGCGCACGAAATCCCGTGGACCGACGAGATCGTCAAGACGACGCTCAAGAAGTACGCCGAGCTCCTGAAGGCGGGCTGCTGCGGCACGCCCGAGCAGATGTTCGCCGGCGACTGGGACTATTCGGCCGACCAGATCTTCACCGCCGATGCGTCGAACTACCTGATGATCGGGATGTGGATGAACGCCCGGGCGCGCAACGACTACAAGCTCAACGAAGGCGTCGACTACTCGATCTTCCAGTTCCCGGCGCTGGGCCTCGGCCATGACGACACCTCGAGCGTCGATGCCAAGGAAGTGGCGGTCACCGCCAATGGCGCCAATCCGGCGGCGGCCGACGCCTTTGCCGTCTACATGGTGAGCAAGGACGCTGCCGATATCCTCGCCTCCTATGGCTATGCCTCGCCGAGCAAGAACGCCGATCCGTCGCTGCTCGGTCCGGTGCAGCAGATCGCAACCGCGGCCGTGGCACAGTCCAAGGTGCAGTTCGTCCTCGGCGACCTGCTGCCCGGCGACCTGGTCGACGAGTATCGCGTGCAGTTGCAGAAGTTCCTGCAGGATCCGTCCGACGCCACGATCGACACCGTCACCGCGGCGATCGAGGCCAAGGCGATGGAACTCTATTGAGATGCAGGACTCCGTAGCCCCCGAGTCGGCGGGCGCGCGGGCCGGCCTCTCCTCCCGGCTTCCGGGCGAGCAGAGCAATCTGCTCGCCCGGAGGCGGAAGGCGGGTGACTGGCCGGCAGCCTGGCTGCTGCTCACCCCGGTGCTGATCCTGTTCGGTATCGCGGTGGTGTTTCCGCTGATCGACACGATCCGGCTCAGCTTTTTCGACATCAAGGGGCTGGCCAAGCCGAAGTTCATCGGGCTCGGCAATTACCTGAAGCTGTTCACTGATCCGGCGTTTCGCAACACGCTGGTGACGACGCTGATCTTTACCGTCTCCACCACCATCCTCTCGGTGGGGCTCGGCTGGATGCTCGCCATGGTCAGCGCCTTCGCGCCACGCCAGACGCTGCCCTTCCGGGTGATGATCTTTGCGGCGTTCGGCATTTCCGAAGCGGTGGCCGGTTACATGTGGATCGGCATCCTGAGGCCCGATGCGGGCGGCCTGCTGAACGCGGCGATCGGCTTGTTCCAGCCCGGCTTCGCGCAGCCCTGGCTGGGCGATCCGCGTACGGCGCTCTGGGTGCTGATCGTCGCGGCGTCATGGGGCGGGGTCGGCCTGCCGCTGATGCTCTGCTTTGCCTCGGTGCAGTCGATCCCCAAGACGCTGTTCGAGGCGGCCTATATCGACGGGGCGAGCCACGGGCAGGTGATGCGCAACATCATGATGCCGCTGTCGCTGCCGGGGGTGCGGGTCGCCATCTTCATCAACCTGCTCGGGGCGCTTCGCGCCTTCGACATCATCTACATCCTCACCGGCGGTGGTCCGGTGCGCAGCACCGAAACGGTCGGCTACTTCATGTACCGGGAATCGATGACGCAGTTCAAACTCGGCTACGGCGCCGCCGCCACCGTGGTGCTGCTGGTTGCCGTGCTGGTGGTTTCCATCCCCGCCATCATCCAGAGAACGGCAGGTGCCAGATGATCGGACGTGCTCCCCGCTGGCCCACCATCGTGCTGGGCGTGTTCGGCTTCATCTGGATCATCCCGATCGTCGGCATCGTGATGACCTCGATCCGGCCGCTCTCGGAAACCGCGCGCGGCTGGTGGCGGACCGACAGCTTCACCCTCACGCTCAGCGCCTGGCAACGCGTCTGGGAGGCCTATCCGCTGGCCCCGGCCTTCGTCACCACGGCGATCCTCGCGGCGCTCGCCACCGCCGGCACCATGCTGCTGACGCCGGCCGCGGCCTATGCCTTCCACTTCCTCAAGTTCCCGTTCCGCCGGCTCTTGCTGATCATCATCATCAACGCGTTCGTACTGCCGCAGCAGGTGGTGATCATCCCGCTGTTCCAGCTGTGGCGCGAACTGGGGCTGATCGACAATTTCCTCGCGGTGCTGATCCCCTATGTGGGCCTGAGCTTTGCCTGGTCGATCTTCCTCGTCAAAAACTTCCTCGAGGACTTTCCGACCGAGGTGGTCGAAGCCTCGCGCATCGACGGCGCCGGACCGGTGCAGACGTTCTGGCATATCGTCCTGCCCAACAGCCTGAGTTCGGTGTTTGCCACCGGTATCCTGCAGTTCCTGTGGACCTGGAATGCCCTGCTGCTGCCCTTGCTCTATCTCAGGACCAATGTGCCGCTGCCGGTGATCCTCGCGCGCGTCAACGGCACCTATGAACTCAACTGGGACCTGCAATCGGTGGCGGCAATCGTCACCACCGTGGTCCCGTTGGCCGTCTTCCTCATCTTCCAACGTCAATTCGCCGCCGGGGCCGAAACCCGTACCGGCGCCAAGGATTAGTCATGCCCGCTACCAACAAGCCGCTGCGCTACCGCCAGATCCACCTCGACTTCCACACCTCGGAGCACATCCCCGGGATCGGCTCGGCCTTCGACCCCGACGACTTCGTCAGGACGCTGAAGGCGGCGCATGTGGATTCGATCACCATCTTCGCCAAGTGCCACCATGGCTGGTCGTACTACCCCACCAAGGTCGGGGCGCCGCACCCCAATCTCGCCCGGCCCGACCTGATGGGCGACATGGTCAAGGCGCTCAGCGCCGCCGATATCGAATGCCCGATCTACATCTCGGTGCAGTGGGACGAGCGGAACGCCCGCATCCATCCGGAGTGGCGGGTGCGCAGCGCGTCGGACAACCGCTTCGATCCCGACCAGTTGACCGCCGGGTGGCACACGCTCTGCCTCAACCACGCGGCCTATCGTACTGAGCTCTTGGAGCAGGCGCGCGAGGTGGCCCGCAATTACGAGACAGTTGGTATCTTCTTCGACATCGTCCTGACGCCCGATTGCGTCTGCGCCGAGTGCCTTGCCAGCATGGCCGAGCATGGCCTTGATCCGGAAAACCCCGACGATCGGTTGAAGAACGATGAGTGGGTAAACGAGCGCTTCCGCGCCGAAACCAGCGCCGCGCTCAACGCCGAGTTCCCGGGGATGCGGGTGTTCTACAATTGCGGCCACATCCATAAGCAGGGCCCGCAGCGCTTTTCGACCTATACCCATCTCGAGCTCGAAAGCCTGCCGACCGGCGGCTGGGGCTATGACCACTTCCCCTCGAGCGCGCGCTATGCGGCGACGCTCGGGCTCGACATGGTGGCCCATACCGGCAAGTTCCACACCAGCTGGGGCGAGTTCGGCGGCTTCAAGCATCCCGATGCCTTGGAATTCGAGGCTGCGCAGATGGTGGCGCTGGGGGTGAAATGCCTGGTCGGCGACCAGCTGCATCCGGATGGCTCGATCAACCCCGACACCTATGCCTCGATCGGCCCGGCCTATGCGCGGATCGAAAAGCTCGAGCCCTATCTCGAGGGGGCGAAGCAGGTGTCGGATGTGGCGATCCTCACGGCCGAATATTTCCACCCGGTGGGCGCGCGCAACAACCACAGCGACGATGGTGCGGCGCAGATGCTGCAGGAGCTGCAGCTGCCCTTCGACGTGATCGACCCCTCGGCGACGTTCGAGGCCTATAGGCTCCTGATCCTGCCCGACGAGATCCCGGTTGATGCCGGCCTCGCTGCCCGGCTCAAGACCTACACCGATGCGGGTGGCAAGCTGATCCTCAGCGGCAGCTCGGGGCGCAATGCCGATGGCAGCTTTGCGCTCGATGCCGGCATCCGCAGCACGGGGCAGGTGGGTTTCAACCCCTCCTATATCCGTGGGGCGCGGGGGCTCGATGCCGGACTGACGACCTCCCCCTTCGTCATGTACGGAGCGGGCGAGGCGATCGTCGCCGATGGCGCCGAGGTGCTGGCCGAGATCGGCCCCTCCTATTTCAACCGCAGCTACAAGCATTTCAGCTCGCACCAGCATGCGCCCGATGATCCCGCGGCGGCCTCGCTCGGGGCGGCAGTGACGCTCAAGGGCGGCATCGGCTACATCGCCTATCCGATCTTTCGGATGTACCACGCCATGGGGCAGCCGCTGTACAAGTACCTGGTGCGCGGGCTGATCGACCGGCTGTTGCCGAGCCGCGCCGTCGTCACCAACCTGCCCTCGTCCGGCCGCGCAACGCTGACCCGGCAGGCCGAGCAACAGCGGCATGTGCTGCACCTGCTCTATGGCGCGCCGCAGGTCCGCGGCAAGGCGGTGCCGGCAGGCGAGGGCCACACCCGGGTGATGGAGATGATCGAGGATATCCCGACGCTCGGGCCGGTCACCGCCTCGGTGCGCTTGCCGCGTGCGCCAGCCCGCGTCTATGACGCTATCACGGGGGAGGACGTGCCGTTCACCAATGGTGGCGACCGCGTCGAAGTGCGGCTCCCGAGCCTTCGCATCCACTCCGCGCTGGTGTTCGAGGGAACGGCTTGAACGATACGGACGAAACCGACGACACCGAGAGCGGCCGGCGGCGCCACGCCACCATCGTCGAGGTGGCCGAGCGCGCCGGCGTCGCTATCGGCACCGTGTCGCGCTACCTCAACGGCCATCCGGTGCGGCGCGGCAACCGCGAGCAGATCGAACAGGCGATCGGCGAATTGGGCTATCGGCGCAACGCCATCGCCGCCGCCATGAAGGCCGACCTCACCAACACGGTCGGCTTCATGGTGCCTTCGCTGTCGGAGTTCCACGCGCCGGTACTGGAGCAGCTGAGCCGCACGATGCGCGGCAACGGCCGGGCCTTGCTCACCTATTGCCACGGCGCCAATGCCGCAGCGGTGGCCGACGCGCTCGAATTCTTCGTCGCGCACCGGGTCGATTGCCTGATCATGGATGGGCGCAACGATGTCGATGAGCGCATCCTCGAGATCATCGGCGACGGCACGCCGGTGATCTTTTATGACAATGGCTGGCCCGGCCTGCCGGTCGATCGGGTGGTGGTGGAGAACCGCGCGGCAAGCTTTCGCGCCGTCACGCACCTGCTCGATATCGGGCACAGCCGCATTGCCGTGCTCACCGGCAACGTTACCGACTGGACCGGTGGCGAGCGCTTCGAGGGCTACCGCCAGGCGCTGCTCGGTCGCGGCATCGAGGTCCGCCCCGAATATGTGCTCGATACGCACTGGAACGAGACCGAGGCCTATTCGGGCATGCTGCGGCTGTTGTCGCTGCCCGAGCCGCCCACGGCGCTCTATTGCTGCAACTACAACATGGCGGTCGGGGCGTTGCGGCTGTTGCGCGAGCACGGGCTGAAAGTGCCCGACGACATTTCGCTGGTCAGCTTCGACGACGTGCCGCTGTTTCAGTTGCACGAAACCGGCATCACCGCGGTGGCCCAGCCGGTGGCCAAGATCGCCGAGACCATCGCCTCGATCATGGCATCGCGGCTCTCCGAGCGCGGCATCCGGCACGAGCCGCACACCATTACCCTCAACTGCGACATTATCCTGCGCGGCTCGACCCGGCGCCTCTTGACGCTACAAACCCTCGGCTCGCGCTGACGCCGGCCACCTGCCTTTGATTTTGTCACGCTTTCGAACCGGAAAAGTCTGCAACTTTTCCTGAAAACGCTCCCCAGGACCAGACCATGCCTCGCTATTGCCTTGACCTCGACAGCCCGGCCAAAGGGTTCATCGACAGTTTCCTCATCGGTAATGGCTGGCTCGGCGCCACGCTTGGTGGCGGCGTCGGCACCGAGCGGTTCGACCTCAACCTCGATACGGTGTGGTCCGGCGGGCCACTGGCGCCTGAGACCGGCGAAGTGCCGGCCCGGTTGATGGCCGAACTGCGAGAGGCGATCGGGCAGCGCGACTACCTCAGGGCCGACGCTTTGGGGCGGCAGCTGCAGGGCAGGGCATGGACGCAATCCTACCAGCCGCTCGGCGCCATCGAACTCAGCTATGCCGATAGCGACGCCGGGGGGTATCGGCGCCGGCTGCACCTGGGGGAGGCCGTGGCGACGACGGTTTACGGCGAACGGGCCGACGACACCGTCCGGCTCGACAGCTTCGTGTCCAACCCCGATGGCGTGCTGGTGGCGGTGGCCGCGGGGGCAGGGGTGCGCTCCATGGCCAAAGCGGAGCTCAGTTTCCGCGCGGCGCATCCGGACACTCAGGTCTCGCTCTCCGAGGAACATGGCACGGTGTGGCTGGTGGCGACGGCGCGGGTGCCGATCCACGTGCTGCCCAACTACGTCAAGGGCGATACCCCGGTGGTCTACGACGCGGCGCCGCCGGCGGCGGACGAAAGCGTGGCGGCCGGCATGGGCTACGCCGTGGTGGCCGCGCTGCAGCGCGATGGCGACAAGCTGAGGCTGATCGCTTCTGCCGCCTCAGGCTTTCGCGGGCACGCCCAAAGGCCAAGCGCCGATTTCGCTGCCCTGGTGCTCGAGGCGCGTGGCCGGGTGATGAAAGCGCTGGAGCAGAGCACCGAAACGCTGAGTGTGCGGCATATCGAGGATTACCGCAGCCTGTTCAACCGCGTCGATCTCGATCTCAGGGCTTCAGGGGCCAACGCGGCGCGGGCCGAACTGCTGTTCCATTTCGGCCGCTACCTGATGATCGCCAGTTCGCGCGACGGCACCGAGGCCTCCAACCTGCAGGGGATCTGGAACGTCGACGTTCGTCCTGCCTGGTCAAGCAACTACACCATAAACATCAACACCCAGATGAACTACTGGCCGGCCGAGGCGACGGGCCTCAGCGACCTCGCCGCACCGATGTTCAAGCTCACCCGCGAATTGGCGGAGGCGGGCGCCGCTACGGCCCGGCACTATTACGGGGCGGCCGGGGCCACGGCGCACCACAATGCCGATCTCTGGCGCTTCACCGCGCCGGTACCCGGCATTCCGCAATGGTCGAACTGGCCGGCCGGGCTCTACTGGATGGCGGCGCATCTGCAGCATCACCTCGACCACGGCAACGCGTCGCCCGACTTCGCAGCCGAGACGGCGCTGCCGGTGTTTCGTGCCGCGGCGGCATTCGCGCTCGACCTCCTCGTCGAGGATGCGGGGGGCGCACTCGTTGCCAGCCCGTCGACCTCGCCCGAGCACAGTTTCCTCGTCGAGGGCAAACCGGTCGCCATTACCGCGGGGACGGCGATGGACCAGGAACTGATCCGCGAAACGCTCGAAAACTATGTCGGCCTCGCTGACCCCACCGAGCCGCTCGCCGCCGAGGCCCGAACAGCGCTCGCCCGGTTGCGCCTGCCGCTCATCGGGCCCGGCGGGAACCTCCTCGAGTGGGACGACGACAAGCTGCCGGCCGAGCTCGGGCATCGCCACCTGTCGCACCTCTATGGGCTCTATCCCGGTATCCGCATCACCGAGGCCGGCACCCCGGAGGCGTTCGAGGCGGTCCGCCAGGCCCTCAAGCTGCGGCTCGAGAACGGCACCGGCTATACCGGCTGGAGCCAGGCCTGGGTGCTGTGCCTTGCCGCCCGGCTGCGCGACCGCGCGTTGGCCGAGCGCTCGATCGGCGGGTTGCTCGACCAGCTGACCTCGCGTGCGCTGCTGGTGCTGCACCCGCATGACGATCGACCGGAAGGTTTCGTGTTCCAGATCGACGGCAATTTCGGCGCCGTGACGGGGCTGACCGAACTCGTCGTCCAGAGCCACGAAGGCGCCATCAGCCTCGTCAAGACCTTGCCGCCGAGCTGGCCCAACGGCAGCATCACCAATATCCGGTGCCGCGGCGGCCATCAGGCGAGCCTCGGCTGGCGCGATGGGGCACTGACGTCGGCCAGCATTGTCGCGGGGCGGGATGGCGAGCTGGTCGTCGAGCTGCCCGATATCGGCGTCATCGTCAGCGGCCCATCAGGTCCGGTGGCCACGCGCCCGGCTGCCGGCAGCGTGGCGGGGCGTCGGCGGATCGCCTGGCACGCCAGCCGCGGAACGCGCTACAGCATAGCTTCGATTTAGGTGTTGCGCCGGCGCGTACGCCGCAGGGCAGGGTGCAGATGATCAGGGTCAGGCCGATCACCGAGGCGGATATCCCCGGTTTCCACGCGGCGCTCGATGCGGTGGCGCGGGAAAGCCGTTTTCTCAGGGGCAACGCGGCTCCGGCGCTGGACGATGTGGCGAGCTTCGTTGCCAGCAACATCCGGCATCGAAACCCGCAATTCGTCGCCGTTACCGACGAAGGGCGCGTCGTCGGCTGGTGCGACATCGTCCGGGCACGCGGCGACCACGAGCGGCATCAGGGCGAGCTGGGCATGGGCGTCATCGCCGAGTGGCGCGGCGTCGGCGTCGGCAAGCAACTGCTGGCCGAGACGGTGGCGAATGCCGATGCAGAAAAGTTCCTGCGTATCGAACTCAGCGTCCATTCTGACAACGAACGGGCGATCGCGCTCTACCGTGGCTTCGGGTTCGTCGAAGAGGGGCGCAAGCACAAGGCGCGCCTGAAGCCGTCCGGGCCGGTGGACGTGCTGCTGATGGCCCGTCTCAGGCCCGCAGAGGAATGGCCGCAGGGGTAAGCGCCGGTGCGCCCGGACCGAGGCGCATTGTGCAGGTCAGTTGCAGGCGTTGGCCTCCGCCGCCCATGGCGCTTCGGTCGGGGCATCGAGGAAGTACCACTGGCTGGTGCTGAGCTTGCAGCGGATGAGGTGCGAGCGCATGGCGTGCCGGGCGTCGTCGGGCTCGCCCGCAACGATCGCATCGTAGACCAGTCGGTGCTGCTCGTTGATGGCCGCGAGTTTCTTCGTCACCTTGAGGCCCGAGGGGGTGCGGGCGAGCAGCATGCCCTCGTAGATGGTGGCTTTCAGCGATTGCAGGGCGCTGACGAAATAATCGTTGTGCGAGGCTTCGGCCACGGCGAGGTGGAAGGCAAAATCCTCGTCAAGGCCGAGGGGCGAGGTGTTCTCTCGCTCGAGTTGGGCGATGACATCGGCGAGGCGGATCAGGTCGGCCGAGTTGCGGTTGCGGGCGGCGAGATAGGCGCATTCCCCTTCGATGCCGACGCGATATTCAAAGCAGGCCTTGCTCTCATCGGGCCGCAGAACCTGGGTGCTGATCATCTTGCTCCTCCTCTGAGCGCCGCATCAGGTGTTGGCTTACCGGGCGTTACCCAGGGGCACCACCCGGACGGTGATTATCGTCGTGCGCGTCACGGCCGAGCAGCAGCTTGGAGCGCGCCCATTGCAGATGCGTTCGCATGGCGGCGCGTGCCTCCTCCGGCAGGCGCTTTTCGATCGCCTCGATGATGGCGCGATGGTGCTCGGCGACGGTGCCGCGGAATTCCGGCTGGGTCCCCGAGAAGCTCCACTCGAGGTTGAGCCCGACCATCAGGTGTTCGCGCAGCGACACCAGGCTGTTGGCATAGAACGAATTGTTGGAAGCGGCGGCTACTGCGAGGTGAAAGGCGTAATCGTTGCCAGCGTTCGAGGTATCGGATGCACCGCCTGCAACGCGCATCGCGGCCTCGCGGATCTGCTGCAGCTGCGCTTCGGTGTGGCGGCGGGCGGCGGTGGCGGCGGCCTCGACCTCCAGGCCCTCGCGGAAAGTCAGAAAGGCGTCGAGGTCGGCAAGGCTCAGGATCGGCGGAAACTGCGGCTCGATCGGCTGCGCCGGCTGGGCGGTGTCCCGCACAAAGCTGCCCGAGCCCTGGCGCGACTGGATCAGCCCTTCCTGCCGCAGCCGGGCCAAGGCCTGGCGGATGACCGGTCGCGACATCGAGTACTGACGCGCCAGCTCCAGCTCGGAGGGCAGGCGCATATGCGCTGGCCAGGCGCCCTCGCGGATGCTGCGGGCCATCTCGTCATATGCCACCTCGGCCAGGGTACGCCCGGGGCCGATGCTTAGGGTTCTGGGGTTATCGACGGTCATTGCCCTCTGGCTGTCCTCCCTGAGGCGCGTTGGCATATTGGGCAACACCCTTCGTCGTGAACGGGTCCCCGCTCAAGCGGCGTAGCACACCAGCACTTGAACGACAATAGTTGTAAAATAGGTCATCGCCTGTAACCTTCAGGCGTCGCCGATAGCGACGTGCCCCCCAGCACCGGAGACTTCGATGCCCCCCAAGGTCCTCCTGATGACCAACCTGCCGTTCAGCGGCGCAGCGCTCGATCGATTGCTGGTTGCCGCCGGCGACGATGTGGTGCGGGTCGAACCTGACGACGATGCCGGGATCCGGGCGGCGCTCGAGACGGTGGAAGTCGCCGTGCTCGCCGGCGATCTCGATGCCAGGCACCTCGGCGCGCCGCGCCTCAAGTGGGTGCATTGCGACCATGCCGGGCTCACCCGGTCGGCGCGACCCGAAGTGTTCGAGCGGGGGCTGATCGTCACCGGCTCGGCCGGACGGAGCGGTCCGGCGCTGGCCGAGCATGTGATGCTGTTCGCCCTGCTGCTGACCGGCGGTTTCCTGCAGTTCCATGAGGCGCAGCGGCGCGGCGAATGGCTGCGCACACCCGAGTTATCGGCGCTGCGGGCGTTGGCGGGCCGAACCATGGGGATTGTCGGCATGGGGCATACGGGGACGGCATTGGCCAGGCGGGCCAAGGCCTTCGAAATGCAGGTGCTGGGCTATCGCCGACGCGATGCCGAGCCGCCCGAGGGGGTCGACGAGATGTTTGCCACCGAGCGTGGCGACACGATCGATGCCATGCTGCCGCGCTGCGAGATCCTCGCCCTGGTGGTCAATCTCTCGGATGCGACCAGTGGGTTGATCGGTGCACGACAACTGGCGCTGCTGCCGCGCGGCGCCATCGTCATCAACCTGTCGCGCGGCGAGGTGATCGACCAGGACGCGCTGGTCGCGGCGCTCAAGAGCGAGCAGTTGGGTGGGGCAGGGCTCGATGTCACGACACCCGAGCCGCTGCCGCCGGGCCATCCGCTATGGTCGACCCCCAATGTGCTGATCACCCCGCATTTCACCCCGGCCCTGCCGGACAAGTCGGATCGCTCGCTCGAGATCATCCTCGACAACTTCGCCCGCTACCGCGCCGGCACCGCGATGCGCAACCGGCTCACACCCGACGACGTGTACAGGTCATGAAAGTGGTAATTACAACATTGACAACTGACTGACCCTGCGCGAAGGTCGCCCGCAACAGAACGCGGCGGCCTTTGGAGGAGGGGAGCACTTGCGGGATTTGGTATCTATCGGCATCGGTGGAGCAGGACCTGGGGTGGCACTGGCACCCTCAATGATGGTCGCGGCGCATGACGGCCGCTGACATCGTGGGACCGCTGACCCGTTCCGCCGCCCAGCCGCGCCCCCGACGCCGGCAGAGCCTCGTCGGCTACCTGTTCCTGCTGCCCTGGTTCGGCGGGGTGATCCTGCTGACGGCTGGGCCGCTGCTGGCTTCGCTCTACCTGTCCTTCACCAATTTCGACCTGCTGCAGGCGCCCGACTGGGTCGGCCTCGAAAACTACATCCGCATGTTCACTGCCGATACGCGTTTCATGCGGGCGCTGTGGGTGACGCTGACTTATGTGCTGCTCGGCGTGCCGCTGAACCTCGCCTTCGCGCTGCTGATCGCGGTGCTGCTGAACCAGAAGGTGCGCGGGCTCGGGCTGTTCCGCGGCATCTACTACCTGCCGTCGCTGCTCGGCGGCAGCGTGGCCATCGCCGTGCTGTGGCGGCAGCTGTTCGGTCGCGATGGCGTGGTCAACGAGGCGCTGTCGGTGTTCGGCATTGTCGGGCCGAACTGGATCGGTATGCCGCAATACGCGCTCTATACGCTGATCCTCCTGCATGTCTGGCAGTTCGGCTCGGCCATGGTGATCTTCCTCGCCGGCCTGCAGCAGGTGCCGGGCGAGCTCTACGAGGCGGCCGATATCGACGGCGCCTCGAACTGGCGGAAGTTCTGGAGCATCACGCTGCCGCTGATCACCCCGGTGCTGTTCTTCAACCTGGTGCTGGGGATCATCAACTCGTTCCAGGCCTTCACCTCGGCCTACATCGTCAGCGGCGGCACCGGCGGTCCGGCGGACTCGACGATGTTCTACACGCTCTACCTCTACCAGCAGGGTTTCTCGAATTTCCGCATGGGCTACGCCTCGGCCATGGGCTGGGTGCTGCTGGCGATCATTGCCGCCTTCACCGCGGTGAACTTCCTCGCCTCGCGCAAGTGGGTGTTCTACGGAGACGAGCGATGACTGACATCCCGGCAAGCGGCGCCGGCACGCGCCTCGGCATCCGTCCCAGGCGGGTCGTCACCTACGCCATCCTGATCGCAGGCGCGTTCCTGATGATCTACCCCTTGGTGTGGATGGTGTTCAGCTCGTTCAAGCTCGACCGGCAGATCTTTTCCGATCCGACCGGCCTGCCATCGAGCTGGAACATCGCCAACTATTTCGAAGGCTGGGTCGCGACCACACCGAGCTTTACCCGCTACTTCGTCAACTCGTTCATCGTGTGCCTCGGCGCAGTGATCGGCAACGTACTGGCCTGCTCGCTCACCGCCTATGCCTTCGCCCGGCTCGAGTTTCCGTTCAAGCGCACGCTGTTCACCGCCATGTTGCTGACGCTGATGCTGCCCTCGCACGTGTTGCTGATCCCGCAATATGTGCTGTTCGTGAACCTCAGCTGGGTGAACACCTACCTGCCGCTGATCGTGCCGAAATTCCTCGCCACCGATGCCTTCTTCATCTTCCTGATGGTGCAGTTCATCCGCAAGATCCCGCGCGAACTCGACGAGGCGGCGATCGTCGATGGCGCCGGGCCGTTCCGGGTGTTCACCAGCGTGATCTTCCCGCTGCTGCAGCCGGCGATCATCACCACCGTCATCTTCACCTTCATCTGGACCTACAACGACTTTTTCTCGCAGCTCATCTACCTGACCTCGCCCGACCAACTGACCGTGCCGGTGGGGCTGCGCTCGCTCGTCGACTCCTCGGGCGGCAGCTACGGGCAGTTGCTCGCCATGTCGGTCCTGAGTCTCGTTCCGACGTTCGTGGTGTTCCTCATCTTCCAGCGCCGGCTGGTCGAGGGCATCGCGACGTCAGGACTGAAGGGGTAGGGGGCTCCCACATAGAGTCGGAAAACCGCTCCAGAAGTTTGATTTATCACGCGTTTCGAACGGAATTCGCAACTTCCGGAAAGCGCTCCAGGCCTGCAACCGTCGTTACAATGAGGAGGATACCATGACCACGAACGCTCAATTCAGACCATCACGCCGCAGCGTCTTGCTCGGCGGCTCGGCCGTCGGCGCGATGATCGCACTGTCGCCCGGCCTCGCTTTCGCGCAGGGCGCGCCGCTCCGCTTCGGCATTTTCGGCAGTGCCACCAAGCTCGAGATCCGCGGCAAGTCGATTGCCAAATATGCCGAGCTGCACCCCGAACTGAACGTTGTGTTCGAGGGCGTGCCGAGCGATGCCTGGCCCGACAAGATCGCCGCCATGGTGGCGGGCGGCAACGCCCCCGACGTGATCACGCTGGGGATCGAGGATATGGGCCAGTACGCTACGCGTGGCGCCCTGCAGCCGCTCGACGAATATGCCGGCGGGCTGCTCAACACCGACAATTTCGATGCCGCGGTGCTCGATCTCGGCCGCTATCAGGGCAAGCTCTACGGCCTGCCGATCGCGGTCAGCATCCAGGGGTTGGGCTATAACGAGACTATTCTCGAACGGCTCGGGCTGGGCGCACCGCCCACCGACTGGACGCGCGAGGAATTCGCCACCTACTGCGCCGACATCCACAAGGCCGACCCGACCATCTATGGGTCGCATGACTGCGGCGGTCGCCTCGGCGATTTCCAGATGACGCTGGTTGCCGACGGCAAGCAGCTCTACACGCCGGAAGGCACGCTCGGCGCTACTGTCGACGAGGTCGCTGCCTGGCTCGAATACTGGAGCAAGATGCGCGAGAGCGGCGGGGCGGTGCCGGCTGACATGCAGGCGCAGTTCACCGGCACCGAATGGCCGAACGCCCCGCTGGTGCGCGGCACGGCCGTGTTCGCCTCGATGGCGTCGCAGGATATTGCCAGCGGCTACCAGGCGCTGACCGAGGACAAGCTCAACCTCACCGCGCCGCCGATCGCCGCCAATGGCACTTCGGGGCTCTATCCCAGCCCGACCAGCTCGGTGACGCTGAACGCCAAGAGCGCCAACAAGGACGAGGCGGTCAAGCTGATGAACTGGTTCGTCGCCGATCCGCAATCGGCACTGATCCTCGGGCTCGTCAGCGGCCCGCCGGCCGCCCGGCCGGCGCTCGAGGCGGTGCTGACGCTGCCGGAACTGTCGGAGATCGACGAGAAGGTGCTGAAATACGCCCAAAGCATGTTGCCCACCGCCAACCCGGCGCCGCTGGCACACCGGGCCGGTCGCGCCATGAACGACCTGATGCGCCGTACCAACGAGAATGTCGGGTTCGGTACCGTCAGCGTGCAGCAGGGCGCCACCGACTTCATGACCGAGGCCGCTTCGCTGCTGCAGCAGGGCTGATCGCACAGTCGGTGGAGAGCCGGCGCATCTCCTACCAAACAGCCACTCCCCGGGATATCCCGGGGAGCTTCCCCCAGCATTGATCCTCGGAGACTTCGATGACTTCGCCTTCGTCCGACCCCAAGCGCGGTTCCCCCGATGGCTGGTGGCACAAACCGTTTTCGGTGTTCCAGACCAACCTGCAGGAGGTCGATGCGACGCTCGATGTGGAGACGGTTCTCGATTTCATTCAGGGGCACGGCGCCGACACCTGGCTGATCAACACCGGCGGCATTGCCTCCTTCTACCCCTCGGAGTTGCCGTTCCAGACGCGCGTGCCTTTCCTCGTCGACCGCCCGTCGGGCGACCTGATCGGTGACGCCGTCGCCGCGGCGCATAGGCGCGGCGTGCGGATCCTGTCGCGCTGCGATTTTTCCAAGATGTCGTCGCGCATCGCGGCCGAGCATCCGGAATGGCTGTTCGTCTCTCCGACCGGCAAGCCGCAGATCTACAACACGCTCTACAGCGCCTGCCCCTCGGCCGATTACTACCAGCACCGCTCGCTCGACATCCTCGACGAGATCATCGCGCGCTACCCGGTGGATGGCTTCTTCTTCAACTGGTTCGGTTTTTCCGAGCGCGACTATAGCCGCGTCTATCATGGCGTCTGCCATTGCGAGAAATGCCAGGCGAGCTTTGCGGAGTATAGTGGCGGCAAGCCGCTGCCGGACAACCCACAGCACCCGAACTACCCCGAGTGGCTGCGCTTTTCGAGCGGGGTGATCCGCACCCTCGCTACCAAGATTTCCGACCACATCTTTTCGAAGCGCCCTGACGCGGCGCTGGTGCTGAGCCGTGGCGCGCCAGTGCTCTATCACGAAGCGAACAACGCTTTCGGCCGCGAGCTGTGGCCGCACCAGACTTCGGAGGCGGTGAGCGCCCACAATACCGGGCTGCCCGAAGTGCCGGTCATGATCAACTCGGTGTCGTTCGTCGATATGCCCTACCGCATGTCGGGCGAGCAGCCGGAACTGTTCGCGCAATACCTGATCCAGGCGATCGCCCGGGGCGGCAACCCATCGACCTACATCATGGGTGCGCCGGGCCGCATCCCTTACGCCAACCTGCCGCTGGCCGGCGAAATCACCCGCTTTCACAAAGCCAACCGCGAACTCTACGCCCAGCTGCAGCCGGGCTCGAGCGTCGGGGTGGTGCGGCAGGATACGCTGCGCAGCGCCAGCCCGGGCTATGACGAAACGGTCAAGGAATTCCGCGGCATCTACAGCATGCTGAAGGAACGCCACATTCCGTTCGACGTGCTGTCGGCCGACCTCGTGGCCAAGATGGCGGAGGAGGGCAATCTCCTCCGCTACGCCATGCTGATCCTGCCCGACCTCGGCAGCCTCGGACCGGAAGCGGCGGATGCGCTCGATGCCTATGTCGCCGGCGGCGGCACACTGGTGCTCACCGCGAGCAGCGGGATCGGCGCCGAAGGCGGAATCGAGCTCACGAGCAGCCCGGCGATCATGCGGGTGGGCCAGCCGCTGAGCGGCGAGGCGCTGTGGTCGAGCTTTGTCACCGATGCCGAGCAGCCAGAGATCGGCGACTACCGCTACGCCAAAACGGTGATCCCGGTCTATGGCAGTTACGCCCAGTTCGTCTGGCGCACCAGGATCGACAAGCGCGGCAGCTACCTGCCGCAGGCGCCGTTCGGACCACCCGAAAAGTGCTACGGCCATGCCGGCAGCGATCAGCCCGGAGTGGTGGTGCGCGAAGTGGGCGAGGGCCGGGTAGTGATGTTCCCGTGGAGCGTCGGCCGCACCTACCATGAGTTCGGCACCACCGAGGTGCGCGATTATTTCCTCCGCGAGATCGACGGCATGACCGGCCAGGTGGTGTCGGGCGAGTTGCCCGAGCAGGTCGAGCTGATCGCCGGCCGCGATGTCGAGGGCCTGGTGTTGCACCTCATCAACCAGACCGGCGGCCGGCGGAAATCGTTCGGGCCGCACGTGCCGATCAGTGGTGCGACGCTGCGCGTCCGTGGCGCAAGCGGGGCTGCAGAGGCGCTGGTCTCGGGCGAGCAGCCATCGGTGCGGCGAGATGGCGACGACCTGGTGATCGAGCTGCCGGTACTCGAGTTGTTCGAGGTGCTGCGGGTGCCGCTCGCGGCGGTTTAGGCGGATTGGAGTTTACAAATATGCGTGTTGGATTCATTGGCCTGGGTGTCATGGGACGCCCGATGGCGGAGCGGCTGGTGAAGGCCGGGAACGGCCTCGCGATCAACCGCGTCAAGGCGGCGTCGCAATATCTGGTCGAGCTGGGCGCCACCAGCCTCGATACCCCCAGGGCGGTGGCACAGCAATCCGATGTGATCATCATCATGGTGCCCGATACCCCCGATGTCGAAACGGTGCTGTTCGGGCCGAGCGGCGTGGCCGAGGGTCTCGCACACGGCAAGCTGGTGATCGACATGAGCTCGATTTCACCGGTGGCGACCAAGCAGTTTGCCGAACGGATCGAACAGCTCGGCTGCGCCTATCTCGATGCGCCGGTGTCAGGTGGCGAGATCGGCGCACGCAACGGCACCCTGTCGATCATGGTCGGTGGCACCAGGGCGGCGTTCGAGCGGGCGCTGCCGCTGTTCGAGGCGATGGGCAAGAACATTACCCTCGTGGGCGGGGTCGGCGATGGACAGACCGCCAAGGTGGCGAACCAGATCATTGTCGGGCTCAACATCGAGGCAGTCGCCGAAGCCCTGATTTTCGCCGAACGTGCCGGGGCCGATCCGGCCCGGGTGCGGGAAGCCCTGATGGGCGGCTTTGCCTCGTCGCGGGTGCTGGAAGTGCATGGCGAACGGATGATCAACAAGACCTTCGATCCCGGCTTCCGCATCCGGCTGCATCGCAAGGACCTGTCGCTCGCCGTCGATGCCGCCAAGGCACTGGAGCTGACGCTGCCCAACACCGCCGCGACACATCAGCTGATGGACACGGCGTTGGCCGAGGGCGACGGGGAGAAGGATCACTCGGCGTTGATCCGCACGGTGCAGGGGTTGTCGGCGGCCTAGGGGGCGGTTGCAAGACGGTCGAGCTATCGGTGCCCTCCAACGCCCCCTTGCATGTTGATTCTCGCCGACTCGTAGCAGGTTCGGTGATCCCCGGTCGGTGGCCGCCGGCCGGGGATCGGATGGGCGGGACCGTCACCCCCTGGGCATAGCACCGTAAGAGAGCTTGGTCCGTTCGTCCGTGT
>NZ_DASZAW010000061.1:0-61759 GCF_035944845.1 Devosia sp. | reverse complement strand
GGCGGATTTCATCGAGAAGCATCCGCAACTCTGGAACGAAGATATCGGCGAGTAAGGCACCATGAGCATCAACATCACCATGCCCGCGCTCTCTCCCACCATGGAAGAGGGCAAGCTCGCCAAGTGGCACGTCAAGGAAGGCGACAGCGTCTCCTCCGGCGACGTGATCGCCGAGATCGAGACCGACAAGGCGACGATGGAAGTCGAAGCCGTCGACGAGGGCAAGATCGGCAAGATCGTGGTCCCCGAAGGCACCGAGAACGTCAAGGTCAACGCGGTGATCGCGGTGATCCTCACCGAAGGCGAGACGGCTGCCGATGTGAAGACCCCGGCGCCGGCCGCTGCTCCCGCAGCCAAGACCCCCGAGCCCGCCAAGGCCGAAGCTCCGGCTCCCGCCGCGGCATCGGCTCCCGCAACTGCTCCCACACCGGCGGTGGCCAAGTCGGCTGCTGCTCCCGCCAGTAACGGTGCTCGCGTCTTTGCCTCGCCTTTGGCCAAGCGTCTCGCCAAGGAAGCCGGTATTGAGCTCGGCGCTATCTCCGGTTCCGGCCCGCACGGCCGCGTGGTCCGGTCCGACGTCGAAGCCGCCAAGTCCGGCAAGGCGCCGCTGAAGGCCGCTCCGGCGCCCACGGCAGCGGCTGCTTCCGGTGGCGCCGCTCTCGCCGGCGGCATGAGCAAGGCGCAGGTTATGGCCCTCTACCCAGAGGGCAGCTATGAGATCGTCCCCAACGACGGCATGCGCAAGGTCGTTGCGGCGCGCCTCACCGAGGCCAAGCAGACCATCCCGCATTTCTACCTGTCGCTCGACTGCAAGATCGACGCGCTGCTCGAAGCCCGCGAGCAGATCAATGCCGCCGCGCCGGTGAAGGACGGCAAGCCCGCCTATAAGCTCTCGGTCAACGATTTCGTCATGAAGGCCTGGGCCGCGGCGCTGATGAAGGTGCCGACCGCCAATGCCACCTGGGCGGGGGACTCGATCCTCTACCACAAGCATGCCGACGTGGCGGTTGCCGTGGCGGTGCCGGGCGGCCTGTTCACCCCGGTGGTCAAGGCCTGCGATACCAAGTCGCTGCGCCAGATCTCCGACGAGGTGAAGGATCTCGCCGGCCGAGCTCGTTCGAAGAAGCTGATGCCGCAGGAATACCAGGGCGGCACCTCGTCGGTATCGAACCTCGGCATGTACGGCATCAAGAACTTCCAGGCCGTCATCAACCCGCCGCATGGCACCATCCTTGCCGTCGGCGTCGGTGAAGAGCGCGTCTATGTCGAAAAGGGCCAGATCAAAACAGCGAGCTTCATGACCGTGACGCTCAGCTGCGACCACCGCGCCGTCGATGGTGCGCTCGGCGCCGAAGTGCTGGCGGCGTTCAAGGGCCTGGTCGAAAACCCGGTCATGATGCTGGCTTGAGGGCAGGGGCTTCACCATGAAGACCATCCTCGCCTTTGGCGACAGCCTGACGTTCGGCGCCAATCCGATTCCCGGTGGCCCGCGCCATCCCTATGAGGACCGCTGGCCGACGGCGCTCGAGCGGGCCCTCGGGGGCAACGCGCGAGTCATTGCCGAAGGGCTGGGCGGCCGCACCACCGTGCACAACGATGGCTGGGCCGCCGCCGATCGCAATGGCGCGCGGCTGCTGCCGACGCTGCTCGAGTCGCATTCGCCGCTCGACCTCGTGATCATCATGCTGGGCACGAACGATCTGAAGCCGTTCCACGGCCGCACCGCGCAGGAGGCCGCCAACGGCATGCGCCGGCTGGTGCAGATCGTCCGGGGGCACTACGTCAAGCCGACCGACGTGATGCCGAAAATCATCCTCGTGGCGCCGCCGCACATCCGCGACACCGATCACCCCGAGATGCTGCTGCATTTCGGCGAGGAGGCAATCGGACAATCGAAGCTTCTTGCCGAGTGGTACAAGCTGCGCGCCGATGAATACGGCACCGGATTCTTCGATGCCGCAACCGTCGCCGAAGCGCATCCGGCCGACGGCGTGCATCTCGACGCTGCCAATACCCGCGCCATCGGCGAGGGTCTCGCACCGCTGGTCAAATCCACCCTCGGGCTCTGACCCCTGGGTTTGGACAACAGACGAAAGGGAAGCCTGATGGCTGACTCATACGATCTCATCGTCATCGGCGCCGGTCCGGGCGGTTATATCGCGGCCATCCGCGCTGCACAGCTGGGGCTCAAGACCGCCATTGTCGAGCGCGAGCACATGGCCGGCATCTGCTCCAACTGGGGCTGCATCCCGACCAAGGCGCTGCTCCGCTCGGCCGAGATCTACGGCCATATGGGCCACGCCAAGGATTATGGCCTTTCGGCCGGCGAGTTCGGTTTCGACATCGCCGCCATCGTCGATCGCTCGCGCAAGATTGCCGGGCAGATGAACAATGGCGTGCAGTTCCTGATGAAGAAGAACAAGGTCGACATCATCTGGGGCGAGGCGCAGTTGACAGCGCCGGGCGAGATCGTGGTCAAGAAAATGACCAAGAAGCCGGTCGAGCCGCAGTGGCCGCAGCCGAAGACCGTTCTGCCCGAAGGTACCTACAAGGCCAAGCACATCATCATCGCCACCGGCGCGCGGCCGCGCGTCCTGCCCGGCATCGAGCCCGATGGCGAGAAGATCTGGACCTATTTCGAGGCGATGAAGCCGGCGAAGTTCCCGAAATCCCTGGTCATCATGGGCTCTGGAGCCATCGGCATGGAGTTCGCCTCGTTCTATCGCTCACTTGGCGCCGAGGTGACGGTGGTCGAGCTATTGCCGACCATCCTGCCGGTCGAGGATGTCGAGATCGCCGCGCACGTGAAGAAGCGCTTCGAAAAGCGCGGCATCAAGATTATCACCGACGCCAAGGTGGCCAAGGTCGACAAGACCAAGGACGGCATCACCGCCCATATCGAGCCCAAGACCGGCGACAAGCTGACGATTTCGGCCGATGCGCTGATCTCGGCCGTCGGCGTCCAGTGCAACACCGAGAATCTCGGACTTGAGAAGCTTGGCGTGAAGATCGAGCGCGGCGCCATCGTCATCGACAACTACGGCCGTACTAACGTGCCGGGCGTCTGGGCCATCGGCGACGTCGCCGGCCCGCCGATGCTGGCCCACAAGGCCGAGCACGAGGCGGTCATCACCGTCGAGACAATTGCCGGCCTCAAGGGCGTGCACGGCCTCGACAAGCTGAAGGTTCCCGGCTGCACTTATTGCGAGCCGCAGGTGGCGAGCGTCGGGCTGACCGAGGCCAAAGCCAAGGAAGCCGGCCGCGAAATCAAGGTCGGCCGCTTCCCGTTCGTCGGCAACGGCAAGGCCATTGCGCTCGGCGAGCCCGAGGGCCTGGTGAAGACCATCTTCGACGCCAAGACCGGCGAATTGCTCGGCGCCCACATGGTGGGCGCGGAAGTCACCGAGCTGATCCAGGGCTTCGTCGTCGCCATGGGCCTTGAGACTACCGAAGAAGAGTTGATGCACACCATCTTCCCGCATCCGACCCTTTCTGAGACCATGAAAGAGTCGGTGCTCGACGCATATGGTCGCGCGCTCAACATCTAGCAGGCGCGCGTAGCGGCCAAAAAGCTGAGAGTCGCGCGTCAGATGAACCACCCGGTACCACCCGAGGACATTCCGTTCATGTCGCCAGAAATCACCTCGCTGCTCATCTTTCTCGGCATCGGCCTCGTGGCGGGCTGGATCGCCAGCCTGATCCTCGGTGGCGGCGGCCTGTTGCGAAATCTGATCGTCGGCGTGATCGGCTCGGTGGTCGGCGCCTATCTGCTGACACTGGCCAAGGTGGAGCTGCCCATCGGCAATGCCCTGGTCAGCCAGATCGTCACCGCCACCATCGGCGCCATCGTGGTGCTGCTGGTGGCGCGGCTGATCACCAAATAGAGCGGACCCACCGGGGTTGAACCCGCCCTGTCGAGACGACATATCGACAGTGGGCTAAACAGGGGTAAGACAATGGGTCTGCCGGAAAAGCAGTTTGGGGGAGAGTTTCAGATGGGTCGTATGGATACGCGCTCGCTGGTCATCTTTCTCGTCATCGGACTCGTCGCTGGCTTTCTTGCCAGTCTCGTGGTCGGCGGCGGCGGGTTGATCACTTACCTGGTGAGCGGCGTCATCGGTTCGTTCGTGGGCGGTTATCTGTTCACTGCCCTCAATATCAACCTCGGCATCAAGAGCCCGATCGTCACGCAGATCATCACTTCGACGGTTGGTGCTATCATCGTTGTCATCATTGCCAGGCTCATTGCCGGCTAGGAACGCCTCTTGGTCACCCTGATCGATCGACTCGACACCCGCCCACGGCATCCGGAGAAGGCCAACCGGCCCGAGAACGAGATGCTGCGAAAGCCGGACTGGATCCGGGTCAAGGCGCCGGGCTCTCCCATCTACAAGGAGACCCAGCAGATCGTGCGCGAGAACGGTCTCGTCACCGTGTGCGAGGAAGCCGGCTGCCCCAATATCGGTGAGTGCTGGTCGAAGAAGCACGCCACCATGATGATCATGGGCGAGATCTGCACCCGCGCCTGCGCCTTCTGCAACGTGCGCACCGGGTTGCCGACTGCGCTCGATGCGATGGAGCCCGAGAAGGTCGCCAACGCGGTTGAAAAGCTCGGCCTCGCGCATGTGGTGATCACCTCGGTCGATCGTGACGACCTGTCGGATGGCGGCGCCGAGCATTTTGCTCAGGTGATCCGCGCCATTCGCGCCCGCACGCCCAAGACCACCATCGAGATTCTGACGCCGGACTTCCTGCGCAAGGAAGGCGCGCTGGAGATCGTCGTGGCGGCAAAGCCCGACGTGTTCAACCACAACCTCGAGACGGTGCCCTCCAAGTACCTGAAGGTTCGCCCCGGCGCCCGCTACTTCCATTCGATCCGCCTGCTGCAGCGGGTGAAGGAACTCGATCCGACCATGTTCACCAAGTCCGGCATCATGGTCGGGCTCGGCGAGGAACGGAACGAAGTGCTGCAGCTGATGGACGACCTGCGCTCGGCCGATGTCGATTTCCTGACCATCGGCCAGTACCTGGCGCCGACCAAGAAGCACCACCCGGTGCAGCGGTTCGTGACCCCCGAAGAGTTCAAGTCCTATGCCACCGTGGCGACGACCAAGGGCTTCCTCCTGGTCTCGTCCAGCCCGCTGACCCGTTCGTCGCACCATGCCGGCGAAGATTTCGAACAACTCCGCGCCAACCGGATGGCCAAACTCGCCCATGGCTGATCTCTTCCTTGAGCGGCATTCGCCGCATTTGCCGCAGCGCATGTTCGACCTGGTCTCCGATCTCGAGGCCTATCCGCGCTTCATCCCTAACTGCAAGGCGATGGAGGTGCGCGACGACGCCACCGGCGAGGGCATCCTGGCGCGCATGACCATCCAGTTCGGACCGATCACCCAGGCCTATACCAGCCGGGTGGTCGCCGACCCCGAGGCACTGACCATCACCGCCAAGGCGGTCGATGGGCCATTCGCCTATCTCGACAGCAAGTGGAGCTTCGAGCCGGAAGGCGAGGGGACCCGCATCCGCTTCGACATCGACTTCAAGATCGCCAACCCGCTGGTCGCCGCGGTCGCCGAGCCGGCCTTCGCCGCCAAGCAGACCGAGATCATCGACGCGTTCGAGGATGAGGCGGATCGGCGGTTTGGGTAGGGGCTAGTTTGCCGACGAGCCGCCACTTGAGGGTTCGGCGATCATCGTCGGGTGCAACGCGCTCTTCTTGCCTTCTCCCCTTGCGGGAGAAGGTGGCGCGCAGCGCCGGATGAGGGGTACGCGAAACGAAGTGTAGCGCGCTCTGAGCGAAGCGAAGAGCGATCCAGTACGCGGAGAGATACCCCTCATCCGGCCTTCGGCCACCTTCTCCCGCAAGGGGAGAAGGCGCCCAGCATTACCGTCAGGTGGCCCTACCCCTTCGCCGCCTTCAGCAGCAGCTTCAGCGCCTGCACCACGGTGGCGTGCCGGACCTCGTCGCGATTACCTGGGAACACCTTCTTCAAATGCGTGGTGCCATCCTCGGTCGCCACCGAGAAGTGCACCAGCCCGACCGGCTTGTCGGCGGTGCCGCCGGTGGGACCGGCGATGCCGGTGACGGCGATCGCCACATGCGTGCCGGCAGCGCCGATCGCGCCGTCCGCCATCGCCATCGCGACTTCCTTCGACACCGCGCCGAACTGCTTGAGCATGCCGAACGGTACGCCGATCATCGAGATCTTGGCCTCGTTGGCGTAACTGACGAAGCCGCCATAGACCACGTCGGACGAACCTGAGATCGACGTCAGGGCCCCGGCGATCAACCCGCCGGTGCAACTCTCGGCGGTCGCCACGGTCATCCCGGCGGCCTTGAGAGCGGCGATCGTTTCCTCGGCCATGGCGGCGATATCGTCGGGCAGCTTCATCTCAATCTTCCCTGGGCAGTTCGATGCTGGCGCTGGCCATGGCGACAATCCCTTCGCCGCGGCCGGTGAAGCCGAGCTGTTCGCTGGTGGTGGCCTTGATGGCGACACGGCTGGCGGAGATACCACAGGCGCCGCCAATCGCCGCCTTCATCGCCTCGACATGCGGCCCGACCCGTGGCGCCTCGCAGACAATGGTGATGTCGAGATTGACGATCCGGCCGCGCCGCTCGCCGACAAGCCCCGCGGCGTGCTTGAGGAAGATCGACGAGGCCGCGCCCTTCCACTGCGGGTCGGAAGGTGGGAAATGCTTGCCGATATCGCCTTCGCCGAGCGCTCCATAGATGGCGTCGGTCAACGCATGCAGCGCCACATCGGCGTCGGAGTGACCCTTGAGCTTGTGGGTGTGCGGGATTTCGACGCCGCCCAGCCAGACCGAGTTGCCGGTGTCGAACGGATGAACATCGAAGCCGGTGCCGATGCGGGTTTCCATGGCCGTCTCCTGACCCAACAGGCGCTCCGCGCGAGCGAAATCCTCGGGGTGGGTGATCTTGAGGTTATGCGTGCTGCCAGGCGTCAGCGCCACGCTGAGCCCGGCCCACTCGGCAATCGCCGCGTCATCGGTGAACTCGCGTGGCATCCGTCCGGCGCGCAGGTGAGCCGAGAGAATCTGCGGGTAACGAAAGCCCTGAGGGGTCTGCGCCGCGAACAAGGTCTTGCGGTCTTCGGTGGCGGTTACCGTGCGACCATCGACCGAGCGCTTGATGGTGTCGGTCACCGGCACGACGGGCAGGGCAGCCTCGCTGCCCTTCAGCGCCTCGATGACCCCGCTGATGACTTCCGCTGAGACCAGCGGTCGCGCTGCGTCCTGGATCAGCACGAGATCCGGCCGCCGGGGGCTCAGTGCCGTGAGGCCGGCCAGCACCGAAGCCTGCCGTGTTTCTCCACCGGTGACCGGCGGCAGCAGCCGCAGATCGACCAGCCCGAGTGCGGCGTAGCGGTCGACCTGTTCCGCGTGGATCACCGGCACGACCCAACTGATGTCGTCCCGCCCCAGAAATGCCGCGATGCTGCGGCTTAGCACCGGCGTGCCGGCGAGGTCGCGGTACTGCTTGGGGCTGGTGTCGCCGGCGCTGCTGGCGCGCTCGCCACGCCCGGCGGCGACCACGATTACGGCGATGGTTCTGGTGCCTGTCATTGTCGTTTCATATCGCGCCCCTACTGGCGCGGGCTTGGTCTACCGGCGCCTTTTCCCCGCAGCAAGCCCGGTGCCGAACATTGCGCAATCCGATGAGATATGTGGTTGCGCGCCGCCCGCTTTTGACTATTCTGCGGGCATTTCGTGGAAATGAGCAAATCTGGGGCAGGGTGTGTCTGATATTGCCTGCACATTGAGCATTGCTGGTCATAAGTTGCCGAACCGCGCCTTTCTGGCGCCGATGGCGGGGATCACCGACGCGCCGATGCGGAAACTCGCCGAGCGCTTTGGCGCCGGCCTTGTCGTCTCGGAGATGATCGCCAGCAACGCGCTGGCCACCAACAATGACGACATGGTGCGCCGCCTCAACAAATCCGGCGCGCTGCCGCATGTCGTGCAGCTCGCCGGCTGCGAAGCGCAGTGGATGCGGAAGGGCGCCGAGATCGCGTATGCGGCCGGCGCCGATATCATCGACATCAACATGGGTTGTCCGTCCAAGCGCGTCACCAATGGCTATGCCGGGTCGGCGCTGATGCGGGTGCCGGATGAGGCCTTGAAGCTGATCGACGCCGTCGTGGCCGCAACGCCCCTGCCGGTGACGGTGAAGATGCGCCTTGGCTGGGATGAAGACAGCCTCAATGCCGCCGACCTGGCGCGCCGCGCCGTTGATGCCGGGGCCCGGATGATTACCGTGCATGGCCGCACCCGGCAGCAGTTCTACAAGGGCGAGGCGCGCTGGCATCTGGTCCGCCCGGTAGTTGAGTCGGTGAACGTGCCGGTCGTCGTCAACGGCGATATCACCAGCATCGCTGCGGCGCGCGAGGCGCTCGAGCAGTCCGGCGCCGCCGCGGTGATGATTGGCCGCGGGGCGCAGGGGCAGCCCTGGGCCGTTGGCCAGATTGGCGCGCAACTGGCTGGCCGCGAGCCGCTGGCCGCACCAACAGGCGCGGCACTGGCCGAGCTGGTCGCCGAGCACTACGACGCCATGATGACGGATTACGGCACGCAGATCGGCGTTCGTGCGGCGCGCAAGCACCTCGACTGGTATCTCGAGGCCGCCAATATCGTGCTCGACAAGCCTGTCCGCAGCCAGTTGCTCAATGAGCTGGAGCCTGCCGCCGTGACGCGGATGATCGCCGATGTCTATGCCGGCGACTGGAGGCTCGCCGCATGAGCAAGGTTCCCCCGCCGGCCCTCAGCACTGCCGTGCTGCAGGCATTGCCGCAGCCTGTCATCGTCTGCACCGAAGACCGCACCATTGTCTTCGTCAACTACGCCGCCGAGGCATTCTTCGGCGCTTCGCAGAGCGTCCTGTCGCGCCAGCGGCTCGACGATCTCATCGCCTTTGGTTCGCCCATCATCGGCCTGATGCAGGCGGTGGCCGATCGCCGCGGCCCGATGACCGAGTATCGGGTGCGTGTCGGTTCCTCCCGCTTCTCCGATGTGGGCGACGATCGCATCGTCGATGTCTTCGCCTCGCCGCTCTCCGACGCGGATGGCCGCATTGCGCTCTTGTTCCAGGAGCGCACCATGGCCGACAAGATCGACCGGCAACTGGTCAGCCGTGGCGCGGCGCGTTCGGTCACCGGCCTTGCCTCGATGCTGGCGCACGAGATCAAGAACCCGCTCTCCGGCATCCGCGGCGCAGCGCAGCTACTGGAGCAGAGTGTCACGGCTGACGAGCTGCCGCTGGCCCGGCTGGTGCGCGACGAGGTAGACCGGATCGTCGACCTGATCGATCGGGTCGAGGTGTTCGGCGACGACCGCCCGATCGAGCGCGAGCCAATCAATATCCATGTCATCCTCGACCGGGTGAAGCTGCTCGCCAAGAACGGCGTCGCCAAGGGGATCTCCTTCCATGAGGAGTATGATCCGTCGCTGCCGCCGGTCGGCGGCAACCGCGATCAGCTTATCCAGGTGTTCCTAAATCTCGTGAAGAACGCGGCGGAAGCCCTTGAGCGGACACCGAAACCTGAGATCAGGTTCTCGACCGCGTTTCGCCCGGGCATCCGCATTTCGGTACAGGGTGTTTCCGAGCGCATTTCTCTGCCGCTCGAGATCGTCATCGAGGACAACGGCCCCGGCGTGCCGCCCGACATGGTGCCGATCCTGTTCGACCCGTTCGTCACCACCAAGGCCAACGGCTCCGGCCTTGGCCTCGCGCTGGTCGCCAAGATCATCGGCGATCATGGCGGCGTCGTCGACATGGACAGCCGCCCGGGGCGCACCCGCTTCCGCATCCTGCTGCCGGTCGCCGCCAAGAGCGCCGTCACCGAAACTGTCCCCGAAGAGGTTCCGGCTGAATGAGCCATACTATCCTGCTCGCCGACGACGATGCCGCGATCCGCATGGTGCTCAACCAGGCGTTGACCCGCGCCGGCTACGAGGTACGCCCCACCGGTAACCTCTCGACGATGTGGAACTGGGTGAGCCGCGGGGAAGGGGATCTGCTGATCACCGATGTGGCGATGCCGGACGGCAATGCCTTCGACATCATGCCCAAGATCAAGAAACTGCGCCCCGACCTGCCAATGGTGGTGATGAGCGCGCAGAACACCTTCATGACCGCGATCCGGGCCAATGAAGTCGGCGCCTACGAATACCTGCCAAAGCCCTTCGATATCACCGAGGTGCTCTCGGTGGTCGGGCGGGCGCTGGCCGACGCGAAGAAGACCTCTCCGGCCGAGAAGAAGGCAGACGAACCGGGCGAGACCATGCCGCTGGTCGGCCGCTCGCCGGCCATGCAGGACATCTATCGCGCCCTGGCGCGGCTGATGCAGACCGATCTGACGGTGATGATCACCGGCGAGAGCGGCACCGGCAAGGAGTTGGTGGCGCGGGCGCTGCACAATTTCGGCAAGCGCCGCAACGGCCCGTTCGTCGCCATCAACATGGCGGCTATCCCGCGCGACCTGATCGAAGCCGAACTGTTCGGACACGAGAAGGGCGCCTTTACCGGCGCCACCGCTCGCTCCTCCGGTCGTTTCGAGCAGGCCGAGGGCGGCACGCTGTTCCTCGACGAGATCGGCGACATGCCCATGGATGCCCAGACCCGGCTGCTGCGCGTGCTGCAGGAGGGCGAATACACCATGGTCGGCGGCCGCACGCCGATCAAATCCAACGTCCGCATCGTCGCGGCAACGCACCGCGATTTGAGCCAGATGATCCGCCAGGGTCTGTTCCGCGAGGATCTCTACTACCGGCTCAATGTCGTGCCGATCCGCCTGCCACCGCTGCGCGAACGCGTCGATGACATCAACGACCTGGTGCAGCATTTCCTGCGCGCCGCACAGCGCGAAGGCGAGCCGGTCAAGACCATCTCCGCCGACGCCATCCGGCTGATGCACAACTACTCCTGGCCCGGCAATATCCGCGAGCTTGAGAACCTGGTGCGTCGCCTGTCGGCGCTCTACGCCGACGAGAACATCTCGCTCGAAATCGTCCAGAGCGAGCTCAACCTCGCTGATCGGCAGCCGGTACAGACCGCCAGCGGTCCGGTGGACGTGTCGACCGCGGTCGAGACCCATGTCGCCCAGGTGCTGCGCGAGTACGAACCGAACTTGCCGCCGGCCGGGCTCTACCAGCGCGTGCTCGACCGGGTTGAGGCGCCATTGATCGCCATGGCGCTCAATGCCTGTGGCGGCAACCAGATCCGCGCGGCAGACCTGCTTGGCCTCAACCGCAATACCCTGCGCAAGAAGATCCGCGCCCACTCGATCGAGATCGTCAAGCAGTCGCGCCGACAGGGGTGATCGGCCGGCTGATACATCACATTGCCGAGGGCGTTGCACACGGCTGTTGCGAAAATACATCGACGGGGTTACGGAAGCCGGTGAGTTGCTCTGGCGCCTCTTCTCGGTGTCACATTTCAGCAACAATTGTCTTGAAGGGTGAATTGGTGGGGCAGGCCGCCCACGTTTTCGCCCACAACCCGGCTTCTGGATGCACGACGCAACGCTCGCAGGCGACGCACCACCTGAGTCGATTCCGGCGCCCGCGCCGTCCTCGGCACGTCCGTTGCTGTTTGGCAACGCCGGCCGCCGGGCCATTCGCACCATCGGTCTGATTATCGTTCTGCTCTCGGTGTTCGTCTCGTCAGGCTCGTTCCTGATCATGACCGGCGCCACCGACATCGAGCCGACGCCCGAGGTCTGGACGATTATCTGGATCATCAATGGCCTGCTGGTGCTGTCGGTGATTGCGCTGGTGCTGACCGAGGCGACGCTGCTGGTCCAGGCGCGGGTGCGCGGGCAGGCCGGCGCCGGCCTGCAGGTGCGCATGGTGGCGATGTTCGCCACCGTGGCCGCTGTCCCGGCGCTGCTGGTGGCGGTCGTCGCCATGATCTCGCTGAACCAGGGGCTTGACCAGTGGTTCTCCGAACGCACCCGCACCATGGTGGAGAGCTCGCGCCTGGTCGCCCGCTCCTACCTGCTCGAGCATTCGCAGGTGCTGCGTGACGACATCATCTGGGTGGCCAACGAACTGGAACAGGCCCGCGGCACTTTCGAGACCGACCGCACCAAGTTCCAGCGCATCCTGACCGCCCTCGCGGTGACGCGCTCGCTGCCCTTCACCTCACTGATCTCGGCCGATGGCGACACCCTGATGAAGGCGCAGATCAACGCGCCGGGCACGGCGCCCCGGGTACCTGCCGGCCTGACGCAGGGCGTGGTGGAAGGCACGCCGACGGAAATCGGCCCCGGTCGCACCAATCTCGTCGGCTCGGTGGTGAAGCTGCGTGGCTACGACGACACCTATCTCTTCGTGGCGCGCCCGGTTGACCCGGAAGTGCTGGAGTTCACCCGGCTCACCGACGCGAACATCACCGAGTACCGCAACTACGAGAGCAACCGGCTGGTCTTCCAGATCACCTTCACGCTCATGTATATCGGCATGGCGCTGGTGCTGCTGCTCGCCGCGGTGTGGATCGGTATCGCCCTTGCCAACCGCTTCGTCGACCCGATCCGCAACCTGATGATTGCCTCGAGCCGCGTTTCGGAGGGCGACCTCGACGTCCGTGTGCCGGTGCAGGAGGGCAGGGGCGATCTCCGCGATCTCTCCAGCCGCTTCAACACCATGACGCAGCAGCTCAAGACCCAGCGTGTGGCGCTGGTCGAGGCCAACGAGACCAACGAGAAGCGCCGCCAGTTCACCGAGGCCGTGGTGGAGGGCGTGTCGGCCGGTATCGTCGGGCTTGATCCGTTCGGCGCCATCACGCTGGTGAACCTGCGCGCCGCCGAAATGTTCGGCGCGGACGAAATCTCCCTCGTCGGCAAGCGCATCGACGAGGTCATTCCGGCGCTGGCACCGGTCATCGAGCGCGCCAAGTCGGCGCGTCGCGGCACCATTCGCGATCAGATCGAAATCGGCTCCGGCCCGGACTATCGCACCTATCAGGTGCAACTGACCCGGGAAGGCACAATCACCGAGAGCAAGGGGTTCGTCGTGACGCTCGACGACATCACCGACCTGCTTTCGGCCCAACGAACCGGCGCCTGGGCCGATGTGGCTCGCCGCATCGCGCATGAGATCAAGAACCCGCTGACCCCGATCCAGCTCAGCGCCGAGCGGCTGCGCCGCCGCTATGCGTCCAAGCTTGCCGACGACTTCGAAGTCTTCGACAAATGCGTCAACACCATCATCCGGCAGGTGGGCGATATCGGCCGCATGGTCGACGAGTTCTCGTCGTTCGCGCGCATGCCGGAAGCCAAGCTGGAAAAGGGCAACCTGACCGAGTCGATCCGCCAGGCGGTATTCCTCGAAAGCGTGCGCCTGCCGGAAGTCACCATCGACATGGACCTTCCCGAAGCGCCGATCATCGCCTGGTTCGACAACCGCCTGATCAGCCAGGTGCTGACCAACCTGATCAAGAACGCCGTCGAGGCGATCGAGGGGGCAGGACTTGAAGGCATCAAGAATCCGGTGATTTCCGTCGAGGCCCGCCCCGAAGGTGACATGGTTCGGCTGTCCATCTCCGACAACGGCAAGGGTTGGCCGAAAGAGAACCGGCATCGGCTGCTGGAACCTTATGTTACGACGCGCGAGAAGGGCACGGGGCTCGGGCTGGCGATTGTCGCAAAAATCATTGAACAGCACGGCGGCAAGGTCGATCTGATCGACGCCGAGCCGGACGAGAACGGGCGCGTTGGCGCCTGCTTTACCTTCACTCTGCCGTCACGGCGGCCGGGTGAAACAGACGAGGGGGAGCCAGCAGCTTCCCAACCGGTGGCGGAGCAGCAGGCCGCGACCGAGACCACGAATAGCGCAGCGGGTGGGGCAGACCCTGAAAGCGGACAGCAAGAGGAGCCGCAATTGCAAGCGGTTGATAATACCTGATGGCCCTCGACATTCTCATTATCGATGACGAGGACGACATCCGCGACCTGATCGCGGGTATCCTCGAGGACGAGGGCTACCAGACCCGGCAGGCGCATGACGCCGATTCCGGGCTGAACGAGATCGCCCGGCGCCGGCCGAGCCTGGTGTTCCTGGATATCTGGATGCAGGGCAGCCGGCTTGACGGCCTGCAGCTGCTGGATGAGTTCCAGAGCCAGCACCCGGATATGCCGGTGGTGATGATCTCGGGGCACGGCAATGTCGAGACGGCGGTCAGCGCTATCCGGCGTGGCGCCTACGACTATATCGAGAAGCCGTTCAAGGTGGATCGGCTGCTGCTGATCACCCAGCGCGCCATGGAGGCGGCACGCCTGAAGAACGAGGTGGCCGATCTTCGCGAGCGCTCGAACAAGACCGTCGAGCTGGTCGGCAACTCGCAGGCCATGCAGGCAGTGAAGGGGGTTATCGACAAATCGGCGCCCACCAACTCGCGCATCTTCATTTCCGGTTCGTCCGGTACCGGCAAGGGCCTTTCGGCCCGGCTGATCCACCAGCGCAGCGCCAGGGCCGAGGCGCCATTCGTCGAGATCAACTGCTCGCTCTACTCACCCGAGGAAGTGGCGGTCGTGCTGTTCGGCCGCGAATCCCGCGAAAAGACCGGCACGCTCAGGACCGAAGTCGGGGCGCTGGAGAAGGCGCATGGTGGCACGTTGTATCTCTCCGAGGTCGCGGCCCTGCCGCAAGCGGCCCAGCAGGCGCTGCTTCGCACCTTGGTCGAGAGCAAGTTCAACCGGGTCGGTGGTGCCGTGGCGGTGCCGATCGATGTGCGCATCATCTCGTCGAGCTCGCAGAACGTCGCCGGACTGATCGAGGAGGGCCAGTTCCGCTCCGACCTGTTCCACCGGCTGTCGATCGTGCCGCTGCACCTGACGCCGCTGAAGGAGCGCCGCGAGGACATCCCGCCGCTGGTCGAGGTGTTCATCGAACAGGTCTGCCGCCTGCATAACCTCAAGAGCCTGTCGATCGGCGACGACGCCGTGGCCGTGCTGCAGGGGCAGGATTGGCCGGGCAATGCTCGTCAGTTGCGCAACTCGATCGAGCGGCTGCTGATCCTTGTCAAGGACCAGACCCCGGCCGATGGGGTGATCACCGCAGCGATGCTGCCTCCCGATATCGGCGAAGTGCTGCCGACCGTCGGGGACAGCGACTCGTCGGCTCACCTGATGAGCCTGCCGTTGCGCGACGCTCGCGAGGTGTTCGAACGCCAGTACCTGATGGCGCAGATTGAGCGCTTCGGCGGGAACATCTCCAAGACAGCCGAGTTCGTAGGCATGGAGCGCAGCGCTTTGCACCGCAAAATCAAGTCGCTAGGGCTCTGACTGCCATGCGCGTGTACGGGTAGGCACTAAGATTCTTCTGTGCCATACTTCAAAGGCGATGGGAGAGTAACCATAAAGGGAGCAGGGGCGGTGGCGGCCGTTGTTCCCATCAACAGGGCGTGGCCGTTGGCTTGCGGCCCGCGTAACATCCCGCGAGAAGAGGCCAACGAATGCCCAGCGAAAAGACCCAGAACCTCCAGGACGCGTTCCTCAACCATGTCCGAAAGCAGAAGGTGCCGGTCACGATCTTCCTCGTGAACGGCGTCAAGCTGCAGGGCGTGATCACCTGGTTCGACAATTTCTGCCTGCTGCTGCGGCGCGATGCGCAGTCGCAGCTGGTCTACAAACACGCCATCTCGACCATCATGCCGGGCGCTCCGATCCAGCTGTTCGATCCTGAGCACACCGGCGAGGACTGAGACAAAACTTGAGTGATGACTTTGACGACGAGGCCGCCCGCAAGGGCGGCCCTCAGGCATTCATAGACCAGCGTAGCGCCCCGACCCGTGTCGGCCTCGTCATACCCGACGTCCGCGGCCGCGCCGCCACCCACAGCATCGAGGCACGCAAGGCCGAGTTCGAAGGGCTGGCCAGCGCCATCCGGGTTGAGATCGTGTTCTCCGAGATCGCCAAGGTCCGCGAGATCAAGCCCGCGACCTTCATCGGCGGCGGGCATGTGGAAGAGATTGCGAAGCGGGTAAAGGAGGAGGAGATCGAGCTGCTGCTCGTCGACACCGCCTTGCACCCGATCCAGCAGCGCAACCTCGAGAAGGAAACCGGCACCAAGGTGCTGGACCGCACCGGGTTGATCCTCGAAATCTTCGGCGAACGCGCCGCCACCCGCGAGGGCGTGCTGCAGGTCGAGCTCGCCCATCTCAACTACCAGAAGAGCCGGCTGGTCCGCAGCTGGACCCACCTTGAGCGCCAGCGCGGTTCAGGCGGCTTCGGCTTCATGGGCGGCCCCGGCGAAACCCAGCTGGAAAGCGATCGCCGCCAGCTGCAGGACCGCATCAAGATGCTCGAAGAGCGCATCGAGAAGGTGCGCCAGACCCGCGGCCAGCAGAAGGGCCGGCGCGACGCCGTGCCGTTCCAGGTAGTGGCGCTGGTGGGTTACACCAATGCCGGGAAATCCAGCATATTCAATGCTCTGACCGGGGCAGGGGTGTTCGCCAGGGATCTGCTGTTCGCCACCCTCGATACCACGGTGCGCAAGATCAGCCTGCCGCATGGCCGCGAGGTGATGCTGTCGGATACCGTGGGCTTCGTCTCCGACCTGCCGACCGACCTCATCGCCGCCTTCCGCGCCACGCTCGAAGAGGTGCTGGAAGCCCACGTGATCCTGCATGTCCGCGACGTCGCCAACCCTGATCATGCGGCGCAGGCACAGGACGTGCTGAAGGTGCTCGAAGAGCTCGGCATGTCGGCCGAGACCACTCCGATCATCGAGGTGTGGAACAAGGTGGATCTCCTCGAGCGTGACGCCGATGGCACTTATCCGGCGCTGGCGACGCTGTCGCCGCTCGGCAAGGTTTCCGCATCCGTGCCGGTGTCGGCGCAGACAGGCGAGGGGCTGGACAGGCTGCTCGACACCATCGAGAAGGTGCTGGCCGGGCAGGGGCGGACCTACCGCGTGCTGGTGCCGCATACCGCCGGCGCCGATGTCGGCTGGCTCTACGCCCACGCCGAGATCATCGGCAAGGACGAGCCGGACGAGAACGGCCAGGTCTACGAGGTCCGGGTCGAGGCCCGGCACAAGAACGCCTTCACCGAACGCTTCGCCGGCCGCATCGAAGGCTCAGACGCGGCCTGAGCGCGGATAAACGCTCTGCCGTTGCACGCTTGAGCTGGGCTGACGAAGCTCGTTGGGCTCAGTCGTGGACCTACCCACCGGCTGTCATCCCAGCGAAAGCATATGCGCTAAGCTTTGGGTGGATCGCAGCGCGTTAACCGAGGCTCTGCAAGTCCCCCAAACTCGGTGTCATCCCCGCGAAAGCGGGGAACTCCGTTTGCGATCGCGCGGCAGGCACGAAAACAGAGGTTCCCGCTTTCGAGGGAATGACCCGGTGGGTGGGGCGCGATCCTAACTTAGCGCTTGTGAGCGAAAGCTGGGACCCAACTCACCACAGCGCAAGTGGACAATTGGGTCCCAACTAGCCCTTACCCGCGCTCCTTGGCCCTGATCTCGTTCCAGTAGCCGTCGAGCCGGTCGAGGCCGGCTTCCGCCAGCGGCACGGCGTCTTCGCTGGCGCGGCTTTCGACGTAGCGGAAGCGGCGGTCGAACTTGACGTTCGCGTCGCGGAGCGCGGATTCGCCCTCGAACCCGAGCTTGCGGGCAAGGTTGGCGGCCGCGAACAGCAGGTCGCCCAGTTCCTCGTGGATCTCGGCGGTGTTGCCGGCCTCGGCGGCGGCCGCAACTTCGTCGAGCTCCTCACGAACCTTCGCCAGCGTCTGCCGCCAATCGGGCCAGTCGAACTGCACCGAGGCAGCGCGGCGGCTGAGCTTTTCTGCACGGGCCAGGGCGGGCAGGGCGTGCGGTACATCATCGAGGATGGAGGAAGCGACCTGCTTGCGCTCGGCCTTTTTCGCCCGCTCGTCGGCCTTCACCTCATCCCACTTGGCCTTGGCGCCGCCAGCGTTGCGCGCTGCTTCCTCGCCGAAGACATGAGGATGTCGGCGTATCAGTTTTTCAGTAATAGCAAAAACCACGTCGCCGATATCGAACAGGCCTTGCTCCGAGGCCATCTGGGCGTGATAGACGGGCTGCAGCAGCAGGTCGCCCAGCTCTTCGCGGAGGTCGGCATAATCCTCGCGCTCGATGGCGTCGGCGACCTCGTAGGCTTCCTCGATAGTGTAATGGCGGATGCTGGCGAAATCCTGCTCCAGGTCCCACGGACAGCCACCGTCCGGGTTACGGAGGGCGGCCATGATCTCGATCAGGCGGGAAATGTCGCGGGAGGGCTGCATGGCGGATCTCAGGTGATGTCGAAGCTGACGGCGTGGTTGCCGAAGCGACCGACGACGTGGCCGGTGCCGCTGATCGGCACGAGCCCGCAGAGCGAGCCCGTGGTGACGACCGTTCCGGCCTTAAGCGGGAAGGCCGGGTTCTGGTTCTTGGCGTAGGCAATGAACGAGTTGAGCACAGTGCCGAACGAGTGCTTGGCCGGGGCAGACCAGATCTGCTGTCCGGCGAACTCCAGGTGCACGTCGTAGTTGCCGATCTCGGCCCCGGCGTCGCGATGACTGGGATCGATGACGTAGCCATAGGCCGAGGCGTTGTCCGCAATCCCGCCATAGACGCCGGCAAGCGAGCGATCGGCGTAGCGCGTACCGCAAACCTCAACGCCAACGAAGTAATGGCTGATCGCCTCGATGATATCGAGCTCGTCGCGATTGGCGGCATCGGTGCTGAGGTCGCTGGTCAGTACCAGGCCGACTTCGACCTCAAGCCCGGTGATCGTCGGTGACGACAACTCGAACGCGCCGCTGTTGCCGACGCGCGAGCGATAGATCGGTGCGCAAGTGCCGAGGCCATCCGGCGTGACCAGCGTCTTCAGCAGCGCCGGCGCTTCGCCGAGTGCGCTCATCGTCGCCGACTGAATGCGGAGGGCCGCAGCACGATCGAGCGCCGCATAGGGGACAGCGTCGACATCGTGCCGGCCGGCACGTTGGGCCTCGATAAGCTGCTGGGTGAGGTCGGCTTCGGTCGGCATATCGGCTATTCCTCCATTCGCATAAGATATATTATGGAACTATCGCGTGTATCCACGGCGGCTAGGTTATCCAGCACGGCTGCGACATACTCAAATTGAAGTCCTTTTAGGTACATTCAGGTCAACGCCAGCGAAGCTCGGTCCCACAGTTAAGGTCAACGTGACCTCCCCTGGACCGCAGTTCCGGTCAACGCCAGGTCCGGAGTTCGAGTCGCATCAAGTTCCGTTGCGAACCTAGTCGACCCAGTGCCTGCACACCACGCCCCATTGGACGTAACCGAGCGAGACAACGGGCAAGCTTCGGACGTTCAGGCTGGCGCTCGCGATTAAGCCGGTGGATGCAGCCGCGGATCGAGCGCGAAGTCTTCCTGGCTGCGTTGGGCATAGCGCCCGCCGGCTGCCGGCACGGTGAAGACCAGGTTCCAGCTGTGCCGGGACACAACGCTGGGCACCATGATCAACGGATGGCGGGCTAGAAGGTCAGCGCCATATAGCTGCTGGCCGGCACTCGGCAGTCCCGGGACAAGCCAGTTCGGGTTCGGCAGATCCTCGGCTCGCACGATATGGATGTCCGTCAGATCGGTGACGATCGCCGAAGTCAGGACGTGGGGCACGGTGTCGAGTGTCTTGAAGCCCTTGTGTGCCGCGACCTCGAGGATGGCTGTCGAAGGGTCGATCGCGCAGTAGACGGCACGGACGCCTTTGTGGTTCCACCGTCCGCCGCCCAGGAAGGCGCCCTCACCCGAGTCCCAACTCGACGCGTGCTTCTTCTGGTCGAGCCGCCAGACGACGAGTTCGGTGCCGCCTAGGGCGCCAGGAAGCACGTTCATACGTAGACGCCATACTCGAGCTGCAGCAGCAGGTTCTCGACGAGCTCGGTACCGGCCGGCGAGGCCAGCAAGTCGATCGGCCGGCGCTGATCGAGGGCCATTGCGGGCTCTTCAAGCCACCGGCGGGCCTCGTCTTCAGTACCAAAGACCTCGGCCGCCTTGGCGAAAACCTCGGCGAACTTCCAGGCGCGGCCGCTCTGTTCTGGGGTGAGGAGGCGCTCGGGATCTTCCTTCCGACGCTGGACCGTGCGGTGGCTCAGGCCGATCGCACGCTCGAAATAGATGGTTTTGCCGACATCACCCAGGCGAATGATCAGGTGCGCCAGGGCTGGCCCCGGCATGCCGGAGATGAGCATCTCGTGGGCATCGATCGCCGAAGAGATCGTCTGCCGCAGCACCGTTGGGCCGCCGAGCAGGTCGACGACTCGAACCAGGTTTCCGCTCTCCTCGCTCTTTGTGGCAATCGCTGTGCTCATGGTCACGTCCTTGGACAGTTGTCATCTCTCAATATGACAACTGTCGTCCGCCAATCAAGTGCGCACGGCTGCGAGGTCGTTACCTCTTGCCGTATCCGCTCGCACGGCCCATCAGGCGCCGGATGCTCGATCCCCCCTCAGACGGTACTGGACAGCGGCCGCCTACAGTTCCACGGTATCCGTTACCTCCTGAACCTCGTCTCCGCGCCACAAGCAGGCGTGCTGGTTGCCCAGCACGACTAATCCTTCTGCAATGCGCGTTGGAGAAGCGCGGTCGAATAGAACTCGTACGAGGCCGCCTTGTCCGGGAAATCGATCAGATGGACGGTGAAGCGGCATGGAACGCCATTTTCGGGAAGGTTATCGGCGAAGAAGGATGAGTACGCCTCGGCATAGGCTTTCCGAAGGCGATCCTGCTCAGCGGCATATCCGGCGGGGTCGGCGAGGATGTTCGGCGTCTTCGGTTGGGCACCGAATGCGTGCATCTCGATGAAATCGATATCCCGCAAAGACGAGCAGATTCCCGCCTCGACCACCCACTTCTCCCAGCACCTGAAGACCAGTGCGACTTCCTGGTGGGGATCCATCGACACCAGTTCGCTCAGTCCCAACACGCCCTTTGCGGAGTAGCCACCCGTCAGACCAGCGAAATGAATCTTGAGGTCGCCATCCGCCTGTTCCTCGGTGACCAGCGCCGAGAGAACAGGTCGATCGCCTTCATAGTAATAGGTGAGTTTGCCGCGTTTGCGGACCTTGAATGCCATCGATAATTTCCTCGAAACGTGATCAGCTTGCCAGAACCTGTCGCAATCGAGCAGCAACGACATCGGCCTCGTCAATCGTCAGCGTCTGCGGATTCAGCGCTATGGTGTTGGGTTCATCGGCTGGAGCAGCCACCTCAATCCAGACATCGCCGTTCTTGAGTTCGTCAACGACCTGGTCGCGCGTCTTCCTGAACCCGGCATCCAGACGAACCAACGTGCGCGCGTGAGGTTGACCAGCCTCGCTTGGGAAGCCGCGTTCCGTCGTCACTCCCGCAATCCCCGCGAGGGCATCGATCCAGTTCTGGACGATCGACTCGTAAGCCTGGAGAAGCACGTCCTCGTCCTGATTCAGCGTGTACTGAACGGCGGCGAGCATTCCGGCGAGTTCTTCCTTGCCGACTTTCATGGGTCGACCGATGCCCTGCGTTGGCGACGACAGTCGGCGGCAACCGGCAATCAGTCCCCTGCTCCCGAGCACCAGGCCGGCAGCCTGGGGCCCACGGATACCTTTGCCGCCGCTGAAGACAACACCGTCGCAGCCAAGGACCTTTGTGTAGTGCCAGAGATTCGAAACCGGTGGAATTTGAGCCGCGGCGTCAACCAGAACCGGAACGTGGTGCTTCCTGGCGATCGCGATGACATCCTCGATCGGCGGCGATTTTGCCGCCAGCGCACCAGCAAACCAGACCAGGCACGCCGTACGCCCGGTTATGGCCGCCTCGAACGAGTCCAGGGTGTCGTCGCACTCAACGATGGAGGCGCCGGTCTGCCCAATCGCGAAGTCGTAGCCGTTGCGCTGTGAAGTGAAAACGATGGCTTCGTTCCTGGTGATGCCCTTGAGCATTGGATACGCCATCGGATCGGGTTCGTTCGGCGCTGCCATAAACGTTGCGACCGCGAGTACGATCCCAGCTGCCGCACCTGAGGAAACGAACGCGGCATCATTCTGGGTGAGCTCGGCAATTCGGTCCCCGACCCTCGTTTGAAGGAGTGGCAGATCGATAAACGACCCAGCCGCAGCATGCATTGCCTCGAGCACTTCCCTGGGCATGCGCGACCCACCAAGCTTGGTGAGTGTTGCCGACGCGTTGATGATCGGCTTGATGCCAAGGTCTTCGTAGATACTCACCCGCAGAACTCCTCGTGAGAATTGCGAACCCATTCGATGGGCGTCAGCCTCACCGCCCTACCCCAGCACCGCCGTGGCCGTGATCTCGATCCTGAGCCCCTTGGCCAGCAGTTCCTTGACCACCACCGTGGCGCGGATCGGGTACGGTTTGGTGTTGAAGAACTCGGCATAGACACGGTTCATGCCCGGTGCGTCGGCGCTGTCGATCAGGAAGATCTGCACCTGGACGATGTTGGTGAGCTCGCCGCCGGCGGCGTTGATCGCCTGCTTGAGGTTCGATAGCGCCTGGCGCGTCTGCACCTCGATGTCACCCTCGGTGATCTTGCCGGTCTTCGGATCCTCGGCCAGCACCACCAGCCAGACGTGCTTGCCGGCGCGGACGCAGTCGTTGATCGGACCGCTCGACGGTGCAATGCCGGTGTCGATGACTTCAATCATGGGCGGCATGGCTCCGTGGTTTCGCGTGGGGATCAGCGAGGGCTGATGATCTCGCCGGCGGTGATGTCGATCTGCAGGCCGTCGAAGGCCGGCCGCACGTGGTCGGGCGTCATGGCGTCGGTCTGGACATAGTCGAGGTCGATATGGAGGTTGGTCAGCACGGCGTGTCGCGGCTTTAGCTCCTCGACCAACTCGAGCGCTTCCGACAGGCTCAGGTGGCTCGGATGCGGTGCCGGTCGCAAAGCGTCGAGGACCCAGGTATCGAGCCCGCTGACCGTCTCACGCGATGTCTCGGGAATACCGCTCAGGTCACACGAATAGGCAAAGTTGCGCACCCGGAACCCCAGCGAAAAGATGTCACCGTGGTCCTGGCGGAATGGCAGCACGGTGATCGAGCCGCCCGGCCCGTCCACCGTCAGTGGCGTACCGGCTTCGATCAGGTGCTGGTTGAGGATTGGCGGATAGCCCGAGCCCGGCGGCGCGGTGAAGCAGTAGGCAAAGCTCGGCACGATCCGGTTGGCGGCTTCGGCGCTGAAATAGACGTCGACGCGCCTGCGATTATTCAGCGCCAGCACGCGAAGATCGTCGATGCCGTGAGTATGGTCGGCGTGCTCGTGCGTATAGAGCACGGCCTCGACCCGATCGACCTCGGCGCGCAGCAGCTGCTCACGCAGGTCGCACCCAGTATCGACGATGATCCGCGTCGGCTCGTCCGACCCGGCGCTGTAGCCCTCGATCAGCAACGAACAGCGGCTGCGGCGGTTCTTGGGATTGTCGGGATCGCACACGCCCCAATGGCCGCCGATGCGCGGCACGCCGCCGGATGAGCCGCAGCCCATGATCGTCGCAACGATACGCTGTGCTTCAGGCATTACGCCTTAGCCTTTGAGAATAAACGGAAAAAATTGTCGGTGGTTTCGGTGCCGAGCTGCTCGATGCTGACACCCCGAACCTCCGCCACTTTGGCCGCGGTGTGGGCGACGTAACTGGGTTCGTTGGTGCCGCCACGATGCGGTACCGGCGCCAGATACGGCGCATCGGTTTCAACCAGGTAGCGGTCAGCTGGAACGAACTTCGTCACCTCGCGGATCTCCTCGGCATTCTTGAACGTGATGATGCCCGAGAACGAGATGTAACCGCCAAGCTCCAGCGCCCGACGGGCGAGTTCGGTGCCGCCGGTGAAGCAGTGGAGCACGAAGGGGAAGGCCCCCTGCCCCGCCTCGTCAGTCAGCACCGCCGCCATGTGGACGTCGGCCGACCGCGAGTGGATGACCAGCGGCAGGCCGGTAAGGCGCGATGCGGCGATGTGTCGGCGCAGGCCCGTCTCCTGCGCCTCCTTGGGCGCATTGTCGTAGAAGTAGTCGAGCCCGGCTTCCCCGATGGCGACGCATTTGGGGTGGGCGCTGAGCCGCACCAGGTCCTCGGTGAAGATGTCGAGTTCTTCATCGGCGTGATGCGGATGGGTGCCGACCGAACACCAGACCTCGACATGCGCCTCGGCGATGGCCTTGATCTCGTCGAAGCGCTTCACCCGCGTCGAGATGGTGACCATGCCATCGATCCCCGCCGCTTTGGCGCGCGCCAGGACGCCGGCGCGATCGGCGGCGAGCTCCGGAAAATCGAGGTGGCAGTGCGAGTCGATCAACATGGCCTATGCCGTCTTTGGGTGCTCGAACTTCTTGAATACCGGTTCGGGCGGCGGCAAGACGGTGCCGGCGGGAACGCTGGACGCGCTGAGCGCATGGCTGAGCAGACGCTGGTCGGCCGGCACCGCCAGGGCATCGAGAAACTTCGCTGCAGAACCCGGAACGAACGCCTGCGCCGCGATGGCGGCACGACGGACGATATCGGCCGTCGTCACGAGGATCGTGCCCATGCGCGGCAAGTCGGCCTTCAGCCCCCATGGCGCCTGGTCGGCGAAGTAGAGGTTGGCGGCGTTGAGCAGCGTTGTCAGTTCGCCGGCGGCTTCATGGATCTGCTGGGTCTTCATGGCGAGGTCCATCTTGCCGATGGCCGCGATGGCCGTGGCGACGATGGCATGCTCGGCCTCGGTCGGCTCGGCCTCAGGCAGCGCCCCGCCAAAGTTCTTCTGGATCATCGACAGCGAGCGCTGCGCCAGATTGCCGAAGTTGTTGGCGAGGTCGGAGTTGTTGCGGTTGATGAACTTCTCGCGGCCCCAGTCGCCGTCCTGGCCGAAGCTGACTTCACGCAGGCAGTACCAGCGCACCGGATCGGTACCGTAAAGGTCGAGCTGCTCGTGCGGATCGACGATGTTGCCGACCGACTTCGACATCTTCTTGCCTTCCGAGGTCAGAAAGCCATGCGCGAAGACGCGGTGCGGCACCTCGATGCCGGCGCTCATCAGGAAGGCCGGCCAGTAGACGGTGTGGAACCGGATGATGTCCTTGCCGATGACGTGCAGGTTCGCCGGCCAGAACTTCCTGAACTGGTCGGAAGCAGCGTCGGGAAAGCCGACGCCGGTGATGTAGTTGGTGAGCGCGTCGACCCACACATACATCACGTGTCCGACGGCGCCCGGCACCGGGATGCCCCAGTCGAAGGTGGTGCGGCTGATCGAAACGTCGCGCAGCCCGGCTTTGACGAACGAGATGATCTCGTTGCGCCGCTCCTCGGGAGCGATGAAATCCGGCCGCTCCTCGTAGAGCTTCAGCAGCCGATCCTGATAGGCCGAGAGCCGGAAGAAGTAGCTGTCCTCTTCGACCCATTTCACTTCGGCGCCGGTCGGAGCGAACTTCTTGCCGCCTTCGCCGTCGCTGAGTTCGTCCTCGTCGAAATAGGCTTCGTCGCGGACCGAATACCAACCCTTGTAGGTCGACTGGTAGATGTCGCCATTGTTGCTGGCAGCCATCCTGCGCCAGATTTCCTGGCTCGACTCGTAATGGCGCGGCTCGGTGGTGCGGATGAAATCGTCATTGGAAACGTCGAGGCGCCCCGCCAGCTCCTTGAAGCGCGCGGCGTTGCGGTCGGCGAGTTCCCGCGCGGTAATGCCTTCGGCAGCCGCGGTCTGCACCATCTTGATGCCGTGCTCGTCGGTGCCGGTGAGGAAATAGGTTTCCTTGCCTTGAAGCCGCGCCCAGCGGGCGATGGCGTCGGTCGCGATCATCTCGTAGGCGTGCCCGATATGCGGCGCGCCGTTGGGATAAGCGATGGCGGTAGTGACGTAGAACGTGTCGGTCATGGTGTCGGCTGGACGCTCAGGAGCTGGTGTTTCCGGATCGCATCGAAAAGCGCGACCAGGGTCTGCCGCATGTCGAGGTTGTATTCGTCGGCATCGGCGAGGGAGGCTCGCGCCTTCTCCCATAGCTCGTTGGCAGAGGCAAGACGAACCCGGTCGCCGGCGGCGGCCGCCGCCTTGGCCGCATCGGCCAGCCAGTCGTTGAGGATGTCACGGGCAAAGCGCAGTTCGGCCGAGTCTCGATCCGCGGCAAGTGCATCGGCGAGCGCGATGCGGGCGGCTGAAGGCGCTCCGACGGGGTCGCCAAGCCAGGCCTGCAGCAACTGCAGGGCGCCCCCCTCCCTCAGCAGCATGGCCTCGAAGCCGCGGCGCGGCCGCCCCCCGGCAAGCGACACCGCGCGTTCGATGGCGATAGGCTGCCCGCCGACCTGGTCGAGCACGGTGCGCACGTCGCTATCGGCGATTGGCCGCAGCGCCACCTGGAAGCAGCGCGACTTGATGGTGGGGAGGAGCGAACCCGGACGGTGCGAGACGAGGAGGAACGTCGTGTCGGCCGGCGGCTCCTCGAGGATCTTCAAGAGCGCATTGGCCGACGAGGCGTTGCAATCGTCGATCGGATCGACGATGGCGATGCGATGCCCGGCGCGGCCGCGCGTCATCCGCATCTCCTCGATGAAGCGGCGGACCTCCTCGACGCGGATGGCGGTGTAATAGCCCTTGCCGGTGTCGCGGGCCGATTTTCGCATCACGAACAGGTTCGGATAGGCGCCGGCTGCAACCTGGGCGGCGATATGAACCGGCGATTCATCGCCCGTCTTCTCGAAGATACGGCGCGCCAGGTCGAAGGCCAGCGTTGCTTTGCCGATGCCGCGCGGCCCGTGGATCAGGATGCCGCCGGGCAGCCGGCCGGCATCGAGCCGCTCGAGCAGCGTGGCGCGCGCCGCGTCGTGCCCGGAAACGCCGGTCTGGTACTCGGGCAGCGGCACGCCTTCGAGCTGGTCGGGTTCGCGTTCGGGATAGTCCAATTCAGTCGGCCTTTGCCTCGAGCTCGGGGAAGCGCCGGCAGAGCGTATCCCAGATCTCCAGCTCCAGCGCATCTTCCGATTGGCCGGCGGGCAACACCACGCAGCGTTCCGGGTTGGCTTTGCCGATGGCGAGGAAGGCCTCGCGCAGCCGGCGGTGCCACTCGAGATCTTCCTTCTCGAAGCGATCGCCGGTCTCGGCCAACGCCTTCTCGATCTCGCGGTTGTTGACCCGGGCGAAGGCGACGGCCGGATCCATGTCGAGGATGAACGTGATGTCGGGTTGGTGCCCGTCGAGCGCCAGCGTCTCGAGGCCGCGGATCAGCTTGTCGTCGACGCCGCCCGTCAGCCCCTGATAAGCGCGGGTCGAGTCGTGGAAGCGGTCGGAAATCACCCATTTGCCGCTGCTGAGGCTGGGGGCGATGAGCGAGCTGACATGATCGTAGCGCGCCGCGGCGAACAGCACCGCTTCGGCGCCGGCCCCCCAGCTTTCTGAACGCCCCTGCAGGATGAAGGCGCGTACCGCTTCGGCCTTGGGCGTACCGCCGGGCTCGCGGGTGCGGACCGCTTCGATGTCCATGCGGTTCAGCCGGACCAGCAGGCGCTTGACCTGCGTCGACTTGCCGACGCCTTCGCCGCCCTCAAAGGTGATGAATCGGGCGGCGGGCTTCGCCGGCACATCGAGCATCTGCATCCAGTCCTGAGCTAGAGCCAGCCGAGCGCCAGTTCCTTCAGCGCATCGGTCGCCTTGCGGACGATATCGCCGTCGGCGACATCCTCGCCCGCATAAAGCGGGGTGACCTGTACCACGGCGCCGTTGCACATGACATTGAGCTGGGCCAGTTGATCGCCCTTCTGCACAGGCGGGCGGATCGGCGCCTTGTAGGTCACGGTGGCTTGCGGGCAGTTCTGCGCCCCCTTGGGCAGGAACAGATCAATGCTGCCCTTGCCCACCAGCGACACCTGCCCGCTGCTACCGCCATAAACATCGGCATAGGAGACTGCGGACCCCTCAGGAAACACCGGGATCAGTTCGAACCCGCGCGTGCCCCAGGTGACGAGCTTGCGTGCCTCTTCGGTGCGCTCGGTCATCGATTTGAGCCCGTGCAGCACCGCGATCAGACGGCGACCGGTGGCGGCGGTCGAGACCACCTCGCCATAGCCTGCGGCCTCGGTGTGTCCGGTCTTCAGGCCATCGACGCCGATGCCGATCTCGAGCAGCGAGTTGCGGTTCATCTGCCGGATCTTGTTCCAGGTGAACTCCTTCTCGGAGAATATCGGGTAGTACTCGGGGAACTGCGCGATGATGAATCGGGCAATTGTCGCAAGGTCACGCGCCGTCGAGAACTGCGCCGGGTCAGGCAGGCCGGTGGCGTTGACGAAGTTCGAGCCGGTGAGTCCGATCTCCTTGCCCAACTGGTTCATCATCTGGGCAAAGCTGAGCTCGCTCCCGGCAATGCCCTCGGCCAGTGCGATGGCCGCGTCATTGCCGGATTGGATGATCACCGAGCGAACCAGATCCATCACCGGGATCTTCGAGTTGAGCTCGGCAAACATGGTCGAGCCGCCCGAGGACGCGCCGCCATCGCGCCAGGCATGCTCGGAAATGAAGAACTCGTCGGTCGGCTGGAGCTTGTTCGTCTGCAACTGGTCGAACACCACGGCCAGCGTCATCAGCTTGGCCATGCTGGCGGGTTCGAGCTGCTCGTCAGCCGCCTTGTTGAACAGGATCGTGCCGGACTCGTAGTCCATCAGCACGGCAAACGGCGCCTTGGTGTCGAAATCCTGCGCGTGCGCGGCTGCTGCCGAAACGACGGCGAACAAAGCGACCAGCAGTTTCAAGCTGAAGTTCCGCAATCTCAACCCCGATCGCGGTCACTTTTCGACCGCTCTCAAACTAATAGAGCACCAGGTCCTTGAGTCCAAGTTGCCTGGCGAGCGACATTACATCATCCCGCGCCACACCGGGCTTAAGATGGGTGAGTGTCAGTCGTGTGGCAGCGGCGCCGGGAATGCGAACCGCATCCTCGTCGACCGCGCCGAGCATGGCGAACTGCAGCGCCACATCTTCGGCATGCACGGTATCGGTGAACACGCCGAGTTCGAGCTTGATGGCGCGCTTGTCCTCGTCGACGCTCGCGACCCAACCCTCGAGCGAGCCCGAGCGTGTTGCCATGGCGTTGACCGCGGCATGGGCGCCGGTAACGGCCTCGTTGGTCTCGGCATAGCCGAACATGTCGATGATGCCGCCGATAAGGTTCGGGCGTTCCTGGTTGTCGTTCATGGCGAGGCGGGTCGTGCCCTGCTCCATGCGCGTCGGCCGATCGAGGCTGGCGAGCAGCATGCGGGTATCGTCGCCATTGAGCGGCGCCGGGCCGACATACTCTACCTGGATGTTGCCGACGCCATGGTTGGCATAGCCGAGGATTTCGGCGGTGCGGTAGCTCATGTCCATCACCCGGCCATGCAGGTACGGCCCGCGGTCGTTGACGCGACAGACGATGGAGCGGCCATTGTCGAGATTGGTGACGCGGACATAGCTCGGCAACGGCAGCACCGGGCTGGCGCAGGAGATGGCATTGGCCGAGAAGATCTCGCCATTGGCGGTACGACGACCATGGAAGTCGTTGCCGTACCAGGAGGCATTGCCCGAGGCGACATAGCCGACAGGGTTTTCGATCGGCTCATAGAGTTCGCCGCGCACCGTATAGGGCTTGCCGACCATGTAGCGGCCGCCACCCTTGGGCGGGTTCTTGGCATTGGTAACGCGCGGGCTGACGGCGACGCCGAACTCCTTTGAGCTGAAGGCGGCGCGCTTGATATGCGGCACCCCTCCCCCGCCACTGCCGCAGGCAGCCAGGACCGGCGCCACGAGCGCAGCAAGAACAAGCAGCCGGGCGGCCGCGCGAAGGTCGCGAGAAAACACTGCCAAAACCAGATCAACCCAAAAGAGATTCCGCATCATACTCAAAGGCGTGCGGTGATGATCTCAAGGAAACGCAACGTGGTTGCGGCCGGGTTAATTTGCTTCAAATGCTAGGGAAATCGCCCTGGACGCCGCTGTGCCCCCCCCCTGGCGGCTCTAGCGGTTCAACCACTCCACCATCGCGGTCGTCACCGTTGTGTGTTGCTCGACCAGTGCCATGTGCCCTGCCCGCGGCACCACAACCAGCCTCGCATCGGCAATGCCGGCAGCCATCTCGCGCGCCGCCTCCGGCACGGTGATGGCATCCTTGTCGCCAACCACCACCAGTGTCGGCACGTCGATGGCGCCAAGCTCAGGCCGCGAGTCCCGACGGCTCATGATCGCGGTCTGCTGGCGGATATAGGTTTCGCCGCCATTCGCTGTGGCCATGCGGACGTGCAGCGCCTTGAGGTCGGCATTGCCGACATGGTCGGGATGGACTGCATTGGGGAACGACTGCGCTACAGCCAGATTGAACTTACCCTGCTCGGTCAAGGCGATGGCCGTTCGCCGCTTCTCAATCGCCTCCGGGGTATCCGGACGCGCCGAAGTGTCGAGCAGCGCCAGCTTTAGCACCCTGCCCCGAGCCTGCCGAAGCATCTCGAACGCCAGGTAGCCGCCCATCGAGAACCCGACCAATGCGAACTGCGGCGGCGCGTCGCTGAGGATCGAGGCGGCGATTTCCTGCATCGAACTGCCCTGCGTGTGGTTGGCAATCGTCACCGGCCCGAACTGCCACAGCGCCGGCACCTGATGCGCATAAATCTCGGCGGTGCAGTTGAGGCCGGGCACGAGGAGGATCGGCTTTGTCATGGAAGTGAAAGTCCTGATCGGAGGAACGTTTTCGTCCTCGCGGCGCGGGAACGGGAACGGGCTTGCTTGCCGGGCGGTCGGCAGTCATATAAAGATATCTTTATATCCCGCCGTGCCACCCTGCCGGCGGTGAACGCATTTTGGCGTGACAGACGTTGGAAAGTCGAGCGATGACTGAAGCTCAACACATTGAGATCGATAGAAATTCCTTGCCCAGGGGCGAGGAGGTGCGGGCAGCGCTTACCCAGGCGGCCTCCGAACGCATCCTGATCCTCGATGGCGCCATGGGCACCATGATTCAGCAGCTGAAGCTTGACGAGGCCGCCTATCGCGGCGAGCGCTTCAAGGATTGGCACAAGGACGTGCGGGGCAATAACGACCTGCTCAACCTGACCCAGCCCGACGCCATCCGGGCCATCCACCTGCAGTACTACCTCGCCGGCGCCGACATGGTGGAGACCAACACCTTCTCGTCCACCGACATCGTCATGGCCGATTACGGCATGCAGGCGCTCGCCTATGAACTGAACGTCGAGGGCGCCCGGCTGGCGCGTGAGGCGGCGCAGCAGGCTTTCGATATCGACGGCAAGCGTCGGTTCGTTGCGGGGGCGCTGGGTCCGCTGAACAAGACCGCCTCGATGTCGACCGACGTCAATTCTCCGGGACACCGGGCCATCACCTTCGACGAGATCGTCACGGGCTACGCCGAACAGATCAACGGGCTGATCGACGGTGGCGCCGACCTCCTGCTGTTCGAGACCATCACCGATACGCTCAACACCAAGGCTGGCATCTTCGCGGCGCAGCGCATCTTCGAGGAGCGTGGTAACGAGCTGCCGGTGATGATCTCAGGCACCATCACCGACCTTTCCGGCCGGACCCTGAGCGGCCAGACCCCGACGGCGTTCTGGTACTCGGTGCGGCACGCCAAGCCCTTCACCATCGGGCTCAATTGCGCACTCGGCGCCAATGCGATGCGCGCCCATATCAACGAGCTCTCCGATGTCGCCGACACCCTGATCTGCGCCTACCCCAATGCCGGCCTGCCCAATGAGTTCGGCGGCTATGACGAGACGCCGGAGTTCATGGCGCGGCAGCTCGAGGGCTTTGCCCGCGACGGCTTCCTCAACATCGTCGGCGGCTGCTGTGGCTCGACCCCGGACCATATCCGGGCGATCAAGGAAGCGGTCGGAAAGTACAAGCCGCGCAAGATCCCCGAGGTGCCGACGTTCCTCAGGCTGAGCGGCCTCGAGCCGTTCACGCTCACCGAGGACATCCCCTTCGTCAATATCGGCGAGCGCACCAATGTCACGGGCTCAGCCAGGTTCCGGAAGCTCATTACTGCCGGCGACTACACCGCGGCGCTCGAAGTGGCGCGCGACCAGGTGCAGAACGGCGCGCAGGTCATCGACATCAACGTCGACGAGGGCCTGCTCGACAGCCAGAAGGTGATGGTCGAGTTCCTCAACCTGCTCGCCGCGGAACCCGATATCGCCCGCGTGCCGTTGATGATCGACAGCTCGAAGTTCGAGGTGATCGAAGCGGGGCTCAAATGCGTGCAGGGCAAGGCCCTGGTCAATTCCATCTCGATGAAGGAAGGCGTCGACAAGTTCCTCGAGGCCGCCCGCCTGGTACGTTCATATGGCGCTGCCGTGGTGGTGATGGCCTTCGATGAGCAGGGTCAGGCCGACAGCTACGAGCGCAAGGTCGAGATCTGCTCGAAGGCCTATAAGCTCCTCACCGAGGAAGTGGGCTTTCCGCCCGAGGATATCGTCTTCGACCCCAATATCTTTGCCATTGCCACCGGCATCGAAGAGCATGTCGGTTATGGCATCGCCTTCATCGAAGCCACGAGGACCATCCGGCAAACCCTTCCCTACGCTCACATTTCCGGTGGCGTCAGCAACCTCAGCTTCTCCTTCCGGGGCAATGAGCCGGTGCGTGAGGCGATGCACTCGGTGTTCCTTTACCACGCCATCCAGGCGGGCATGGACATGGGCATCGTCAATGCCGGCCAGCTAGCGGTGTACGACACGCTGGAGCCGACGCTGCGCGAGGCCTGCGAGGATGTGATCTTCAACCGCCGGGCGGATTCGACCGAGCGGCTGCTGGAGATCGCCGAGCGCTTCAAGGGCCAGGCCGGCGGCGAGCAGAAGGCCAAGGACCTGACCTGGCGGACCAAGCCCGTGGCGGAGCGTATCTCGCATGCCCTCGTCAACGGCATCACCGAGTTCATCGACGAAGACACCGAGGAGGCCCGGCTCGGCGCCGAGCGCCCGCTGCACGTCATCGAAGGCCCGCTGATGGCCGGGATGAGTGTCGTCGGCGACCTGTTCGGCTCCGGCAAGATGTTCCTGCCGCAGGTGGTGAAATCCGCCCGCGTCATGAAGCAGGCCGTGGCGCACCTTCTCCCCTTCATGGAGGCGGAGAAGAACGCCGACGGCAACGCCACCGGCCGCCGCAGCGCCGGCAAGGTGTTGATGGCGACGGTGAAGGGCGATGTGCACGACATCGGCAAGAACATCGTCGGCGTGGTTTTGAGCTGCAACAACTACGAGATCATCGATCTCGGCGTCATGGTGCCGACGGCGAAGATTCTCGAAGTAGCGAAGGCCGAGAAGGTCGACGTCATCGGGCTGAGCGGCCTGATCACGCCATCGCTCGACGAGATGGTGCATGTCGCCTCCGAAATGGAGCGCGAGGGTTTTCACGTGCCGCTGCTGATCGGCGGCGCCACGACCAGCCGCGTCCACACGGCGGTGAAGATCCATCCGCAATATCATGGCGGGCCGACCGTCCACGTCCACGACGCGAGCCGCGCCGTTGGCGTGGTGTCGTCGCTGCTGAGCGACGAGCAGCGCCCGGCTTATGTCCAGGATGTGAAGGCCGAGTACGAGCGGCTGGCCGAAAAGCACCGGCAGAGCGAAGCCGAAAAGCAGCGCACCTCGCTGGCCACTGCCCGCGCCAACCGCTTCCAGCCGAAATGGGATGGCTACGTGCCGCCCAAGCCGAGCTTCCTCGGCACGCGGGTGTTCGAGAACTATGACCTGGCAGAGATCGCCAGGTACATCGACTGGACGCCGTTCTTCCAGGCCTGGGAGCTGAAGGGCCGCTTCCCGGCGGTGCTCGAGGACAAGGACCAGGGCCCCGCCGCTCGGCAACTCTGGGACGACGCGCAGAAGATGCTGAAGGAAGTGATCCAGAAGAACTGGTTCCGCCCCAAGGCGGTGATCGGCTTCTGGCACGCCAACCAGGTCGGCGACGATATCCGGCTCTATACCGATGCGGACCGCAAGGATCAGCTGGCGACGTTCTTCACCCTGCGCCAGCAGCTTTCGAAGACCGGCGGTAAACCGCACATGGCTTTGGCCGATTTCGTCGCGCCCGAGGGCATCCCGGACTATCTGGGCGGCTTCGTCGTCACCGCCGGGCTCGAGGAAAACGTGATCTCCGAGCGCTTCGAGCGGCGGAACGACGACTATTCGTCGATCCTGATCAAGGCCCTGGCCGACCGCTTCGCCGAGGCCTTCGCCGAACTGATGCACGAGCGGGTGCGCAAGGAGTTCTGGGGGTACGGTGCCGCGGAGACCTTTGCGCCCAACGAGATGATCGGCGAGCCCTACCAGGGCATTCGCCCTGCCCCCGGTTATCCGGCGCAGCCCGACCACACCGAAAAGACCACGCTGTTCCACCTGCTCAACGCCAGGCAGCGCATCGGCGTCGAACTGACCGAGAGCTACGCCATGTGGCCGGGCTCGTCGGTGTCGGGCATTTATCTCAGCCACCCCGAGAGCTTCTACTTCGGCGTCGCCAAGGTGGAGCGCGATCAGGTTGAGGACTACGCCAAGCGCAAGGGCATGGCGATCCGCGAGGTCGAGCGCTGGCTCGGGCCGATCCTCAACTACATCCCAAGCTCGGATAAGGAGGGGGCATGACCACCCGTCCGGTTCGCCTGGCTACCCCTCACTCTACCCCTCTCCCCAGCGGGGAGAGGGGACGTTGGGGCACGGCCGGTGCAAAGTGCGCCCCCTCGCCCCTCTGGAGAGAGGGTCGGGGTGAGGGGCAGCCAAGCACGGGGAGTTCGCCATGACCTCCCCTGCCCCATTCGCCCGGCGCGCCACGTCGGTGCCGGTGACCGTGGTCACCGATAAGGCGGCGCTCGGTCGCTTCGGCGGTCGCGATACGGCGGTGCTGCACCTCGATCCGCCGTTGCATGCGCACGACCCGGGCACCGAGTGCATTGCCTGCGACAGCCGCGGCAATGTGCGGGTGCTGCTGTTCGAGTTGCAGGAAAAGGTGCGGCTGGGGATGGCCGAGCCCTTTCTGCGCGTGGTGGTCGACGCCACCGACATCGAGAACCACGCTGCCGTCGCCGACGCCATCGTCCCCGGCAAGCTGCCGGCCTTCGGGCTCCGCGACTTCACCGTGGCCCGCAACTTTCACTTGGCGGAGGTGGTGTGATGGCCGCGCTCGACCTGTTCATCCGGCCCGCGGTCGACGATATCCATCCCATCAGCCGCGCGGCGCTGCAGACCCTCGATGCGACAGAGCGAGCAGAGCGCCTCAGCGAGCAGCAGGCGGCGATCCGCTCGCGGCTGGCAACGGCGCCGGACGCGCGCGACTGGCACAATCAAGTCGGCATGATCGTCGCCGAGTTGCGCCGCGCCGGTCATCCGCTGCGCCGCGACGGTGATACGCACAGCTGGCAGGGTGAAGCCGGCCTGGCTGTCAGTTTCTGCCAATCGGGCAACACGTTGCTCAACTGGCAAGCCCGGTAACGCCAAACCTCAGTATTACTTGCAGCATCACCTCCCCGCGTTAAGCTGACACCGTCGCTATCGTTGGCGGTTACTGTGCGCTTGAGGGGGCGTAGCAAATGGCAGAGCATGGTGATCCGTTCTCGATCAATGTCGGGAGCAAACTGCTCTTCGGCGCCATCATGCTTATGGGCCTCGGTGTTATCGGCGCCATTCTCGGGCCGTTGCTGACAGCATTCGGTCCGAACGCCAGCCCGGAAGCCATCGGTGGCGCCGTAGGCCCCGGAATCATGCTGATTGGCGTCGGGCTGGTGCTCGGCATTATCGCCGGCATCTTCCTCGGCTACGCCAACGGCAAATACCCGCCATCCAGCCGCTAGAGCACCGTACGACCGGGTTTGGACCACTGCGACAACCCCATCTGACAGCGGGTGGATGGGGCAACTGTCGAGCACCGGCTTTCCGTGCCGTCCAATCGAGAGGCACCCTAGTGCGTGTGTTCGGTGACGCACTCGCCGTGGTCGGCCAACACCTCGATGATGCGGCAATCGCAGATCCGGCCATGCCCGCATTCCTCGACCATGCGTGTCAGCTCGCCGCGCAGCGCCGTGAGGCTGGCGATGCGGCGGTCGATCTCGGTCAGGTGGTTGCGGGCAATGCTGTCAGCCTGGTGGCATGAGGCCTGCGGCGAGGCAGCCATCTCCAAGAGCTCGCGAATATCCTCGACCTCGAAGCCGAGCTCGCGCGAGTGGCGGATGAAATTCAGCCGCTCCACTTCCGGCTTGCCGTAGCGGCGCTGGTTGCCCTCGGTGCGCGGCGGCGCCGATAGCAACCCGATCTGCTCGTAGAACCGGATGGTCGGAACCTTGACGCCGGTCCGTCGTGACAGTTCGCCGATCGGCAGATTCATCGCATTCACCTCTTGATCCTCTAGTGGCTAGAGGTCCTAGATGTAGGCGGACATGATGAAGAATCCAAGGAGTGCCGCATGTCCGAGGCCGCCGAGAAGCTGAGATTCCGCGTTGGCGGCATGGATTGCGCTGCCTGCGTGACCAAGATCGAAAACGCCGTCGGCCGGTTGCCGGGAGTCGGCGAGGTCGGCGTGTCACTCCCCAATGGCACGATGACGGTGACGCGCTCGGGCGAGGTCGCTCGGGGCGCCATCGAGCGGCAGGTGAAGGCGCTGGGGTACCAGATCTCCCCTGCTAAACCCGCCTCCACCGGGTCTACTGCTCGCACGACGGAGCACCACAGCCAAGCCGAGCATGATCACTTCGATCGCAGCCACGACCACGACCATTCCGGCGATGATCACGATCACCCCGGCCACGCCAAGATCCTTGATGGCCCCTGGTGGAAAACGCGAAAGGCCATCCTGACCTTCATCTCCGCTGGCGCATTGCTCGCGGCCTACCTCGCCGGGCAGCTGTTCCCCGCCATCGGCCACTGGGCGTTCTTCGTCGCCATGGCGGTCGGCCTGATCCCGGTGGCGCGGCGGGCCATCGTCGCCGGCATGACCGGCACGCCGTTCTCGATCGAGACGCTGATGACCATCGCGGCGATCGGCGCAGTGTTCATCGGCGCCACCGAGGAGGCGGCGACCGTGGTGCTGCTGTTCCTCGTCGGCGAGCTGCTCGAGGGAGTCGCTGCCGGCCGTGCCCGCGCCAGTATCCGCGGCCTTGCCGACCTCGTGCCCAAGCTGGCGCTGGTCGAGCGGGATGGCGGAACGTCCGAGGTGCCCGCCGCCCAACTGGCCGTCGGCACCATCATCCTCGTGCGTCCCGGCGACCGCATCGCCGCCGACGGGGTCATCGTCGAGGGCAGTTCCGCCATCAACGAGGCCCCGGTCACTGGCGAGAGCGTGCCCATGACCAAGGGTGCGGGCGACGAGGTGTTCGCCGGCACGATCAACACCGACGCCGTGCTGCGGGTGCGGGTAACGGCAGCGGCAGCCGACAACACCATTGCCCGGGTCGTCCGGCTGGTCGAGGAAGCCCAGGAAAGCAAGGCGCCGACCGAGCGGTTCATCGACAAGTTCTCGAAATACTATACGCCGAGCGTGCTGGTGGTGGGCGCACTGGTCGCTATCCTGCCGCCGCTGCTGGCCGGCCAGCCTTGGGATGAGTGGATCTACAAGGGCCTCGCCATCCTCCTGATCGGCTGTCCCTGCGCCCTGGTGATCTCAACCCCGGCGGCGATCGCCGCGGGTCTATCGGCCGGCGCTCGCCGCGGGCTGCTGCTGAAGGGCGGCGCGGTGCTGGAGCAGTTGCGCACGGTCGACACCGTGGCACTCGACAAGACCGGTACGCTGACGGAAGGCAAGCCGCAGGTCACCGACATCATCGGCATCGCCCGCTCGGAAGCGCAGGTGCTGTCGCTGGCGGCGGCGCTGGAAACCGGCTCCAGCCACCCGCTGGCGCTGGCGGTGCTAGCCCGTGCCTCGGCCGACAAGGCCTTCGTGCCGCCTGTTGCCGGCGCCAAGGCCGTGCCGGGCAAGGGCGTTACCGGCAGGGTCGGCGGCGAAGCCCTGTTCCTCGCCTCGCCCAAGGCGGCCGAAGAGCAGGTGCCGTTCGATGCGGCGCTGCGTCAGCGGATCGGCGCCCTCAACGATGCCGGCAAGACCGTCTCGGTGCTGTTGGTGGGCACAGAGGTGGCGGGCCTCCTCGCCATCCGCGACGAACCGCGTGCCGACGCCGCCGATGGGCTGCGCCGCTTGCAGTCGGAGGGGGTGAGGACTGTCATGCTCACCGGCGACAATGAGCGGACCGCCAAAGCCATCGGCGCCGCTCTCGGCATCGAGGTGCGCGCCGGTCTCCTCCCCGAGGACAAGCAGCGTATCGTGCGCGAGCTGCAGCAGCAGGGCCGCGTCGTCGCCAAGGTCGGAGACGGCATCAACGACGCTCCTGCCCTTGCGGCCGCCGATATCGGCATCGCCATGGGCGGCGGCACCGATGTGGCGCTCGAAACCGCCGACGCTGCCATCCTCCATGGCCGCGTCGCCGATATCGCCAACATGATCGGCCTGTCGAAGGCGACGATGGGCAACATCGCCCAGAACATCACTGTGGCGCTGGGGCTGAAGGCGGTGTTCCTCGTCACCACCATCATCGGCATCACGGGGCTGTGGCCGGCGATTCTCGCCGATACCGGCGCCACGGTGCTGGTCACGTTAAACGCCATGCGGTTGCTGGGCTGGAAGGGCAAGTAGCGCTATGTCGCATTGCGGCGCCGGCGCTTTCGGGGTCGGCTCAACCAGCGGTCGCTGGGGGAGCCGATGCGGGAAGGCGGACTGAAGCAATTACTGGCGCAGCCCGGTTTTGTTCGACTGTGGGTGGCGGACGGATTGTCGAATCTCGGCCTCTTCGTCTTCGGCCTGGCTCTGCAACTGCTGATGATCGAGGTGCTCGAGGCCAACCAGCTCGAGATCGGTCTCGTCCGTTCGGCGCAATGGCTGCCCTCGCTGCTCTTCGGCTTGATGGCCGGGGTGATTGTTGATCGGGTCCGTCGCAAGCACTTGTTGATCACGGTGGACCTCGCCAGCGCCCTCTTGCTGCTGACGATCGGCACGCTGGCGGTCCTCGGATGGCTGACGCCGCTCACGCTGGCGATGCTGGTGTTCCTGCTGGGTACTGCGGCAGTGCTGCAGGGAGGCGCCCACCAGTCGTTTACGGCCGATCTGCTGCCACCGGGACTACTGACGGCGGGCAACGTCAAGCTGACCCAGACCTATACGATTGCGCAGACGATGGGACCGCTGGTCGGCGGGGCGCTGGTGCGCCTTATCGGTGCGCCCTTCACCCTGTTCGCCTACGCCGCCTCCTCGCTCGTTTCGGCCGCCCTGCTGGCGGGCGTTCCGGATGCCGGCGGCGAGCGTCGCGCGGCGCGCAAGTCGATCATTGCCGACCTCAAGGAAGGCGTCGCCTGGATCTATCGGCATCCGATGCTGTCGCCTTACGCGATCACGCTCCACCTGTGGTTCGTCGGCAACAACATCGTCGGGACGGTGTTCGTGTTCCACGCCACGCAACTGGGGCTCGACGCGCCTGCGGTCGGCTTGACGCTGGCTTGCGCGGGAGTAGCCGGCTTTATCGGCGCTGCGCTGGCCGAACCGCTCACCCGCCGCTTCGGGTTGGGGATCGTGGTGGTCAGCAGCGATTTCGTCGCAGCAACGGGATGGGCCATTGCTGCCCTGGCACCGGCAACGGGAGGTGCGCTCTATGCGCTCTGCCTTGCACAACTGGTCTATGGATTCGCGCTTGGGGCCCGGGGACCGCTCGAGATGAGCTACCGGAACGCGGTGACGCCGTCGGCGCTGCGTGGTCGCATGAACACGACGATCCGCTCGATCAACTGGGGGCTGATCGCTGTGGCGGCGCCACTCGGCGGCTGGATCGCGTTCAGCTTTGGCGATCGGGTCGCACTCTGGACCGGTTCGGTGATCATCGCCGGCTGCGGCCTGGCGCTGGCGCTCTCCAGATACCGGACTGCGGTGATGCCGGCCGAGACCTAGGGGCACAAACAACAACGGCTCCCCGAGGGGAGCCGCTTGTTTTGGACTGCAGGTCTCGTGAGAACCTGGTGCGGTCGAGAAGAGACAGCCGACGCGACCCGTAGGCGTTGATTTCATTGACGTTTTCGTCGCCGCCAATTCGGGTTTTGTAGGGGGCTTTGTAGGGGCTGTCAACGGTCACACGGCTTCTCTAGTCCCGTAGCGGCACCTCAAGGGATAGTGCGCTCCTCATAAGTTGGTCGTCTCCATCCCGGGTGTCATCGCCCCTTGCTAGGCGACCCTACTGTCGGTCGCGGTCGACGGGGTGCTGCGCCCGCGTGCCTACTGGCTGTGGCAATTTCCACCGCACCTATCCGGGCGCGAACATTCGCATCGAAAAACTGACGCACATTATCGCCCCTACCTTGCCCGAGAGCCGTTTCCCCGCCGGGAAAGGAGCGAAGACGCCTCATGATCTCTTGGACCTCGGCTGTCAGTATCGGGGTTCCTGCACTGAGGACATCCACCGTACTGCTCCGGGTCGGCAGAAAGCCCAACAGCTTCTTGGTCACGTCATTCACTTCGGCCACATCAAGCTCAACTTGGAGATTTCCCGACACCGGGCTCTTCGAAAGGCTCGTTGCCTTGGTAAGGATGTAGCTTCTCAAGTCCCGCGACGAATGCACCGAGAACGTTCTTCTCGATAGGGCGTTGCCAACGACTTCAGAGAGTTCCTTAGGGTTGACCATAGCCGCAACCATCTCTGCCCGGTGCACCGGAGTGGTTTCACGGTAATTTGCGATGAACACGCTCATCAGAAGGTGCAGGGCCGCAAGGTACTCCATCGGCGCTTGAGCGGTCCTGACAATCGAGATCAGTCCATCGAAGGCCCCTGCCTCGTAGAACGCCCCATCGATCTTGTGGCGTGACAGCCATGACAACCAGACGCCATTCGGGCCTGGCAGATCGTCCGATGGGTAGTCCGAATGCCGCAAGGCAATAGCGTATGGGGTCAGCCGATCTAGATCTAGCGAGCCGGGATAGTTCAAGAATTGATCGACCCCGAACGTGGCGGTTGCCTTGCCGTCTTCACGCCTTACGAAGAACTCATCGAGAAACTCACAAACTTGATCGGTTGCCCAACGGCACACGGATGCCACCGCGCCGCTCTTCTCGCCGTCAGGGGAAAGGCAACTCTGGTAAAGGTGCTCCGATGCTAAGAATTCCTGGATGGACCGATGGCCAAAGTAGACAATGTCGCTGCCCTTTTCGACCAGACACCCTTGTGCCAACTCTCGCACCAGTGCCTCGTTGTCGAACTCATGGTCAACATTGCCAACGGCAGCTTTGAACAGCGATAACGGGGCGGCCGAAACGGACGTAGTCGACGCACCTTCCTCCGAAAATAGCCACCAGGACAGGCTGGCATTTGCCGCCCGGCGGACGCCAACATCGAACCCTGCAAATCGACCGGGTTTGTCGACCTCCCGCATTAGCAGGTACTCGATGAACCGGTCGTAGAGGCTAAACAGGTCGACTTCGCTAAGGCCCCAATTCGGCTTGGTGGCGATGCGGCAAAGCATCTGGCTGTGAACTGGTCGCACGACAAGCTCGGCAAAGTGAGGAGAGAGAAGCTCTAGGAGACGGCCCTCCACCCATTCCGGTTGTGCGTCGGCTACCTCCGTCCTTGCGAGTAGGCTAAAGTAACCCCTGATGAAGCGGTGGGCCTCCTCTATCGTAAAGGGCTCTAGCTTAACGTGGTCGCATTCGGGTCTGGACGCATAGGACACCTCGTTTCCATTGACGGTACGGCGCTTCCCTTTAATGACTGCCTTGAATTCGGTGTCATCTTTGAAAGCGGTGTCGCGACCGAGGATGAGAACCTTCGCGTCGCCAACCGCCAGTGACAGTAGCAAATTGAACTGTCGCTGGAAAACGGGCAGCGTCATGCCGTGTTTCATTTCGTCGAAGCCATCAAAGACGATCAGAAAGCGGCCAAGCCTGTTTAACTCTTGAAACAATTGCCAGCTGTACCCGCGTGCATTGTGGGCAGCCGTGAAGTGAGCTCCGAACAGGCCCTCAAGATTATTCTGTTCTGTCAGATCGCCCAAGCGGATACGGACGGGTATGCGTTGAGTGGGGTCCGACATGGCTCGCGTTGCCAGCAAACCCGTTAGGTGGGAGGCGAAGGTCGTCTTGCCCGAGCCGTACCCGCCAAGGACCACAAGGGGGCGTTCGTGGGGCTCATCCAGCCACTTCAAGACGAACTGCTCAAGGTCGCCCTCTTCGATCCGCGCAGGTACGTATCCCCAGCACGAAAGCGGCGATGAGCTGCGTGATCAGGAACGTCCCGATGCCCGCGAGGATGGCGATGAAGGTAGTCATGTCGTGTCCTTGGGTGTGGTTGTAGGGCACGGCGGCAGAAGCCCCCGAGGAGGCCCGTGGCGAGGCAGGACGCGCGGCAGATGGAAAGGGTCCAGCTCAGCCGCAGACGGCCCTCTACGGGCCTCCCACGGGGCTCCTACTGGTTCTTGATTTCGTAGCGGGGGAACTGGTCGATGGCCTTGGCCAGGTCTTCCACCGTCGGTGTCTCGTAGACCCGCTTGGCGCGAGTATCGACCCAGCCGCAGAAGGCGTTGCGCAGGCGCTCCTCAATCCCTGCGCGAGCGGCGCGACGGGCGAAGGTGTGTCGCCACGAGTGCCCCGGCGAGTAGCCCTTGTCCTCAACGCCAAGTGAACGAACCCAAGCCGCGAGCTTGTTCCTCAGCACGACCGAAGCGGGGCGCGGCGGGTTAAGCGGGTCCTTGATCGGGCGCTCGCTGGAAAGCTCGTAGAACAGCGGTCCCTTCGGAGCCGCCTCTACGAAGTCAATGAAGCCCTGCTCGATCAGGTGTTCATGCAGAACGATCGTGCGAGCCACGCTGCCCTTCACCGTGCCAGCTTCCGGGGTGATCGACAGTGTCCAATGCCCCAAACGGTGTCGGACGATGTCCTCACGCCGAAGCTGCGTCATCTCCCCGGGGCGGCTGCCCGAGTACGCGGACAGCCACGGCACCCAGCGCTTGGCCGCCTTGAGCTTCGCCCCCTCGTTGGACGTCTGCTGCCGGAGGGTGGCAGCAAGGATGGTTTCAATCGCTTCGTCGGCGAACTCGCCCTTGGTCGGCTTGACCTTCGGGCCAGCAGCCTTGACGCGGTGGAACGGGTTCTTCTCGATCTTCTTTTGATCGACGACCCACTGGAACACGGTTCGGGCCGCCGTCAGCCACACGTCATTGACGGTTCGGCTCGCCCTGTCCTCACCGATCAAGGTATCCTTCCACGCCACCGCATCATCGCCGGTGTAGAGGGCAACGTCCTTGTTTCTGAAGTGGTCATTGAGGTTGAGAAAGATCGCCCGCCAGCGATTGATGGTGGAGTTGGCCGGCTTGCGTTCAGTCACGTATGCCGAGAAGGCGTCCCACGCATCCCAGCCAGCGAGCCTTGGTCCGGTGGTGGGCTGTACGCGACCGATTTGCTCTGCATCGACGGCACGCGGGTCTGGCCGGTAGTCGCCTCCCGCCATCTTCATGAGCTGCGATAGGGCCGCTCCGAACTCATCTCGTAGAGGACCGTCCAGCAGCGCTTCGGTGCTCTCGGCCGAGATGGCTTCGCGTTCCGTGGCGAGGAAGGTGGCGAGTTGGGAAAGCTCCGCCAGCTTGGCGCGGATGCGGCGGCGATGGGCGGGAGTGACCTCTCCCACCTCATCCGGGTCGCCCATCCCCGAAAAGCCACTCTCCCACACGTCCTGCAGGTCGCTTGAGATGTGCTCCCACTGGTCCTGAGTGCCGGGGTTGTCAGCGTGCAGCCGCATGAACCACAGGTACCAGCGCGCCGCGAGGCCATGCAGCTCTCTCTGGCTCAGCGTAACAACTTGGCCGCTTGCCGCTGCCATGAGGCGCTTGATGCGCTCCTCCACCTCCAGCAGCCATTCGGCGTATGCCCGCCTAGCTTCGTTCTGTGGCGAACCAGCCGGCAGTCGAAAAAGAGCTTCGCGCCGCACCCCGTGGGCTGCAGCGTAAGCATCTCGAACATCTGCGGGGATGGCCTTACGGGCGATGTAGCCGCCGTTCGGGGCCCTTTTGAGGGTCGGCATCGATATCGTCATTTGTAGTGCCCTTTGTATGGGGCGGGCGACTACAACCCCCTGCAAGACCTCAACTATTTGATCTTACAGGGAAACCAAAAGCCCCTGGTGCGGTCGAGAAGACTCGAACTTCCACGCCTTGCGGCACAGCGACCTCAACGCTGCGCGTCTACCAATTCCGCCACGACCGCACGCCGAGGTAGAAGCAACGCCGGAACCGGCGAAGCGAGGCAGCGTGTAGCAACGCTCGTTGGCGGGCGCAAGCGATTAATTGCCGTTATGCAAACGCTCGCGCCGAAACCCCAAATCAGGCTGGCCGGCGGACTTTTTCGGTGAGCTCGACGCTGAGGCGGCCGTCTTCGACCTTCACTTCGCCGCGCGCGATCAGGGTGTTGTTGGCATAAACGCGCAGCGGGTCGTTCTCGCCGGTATCGAGCTCGATCACCGCGCCGCGGCCCATGCGCAGCAGGTGGTGCACGGGCATGATCGCCGCGCCCAGCTCGACGGTGATATCGACTTCAATATTGTCTAGAGTGTTCATACATAAACCGCGAACGACCATCCCGGCTGAATCGCACGGGCCGCTTGTGAAAGACCATTGGACACCCATGCTTACCGAAGCGTTAACGACTGACCCAACTTGCGACACCGGGACCAAACTGGTCCGCGCTGACGGGGTGCCGGTCGAGTGGCGAATCTCGGAGGGCTATGTCCCTTACCCCGAGGCGCTCGAAGCGATGAAGGTGCGAGCGGCCGCGGTCGCGGACGGTACCGCGGCTGAATTGGTGTGGCTGCTCGAGCATCCCCCGCTCTACACCGCCGGCACCTCGGCGGCACCCGAGGACCTGCTGGCACCCAACCGCTTCCCGGTTTACGACGCCGGGCGAGGTGGGCAATACACCTATCACGGCCCCGGGCAGCGAGTGGTCTATTTCATGCTCGATCTCCGCCAGCGCGGGCGCGACGTCCGCTGCCTGGTGCAGGGGCTCGAGGGCCTGATCATCGATACCCTCGCCGCCTTCAACATTCGCGGCGAGCGGCGCGACGGGCGGATCGGCGTCTGGGTGGCGCGGCCCGACAAGGGCCCCGGCCGCGAGGACAAGGTGGCGGCGATCGGGGTTCGGGTCAGCCGCTGGGTGACGTTCCACGGCATTGCGATCAATGTGTCGCCGACCCTTTCACACTTCGATGGCATCGTGCCATGCGGTATCTCGGACCAGGGTGTGACCAGCTTCGAGGATCTCGGCCAGCTGGTTTCGATGGCTGACGTCGATGTTGCCCTGCGCGCAGCATTCGAGCGCCGCTTCGGCATGACGGCAGCCCTGCGGCCAGGGGCCCTTGTCAGTGCCGCCTGACGCACGCATTTTCTGGGTGACCGATTCCATGGGGGTGAGGCCATGACGCTGGACGATCTCAAGAAAATCTTCCTCAGCCCGACGCTGTTCCGGCTCGAGACAATTCTCTCGCCGCGACTGGTGCCGGTGCTCTACGCCACCGGCCTCGCAGCGTTGCTGCTGTGGTCGGTGGGCCACCTGTTCGTCAGCTTCGGCCGCAATTTCGGCGATGGCCTGTGGGGTATCCTCGAGATCGCAGTCTACGGCGCGCTGTTCCTCATCGTGCTGCGCATCGTGTGCGAAGTGCTGCTGGTGTTCTTCAAGGCCAACGAGACGGTCACCCGCACCGTTAGCCTCAGCCGGGTGCCGACCTCGCTGATCGACGAAGTGCGCGACGCCATCCACGACATCGCCGAGGACGAACCCTACGAAGACGAAACGAGCGAGGGCGCTGCGGCCGCAGAGCCAACCACGTCGGCGGTGCGGCGAACCGCAAGGCGCACGCCACCACCGGCGGCCAAACCGGACATCTGAAACAAGAAGGCCGCCCGAGGGCGGCCTTTTCGTTTCTTGGGGAACTCGAATACGGCTCCCCTCAAGGGGGGAGGGAGGCGAAAACCGCAGCGCCGGTGGTCAGGCAGCAGCCAGCGAGCGCCGGGACTTCAGCACTTCGTCGACGCTCCAGGCACCCGGACCGGCAAAGACGAGGTAGAGGAAAATGAAGCAGAACAGCACGGCGCCGTCGCCGCCATTGGCGACCGGGATGATGTTGCCCTGCCCCATCATCGGCACGTGCACGAACCAGAACGCGTAGGCCATCTGGCCGGCGAGGATGAAGGCCACCGGACGGGTGAAGACGCCGAGGAGGATCGCGAGGCCGCCGAACACTTCGAGCACCGCAGCAAGGCCCATCAGCGAGAACAGTTCGAACCCTCCGCCGCCCATCTGTGAGGCGGGAAAGCCGAACATCTTCTGCGTGCCGTGCGCCATGAAGCAAAGCGCGGCAACGATACGGAGGACGGCCAGCGCCTGCGGCTGGTACCGGTTGAGGGCTTCGAGATTCATGGGTCTTTTTCCTGCTGGACGCCTCGGAGGTGGGCGCATCGGAAATAAGAGCACGAGGCTCAGGATTCGGGTCAACTTACAGCGTGGTAACCTGACGGGCTCGTGATCATTAGTGATCAGGGCTGCCCTGCTTCTATCGCAAGGTGCCGATCATTGCTTTTTTCGCCGGTTTGGCGCATAGGCACGCGCCAATGACACAAGCTCCGAAAATCGGCCTGGTCAGCCTCGGCTGTCCCAAGGCTCTCGTCGACTCCGAACGCATCATGACGACGCTGCGCTCGCAGGGCTATGCGTTCTCGCGCGACTATGAAGGCGCGGACGTCGTGCTGGTCAACACCTGCGGCTTCCTCGACAGCGCCAAGAAGGAAAGCCTCGAGGCGATCGGCGAGGCCGTCGGCGCCAATGGCCGCGTCATCGTCACCGGCTGCCTCGGCGTCGAGGAAGAAATGATCCGCGCCACCCATCCGAGCGTGCTCGCCGTCACCGGCCCGCACCAGTACGAGGATGTGGTCAATGCGGTGAACACCCATGTGCCGCCGGTGCCCAACAAGTTCGTCGACCTGGTGCCGGAAGCCGGGTTGAAGCTGACGCCGCGCCACTACGCCTACATGAAGATTTCTGAGGGCTGCAACAATCGCTGCACCTTCTGCATCATCCCGCAGATCCGCGGCGACCTGGCGTCGCGTCCGATCGCATCGGTGCTGTACGAGGCGGAGCGGCTGGTGGCGACGGGCGTCAAGGAGATCATGGTGATCTCCCAGGACACGTCGGCCTACGGCCTCGACATCAAGTACCAGAGCTCGAAATTCCGCGGCCGCGACATCGAGGCCCGCTTCCAGACCCTCGCCCAGGAGCTGGGCAGGATGGATGTGTGGACCCGCCTCCACTACGTTTACCCCTACCCTCATGTCGACAGCGTCATTCCGCTGATGGCCGAGGGCAAGATCCTTCCCTATCTCGATATCCCGTTCCAGCACGCTTCGCCTTCGGTGCTGAAGTCGATGCGCCGCCCGGCCAACCAGGTGAAGACGCTCGACCGGATCAAGGCCTGGCGCGCCGTCGCGCCGGATCTCGCCATTCGCTCCAACTTCATCGTTGGCTTCCCCGGAGAGACCGAGGAAGACTTCGAGTTCCTGCTCGATTGGCTGGAAGAAGCCGAGATCGACCGCATCGGCTGCTTCGAGTACGAGCCGGTGACCGGGGCCCCCGCCAATGACATCGAAGGCATCGTCCCCGATGAGCTCAAGCGCGAGCGCTATGAGCGGCTGATGGAAGTGGCGCAGGACATCTCGGCGCATGTGCTCAGCAAGAAGGTCGGCCGCACCATCGACGTATTGGTCGACGACGTCGAGCCCGATACCGGCCGCGCCATTGGCCGCAGCCAGTGGGACGCCCCGGAGATCGACGGCACCGTGATCATCCACGAAGCCGACGGCATCAAGGTCGGCGACAAGGTGTCGGTGCTGGTGACCGACTCCGATGAGTACGACCTGTTCGGCGTGCCTGCGGCGGTCGCCGCCAAGGATGATCAGAAGCCGACCGCCGTCGCCAGCTGATGCCCGGTCACCGAGCGTATGAACTGGCGCCACGCAGCGCCGCGCTCAGGCTTGGCCAAACGGCCAGGCTGATGGGCATCCTCAACGTTACCCCCGACAGCTTCTCCGACGGCGGCCGCTTCGATGTCGTGTCGGCAGCTCTGGCGCAGGCCCGGCTGATGCTGGCCGAGGGGGCCGACATTATCGACATTGGCGGCGAAAGCACCCGGCCCGGCGCCGACGAGGTCTCGGCCGCCGACGAGTTGGCTCGGGTCCTGCCGGCGATCGCCGCGTTGCGCGCCGACGGGATCGTGGCGCCAATCTCGATCGATACCTACAAGGCCGAGGTGGCCGAACGGGCCATCGCCGCCGGCGCCACCATCATCAACGACGTCTACGGACTGCAGCGCGAGCCCGAGCTGGCAGCAGTGGCGGCCGCCACCGGCGTACCGTTGGTGCTGATGCACTGGGACAAGGCGCGGGACACCGCTCGCGATGTGATGGCGGAGCTGGCACGGTATTTCGAAGTGACACTCGCCATCGCCGACAAGGCGGGCGTCCCTCGCGACAACATCGTGTTCGACCCGGGTTTCGGCTTCGCCAAGTCGCTCAGCGAGAACTATGAGATCCTGCGGCGGCTCCCCGAGCTCGTGACGCTGGGCTTTCCCGTGCTGGTCGGCACTTCGCGGAAGTCGATGATCGGCAAGCTGCTCGACGTGCCGGCCGACGGGCGACTGGCCGGCACGGTGGCAACCTCGGTGCTGGGCTATACCGCCGGCGCTCATATCTTTCGGGTCCACGATATCCGGCCCAACCGCGACGCCTTGCGCGTCGCCGAAGCGGCCCTGTATGGACCGCGAGACTAGGATTCCAAAAGACGTGACCAGAGACTTCGACGGCGACCGCATCATCCTCAGGGACCTGGGGTTCTTCGGCTATCATGGCGTGATGCCCGAGGAAGCGGCGCTGGGGCAGCGCTTCTTCGTCGATCTCGCTTGCGGCGCTGACCTGATGCAGGCCGGACAGAGCGACGAGTTGCTACACTCGATCTCCTATGCCGAAATCTACGAGGTGACCAAGGCGGCGTTCGAAGAGCGGCGGTTCAAGCTGATCGAGGCAGTTGGCCAGCATATCGTCGATCGGCTGTTCGCTGCCTTCCCGACCATTCAATGGGTCCAGGTCCGGGTGAAAAAGCCTTCGGCGCCAATCGCCATGGTTGCCGGCGAGGCCGCCATCGAACTGCACCGTCACCGCGGAGATCGCTGATGTCGAGGGCATGGCTTGGGCTTGGCGCCAATATCGGTGACCCGCCGGCGCAGGTGCGCGAAGCGGTGGAACGGTTGAACGCCTGGCCGGGGATCGCCGTGGTGGCGCAGTCGGCCATGCTGCTCACCAAGCCATGGGGCAAGACCGATCAGCCGAACTTTTCCAACATGGTGGTGGAGGTCGAAACCAGCCTCGCGCCGCTCGACCTGCTCGACGCCTGCCTCGGCATCGAACGCGAGATGGGTCGGGTGCGCGATATCCGTTGGGGTCCGCGCCGTATCGATATCGACGTGGTGGCCTACGAGCGGCTGGAACTCGACACCGAGCGCCTGAATGTGCCGCACCGCCATGCGCATGAACGGGATTTCGTGCTCGAGCCGCTGCGCGAGATCGCGCCCGAGGTGGCGGAGTGGATCGTGGGGCGCAAGCTCTAGCTCCCGGTTGCCACAGCCACGGAGTCATCCCGCGAAAGCGGGAACCTCTGTTTTGTTGCCCCAGGCGAGATCGCAAACGGAGGTCCCCGCTTTCGCGGGGATGACCCGGTGATAGCCAGAGGAAATCGTCCGTGGGGACGGTGGTGTTGAGCCGACAGGGTCAGCGGGCCCTCACCATCTCCAGCACCCGCACCGCGGCGTCGAATTCCAGCCGGCGTCTGGCGCGGCGCTCGGTGGCTTCTTCAACTTCGCCCCACAGCCGGATGTTGTGGTCCTCGTCGACATGCGCTGCAGCCCAAACTTCCTCGGCCGTCAGCAACCCCTCGCGCCAGGCAATGCTCAGCAACCCCGAGCCGGTGAAGCCGGTGAGCGAGTTGAGCGCCACCGCTTCGATCAGCTCGGCATCGGCCAGCGACACACGCAGGCGCTCCAGCGTTGGCGCCGGCTGCGGCTGATGGACGATGCCGATCGTCGGCTGGAAGCCGATCTCGAAATGCCGGGCGAGCTTGACCAGTACCGCATCCCAAACCCGCTCCTGCTCGGCGACGAGCTCGCGCGGCGTGTCGGCGCGATAGAGCAGCAGGTCGTTGCCGGAATATTTGACGATCTCCTCGCGAAGGGCTTCGAGCCGTTCGTCGCCAGCCTCGACCGCCGAGTTGATCAGCCGAACCATGGGCATGGTCTTGGGATCGATAAACTCCTGCTGCGCCGCCCACTCCTCGGCCATGGCGGCGGCCACCGATTGATACGGCACCACCACCGGTTTCTGCGCCGGAGTGCGCGGCGTTTTGCCGTCGAGCGTCACCGCAAAGCCGCCTGCAACGGTGCCAACGCCGACGGCCCTATAGAAGCGCTTGGGCAGTTCGACCTTGTTGAGGTGCTGGGCTCGGCCGTAACCGTCGTCGCGGTGCTTGTCGGCGTCTTCGAGGAATTCGCGCATCAGACCTCCAGCAGCTTGTCCACGGCGTCGACCAACTGATCCATGCGGTGGATGACGAGATGGGCGCCGGCAGCCTCGAGGTCGGCCACGGCGTGATAGCCCCAGGCCACGCCGAGAGCTTTGACGTTCGCGTTTCGGGCCATCTTCATATCGTGCGACGTGTCGCCGATCATTACGGTCGCTTCACGGCCGATACCGGCCTTCGCCATGGCCGTCTCGATCATCTGCGGATCGGGCTTGCCGCGATTGTGGGCCGGGGTCTGGATCGAGTTGAAACGACCAATGATCTCGTGGCGCTCGAGCAGCGTGATGGCGCCGGCGTGGCCCTTGCCGGTGGCTACCGCGAGGATCGTTTCAGGGTCGGCCTGCAGGCCATCGAGCGCCTCGAGTGCGCCCTCGAACATCGGCTCTCGCGCAAGGCCTGCCTTCCCAAGGTACGTGGCACGGTAGGCGTTGAGGATCACGTCGATCCGGTCGCTGTCGACGTCAGGCGCGAGGATACCCATGGCATCGCGCGCGGTGATGCCGGAGATCGAGCGGATCGCGTCGTCGCTGGGAATCGCCTGCCCCACCGAGGCAAAGGATTCGCGGACCGTCTCGATGATCAGCGCTTCGGAATTGATCAAGGTGCCATCGAGATCGAAGACGACGAGCCGCATCGGGGGAACTCCTGCCGGAGCGAGATCAGGAAAGGTTGCAGACCTTTCCGGTTCGATCTCGCGACAAAACAAACAGTTGGAGCGGGACTGCGATTCAACGAAACACAATCCCGCTCCAGGCCCGCTCAGAACCACAATTTGCCGGGCATGTCACGCCCTGTGAAAGGCTTGGCTCAATCACGGAAAGATGTGCCGCTCAGTGCTACTCCAGCACCCGCTCGATGGCGGCATCGAGCTCGGAATAGTCGTGGATCAGGGTCCCTGCCCCGGCCTTGAGCAGCTCGGCGGCATCGTGATAGCCCCAGCTGACGCCGATCGAGCGCACCTTGGCGGCGCGAGCCAGCTCCATGTCGAACACCGTGTCGCCGATCATCACCGTCTGCTCCGGGGCAGCGCCGGTTTCCTGCATGGCGCTCAGCAGCATGCCGGGATGTGGCTTCGAGGGGTTGTGGTCGGGCGTCTGCAGCGTGGTGAAATGCGCCGTGATGCGATGATTGTCGAGGATGCGCGCGACGCCGGTGAGGCCCTTGCCGGTGGCGATGCCCAGCACAGTGCCCTTCTGCTCGCGCAGCCGATCCAGCGCCTCGCGGGCGCCGGGATAGAGCGGTTCGCGGTCGAACTCATGTTCGAGCGAGGCTTTGTAGAAGCTCTTGTACTGCCCGACGATGCCCTCGATCACATCGATATCGTCGGTGCCGGCGAGTTGGCCGACAGCGACCGGCAGCGACAGCCCGATGATCTGCCGAACCTCTGCCGGTGTGGGTGGAGGCAGGTCGAGCGAACGGAACGCGGACCCCATATGCTCGGAAATGAGCGCCTGGGTATCGATCAGTGTCCCATCCATATCGAAGACGATGAGCCGCACGGGAGTTCCCCCTGAATTCGGCCCGTTCAGAACCACAAAACGCAGGGCGTGTCACGCCCTGCGCCACGGCTTGAAGTCTACATCGCGGCAAAGCAATAGAGAAGGCCTGCACCGCCGGTGCCGACGAGGTTCTCCTGGCTGCAGCCGCGCGACGGATGTGACGAGTTCCACGACTTGGCGGCGTCGGAGTCATCGAGGCCGGTGCGATCGGAATGGCCGACAATTGCGCTGCCTTCGCCGTTCAGCGTCCAGTCGCCACAGGTCTGACCCGCAGCCAGTGTACCATCGGGGTTCGAGCCGGTGAGGATGTCATGCTGGTTCGGCGTGTCGCCGCGACCGTTGATCGGAGCTCCGGTCTCGGAAAGCGCCGTCGCCTTGGTCAGCTTATTGTCGGCCGAGTGCAGGTTGGCGACATCGGTGGCAATCACGTCGCCCTTGAAATTCTGCCATGGGCCGGCGCCGATCCGGTCCTTGGCGTTGACGCCTTCGGCACTGAGATAGGCCTTCCAGGTCTTGCCGGTGGAGCCGGCGGCTTCCGCCAGCTTGGCGCAATGTGCGTCGGCCCCCTCGAGGCCGCCGAGATTGGCGCCGTCTCCGCCACCGACACTGGTGACAAAGAAGCTCATGGTGGTCGCGTCCTGCGCAATGGCCGGTGCAGCAATGGCGAGGGCTGCCGCGGTGGCAGCGGCGAGAACGATCGTTTTCATTGGCATCTCCCTGTGCGCCCGCAATGGGTCGCAACAGGTCAACACGCGAGGCCGGCGTTTCGTCCGGCGCTCGCGGCGATTTGATCAGTCCTGTTCCGGATCCTGATCCTGCACGTCGTAGCGGTCGGCATCGAAGCCGAGCACGTCGAACGTCGCCTGCATATGGGGTGGCAGCGGTGCCGAGACATCCAGCATTTGCCCGTTGCGCAGTGGCAGCCGGATGCGGCGGGCATGAAGGTGCAAGCCCTTCGAGATCTCGTCCGGCGGCGTCCAGTTCTCGATATTGAAATAGCGCGGATCACCCATGATCGGGTTGTGCAGCTGCGCCATGTGGACGCGCAACTGGTGCGTGCGCCCGGTCACCGGCTTCAGCGTCACCCAGGCAAAGCGCCGGGCGGCGGTGTCGGTGGTCGAGTAGTAGCTCATCGAATGCTGAGCGCCGGGCGTCCCCTGCGGCACCACCACCATCTGCTCGCCATCGGTGGTCGCCTGCTTGGCGAGGAAGCACGAAATCGAGCCCTGCTTGGGGTGCGGGTTGCCCCACACCACCGCCCAGTAGATCTTGCGCGCCTGCCGTGACGAGAACACTTCGCCGAAATGTGCCGCAGCCGCCTTGGTCTTGGCGACGACCAGACACCCCGAGGTGTCGCGATCGAGCCGGTGCACCAGACGAGGCGCCTCGCCCTTCTTGTTTGGGAGGCTCTTCAGCAGCCCATCCATGTGCCGCTTGGTGCCCGAGCCGCCTTGCGAGGCGAGGCCGTGCGGCTTGTTGAAGACATAGAGCTCGTCGTCCTCGTAGAGGATGATATCCCTGAGGAAATCGGCGTCGCGCGAATTGATCTCGCCCTCGGCGCGTTCGGGCGCAGCCTCGATCGGGGGTACGCGGACCACCTGACCGGCGGCGAGGCGAGCATTGGCCTTGACCCGGCCACTGTCGACGCGGATCTGGCCCGAGCGCAACAGCTTCTGCAGATGCCCGAACGTGACTTGCGGGAAATGCGTCGCGAACCAGCGGTCGAGCCGCATGCCGTCTTCGTCGCGGGCGACCACCTGTTGCCGAACGCCGCTCATGCAAGCACCCGCACGGCCGTGAGACCGATCCACAGACCCGCCAGTGCCAGCAGCACCGAGCCGACCACGTAGATCGCGGCCTGCAGGATCTCGCCACGTTCGAGCAGCGCGATGGCGTCGAGCGAGAAGCTCGAGAAGGTGGTGAAACCACCGAAGACGCCGACGGCGACAAACAGCCGGATCTCGTTCTGGTACTGCGGCGTGGTCTTGGCGAGGACGCCGACCAGCACGCCCATGGCGATCGAGCCGACGATGTTGACGAGGAACGTCGCCACCGGGAAGCCATTGGGCAGGCTGCCGATCCAGTTCTGGGCGCCAAAGCGCATGAGGGCGCCGAGAGCGCCGCCTATGCCGACGAGAAGATATGCGTTCATGGCCCCTCTTTGACCCGGCCCACGCAAATACTCAAGCGTGGTGTAGCGAATGCCGGCTAGTGACCGAGCATCCGCTCCATCGCGCCCGGTCGGTCATGGACCGCCAGCTTGTCCATCAGCGTGGCGCTCGCCTCGTTCATGCCGACCAGTTCGACCTCGGCACCCTCGCGGCGAAATTTCAGCACTGCGACGTCAACGGCGTTCACCCCGCTGATGTCCCAGATATGGGCCTTGCTGACGTCGATGCGAACGCGCTGCAGGGCTTCCTTGAAATCGAAGGCGTTGAGGAAATCCTCGACCGAGGCGAAGAACAGCTGACCTTCGACGAGATAGTCGCGCTCGCGTCCGTCAGCGCTGAGGATCGAGGTGACACGGAAGATCTGCGCCACCTTCCAGGCGAAGAAGATGCCTGACAGCAGCACGCCCACGCCTACTCCCAGCGCCAGGTTGTGAGTGCCGACCACGGTGATGACGGTTGCCAGCATGACGATGCTGGAGCGGCGCGGATGGCGGCGCAGGTCGTTGAGTGACGACCAGCTGAACGTGCCGATCGACACCATGATCATGATGGCGACCAGCGCCGGCATCGGGATCAGCCCGACGATGTCGCCGAGCACCATCAGCAGAAACAACAGGAATGCGCCGGCAACGAAGGTCGAGAGCCGACCGCGGCCGCCCGACTTCACGTTGATCACCGACTGGCCGATCATCGCGCAACCGGCCATTCCGCCGAACAGGCCACTTGCCACGTTGGCGATGCCCTGCCCGATAGACTCGCGGCTCTTGTCGCTGCGGGTATCGGTCATCTGGTCGACGATGGATGCAGTGAGCAGGCTCTCGAGCAGCCCCACAGCAGCAACTGCCACAGAATACGGCAGGATGATCAGGAGGGTATCGAGGGTCAGTGGCACATCGGGGAACAGCAATGTCGGAAGTGTCGACGGCAGTTCGCCCAGGTCGGCGACGGTACGCACGTCTACATGCAGCACGAGCGAGATCGCGGAAAGCACGAGGATGCAGACCAGCGGCGACGGCACCAGCCTGGTGAGGCGCGGGAACAGGTAGATGATCGCGAGCCCGGCCGCGATCATCGCATAGGTCTGCCAGGTGACGCCGATCAACTCGGGCAATTGCGCCATGAAGATAAGGATGGCCAATGCGTTGACGAAGCCGGTCATCACCGAGCGGGACACGAAGCGCATCACGTAGCCAACGCGAAGATACCCGGCGACCACCTGCAGCAAACCGGCAAGGATGGTGGCGGCGAGCAGGTACTGCAACCCGTGCTCGCGCACCAGCGTGCCCATCAGCACCGCGGTGGCAGCCGTGGCGGCGGAGATCATCGCCGGGCGGCCGCCGGCCACCGAGATCACCATGGCGATGATGAACGAGGCATATAGCCCGATCTTGGGATCGACCCCGGCGATGATCGAAAAGCCGATGGCTTCCGGGATCAGGGCGAGGGCGACGACAATGCCGGCGAGCACGTCGCCGCGGATATTGGAAAGCCAGTCACGGCGAAAGGTCTGAGCGAAAGTCATTGCTGGTCCAGACGGCATGGGCGCGTGGTTCGTCCGAGGGCGAACGACAGCGCGGATGCGGTTTAGCTGGAGTGTCCGGCGGATCGGCGGCCGGAAGAGCCACCCGGGATTGCACCGGGTCCTAACGAATGCTCGCCTTGTGCCCGCTGCCACCCGCAAAATCAAGGATGGCAGCGAGCGACGAACTCTAGCGGCGACAGATCAGGCGTTAGCCGGTGCGGCGTCGTCCTCGTCGTCGGCGTCGATCTCGAGCGCCGGCGCCACCGCCGACGCGACCAGGCCGTTGAGCGAGCCGCCCTTGAGCCCGAGCTCGGCCAGCAGTGCGTCGATCAGCGGCGCCTGGCTGCGGTAGCGCAGCGCCGCGTCGACCGCCTGGTCGGCGATCCCGCCTCCGCCATGACCGTTCATTGAATGGCCACTACTGCCACCCCCAGAAAGCCCATCGACATGCAGGATCTTGATGCCCTCGATATTCTCCATCGGCTTCACCGACTCCGAGATGATCTGCGGCAGCGCCTGGATCAACGCCATGCGAATGTTCATGGCGATCTGCTCGGGCGACAGGTGGTTGGCCGCTTCGTTCAGCTTCTGCTTGCCTTCGGCCTCGACGGCATAGGTAACCTCGGTCGCGGCGGCCTTCAGCTTGGCGGCTTCCGCCTCGCCCTGGGCCAGCGTGCGCGCCGCCTCGGCGCGGTTCTTGGCCGCCTGCTTCTCGGCATCGGACGATACCACGATGTTGATCGAAGCCTTCTGCGCTTCCTGTTCGGCTTCGATCAGCTGGATGCGCTTGGTTCGCTCGGCGATCTCGGTCAGCCGGGCCGTCTCCACCTCTTCGGCCGCCTTGGCGGCGAGCGCACGAGCCGCGTCGGCCTTGGCTTCGGCCTTCGACTGCTCTTCGGACTTGGCGGCAATGGCCGTGGCGCTGATCTGCTCGCTGAGCGCGATCGCCTGGTCGGCCTTGATCGCCGCCTCCTTCACCTGCTGGCGCGACAGCGTCCGCGCCGCCTCGGCTTCGGTGGCGCGCTGGGCGCGCAGGCTCTCGATCTCGGCGTTCTGTTGGTCGATGCGGATAGCGATCTCGCGCTCGTTGTTGAGCCGCGCATACTCGGAGTCACGGGTGATGGTGAACTGTTCCTGCTGCGCCTCGAGATTTTTGCGGGCAATCGCCACCTGGGTGTTCTGCTCGATCTCGTTGCGGGTCTTGCGACGATCCTCGATCGACTGGGTCATCTTGGTCAGACCCTCTGCGTCGAACACGTTGTTGGGGTTGAAGAATTCCCGATTGGTCTGGTCGAGCCCGGTCAGCGACACCGACTCGAGTTCGAGACCGTTCTTCAGGATGTCCTCGGAGACCGCGGCCTGCACCTTCTGGACGAAGTTGACCCGCTGCTCGTGCAGTTCTTCCATCGCCATCTCGGCGGCCACGGCGCGCAACGCATCGACGAACTTGCCTTCGACCAGTTCCTTCAGTGCCTGCGGCTCCATGGTGCGGCGCCCAAGGGTCTGGGCGGCGTCGGCGATGGCCTCGGCAGTCGGTTGCACCCGCACGTAGAACTCCGCCTGCACGTCGACACGCATGCGGTCCTTGGTGATCAGCGCCTGCTCGGCAGTGCGCACCACTTCCAGCCGCAGGGTGTTCATGTTGACCGGGATGGTCTCATGCAGCACCGGCAGCACCAGGGCGCCGCCGTTCATGATCACCTTCTGCCCGCCAAAACCGGTGCGGACGAAGGAGACTTCCTTGCTGGCCCGGCGATACAGCCGCGCGATGATCATGCCGATCACGAAGATCGCGACGATGATGATGCCGGCAAGGATCAGGGTCGAAATGAGCTGCTCGTACATGCTGGGCTATTCCTGTGGCGGGGTGAGGCGGGTGATGGCGCGGTAGATGTTCTTGTCGCGGCCGACGAGGAAAACCCGGTCGCCGGCGCTGTAGGTCATGCCGGGCTCGCCCGGCACGAGCAGGATGTAATGGGTACGGCCACGCAGATCCGTGGTCTTGGCCTCGGCGGGCTGCCCCTGCTTGGCTTCTCCGCGAATGATCGTGGCATAGCTGCCGACCAGCTCGGAGCGGCTGGCCGCCTCGGACTGATCCCTGGGGAAGATATCGCCGAGCCAGCGCCCGAGGTGGCGTGTTGCATAGCTGGCGCCGACCAGCGCCGGCACCGCAGCAAGCCACGGGCTGAGCGCGCTGCCGATGGCGGCGCTCGCCACCCACTGCACGACATAGCCGCTGAGCCCGAAGCCGGTGAGGAAGATGACGAGAAGCGCCAGGAACGGCAGCCGCCCGATCGACAACCAACTGAGCACATGCGAGAGCGGGCCGACTTCGGCGCCACTGAGTTCCGGCGCCTCGAGGTCGGGAACATCGACACCCGGAAGCGCCGCTTCGATCGACGCGGAAGGCGAGAAGCCGATGAGGAGGGATAGCAACTCAATTACGCCGATCGCCAGCATGACGATCAATGCAACGGTGAACGGTGCGAACTCCGGCGCGAACAGTTCTATCTTGCCCCTCCCCTGATCCCTTCAGGTCATATGGGACTGTTGTGACAGTTTTCCATTGGGCGCAAGGACTTCGGGAGATGGATTCTGGATATGGCTAATCTTGGGTCGGCAAATGCCATCAAGCAACGGCGGACAGGCGAAATCGTTTCGGGCTGCATCGGTCAAGCGGATTGGTCTTGGCCTCGACTACCCACCGGCTGTCATCCCTGCGAAAGCAGGGACCCATCGATCTGCCAGCGCGGGCGTCGTGTTGGGTCCCTGCTCTCGCAGGGATGACATCGCTGGTGAGGTGATCGCAGTGGTTCATCTCAAGCACCGCCGCCATGGCAACGCCGAAGCGGTGCTCAACTAGTTCTCGCCCTCTTCCTCGCGCCGCTGTTCGCGGCGGCTGGACCAGAAATCGAGACGCTTGATCACCTCGCGCTCGAAGCCGCGTTCATTGGGCTGGTAGAGTTGGGGACGACGGTCGCCGGCGAGTTCATCGGGGAAGAACTCCTGGCCTGAGAACGCATCGGGGTAGTCGTGGTCGTAGCGATAGCCCTTGTTGTAGCCGAGCTCCTTCATCAACTTCGTCGGGGCGTTGAGGATGTGTTTCGGCGGCGTCAGCGAACCGGTCTGCTGGGCCAGCGCCTTGGCCTTGGCGAAGCCGACCATCGCGGCGTTGGACTTTGGTGCGGTTGCGACATAGACGATGGCCTGCGCCATGAACAGCTCGCCCTCCGGGAACCCGGTGCGTTCAAACGCCGACCAGGCCGTGATCACCTGTACCATGGCCTGCGGGTCGGCCATGCCGACATCCTCGGAGGCGGCGCAGGCGAGGCGGCGGAAGATGGTGTCCGGGTGCTCGCCGCCGACCAGCATGCGCTGCGCCCAGTACATCGCTGCCTGCACGTCCGAGCCACGCAGGCTCTTATGGAAGCAGCTGAGCAGGTTGTAGTGCTCCTCCTGCCCCTTGTCGTAGACCGGGGCGCGCTTCTGCACCGTCTCGGCGAGGCCGGCGACGTCGAGCATCGCATCCTTTGGCAGCGCGAACAGCTCCTCGGCGAGGCCGATGAGGTAGCGCCCGTCGCCGTCGGCCATCTCGAGCAGTGCGTCACGGGCTTCGGCGGTGATTGGCAGCTTGCGGCCGACATGCGCCTCGGCGCGCTCGGCAAGGATGGCGAGATCGGGCTTCTCGAAGCGGCGCAGGGTATAGACCTTGGCGCGCGACAACAGGGCCGCCACCATCGAGAAGCTCGGGTTCTCGGTGGTCGCGCCGATCAGGATAACCGTGCCGTCCTCGACATGCGGCAGCAGCGCATCCTGTGTGGTGCGGTTGAAGCGATGCAGCTCGTCGACGAACATCACTGTCTGCCGCCCTGCCCCGAGCCGCAGCGCCTTGGCATCGGCGATCACCTTGCGGAGGTCGGCGACGCCGGAGAGCACGGCGCTCAACTGCACGAAATCGAGCCCGACTTCCTTGGCGACGAGCCGCGCGATGGTGGTCTTGCCGACGCCCGGCGGACCCCAGAGGATAAATGACGAGACCCGCCCCGCCGCCACCATCCGGCCGATCGGACCGTTGGGCCCGAGCAGGTGATCCTGCCCGATGACGTCGGCGAGCCGCTGCGGCCGCAGGGCCTCGGCTAGCGGACGCGGCGCGACATCATCGAACAGGGAATCCATCAGCCACTTACCTCGGCACGGACGATCCGGCCGCCCCGCTGTAGCACAACGCGCCAGCTCTGCGGACGGTCATTGGCCAGCTTGCCGAAGCGCTCGGCATCATCGGTCGCATCGCCGTTGAGGCTGATGATCAAGTCTCCGGCCCTGAGGCCCATATCGTCGGCGGGCGAACCGGACTCGACACTGCGCACCAGCACCGCGTGGGTGTCGTAAGGCAGCCCCAGTTCCTGCGCTACCGCCGGCGTCACCGTCTCCACTGTGGTACCGGCAAAGCGGGTGTTGCCCGAAACGGTGACCGGCTTGCCGGCGCCGGGAGGGGCTTCGAGGGTGATGACCTTGTCCTCGATCTTGCCGTCGCGGAAATACTGCAGGTCCGCGGTGGCGCCGACAGGCTTGGTGGCGAGGCGGAAGTCGAAGGCGCTGGGCTGCTCGATGTTGAAGCCGTCGACCGCGAGGATCACGTCGCCATCGGCAAAGCCGGCCTTCTCGGCAGGACCACCCGGGGCGATTTCGCTGATCAGCGCGCCGCGCGCCTGGCCGAGCCCCAGGCTGTCGGCGAGATCGGCAGTCACCGGCTGCATGCGGGCACCGAACCATGGGCGAACCAGCGCGCCACCGGCGATGCCAGTCTCGGCGACGAGCTTTGCCATATTGGCCGGGATGGCAAAGCCGATGCCGACCGAGCCGCCGGAGCGCGAGACGATGGCGGTGTTGACCCCGACCAGCCGGCCTTGCAGGTCGACCAGCGCGCCGCCGGAATTACCCGGATTGATGGCGGCGTCGGTCTGGATGAAGAACTCGTAGTTCGAACTCTCGACCCCGGTGCGGGCCAGCGCCGAGACGATGCCGGAAGTTACGGTCTGCCCGACGCCGAACGGATTGCCGATGGCGAGCACCAGGTCGCCCACCTCGAGCTGGTCGGAATCGGCAAAGGCCAGCGCCGGGAAGGTCGAGCCCTTGGGGTCCTTGACCTTCAGCACGGCGAGATCGGTCTTGGGATCGTCCAGCACCAGGTCGACAGGATACTCGTGCCCGTCGTTGGTCGAGATGCGGATATCGGTGGCGCCGTCGATCACGTGGTGGTTGGTGAGGATCACCCCGGCACCGTCGACGATGACGCCCGAGCCCAGCGACTGCGATTTCTGCGGGCGGCTGTCCATGAACGGGCTGTCGCCGCCGAAGAACTGCGAGAAGAACGGGTCGTTGAGGAAGGGCGAGTTGGAGCGCTGGCTGATCGTCGTGGCGTAGACGTTCACCACCGATGGCGTCACCGACTTCACTACGGGAGCAAAGCTCAGCTGCAGCTCCGTGCGGGTGGCCGGGACGGCTCGCGTTTCGGCGGCGACCGGCTCGGTGGCCCGCGCCGCACTGACCATGGCTGGCGGCTCGGCGTTGCGATTCGAAATCTCGGCATAACCGAACACCAAAGCGGCGCCGGCGGCGACACCGGCAAGTGCCAAGATCCAACCCTGTTTCGACATCGTCACATCCTCAGGCGATAGTGCGCCGCAGAGCGCAGCGCGATGGCCCGACAAACGCCGCGAATCTGGCGCCTTTTAGGTGCTGGGCTTACCGATTGGTAATCCCCGAAATATGACGTTGCCCAGTGGGTCAATCGACCCTATATGCAGCGCTCGCTTTTCTGCCCCGAGGACCTTCTCGTACAAGACCCCTGAAAGGTTAGCCGCCCAATGACTGAGCCGACCACGGTCTACACCAACACGTCGCAGCTTATCGCCAGCGAGGAGCCGGATTTTCCGAGCTTCCTGTTCTCCAAA
>NZ_DASZAW010000060.1:0-52788 GCF_035944845.1 Devosia sp. | reverse complement strand
GCCTCGGGGGATGGACCGGATACTACGGAAAACCCGGCCCCGTCGTCATGCTTCAGGGCTGGCTCGAAATCCAAACCGCCAAGCGCGCCGTCCAAACCCTCGCCGCACACCTCAATGTGTGAATCTAGTAGCCCCTCAGGGAGAGGGGCCGAAACCAAATCCACCAACTCCCGCGCCGTCCCATAGAACAGCGCGTCCCGCTGCGCCGTACTCAGCCCGATCTGCCGCGCCCCGCGCTTCATCGCGCGCAACTGCTCGTAGCGGATATAGGTCATCCGCCCGTCGCAATGGCTCAGGCCCATCGAGTGGTTGGTCGGCGAGAGGTAAGCCCAGGCCCGGCCAAAGGTGATGTATTTGCCGCGCATCGGCCCGATCATATCGTCCGAGCCGTACATCACCCGCTCCACCCCGACCCCGGTATAGAGCGCGTCGAGCGCATCGGAATCGCACACCGTCGAGGTGTCGTACCAGACGTTCGGCAGCCCCCTGAGCCGCGCTGCCGCCGTCTCGATCGCCCAGGCCGAATAGCTGCGCGCGCAATGCGCCAGCACCCATTTGGCGCCCGGATATTTCTCGCTGAGCCGCACCATGTCCTCGATGTTCTCGGGGTCGGCGATGGCGTCGCGCTTGCCCAGGTGCATCATGATGATCAGCCCCAGCCGGTCGGCCACCGCGATCTGCTGCTCGGGCAGCATATCGGTGATCCGGCATTGCACCGGGTCGGCGGCATAGAAGCGGTAGGGCTTGAGCCCGATCAGCCCGGTGCGCCGGATTTCGGCTTCCACCGCCGCGGCGCTCATCCCCGGGTGCACCAGCATCAGCCCGCGCGAGCTGCCGCCGCCCTTCGCCACCTCGGCCGCGACATAGCTGTTCGAGCCCTCGAAGTCGCAGGGGTTGGGGAACGGGAACGGGAACGACAGCCGCTCGATCTGCCGCCCCGGGAACAGCGTTGCATCGACCTCGTCGGCCAGTTCCCAGGTCACTTCGGGGAAGTACGCGCCGATGCTGCCGGCAAACGGTCCGCTGAGCCGGTTCGGGTCGAGATCGAAGGCCCAGCGATAGATATGGGTATGGACGTCGAACACCCTCTGCGGGACGAAATCGGCAAGCTCGTCCTCCCAGATCTGCCGGTCCAGGTCGGTCGGGTCGAGATCGCGCATGAACTGGTGTGCCTCACAAGGTGTCCACCCTTGACACCGATACAGATGTTATAATGATAAGCTAATAGCAGAGACAAGGGGTGAGGGCCGCCATGAGTCGCTATCCGCGCACCGTGCTGGGCACGGTCTGCCTGCCCTGGCGTGACGATGGCGCGCTCGACGAGCCGCTGTTCCGTCGCACCATCGGCACCCTCGTCGCCGCGGGGCTGCCCGACCTCTACATTTTCGGCACCGCCGGCGAAGGCTACGCCGTCACCGACGGCATGTTTCGCCGTGTCGCCGCCATCTTTGCCGAGACCGTCAACGAAGCAGGCGGCGCCGCGCCGATGGTGGGCATCGTCAGCCAGTCGCTGTCCACCATGCTCGAGCGGATCGACTATTGCCTTGGCCTCGGCATAGCCAGCTTCCAGGTCTCGCTGCCCAACTGGTCGGTGGTCACCGATACCGAGTTGCGCCGGGTCTTCGCCGAACTCTGCGGTGGTTTCCCCGAAGCGAAATTCCTCCACTACAACCTGATGCGCTCGGGCCGGCTGGTGTCGCCGCGGCTCTATGCGGAACTGGCGGCTGCCCATCCCAACCTCGTCGCCACCAAATATGGCGGCGGCGATCCGTTCTTCATCTCGGGCCTGATGCAGCACGCGCCGCAACTGCGCCACTTCTTCACCGAGCAGGGCTACTATATCGGTGCCCCGCTGGGCGAATGCGGGTTGTTGACCTCTATCTCCTCGAGCAACCCAACGCGGGCCTTCGAATATCTCAACGCCGGCGCCACCGGCGACTGGCCGCGCCTTGCTACGCTCTATCGCGAACTTTGTGGCGTGCTGCACGCGTTGCTCGACAGCGCCGGCGGCAGCTTTGTCGACGGCGCCTACGACAAGACTATCCTGAAACTCTCCGAACCTGATTTCCCCCTGCGGCTGCTGCCGCCCTACGAGACGGTGGGGGAGGGAGTGTTCGAGGCGTATCGGAAGCGGCTCGCCGCGGAGTTCTCGGATTGGCTGCCGGCTGACTAGCTCCAGCGGCTTTCGCCTCCCTCCCCCTTGAGGGAAGGGCAATCGCATATGGGTCTCCCCACCGGCGTCTCGGTGGTCCTCCACCGTGAAACGGGGGAGGGGGACCGCCGAAGGCGGTGGAGGGGGCGGCAGGATACGCCGGTGTTTGGGGTCGCCCCCTCCACCAGCTTCGCTGGTCCCCCTCCCCCGCTTCGCAGGGGAGGACCACGGCGAGCTCAGCGGCTGTCCATATGCGATAGCCCTCCTCTCAAGGGGGAGGGGAGTCCCCGCGCATACTTGACGGCTACTTGGTTATTCTCATAACAATATAGCATTGCGTTGGGGGAGACGGAATGGGCAAGGGGCAGGACCTTTGGAAGACGGCGAAGACCGTCATACCGGGCGGCAACATGTTGCTGTCGAAGCGCCCCGAAATGTTCCTCCCCGAGCAGTGGCCGGCGTACTTCTCCAGGGCTGCCGGCTGTCGTGTCTGGGATCTCGACGGGCGCGAATATATCGACATGTCGATCATGGGCATCGGCTGCAACACGCTTGGCTATGGCCGGCCGGAGGTCGATGACACCGTCAAGCGAACCGTTGATCTCGGCAACATGGCGACGCTCAATGCCCCCGAGGAAGTCGAGCTGGCGCAGCGGCTGATCGCGCTCCACCCCTGGGCCGACATGGCGCGCTTTGCCCGCTCGGGCGGCGAGGCCAACGCCATCGCCATCCGCATCGCCCGCGCTGCGTCGGGCAAGGATGGGGTGGCGCTATGCGGCTATCACGGCTGGCACGACTGGTATCTCGCCAGTAACCTCGGCGACGAGAGCAAGCTCGCCGGCCACCTCTTGCCGGGGCTCAGCCCCAACGGCGTGCCGAAATCGCTGCGCGGCTCGGTGTTCACCTTCAACTACAACAGGCTCGACGAGCTCGAGGCGCTGATCCGCACACAGGAGATCGGCGTCATCAAGATGGAGGTGTCGCGCAACTACGACCCTGACCCGGGGTTCCTGGTCAGCGTGCGGAAGCTTGCCGACCAGCACAACATCATCCTGATCTTCGACGAGTGCACCTCCGGCTTCCGGCAAGCCCTCGGCGGCCTGCACAAAGTCTATGGCGTCGATCCGGATATGGCGGTGTTCGGCAAGGCGCTCGGCAACGGTTATGCCGTCACCGGCGTCATCGGCAAGCGCGACATCATGGAGGCGGCGCAGAACACTTTCATCTCCTCGACCTTCTGGACCGAGCGCATCGGCTCGGTCGCGGCGCTGGCAACGCTCGAGGTGATGGAGGCGGAGAAGTCCTGGGAGAAGATCACCGATACCGGCCGGGCCATCACCGCCCGCTGGCAGGCGCTGGGCCAGAAATACGGATTGCCGCTCACCACCGCGGGCGTCCCGGCGCTCACCGGCTTCAGCATCAAGTCGCCCAACGGGCTCGCCTACAAGACCCTGATCACCCAGGAAATGCTGGCGGCCGGCTACCTCGCCGCCACCAGCGTCTATACCTGCACCGAGCACACGCCGGAGATCGTCGACGGTTATTTCGCGGCGCTCGAGCCGATCTTCAACACCATCCGCGAATGCGAGGATGGCCGCGACGTCAAGGCGCTGCTCAATGGCCCCGTCGCCCATAGCGGCTTCACCCGGCTCAACTGAGAGTCCTTGACCATGTCCCTCCCGCCGCTCGCCTCCGCCGACCTCTCTCCTTTCGCCACGCTCGTCCGCGCCGAGGGCGGCAAGTTCACCACCATCCCTCAGGTGCTGGAGCCGGGCGACGTCCCTGGCCAGCACGCCTTCGCCGTGCTCTGTCCGCAACCGGTGGACCCCCAGTCGATCAGCATCAGCTTCCTCGAGCGCCACCCGCACTCGACCCAGACCTTCGTGCCGCTGCAGGTCGGCCGCTGGATCGTGCTGCTCGCCCCGACGCTTCCCGACGGCGCGCCCGATCTCGCCAACATCCGCGCTTTCCTCGCCGGCCCGGAGGATGCCGTCTGCATCCATCGCAATGTCTGGCATGCCGGCCTCACCGTGCTCGATCGCCCGGCCGAAGTCGGCATGATGATGTGGCGCTCCGCCGCCGGCCCGGCGGATGACGGCATCGTCTTCGAACTCAAGGCCCCCATCGTTCTCAGCGTGTGAGGCATGCGATGACGCGACTGGTCTATATCTCGGGCGAACTGGTGCCCGAACACGAAGCGCGGATTTCCATCTTCGACAGCGCCATCATGCTGGGCGACACGATGACGGAATCGACCCGCACCTTCCGCCACATCCCGTTCAAGCTCGACGAGCATATCGAGCGGCTCTACCAGTCGCTGAAGCTGACGCGCATCGATCCGCAAATGAGCCCGGCCGAAATGAAGCGGGTGACGCTCGAGGTGTTCGAGGCCAATCGGCCGAACTACGCCCCGCATGAGGATGCCTGGATCGTCCACAACATCTCGCGCGGCCTGTCGGTCGCCGGCGCCGATCCGACCAAGCAGCTGGGCGCCGCCACGGTGATGATCTTCACCCAGCCGATGAACCTCCTGCCCTGGGTGGATTTCTATTCGAAGGGCTGCCACGGCGTCACCCCGATGAGCCGCATGGTGCCGAGCCAGTCGCTCGACCCCCGCATCAAGAACCGCAGCCGCCTCGCCTATACGCTGGCCGAGATGGAAGCCAAGCTCGTCGACCCCCAGGCCCAGAGCGTCATCCTCGACCTCGATGGCCACGTCGCCGAAAACAAGGGCGGCAACATCTTCTGCGTTTCGAAGGGCGTGCTCCGCACCCCCTCCACGGTCAACTGCCTCGCCGGCGTAAGCCGCGCCACGGCGCTCGAACTGGCAAAGGGGCTGGGTATCCCGACCGAGGAAACCTCGCTGCTACCCTACGACCTCGCCACCGCTGACGAGATGTTCTTCACCTCGACGCCTTACTGCATCATGCCGGCAACCAAGTTCAACGGCTTGGCGGTGGGGGATGGGAAGGTTGGGCCGGTGACCAAGCGGTTGTTGGCGGCGTGGAGCGAGCTGGTTGGGGTGGATATCGTGGCGCAGGCGGAGGCGCAACGGGGGTAGTCTCACTCGGTTGAAGACAACATCAGGCCTTCCGCACTCACATCCCGCCAAAAACAAAAGGCCTCCCGTGAGGGAGGCCCTTGCGTAGCCATTGGTGCCCTGGAGAAGACTCGAACTTCCACGTCTTTCGACACACGGACCTGAACCGTGCGCGTCTACCAATTCCGCCACCAGGGCAATCCGATGGGCGCCGTTCACTAGGTGACTGGGAGGGGGCTGTCAACTCGGTTTCTTGCCCGACCACCTTTGCTCCACTCGACACGTCGTGACCCGCAGGCTAGAAGCGGCGAAACCCTAGCTCGATTGCCTTGCCCGGAGCCGCCTCAGCCATGGAATCCACCTCGAACCTGGTCACCATTTTCGGCGGCGCCGGTTTCATCGGGACCCAGGTGGTGCAGCTCCTGGCCCGTCGTGGCTATCGCATCCGCGTCGCGGTGCGTCGGCCCGATCTCGCCGGCCATGTGCGCCCGCTCGGCGCCGTCGGGCAGGTGATGCCGATCCAGGCCAATATTCGCAACCGCGAATCGGTCGAGCGCGCCATCCGCGGCGCCGGCGTCGTCATCAACCTCGTCGGCATCGGCCACGAGGGCGGCAAGCAGCGCTTCCGCGCCGTGCATGCGATGGGCGCGAAGAATGTCGCCGAAGCCGCCAAGGCACTCGGCGTCAGCACACTGGTGCATGTCTCGGCGCTGGGCGCCGACCCGCAGGCGCCGAGCGGCTATGCCCGTTCGAAGGCGCTGGGTGAAACCGAAGTGCTCGCCGCCTTCCCGTCGGCAGTGGTGATCCGCCCCTCGATCGTCTTCGGGCCCGGCGACGGCTTCTTCAACCGCTACGGCATGCTCGCCCGCATGCTGCCGGTGCTGCCGGTGATCGGGGCGAAGTCGCGGCTGCAGCCGATCTATGTCGGCGACCTCGCCGAGGCGATCTGCCGCGCCGCCGAGGGCCAGGTGAAGGGCGGCAAGATCTATGAGCTCGGCGGCCCGGAAATCGCGACCCAAAAGGAATTGGTGGCGCGGGTGCTGACCGACACCGGCCGCACCAACCTGCTGCTGCCGCTCCCCGCAGGGCCGGCGAAGCTCCTGGCGCTGCCGCTGTCGCTCTTGCCCTCGCCGCTGATCACCTCCGACCAGGTCGACCAGCTGCAGGCCGATAACGTGGTGTCGGAAGAGGCCAAGCGCGAAAAGCGCACGCTGGCGGCTTTCGATGTGGCGCCGACGGCGATGGATGCGATCCTGCCGAGCTATCTGTGGCGGTTCATGAAGAACGGCCAGTTCGACCGGCAGACGGCGTAGGCTGACTTTGGGTGGCAAGTTGCTCGCCACCCCCACCGGGTGTCATCCCAGCGAAAGCTGGGACCCATCTCACCGCCTGCACCAGCCGATAGTTGGGTCCCAGCTTTGCCTGGGATGACATCGAGTTTTGGGTGAAATCAGTGGTCAGGCCGCTCGTCGGCAAGCCCCTCACCGATAATCCTCAGGCACGCCGATATCCCGCAGCAGATGCGGGGACAGCTGGTCGAGCGGCGTACGCATCGTGCGACGCAGGGTCCGCTTCAGCATGGCGTTGGCATAGCGCCGGAGCACCAGGGTGCGGAACCACGCGCCAAAACCGCGTGCCGGCAGGTCGGCGCGCAACACGTTGATGCTGGCCACTGCCTGCCGCAGCTCCGTCGCGTCGCGTGCCCGCTCGTTTCTCACCTGCTCGAAAGCCATTTCGCGTCTCCTCGTATCTTCAGGAAACGACTCTATTCCGCTAAGACTGACACCCGCTGTCAGGGTTGCTGGTGTAGAGAGAGTTCATGCGTGCCAGTCGCCTCCTCACCATCCTGATGATCCTCCAGACCCGGGGGCGGACCAGTGCCGAGTCGCTGGCCGAGGAACTCGAGGTCTCGGTCCGCACCGTCTATCGCGACATCGACCAACTGAGCGCCGCGGGCGTACCGGTCTATGCCGAGACCGGCCGCAATGGCGGCTTCGCCCTGCTCGATGGCTGGAAAACCCGGCTCAACGGGTTGACCGCGCCGGAAGCCCGGGCGCTGTTCTTTTCCGGGCTGCCGGGGCCCGCTGGGGAACTCGGGCTCGGCGAAGAAGCGGCGCAGGCCGAACTGAAGCTGCTCGCGGCGCTGCCGTCGGATTGGCAGGCCGAGGCGCGGCGGATGAGCTCGCGCTTCCATCTCGATCCGCGCGGCTGGTTCCAGCCCGGCCACAAGCCGGAGTTCCTGAAGCTGGTCGCCGAAGCGGTGTGGAGCGAAACCCGCATCGCCATCCGCTATGAGAGCTGGAAGGACGTGAAAGACCGGGTGATCGAGCCGCTCGGCCTCGTCCTGAAGGGCGGCGTCTGGTACGTCGTGGCGCAGCGCGACGGCAATAGCCGAACCTACCGGCTGTCGCAGATCCAGGCGCTCGGCCCCACCGGGCAGACCTTTACCCGGCCCAAGGATTTCGACCTGCCCAGCTACTGGCAGGAGGCGACCAAGCAGTTCGAGCGCGATATCTATGTCGGCATCGCCCATGTGCGCGCCACTGCCGGCGGGCTGCGCAAGCTGCGGGATCTGAGCGATACGGTGCGACGCGCCGTTGAGGCACTGGCGCCCACGCCCGACGCCGATGGCTGGTGCGAGCTCGACATCCCGATCGAGGAAGTCGGCTGGGCCAGCCATGAGTTCATCAAGATGGGCGACGATGTCGAAGTGCTGGGCCCACCGGAGCTCCGCAGCCGCGTCGTCACCAATATCAGCAAGATGGCGCGACGCTACGGGATAACCAGCTGAAGAGTGGCGCATAACCGCCGCGGCGGTTATCAATCGGCACATGCCGCGCCCCAAGCTTGTCTCCGACGATCAGGTTCTCGATGCCACCCATGCCGCCATGCTGCGGCTGGGGCCGGAACGCTTCACGCTCTCGGATGTGGCCGAGGCGGTGGGGCTGAGCCGTGCCGCCCTGATCCAGCGCTTTACCGACAAGCGCACGCTGCATCTCAAAACCCTGGAACGCTCGACCCAGGAGGTGCGCGACTATTTCGCCTCTGCATCGAACGAGCGGGGTCTGATCCCGCTCTGGGCCATGCTGCGCGACCTGATCGGCGGCATGGGCTCGGGCGAGGGCTTTGCCGGCTACCTGCTGCTGGCCTGGGGTGATGTCAACGATGCGGGGCTGAACCGGCTGGCGCGCGAACGCAACCAGTTGGTGCGGCAGGCGATCTTCGAGCGGCTGCCGGAGACGGCTGATCGGGCCGATTCGGCGGCGCTGATCCAGATGGTGATCCAGGGCGCCTGCATGCTCTGGCTGGTCGAGCCACAGGGAACGCTGGCAGGGTTCACCGAGGCGGAAACACGCAAGGTGATCGAGCGGCTCTATCCGGGCGAGCGGCTGGAGTAGGGCCTCTACAGGCATCGTGGCTCCGCACACCCCCTCCGAGCTGCGCTAGGTCGCTACGCTCCCAAGCTTCGCTTGCCTCCCCCGTCGAGGGGGAGGTGGGCATCCAGTCCGTGGCAGGCTCTAGCCGAAATCACCGGCGGACACCCTCCCCTTGACGGGGAGGGATGGGGTGGGGTGTGCAGCGGGCGCGATGTTCGTGGCGACATCCACACATCATCTTGATTTATAACTGACACGTAAGTTATAAATATTGGATGCAACCGCCACCCTTCGCCCTCGACCTCAGCTCCGACGCCTTCGACGCGCTGCCCTCCGGCCCGCGCCTCAGCTATCGCGAGCTCTTTTCGCCGCACGAAGACCTGCCCAGGCCACTGCGCCGTTGGGCCGCCGCGCATGCCATTGCGCCGCGCGCCTTGACCCGGCGCGACCGCCAGCTCGGCGGCACCTCCGAAAAGCACCTGTTCGGGCTGCGCGACGGCTATGCCGTCGAATCCGTGCTGATCCGCCGGCGCGACGGCTTTACCGCCTGTATCTCGTCGCAGGTCGGCTGCGCTTTCGCCTGCCAGTTCTGCGCTTCGGGGCAGGCCGGGCTGAAGCGCAACCTCTCGCCCGGCGAGATCGTCGAGCAGGTGGTGCGGCTGGGGCCGAAGGTGAACCGCATCGTCTTCATGGGAATCGGCGAGCCCTTGAACAACTATGACAACGTGCTGGCGGCGATCCGCATCCTGCGCGACCGGCGGGGGCTCGATTTCCCAACCACCGGCATTACGCTATCGACCATCGGCATCCCCAAGGGGCTGAAGGCGCTACGCGAGGAGCATCTGGGGCTCAACCTCACCATCTCGCTGCATGCCACCACCGACGCGGTGCGCGGGCAGCTGATCCCCGGGGCGCGCAAGCACGCCATTGCCGACGTGGTGGGCGGCGCCTTGAGCTGGGCCCGGCGGCACAACCGCGTCGTCACCTTCGTCTACCTGCTGCTCCCCGGGATCAACGACAGCGAAGCCGACCTCAGCCGGCTGATCGGCATGTTTCGCGGGCAACCGGCCCGGCTCAACCTGATGCGCTGGAACGAAGTCGACGGCCTCGGCTTCGACCGCATCTCCGATCACCGCCTGATGCAGTTCCGCGCCGGGCTCGAGCGTGCGGGCGTTCCCGTCGTGGTGCGCGACACCCAGGGCAACCGCATCGACGCCGCCTGCGGCCAGCTCTGGCTCCGCGACCTGCGGGGGCAGCCGGTGGCGCGGGCGGCCTAAGGGGTTCGGGTTGGTTGCCCGGCTCAATGGTTGGGCTCGACCTTGCACCACCCGCCGGCTGTCATACCTGCGAAAGCAGGGACCCATTCCGCAGCCCGCGCAGGCGGATAGTTGGGTCCCTGCTTTCGCAGGGATGACACCGCGTTTGGCTCAACTGATCAGCAAGACCATTAACATTGAGAGCGCGCTACGCTCGAGTGCCCGAATGTCCTACCCCCTCAACCCCAGCAGCCGCTCCACCCCGCAGCCGGAGATCACCATGCGCTCCTTGCCGTTGCCGGTGAGCATGGCGCCCCAGTCGACCACGCCGCCATCGGCGAGCTGCATATCGCCGGCGAAGATGTGGAAGCAGCAGCCGGCGTAATAGCTGCCCGCCGCCGCGCGGCCGATTTCCTCGAACAGCTCGGCGCCATTGGCTTCGGCAACGCCGCGCAACGCCTCGAGCCGGGCGTCGATGTTCGGGGCGCTGGTGCGCGTGTAGCCGAGCCGCAGCGCCGTGCCCGGCGCGAGAAACTGCCCGAACGCCTCGAGCAGCAACCCCACCTGCCGGCCCAGCGCCTCGGCCTCAAAACCGTAGCCGCCGCGATCGCGGCCGCCGCTGACCAGGGCAAACAGCCGGAAATGCGCCAGCATATTGCCGTCACCATAGTTCTGCGGCCGCACCACGCGGTGGCTGGTCGCGAGGTGCACGTCGTCGCGGCCGCCCTGGCGCAGCCGCGCCGCCTCGAGCGCCAGCACGTTGGTCGGGTCCGACACCACTTCGCCGCGCCGCGTCGTGCCGATCGACCAGTCCTGGTCGACCGTCGCCACCACCGAGCAGGCCCCGAGCGGCGCTACCGGCGACAGTTCAACCGGTTCGAACCGGCCTTCGCACAGGCTGAGCGCCAAGTGCTCCCAGGCCAGCAATGCCGCCCGATCCGGCCGGGCCACGCCGAAGAAGCGGCTGGTGGCAAAATCCCTGAGCAGTTCGGCCGGGCTGCGCCTGCTGGCGCGGCGGCGGGTGACTTCGATCAGCAGCGACTGCAGGTCGGACGGATTGAGCCGCGCGGCCAGAATCTCCGCCAGCCCTTCGACGCCGCTCTCGCGCTCGATCCGCTCGATGATCCCGCTCATTGCCAGTCCTCCTTTCTGACCCATTGCAGGGGGAGGGGGTATCGATCAAGCCCTCGGCTTTGACATCGGCGGCCGCGCTAAGTAACCAAGTGGTTCGGAGGAACTGTTGACCATGACTTTGCTCGACGAGAACCGGCTGTTTGATGCCGAACCCAGGGCGCGTGGCATCGCGCAGGCGCTCTATGCCGGGATCAAGGACCTGCCGCTGGTCTCGCCGCATGGCCATACCGAGCCGCGCTGGTACGCCGAGAACGAGAAGTTCCCCGATCCGGCGCAGCTGCTGATCGTCCCCGATCACTACGTGTTCCGCATGCTGTTCTCGCAAGGCATCCGCCTCGAGGATCTGGGGGTGCCCACCAGCGACGGTTCGGCGGTCGAGACCGACGGCCGGACGATCTGGCGGCTGTTCGCCAAAAACTACTACCTGTTCCGCGGCACCCCGACCCGCTCCTGGCTCGACCACACCTTCGCCACCCTGTTCGGCGTCACCGAGCGGCTGAGCGAGAACAATGCCGACGCGGTCTACGACCAGATCGCCGAGTGCTTGCAGCGCGACGACTATCGCCCGCGCGCCCTGTTCGAGCGCTTCAACCTTGAAGTGATCTCCACCACCGACGCGGCGCTCGACGACCTCAAGTGGCACCGGATGATCAAGGGCAGCGGCTGGCAGGGCCGGGTGGTGCCGGCATATCGCCCCGATTCGGTGGTCGATCCGGACTTTGCCGGCTTTGCGGCCAATCTCGACAGGCTGGGGGAGATCACCGGCGAAGATACCGGCCACTGGAATGGCTATCTCGAGGCGCACCGCAAGCGCCGCGCCTACTTCAAGCAGTTCGGCGCCACCTCGTCCGACCATGGGCACCCGACCGCCGAAACGGCCAACCTCCTCCCCAAGGAAGCCGGCCAGCTCTACGACAAGGTGCGCAGCGGCAAGGCCGAGCCGCGCGATCGGGCGCTGTTCCGCGCCCAGATGCTGACCGAGATGGCCCGCATGTCGATCGACGACGGGCTGGTGCTGCAGATTCACCCCGGCGCCTGGCGCAACCATTCGCCGGCGATGCTGGCAAAGTTCGGCCGCGACAAGGGGTTCGATATCCCCTCGCGTACCGACTATGTCGGGGCGCTGAAGCCGCTGCTCGATGCGGTGGGGACCGATCCGAAGCTGTCGATCATCCTGTTCACCCTCGATGAGAGCGTCTATGCGCGCGAGCTGGCGCCGCTGGCCGGGGTCTATCCGTCGCTGAAGCTCGGGCCGCCCTGGTGGTTCCATGACAGCCCCGAGGGCATGCGCCGCTTTCGCGAGATGGCGACCGAAACGGCGGGTTTCTACAACACCGTCGGCTTCAACGACGACACCCGCGCCTTCCCCTCGATCCCGGCGCGCCACGACGTCGCCCGCCGCGTCGATTGCGCCTTCCTCGCGCGCCTCGTCACCGAGCATCGGCTCGACGAAGACGAGGCCCACGACGTCGCCAAGGACCTCGCCTACAACCTGGTCAGAAAGGCCTACAAGCTGTGAGTGACAGAATGTCCCCCCTCTTTGCCCAGCCCGGCGACGGCAAGCACACCGAGCTCGATGGCTCGTCCCGCCGCGTCATCCTCGATCTGCCCGAACTGATGCTGGTCGAATTCACCTTCGAAAAGGGCGGCATCGGCGCGCTCCACTCGCACCCGCATCTGCAGACCAGCTACGTCGCCGAAGGGCTGTTCGAGGTAACCATCGACGGGGTCACCGAAGCCATCGGCAAGGGTGGCGCCTATATCGTGCCGTCGGGGCTGGTGCATGGGGTCAAGGCGCTCGAAGCGGGCAAGCTGATCGACAGCTTCACGCCACGGCGCGACGATTTTTTGTAGGAGTCCGCGGGCACCGGCGGGTGGCGCCGGTATGCAAAGTGACCCTCAGCAAGTCCCCCACACTCGGTGTCATCCCAGCGAAAGCTGGGACCCATTTCGCAGCCCGCGCAAGTGGACAGTTGGGTCCCAGCTTTCGCTGGGATGACAGCCGGTGGGTGGGGCACGACCCGTGATGTGCACCAGGTTCCCGCCTGCGCCGACCTCACTCGGCGCGGCGCCCAGCCCCCTCACCAGGTCTCGATGCCGGCGCGCGCCATGGTGAAGCCGTGGGTTTCGTCCTCGGTGTTGCAGGTGAGGCCGGTGGTCTCGGAATAGCAGACGAAGCCTTCCATCGCCGCCCGCTCGCCATACTCCAGCACCTGCTCTGCTCCGCAGCAACTGGGGTCGGCAACTTCGTCCAGTTCTTCGGCGGCGTCGGCGCCCAGCACGACGCGGACATAGTCCGGCTCCACCCGGTCGCATACGATTTCGGGGCCGCCGTCTTCCGGCTGATAGACCTCGGTTCCCCCTTCGGGGGTGATGACGCAGCCGATATTGCCCGACGGCATGACGAACTCGATTTGCCCGCTGTCGTTGGCGTCGAGATCGACCTCGGCGGCCGTCGCAGGCATCGCCAACAGCACTGCAATTGCGGCGCCGAGCATCAGTGACCTGAACATTGCAGTCCTCCCTGCGTGGTGCCCGGGAGACTGCGCCGGCGCCGCTGAAGCCGCGATGAACCGCGCAGTCATTGTGCTGCGCTTTGGGCGGCGGCATGACCTCCGGTGGCCGCCTCGTCGAGGCGATTTCCTCCGAAGCATGACAGGTCCGATCACGTTTCCTGTTCTCCACACAATCCACACCGCGCAGCAGTTGTGATCGAGCGCTCGTTGAGCCAGTGGAACCCCGGGTGCAGCGTCGCATTTGAGTAAGCATAACCACGCGGGGGATTACGCATTGGACGATAGCTATCGCGGCTATATCATCCGCGTGACGCGTGCCGCCCAATGGCATGCCATTCTGCTCGAACCCGGCACCGGCGCGGTGCTGCCCACCAAGGCCACGGCGCTGCTGCGCGAGGGGCGCGGCATGGCGCTGGAGCGGGCCAGAAAACTCGTCGATCTCTACGCCGCGGCCTTTGCAGAGTTGCGCGACCGCGCCGCCTGAGCGCTGCTCAGCCCACCCCGGCCGCATCGCGCGGCTTCCAGCCCAGCACCCGGTTTCGCCCTGCCGCCTTGGCCTCATACAGCGCCTCGTCGGCGCGCGACAGCAACTGCCCAGGGCTGCGCCGGCTCTCGCTCGTGGCATAGCTGGCGACGCCGGCGCTGAGCGTGACGATGCGCCCAGGCGAGGCGGGATGCGGCAGCCTGAGCTCGGCCAGCGCCCTCCGCACCCGGTCGGCGACAACCAATGCACTCGCCTCGTCGGTACCGGGCAGGATGGCGACGAATTCCTCGCCGCCATAACGGGCGGCCAGGTCGCCTTCGCGCAGCAGCGCCATCCTGAGGCAGCGGCCGACCACGCGCAGGCACTCGTCGCCGGCCGGGTGGCCGAGCGAGTCATTGTAGGATTTGAACCAGTCGACGTCGAACATGGCGAGGCTGACGGCGCGCCGCTCGTGCTGGCTGCGCTCGAGTTCCTCGGCCAGCCGCAGGTCGAACGAGCGCCGGTTCATCAGCCCGGTCAGCCCATCGGTCTCGGCCAGCAGCTTCAGTTCGGTGGTGAGGCTGCGCAGCTCGCCCTCGGTCTGCTTGACGCTGGTGATGTCCGAGATCACCACCATGGCGGCGCCTTCCTCGGTCGGCCGGGTCTGGATCAGCAGCCAGCGCCCGTCGAACAGGTTGACCTGCTCTTCGGAATGTTTGCCGAGCGAACCGGAGACCACCTGCAGCCAGACCTCGGGGTCGCCCAGGTTCAGCTGTTCACCGGTCTCGACCACCCGCATCAGGATGTCGCGGATATGCGCGCCGGGCTTGCGCGCCTCGCCGGTGAGCGGAAACAGGCTCTGGTAGCGTTCGTTGCAATAGACCAGGTAGCCGTTGCGATCGAACATCGCGAGGCCGTCCGACATCTCGTTGACGGCGTAACTGAGCAGGTTCCGGCTGTCGGTCAGCTCGACTTCGAGCTGCTGCTGCTCGGTGATGTCGCGCGTCGTGCCGGCAATGCCGATCGCCTCGCCGTCGGAATTGTGCAGCGCCACCTTGGAGGTGAGAAACCAGCGCTCGCCGCCCGCAGCGTCGACCAGCCGTTCCTTGCGGCCGAGCACCGGCTGTCCGCTCTGCATGATCTGCTGCTCTTCCTCGAACAGCTGCGTGGCGCGTTGGCTGTCGGTCAGGTCGAAGTCGGTCTTGCCGATCAGGTCTTCCGGCTGCCGGTAGCCGGCATTCTGCGCCACATGAAGGTTTGCCGCGACGAAGCGGCTGGCCCGGTCCTTGATGTAGAAATACTCGGGCGAGCGGGTCAGCGCCGCGCTCAACAGGTCGCGTTCGGCCGAGCGCGCTTCGCCGCGCGTCACCACGAACCCAGCGAGCAGCGTCGCAACGAAGATCAGCGCCGACGCCGGCACGGCCATGGCGCGCAGCGCGTCGGTGAGCGCCGGCAGCGTCAGCGTGATGAGCAGTGACACCAGCGCAATGGCCGACGCCACGCCGACGATGTGCAGTGCCCTGGGCGTTCGCCCGTTCAGCGCCAGATTTACGATCAGCCCGATCAGCGCGACGATGCCGATCGAGATCAACCCATGCACCACACCGGCGCCACCGACGGCGATGCGATAGGCGCCGGTCAGTGCGGCCGCGACGATTGCCGCGAGGGGGCCACCGAACAAACCGGCGATCGCCAGGGGCGCCGAGCGCAGGTCGAGCAGCACGCCGGGTTGGCCTTCGACGGCGAAGACCATCGTCGCCATGGCGCTGAGGCCCATGAAGCTGCCCAGCGCCAGCTGCCGCACCGGCCGGCGGTGCCGGTGCAGCCATTCCTGCGCCAACGTCCATAGGGCGAACACCGTGCCGACCACGGCAAAGTTCGCCACCAATGCGTGCAAGAAGTCGTCCAAAACCCTGCCGCCAACTCGTGCGTTGGCAGCAGCCTAGCCGGTGATGGTTGTGTTTTCGGTAACGCCGGCCGGCAAACTCCGCCGACCGGTCGCCCTCATTCGACCGTGACCTCCAGCCGTTCGCCGGCAACGACGGTGATGCTGGTTTCCTTCGGCGCGCCCTCGGCCGGTGACGCGACGACCACATAGTCGCCCGCCGTCAGCGTCGTCTGCAGGGCCCCGCCATAGCCGTAGGTGAAGGAGGTGCGGTTGCCCTGGATGTCTTTCTTGGCCCCGAACACCTCGACCTTGTCGGTGCCAGGCGCCGTAATCGCCACGACCCCGGCCCCGAGGATGGCGTTGACCTCGGTGCGCTCGCCGGCAACGACGCTGAACGGCGTTTCGAGCTTGGCGCCGCCGACGCTCGACACCAGCACATAGTCGCCGGGCGGCAACTCGAAATTGTGGTCCGGGCCGTAACTATAGGTCAGCGACTTGCGGTTGCCCTGGATGTCTTTTTTGGCTTCGAGGATTTCCTCGAACAGCTCGCTGTCTTCGACCTTCATGCCCTCGATATAGAAGGCGTTGACCGCCGCGACGCCGACCCCGACGACGATATCCTGGCTGATGAGCTCACCGGCCTTGACCGCAATGGCTTGGCTGGCGACCCCGGTGCCGATCGTCACCTGCACCCTCGTCTCTCCGGCCGGCACCCAGACCTTGGTTTCGCCATAGCTGGTGGTGCTTTCGCCATTGGGAAACTCGGTGAACACCGCGGCATTGCTGTCGGGCTCCGCCCCGGCGCTGGGCAGCGGCCGGATGGTCAGTTGGCCGGCATTGAGCATGAAGAACGGTTCCGCCACCTTGTCCGCTTCGATGGTCACCGGCATCTGCACGTGGGCATAGCCGATGCTCGAGCGCACCAGATAGTCGCCCGGCTCGAGCTTGCCCTTGTAGTTGGGGCCATATTCGGTGGCGACATATTCGCCCTCGCTGCCATCGGCATTGGCCTTGTGGATTTCCCAGACGATGTCGGCATCGGACGCGATGGAACTGTCGCCCTCGGCAATCACCACCTGCGGCACGAGATTGAATTCCACCGCCACCGGCTCGGGTTCGGGCGCCGGCTCGGGTTCCGCCGGCGTCGTCACCTCTGCCACCGTGCTCCTCAGCGCCTCGGTGAGCGTTTCCTCGTCGCCGGCCGCGATATACTTGCCGCCGGTGTTTTCGGCGAGGCACGCGACCTGCTTGCCCTCTTCATCGGTGAGCCCGAAGCCCACCACATGGGTGGTGAAATCGACGCCCTGGCCCTCGAGTGTCGATGCCAGCGCGCAGGGATCCGCCTCGCAGGTCTCGAGCCCGTCGGTGATCAGGATTACCGTCGCCTTGTCTTCGGTATATTTCAGGTCCTCGGCCGCGAGTTGCACGGCCGCCGAGATCGGCGTCTTGCCTTTGGGGGTGATGCCCGCCGCAGCCTCGCTGATTGCGGCACCGGTTCCGGCGGCCGGTGGCACCAGGAGCTCGATATCGTCGCAGGCGCCCTTCTCGCGGTGCCCGTAGCTCATGAAGCCGAGCTCCAGCTCCTTCGGCACGCCGGCCAGCACCTGGTCCAGTGTCTCGCGGGCGATCTCGATGCGCGCCTTGCCATCGATCTGCGCCCACATCGAGCCGGAGCCATCGAGGATGATGATCGCCTTCTCGGCGGCTAGCGCCGGTGCCGCAAACAGCAACAGCATGACGAGCAGCGAACGGATTGATGGCAGCATCGAAAACCCCCTTTGGTGCCTATGCACTGCTCAAGGGGTAGCGAAGCCAAGCTGAAGGCTAGCTGAACCGCCGCGACGCATCGAGGGCGAGGCCGAGCCCGACGCTGCCGAAGGCATCGGTTTCGACCGCCCTGGCCTCAGGGAACAGCGCTCTCAGCATGTTGCCGACCGCCGGCACCCGGGTCGAGCCACCGGTCAGGATCAGCGTATCGATGCGGTCGCCCGGTACGCCCGCCGCCGTCAGCGTCTTGCCGATTGCGGCGGCGATCGATGCCGTGGCGCCCGCGAGCGCACCATCCAGCTGCTCGACGCTGATCGGCGTCTCGAGTTTCACGTCGCGGGTCGCGAAGCGGAACTCGGTTTGCGGCGCCTCGCTCAGCGCGATCTTGGCTTCCTCGACCCGCCCGGCCAGCCGGTGTCCCTGCCGATCCTCCACCAGCGCGATCAGCATGCCGACCAGGTCGGGGAACTGCGCCTCCTGATAGGTCGAGTGCAGCTCGAGCAGCGTCTTCTGGTTGTAGAGCCGGTTGATCCGGTGCCAGGTGGCGAGATCGTAATAGGGCGCCGAGGGCAGGGGGCGCTTGCCGTCCGCCGTCTCGGTCCCGTAGCCCATCAGCGGCATCACCTTTTTCAGCGACAGCAGGCGATCGAAATCGGTGCCGCCGACATGGACGCCGGCCGTGGCAAGAATATCGGCCTTGCGGTCGGCGCGCCTGGCGCGATCCGGCGACAGCCGGATCACCGTGAAGTCCGAGGTGCCGCCACCGATATCGGCGACGAGGCCGAGCTCTTCACCCTTGACCTGCTGCTCGTAGTCGAGCGCCGCCGCGATCGGCTCGAACTGGAACTCGATATGGCGAAAACCTTGCGCCTTCACGGCCCCCTCGAGCTGGCGCTGCGCCTCGGCATCGGCCTTGTCGTCGTCGTCGACGAAGCGCACCGGCCGGCCGCAGACGATGTCTTCGATCTCGTGGCCGAGCGAGGCTTCCGAGCGCCGCTTCAGTTCCGCAATGAAGCGCCCGAGGATATCGGAGAATTTCAGCGCCTCGCGCTTGACCCGGGTGGTGTCGTTGAACAGCGAGGTGCCGAGCACGCTCTTGATCGAGCGCATCAGCCGCCCGTCGGCGCCGGTGACATACTCGGAAACTGCCTGGCGACCGAAGAAGGTCCGGTCTTCCTCGAACGAGAAGAAGATCGCCGACGGAATGGTGGGCTTGCCGTCCTCGAGCGGCAGCAGCCGCGGCGGCATGTTGTGGCCTGCCGCGGCCAGGGTAGAGTTGGAAGTGCCGAAATCCATGCCGCAATGGGTTCGCGCCATTCTCTGCTCCAGAACTGTACCGAAAGTTGCGCCGGGCGAACCGGCAGCAGGGCCGCGCGATATAGGCGGTATGGCGGGACCTGTCGAGGGGCAGTCCAACTCCGCCGACATTCCGCCCCGATATGCGCAATTGTCGCAAATGCGGCGCGTACGCGTTTACGCTTATTGGCGTTGTGAGCGCCCCGCTGATCACGAGATAGGTCTCGTTAAGGAATCGGCGACGAGCTGCCCGGCCTATGGCTCGCGAAGTTGATGTGAGCGGGCAGGAGGCCCCCATGCTTAACAGGATGTTGACGTTGCTCGGGCTCGTCATGGTGATGAGCGTTGCTTCCGGCTCGGCGGTACTCGCCGATGACTGGGTGGCGGTGAAACTGCGCGGCCAGGTGCTGCAACTGGTCGCAGGCGACTGGGCCAAACTGCAGCGTGGCGATGTAGTGCCCGACGATCGGGTGATCCGCACGCTCGGCAACGGCCGGGTCGACCTGCAGCGCGATGCCGAAGTGGTCAGCCTCGGCGGCAACACGCAGATCCAGATCCGCGACAAGGCCGGCAAGCGCTTCACCACGGTGCAGCAACATTTCGGCACGGTCGAGATCGAGGCCGAGGTGCGGAACGTGCAGCACTTCGCCGTCGAGACGCCATTCCTTGCCGCCGTGGTCAAGGGCACGCACTTCACCGTCAAGACCAGCAAGACCGGATCGTCGGTCAAGGTGAAGCGCGGCAGGGTCGAGGTCAGCGACAATAAGAGTGGCGCGCATGTGCTGGTGCCGGCCGGCCAGCAGGCGACGGTGGCGGCGACCGGCGAGATTGCCGTCAGCGGCCGCGGCGCCAGGTCCTCGCAGGTGGTCGGTGCCGACGGTCAGGTGATCTCGGGTTCCGCCACCGGCGGCGTCAACGTCACGGCAGGTGCCGTCGGGACCAATGCCAGTGTCGGAGCTGGCCCCGATGGTGTGACGGTCGAGGTGTCGACACCGGTCGGTGTGAGCGCCGGCGCGGATGTCGGCAGTGACGGCGCGTCCGTCGATGTCGATGTCGGCGGCACCAATGTCGGAGTCAGCGTCGGCGGTGGCAACGGCGTCTCGGTCGATGTCGGCGGGGTAGGTGTAAGCCTGGGGCTGGGCGGGTTGCTGTAGCCCTAAAGCGTCCTCTAGCACCGGCCTCGCGCTTCCCTCCCCCTTGAGGGAGGGGGTGGTGCAGTCAGCACCGAGGTTCCCCTCACCACCCCCACCCCCAACCCCTCCCCTCAGGGGGGAGGGGAGCTCAAGCCGCTGCGCGTTCCGCTTCGATCCGTGCGGCGATCTCGGATGCCGGTACCGGCCTCCCGATCAGATAGCCCTGGCCGATATCGCAGCCCATGCCGGCTAGCAGCTGGCGTTGCGCTTCGGTCTCGATGCCTTCAGCGACCGTAGTCTTGCCCAGCCGCCGGGCCAGGTCGATGATGGTCTGGACGATGGCGGCGTTGGCGGTGTCCGGCGCGAGTGTCCGCACGAAGCTCTGGTCGATCTTCAGCTTGTCGAAATCGAGCCCGCCCAGGTAGCTCAGCGACGAGTAGCCGGTGCCGAAATCGTCGATGGCAATGCCGACGCCCAAAGCGCGCAGGTCAGCGAACATCTGCGATAGTCGCTCGGGTGTGTCGACCAGCACGCTCTCGGTGATCTCGAGATCCAGCCGTCGCGCCGCGAACCCCGTCTCGACCAGCACATCGGCCACCCGCTCGCCGACATCGTCGAGCCGGATCTGCGCCGCCGAGACGTTCACCGCCAGCCGTCCGGTCCAGCTCCACGCCGCGGCGGCCCGGCAAGCCTCTGCCAGGACGAACGCCCCGAGCGGCACGATCAGCCCGGTCTCTTCCGCCAGCGGAATGAAATCGGCCGGCGACACCGGCCCGAGCACCGGGCTCTGCCAGCGCACCAGCGCTTCCACCCCGACGAGCGTTCCGTCGGCGAGGCTGATCTGCGGCTGGAAGACCACGGTCAGCTCGCCCCGGCCGATCGCCTGGCGCAGCTCCGCATCGATCCGCCGCCGTCGGTCGACCTCGATCTGCATGCCGGCCTCATAGGTGGAAACGCCGAGGTCCGGCGCTCCGACCCGCAGCGCCAGTTCGGCGCGCCGCAACATCTCATCGGGCAAAATACCCTCGGCGGCGCTGTCGACTGCGAGGGTCACGTCGACATGCACGTTGTGCTCGTCGACGACGATGGCCGGCCGCAGCGCGGCGCGCAGCCCCCAGTCGAGCCGCTTGAGGTTCGCCTCGGTCGGTGTCCTGCTCAGCGCGATGGCAAAGACGTCGCGGTCGATCAGCCCGACCGCTCCGAGGTCCAGCAGCTGCAGTCGGCCGGCAATGGCCCGCAGCGCCCGCTCGGCCACCCGCTGGCCGAGGGCGCCGCGCACCAGGTCCATCCTGAGGATCCCCACCAGCATCAGAGCCGCGGGTGGGCTTGCCGTCATCTGCTCGAGCAGACCGTTGCGCGACAGGGCGTCTGTTGCGGCATCGTGCCGGGCGAGGTGCAGCAGCCGCGCCTGCGCCCGGCGCCGTTCGGCATACTCGCGCATCAGGGCGAACACCACATGCTGGCCGAGCAGCAGCAGCGCTGCGATTTCGAAGCCGGCCGTTTGCAGCACCAGCCCATAGTGCCGCTGCAGCAACAGCGCCGCGAGTTCGCAAACAACGATGGCGGCGAGCGCCAGCACCACTGCGTAACGCACCCGCAGCCGCCAGCCCAGCAGCGCCGACCCAAGCGCCAGCAGCGCCGCGGCGGCAAGCCCGGGCCAATAGCCGAGCGGCGTCAGCGCCCGGTTCGCCTTCAGCGTCTCGAGCCCGGCAATCTGCACCAGTGGCCCCGGCAGCATGCCGTAGCGCGGCACCGCGAAGATATCGCGCAACTCTATTGCGCTGGCCCCGATCACCACTTGCCGATCGGCCACCCGCTCCGCGTCGACCCTGCCGGCCAGCAGGTCGCCCGCCGGAATGCGGTCGATGCTCCTGAGGTCGATGCCATAGTCGATATGGATATCACCATCCGGCGCGGGCTTGCCGAAAAGCGCCACCGGCAGCGCCGGAACGCTGATCTCGCCCTGGGTGGTAATCGCCGGGAAGCGATCGATCAGGCCTTCGCGGGTCGCCGAGACATTGACCGAAACCGCCGTCGCCTGTGCGAGGAGCGGCGCGATCGGCAGGCTGAGCTGCGTAACCCCGGTCGCCCCGTCCACCTGTTCGAAGGCTGCGAGATAGGCATATCCACCGGCGGCCTCGAGCGCCGCGGCCAGCGCCGCATCGCCCTCGGGGCTGGAGCGCGCGGAAAAATCGATGTCGAAGGCGACGTCCGCCGCGCCGAGCGCCATCAGCCGGTCGAGCAGTTCGGCATGCACCTGCCGTGGCCAGGGCCAGATGCCGACCTGCTGCAGGCTCGCACTGTCGATATCGACGAACACCACCTGGCCGCTGGCCGGCCGGTCGCTGAGCTGGAACCGGGTATCTCCGCTCAGCCGGTCGAGTGAAGCGAAGGCGCCGAAATGACCGGCGAGGAACACAAGCCCCACAATCAGGGCCGCAAGCCCAACCCGCGCCAGCACCGCCACTTGCAGATCCGCCCCAGCCTCTTGTCGGCTCGACGATAACCGCAACGGCTCTGGGAAGCATTAACGGAGGGCCGAACAGTGGGTATGCAGATCGGGCTAGAACGGCCCCCGCCGGGCCTTCGGCAACCTCATCGCCACCATGTCCCCACTTCGCGGGTGAGTTGAACACCGCAAGTGCACCACCCACGATGTCATCCCAGCGAAAGCTGGGACCCATTTCACAGCTCGCGCCGGCAGAGCGTTGGTCCCTGCTTTCGCAGGGATGACAGCCGGTGGGCAGTCAAGAGTTGAGCAAAACCCAATCCAACCTCGAGTAAGCCTGGCCGAAAATGGCATTCGGACGCCGCCGCAGCGGCGTCCGCTACGCCAGTCACTGGATGTAGAGCTGCACGTTGCCGCCGACGTCGACGATATCGACCACCTGGTCGACCTTGATCTTGTTGTCGGCGAGCAGCTTTACCGCGGCCGGGTTCTTGTTCAGCGCTTCGCGCAACAGCCCGATGCTCTGCGAGTCCTCGGTGAGCAGGTTCACCGCCTTGCCGGATTTGTCGGTCCAGGCGGTATCGTAGTTGTAGACCGTCACGCTTTTGGCGCCGATGAGGTCGGCGACCTCCCGGGCATTGAAGACCGCCAGCTGGCTGGCGAATTCATCGACGCCCATCGCTGTGCCGGGCGCGCCATTGGTGAACTTCGGCACGGCGGCGAGCACCGGGCCGGCGGCGATCAGCGCGGCGACGAGGGCGACGACGGAAAGGCTGGAGAGCTTGTTCATTTCTGGATACTCCGCATGATGTGTTGGCGTCGGCGGAGGGGCCGGCGGTCGGTGCAACGGCATCGGCGGGGAGGGTTATGCGCTGCGCGGTTTACGCGATGCTCTCGCCAAACTTACAAATCCTCAAGCCGCGGCGCCGAGGTCGGAGACCGGGAAGCGGACGATCACCCTGAGACCCGGCTGGTTGTCCTCGAGCCGCACGCTGGCGCGATGCCGCGTGGCAATGGCCTGCACCAGCGCCAGCCCCAGGCCTGCACCCCTTTCGTCGCGCTCCGGGTTGAGCCGCCGGAACGGCTCGAACACCTCGGTGCGTCGCTCGGCCGGGATTCCCGGCCCGTTATCGGCGACGATCAGCACCGGATGCTGGTCCTCGACGCCGGCGCTGAGCTCGATCCGTGCGCCCGGCGGACTGTAGCGCGAGGCATTGGTGATGAGGTTGACCAGCAACTGCACCACCATGCGGCGATCGCCGACAATGGTGGCATCGCCGCTGAGCGGTGCCTCGATCAGCTCTTGCCGCGCTTCCTCGACCACCGGCTCGAAGGTCTGCAGCGTTTCGCTCACCAGTTCGCGCGCCGAGAACGCCGCAAAGCCGGACTGGTCGTCGGAGGCCTCGATGCGCGAAATCCTCAGCACCGTGTCGAAGATGCCGTTGAGCCGCTCGATCTCGGCCTGCGCCTCTTCGAGCAGTTGCGTCTGCTCCGCCTCGCCCGGCGCCTCCTCGGCCTCCTGCAGCAGGATATAGGCGCGGCTCAGCGGCGACTTGAGGTCGTGGGCGATCGAGATCACCGTGTTGCGCATGGTGTCGAGCAGGTCGCTCAGCCGGTCGAGATGGGCGTTCATCTGTCGCGACACCCGGTCGACCTGGTCGTTCGAGCGGCCGACCGGCAGGCGCACCCGGCTGTCGCCGCGCGCCACGCGCTCGAGCGTTTCGGCCATCCGGTCGAGCTTGGCCGAAACGCCGTGGCTGGCGAGGTAGCCGATGGCCAATGCCCCGATGCCGACCACGATGCTCGCCAGCATCAGCGCGCGCCACAGCGCCGCCGAGCCCACTTCGACGAAGAACAGCGTGCGCCCGAAGGTCACCCGATAACCGCCGATATCCTCGGTCAGCGCCAGGTATTTCTCGGTGGGGGTCTTGGTGTTGACGCCCGAGGTGATGGTGCTCCAGCCCAGCTTTTCCGGCCGCGGAATGTCGTCGCCGGCGAAGAGCGTGCCGTCGGGGCGATAGAGCGCCACGACGAAGAAGCGTGGCCCCGCCGCGGCGGCCGAGCTGTCCACCAATTGGCGCAACTGGTTCATGTCGCCGGTCTCGGCGGCTTCGCGGAACAGCTCGAACTCGTTGCTGACCAGTGCCCGGATCTCGCTCTCGGCCTCGCTGCTGGTCTGGCTGACGATCACCACGCCGGCAACCAGGAACACCGCGAGGAACAGCAGCAGCAACAGCACCGCCGAGCGGAACGCCGCCCCGGCGAGGATGCTACTGACGCGGTGCATGGATCGAGTAGCCGGTATTGCGCGTGGTGTGGATCAGCGGCACTTCGAACGGCTTGTCGATCTTGGCCCTGAGCCGGCTCATATGGGTTTCCACCACCGTGGTCTGCGGGTCGAAATTGAAATCCCACACCTGCTCGAGCAGCATGGTCTTGGTGACGATCCGCCCGGCATTGCGCATCAGCAGCGCGAGAATCGCGAACTCCTTGGCCTGCAGGTCGATGCGGGTGCCCGCCCGTGTCGCGGTGTGGGCCATCAGGTCGAGTTCGAGGTCGTGAATGCTGAGCCGGCTCGAAGCCTCCGCCGTCTGCGGGCGGCGCGCCAGCACGGTGATCCGTGCCAGCAGCTCGGAGAAATGGAAGGGTTTCACCAGGTAATCGTCGCCACCGGCCATCAGCCCTTCGACGCGGTCGTCGACATCGCCCATCGAAGTGAGGAACAGAATCGGCATGGTGCGGCCGGAGGCTCTCAGTGCCTTGGCTACCGAGAGCCCGTCCATACCCGGCATCATCCGGTCGAGCACCAGCACGTCGCAGCTGTTGTAGAGGCAAAAGGTCAGGGCATCGCGGCCGTCATACACCGTCTCGACGCTATGCCCCTGCTGGGCCAGCCCCTTGCGGATGAACTCCGACGACGTCCGGTCATCCTCGGCGACAACCACCTTCACCGTGCTTCGAGCTCCAAACGGGGCGCACCCGACATGGGCTTGCTGCCGTGCGCGAACCTATACCCGGTCGCCCGCCGCTGTCGGCTTACGAATATGTAAGTTTCGGGAAAGGCGGGGGCAATCGGGTGGTCGCAGCTTCCGTCTCGCCGCTGCACCACGCACCGGCCGCCACCGCTAGCTGATGTGGCGAACCCGACGAAAAGGAGATCGTCATGCGCAAGATCCTCATTCCCCTGATGCTCGTTGCCTCGGTTGGCGCGTCCTCGATGGCGCTGGCTGCCCCCAGCACTGCCCACGGCGCCATCCAGTCGATGGACGGCAAAGCCTGCACCGTCACCCTGGCCGACAAGGCCGTCTACCAGTTTGCGCCCAAGTGCGATTTTTCCAAGCTGAAGGCCGGCGAGAACGTCGCCATCACCTATACCCTCAACGGCAAGACGAACCAGGCCACCGCGATCGTCGCGAGCTGATCAGTCTCCCGATCATCGAGCGGCCCGAAGGCGAGGAGCTTTGTCCCGGCTCCTCGCCGTTTCGTTTGCCCGGAACGGCTAGGCGTCGTCGCGCACCAGCTCGGTGCTTTGGCTCGATCCCGGCCGCTTGATGTTGGCGGCACGCCAGGCGCGCCAGCCATCGAGCGCTGACCGCGACCTGAGCCGTATCTCGTCGACCAGCATGGCGAGCCGGCCCTTCAGCGTCGCCGGCCCCATCACCGAGGTCAGGGTCAGCGTCTGCGTGGCAAAGCGGACCTTGAACGGCTCCTCACCACAGAGGAAATCCACCATCTCGAGTCCCTGGTCGATCGACCACTGGACATAATCCATCAGCAGCACCATGCCGGGCGAACCGCGCTCGAAGCTCGGATCGTAGCTGGTGAGGAACGCCATCAGGGTGCCGCGCTGCACGAAATTGACCGAAATGGCGACGGTGGTCCCCGCGCATTCGATGACGAAAATCCTGAGCGCGCCGGCCTTCGCCAGCACCTCGACCAATGCCGGCAGCGCCGGAGCGCCTGCATCGAACAGCGGCGCAACGCGGCCGTTCCCCGCCAGCCACTGCCGCTTCAGCTCGCCGAGCCGCGCCAGCACCGGGCCCGCGGGCTCGTCGAGCGGCAGCAGGCGGAACACCACCTTGCCGCTCTCCTCCAGCGCCTTGCGCCCACGCCGGTAGTTCTGCCGGGTCTTCTTCGACTGCGACTCGAACCACTGGGCCCCCGTCGCCCAGTCCCCCGCGACCTGCGAGCAGATTTCGGTGCGGCGATTGGCGACCAGGCTCAGGCCACCGGGTGCGTCGAGCAGGGCGCGGAACTTCGCGTCCGGCCGCAGCCGGTTGAGGAAGTAGAGGTCGAACCCGCCGGCAGCGACCACCTGCCGCCACAGCTGGCTGAGCGCGGCGGGCGGGCAGCGCGGGTGGATCAGCACATCGGCATAATCGGTGCAGTCATTGGCCGCCCATTCGAGGAACCTCAGGCCTTTGCGCCGCTGGATCGCCAGCGGCAGGATGGCCAGCAGGTCCTCGCCGCACCACACCAGCCCGATGCGCAATTGCCGTTCGGCCTGGCCCGGCACGGTCTTCCACCAGGCGGAAACCCAGTCGTGGCTCTGGAAGATCAAGCCGTTGCCCTCAGCCCAGAGCGCGCTCCATGCCGCGCCGATGCCATCGAGGCCGGCGCCGCTGTCGACGATCTCGAAGCGACAGTCCTCGAGGCGATGATCCTCGAGGCGATCGTCGAGGCGCGACAGGGGAGCGTGAACGTTCATGACTGGGCCGGATCCCTGGGGGGCGGGGTGACGGTCGCGGGGCGGCGGCCGAGCCACCGCGCCACGTGGCCGGCCATTTTCTTCAGCGGCAGCAGGTAGAGCCCGAACAGCGACTGGTAGTCGTCCTTGTCGCGATCGAGCAGCCCGAACTTCATGTCTTCGTTCGGGTCGGGCACGTAGGCGGTCCCGAACATGCGGTCCCAGACCGACAGCAGCAGGCCGAAATTCTTGTCGTAATGGCGCGGGTCGGCGCTGTGATGCAGCTGATGCCAGTGCGGCGACAGGATGTAGTTGTCGAGCGGCCCGAACGAGATTTTGTAGTGGGTGTGCCGGACGAAATCCATCATCAGCAGGTTGCGCATCGCATAGACATTGATGCCGAACACCGTGAGTTCGACCGGATCGAGCGCGATGATGCTCCACAGCCCGAACATGACGCCGGGAATGGCGCCATCCCAGATGCGGTTGATCAGGTCGTCGAGCGGGTGGACGCGATCCTTGGTGATACCCACCAGCACCTCGGCCGAGTGGTGCACCTTGTGCAACTCCCACAGGAACGGGATTTTGTGCTGCGCCACATGGTAGAGGTAATACGAGATGTCGTAGGCGATCAGCATCGAGATGGTGAACAGCACCAGCACCCACCAGGGCGTCGGCCCCGCGATCAGCGGGCCGTGGATCTGGAAGATCCAGCTGATCAGCTGGTTGGTGCCGAAGCCGACCAGCGCCACGAAGATGATGCCCGTCGGGATCAGCAGGAACGGCATCATCAGCCGCTTGGTGATGTAGAACAAGAGATCGGCGCGCGCCGACGGGTGCAGGATCACTTCCTTGGGCAGCGCAAAGCTGAAGAAGTCACCCAGCGATTTGTGCTCGACCGTGCGCCAGTAGGCGACGAGCGCGCTGATGAAGGCGGTCGAGAACAGGATGAGCAGGGTAATGCCGTTCTCGCCGCTGACGGCATTGACGAGCTTGGCCATGACCAAATCGACGATTTCGGACATCATCGCGACCTCGGGAGGATCCAGATATTGGCGGCAAAATGCCAGACCGGCGCGTCTGATGCCTGCTCGTAGTCGAATCGTCCTTAATTCGTCCGCGGCTTGAACGATCCGGCGCTCACCCCGGCTTGTCGGACGTCTGCTTGATGCCGTTGGCATTGTAGGCCAGCACCAGGACGATCATCATCATGATGAGCGGCGTCTTGGAGGAGAGCGTGTTGTTGGAAAGCGCCGCCAGCAGCGTTGCCGCGACGCCGATCCAGGCGGCGGGTTGGGCGTGGCGCAGCATGCGCCACAGCATCCAGAACACCAGCCAGGCAAACAGCAGCGCCAGCGGCAGGCCGAACAGCAGCACGATGACCACCTGCGCGCTCTCGATGGTCGGCATGTGCAGCTTCTCGTTGACGATGCGCAGCAGTTCGTTCCCGTCCATGCCGAACATTACCTGCTCGAAGCTGACATGGTTGAACACGTCGTAGATGCTCACCCGAACGAAGAAGTTTTCGTCGAACAGCGTGCTGGTGAAGCGGCTGAGCAGGCCCGCCGCGAACATGATTGCGGTCAGCACGGCGCCCCCCGCTGCGGTGGCGAGCAGCACGAACAGCTTGGCCTGCCGCTGATGCCGCGGCGACAGGCGAGGCCATGGCACGACGATGATGAGGGCGAAGATCTCGAGGGCAGTGACCAGCAGCGCCAGGCGCGCGCCTGAGGCGGCAGCGCCGATGAACAGGATGCCGATTGCGGCGACCCGCAGCCAGACGGGCCACCTGGTCAGCGCCACGAACCCCACCGCGGTCGCGCAGGTGGCGCCGAGCGCCAGCGGATGTTCGGACAGGCCGACCGGTCGGAACACCAGCTCGACCGCGTCATAGGGCATGATCCGCTGCTGGGTCAGCGCCTCGAAGATCCCGACGAGCGCGCTGAGGATGAGGAACCCCAGCGTAATGTCACCGAGCACCCGGCGCGACGCCGGGTTGAGCGCCAGCATGATCAGCCCCGCTGCGCCAGCCACCAGATAGGTATCGACCAGCAGCACCGACGAGCCGGCCTTGCCGGTGACGAACATGAACACCGCCATCAGCAGCATCAGCCCGCCATAGCGGAGCAGCGCCCGGAATTTGCCGATCTCGTCGCCACGCAGCACGAACGGCCGGCTGAGCACCGCCACCGGCAGCAGCAACAGCACGGCATAGGTGCCAAAATGCAGCTTCTCGTAGAACGAGCCGGTTTCGGTGGTGTAGGCCACCATCTTGTTCATCAGCTGCGCCGGAATGGCGAAGCGGATGAGAAAGGCGACGGCGGTCAGTAGCAGGAACAGCAGGGCCACTGCGTTCTGGCGACGCGCATCCTCGCTTGACGATCTGACAAAAGCTGCCGAAGTGGAACCCACTGAAGCATCCCGGCTGAATTGGCTGCAGCCGCCGGGCACCCTGGCGACCGCGCCAAGGCTAGCCCGGCTTCACCAATGTGGCGTTAAGATAGCTCGCGTCGCTGTATTCATCGCCCGGCTCAAACCACTCTGCGCGCTCCGCTCATCGGCCGATCAAGGTTGCAGCCACGATTGCCGCCGCCAGCAGCGTATCCAGGACGAAGCAGAACTCCGCCATCGAGCGAACGACAACCTTGTTCGCCCGGTGGTGATAGATGTCCCATGCGGCGTGGGCGAGGAGACCGCCGGCCACGAGCTAGGCGCCCAGCGTTTCGTTGAAATAGAGTGCTGCGGAGGCGACCAGGCCGAGGACGGCCATGGCGATTGCCTGTAGCGGCAGGCCAGCTGTCGAGCGGGCCTTGCCGCGCCACAGGCCGTAGATCACCAGCGCGCCGGCAATGCCGAGCAGCGGCCAGGTGGCGTCAAAGCCGATGACGCCGAATTTCGCCAGGGTAATGACGATGACCGAGAGGAAGAAGACTGGCCAGGCGGCCGCCGGTTTGTGCAGCGCCGCTGCCGCCAGATAGACCAATCCGGACGCAGCGACCACCGGGGCCAGATCGCTGCCGGTGTCGCTGCCGGTAAAGAGTCCGATCGCGGTAAAGGCGGCAAATGCCGCGCCCAGGATGGCTGGCCACCATTTGAGACTGGCTTGGCTCGCGCCGTCCTGCGTGTGTGCCGGCGAGGGGGCGGTGGCCTGGTCCAGCCCAGGCTTGAGTTCCTGTGTCATGGTCGATCCCCCTTGCTGGTTGCTACCTGTTGCCGATCACTTGCGGTGAGTTGCTGGCGGCGAGCTGCTCCCGGGGCCATGGATACTCCATCGCCAGGGCAACGATGTCGGCGGTCGGCCGGTCGTAGCGGGAGACGATGTCGGGCAGCACCGTCTCCAGTGTCAGCGCGACATTGTCGGTGGGTGGTGCCGGCAGCATCCTCGTGACTTTGGCCGGCTCGATTGGGTCGACGTGGATCGTGAGGCCGCTCCTGGTCGTTACCGAGCCGCCCTCGCCCATGACGACAACTGTTCCCAGTTGCGTGCGCGAGTAGGCGTCGACCATGAGCCCCATCGCCACCTCGTCGACCCCGTCGGCAACGGGCACGCCCAGCGTTTCGCGCCGCCAGACGCTCATGATGTTCCGCACGAACGTCTTCCTGAGCTCGAGCGTCAGTGCAAAGGCCTCGGAATCGTGCCGCGCGTCCCAAGTGGCAACGCCGATGTCGGCCGCAATGCGCGCCGCCGCATCGCGACCGCCGATGGCTTCGACCAGCGCGATCATCGAGGGTATGTTGGCCGTTATCCCCGTCGACGTCATGACACGGTCGTCCACCACATAGCGGCGGTCGGGCACCCATTGCATTGTGGGATTGTTCTGCCTGAGTTCGTCGCGGGCACTCCAGTGCCCGGTGGCGCGGCGCCCGGTGAGCAATCCCGCCGTCGACAGCATGCGCGAGCCGTTGCACACCGAGACGATCGTCGCGCCCTTGTCGCGCTGGGCCTTGAGCCATGCCGCTATCGCTGGGTCCGTGCCCGGATCCATCGCCGGCACCAGCACGTAGTCCGCGCCATCCGGATGGGCCTGATCGAAGGCCGCCAGCGTCGCGTCCGGGTCGATCGACATGGTCGAATAGTAGAGCCGCACCGGTTCGTCATGTTCAGCGACAACCGACACATCCGCGAGGTCCGCGCGCTTGATGATGCCGTAGATACTGAGAAAGTCAGAGACTTCGGTCCCCTCGTTGCGGGTCGCGATGGCAATGACCGGCCGCGTCCGCCGGGGCGGTGCGAGGGCGGCTATGGTTGCCGCCTGTTCATCGACGGGCACTGCCATTGCGGCGGGCCGCGGAGCGCTGGGCGCACCCGGGATGAGAAACAGCGGCACTGCAATGGCTGCCAGAGCCACGACGGCGCCGACGCCGAGCACTATCCTGCGGATCATCATGTTGGCCTCCATCCGGTGAGTAGAACCGTTTGCGGGACTAGGACGCGCAGGCCACGCAGCGTGCCAGCGCTGCATCGGCGCGCTCCGCCTGCCGCCTGGCCAGGTGCTGACCGGCAGATCTCCGCGCCCGGACCGCCTCGAGCACGTCCTGGTGGGTGATGCCGAGATCGTCGAGACGGGCAGGGCTCATGGTCAGCAGGTCGGCCAGGGCGAGCCGCTGGCGCCTGTCACGCGCGGCCCGGCCCAGCATTTCAGCCACGGCGCGAATGAGGCGGGTTACAACCGAGAGAGGCTCGGTACCAAATGTCAGGGTCACGTTATCCTCCGTTGCCTGGGTGTGTCGTTCACAGGGTGAGATTGAATGTCGCCGTATCCGCTCCACCGGCGCTATCGACGTGGACATTGACTTCCCACCAGCCGGCCTTGCTGAACACCAGTTCTTCGAGCGCAAATTTGCCGCCGCCGAGAGCGCATGCCTGGAGGCGGGCATCTGGTGGTTCCGTTGAGGACTTACCGTGAATGTCCGCCACCGATCAGCCGAACGGGGCGCGACCAGGGTGAGGGGTCGGCGGCCGCCATTCCGCATCGTCAGGGCGCAATCGGATCGTTGTTATGGATTAGTCGTGCGCTGGCGTAGTAGCGCGGCAGCGCGTTGGCCGCCATGCCATTGATCGGGCGAAAACTGCCATGCCTTGGTGGCGGTGCTTTGATTGCCTGATGCCTGCCTCGACGGTGCGACCCCGCAGCAAACGCGGGGTGCATCAGATCAGCCACTGCGCTCCTGCGGTGATCAGAGCGTCGTCAGCGTGCTCCGCTGCCGCTGCGGACAACGACACCGCCAGCACCGGGACGATCCACAGCCCGTGCCATGCTGACGACAGATGCATCGCGGGACGGCAACGACGGCGCCGGCCCGGTCCGGCGAGAAGCCGGCAATGCGGGCGAAAACTGTCGCGCGGCTACCTGCTGCGGGTGCAGCAAAGCGGAACCACCGGCGTCATTCCCGCAAAGCCACACCACCGTCCGGGAGCCATCGCAGACGAAGGGTGCCGCTTCGAGGCGGAGAATGACCCGGTGGAGCCGGGCAGCGCGGGGGGGCGGCGCTGCTGGCACTCCCCGCCTTCTGCGAGGAGCATTTCTGGTGGGCATCTCGACCTTCCGTCGAACGATGCCAGGTCGTCGCACCTGGGCGAGCGCTCAGCTCTCGATGGCGAGCCGAACCAGTTCGGCAGTGTTGCGGGCGCCGATCTTTTCCATGATGTGCCGGCGATGCACCTCGACCGTGCGGTAGGAGAGGCCGAGATCGACGGCGATCTCCTTGTTGGTGCGGCCATCGACGACATATTGCAGGATCTGGCGCTCGCGATAGGTGAGCGTACCGAAGCCTTTCACCGTAACGGTGGAGGGCCCGTCCTTGGATTGCTCGACATGGATATCGCCGCGGAAGATTTCCTGGGCGGCAACCGCCAGTTCGACCGGCGCATAAGGCGGAGAAAACACCGAGCTGGCACCATGTTTCATGGCAGCCACCACCATCTCGGCACGGACATCGGGCGGTGCCAGCAGGAAGGTGTGAATGCCCAGGTGCTGGCCGCGGATGGCGGTGAGCGCTTCGAGCGCCTCGCACATGTCGCGTTCCTCGCCACACAACGGCATCAGCACGAGATCTGGCCGTCGGAGCGCCATCAGCCGCGTGAGCGCCAGTACGTCCGGCACCATGGAGACCTGAAAGCCCTGCGCGATGAACTCGTCGCACAGTCCCTTGGATATCCGTGCTTCCGGGTGCGTCAAATAGATCAGCCGGTCTCTATTGAGGTAAGGCCGATAAGGTATCGAGTCCGCAAGTCTGTCCACTTTGCCACCTGGGGTTGCAGGCCAAAGCTGCTGCCGGTCCGTACCGGCACCAGTAGGTAACGAGGCTCATCCCCGTACCTTCGAATCGCGTCCACATAAGTATTAGAACACGACTGACAGGAGCCTGACAATGCACAGTAACCGGGTCGTTACCTAGTTTGGCAGTGTAATCTGCGTGCCATCTACGGTGATAACGATAGTCATCCATTAGTTCTATTTTAAACCAAATAGGAATTTCCATTGCCGAGCTTTGGAAAAGCTGAATTCCAGAATCCGCATTTGTAGCGCTGCTAAAGTTTCCGCAAACGTTTTCGGCAACCAAGCATAGAGCAGCTGTTTCCGCCGAACGGCGGCCAGATGCCTGCACCGGCTAGGCTTTTGGCGCTCGAGGGCACAACAGTGGTGCAAAACCCAGGCGCGCCGATTCACCGGCGCAACAAGTGCGCCTAACAGTGACGCGGTGGGAACGACTCCTCGGAGGGTTTGGGAATGTTCAGAAGACTATCGGCCGAAGCATTCGGCACTTTCTGGCTCGTATTCGGCGGATGCGGCAGCGCCATTCTTGCCGCGGGCGTGCCGGAAGTCGGCATCGGCTTTGTCGGCGTGTCGCTGGCATTCGGACTGACGGTACTGACAATGGCGTACGCGGTGGGCGGCATTTCGGGTGGCCACTTCAACCCGGCAGTATCGCTCGGGCTCGCGATTGCCGGCCGCTTTGCCTACAAGGATCTGGTGCCGTACTGGGTGGCGCAGCTGATCGGCGGCATTGCCGGCGCGGCGGTGCTCTACATTATCGCCTCGGGCGTTGCCGGCTATACGCCGGGTGGCTTTGCCTCGAACGGCTATGATGCGTTGTCGCCGGGCGGCTACGGCCTCACCGCGGTGCTGGTCGCCGAAGTGGTGCTGACGGCATTCTTCCTGATCGTCATCCTGGGCTCCACCGCCAAGGCGGTGCCGGCCGGCTTCGCGCCGATCGCCATCGGGCTCAGCCTGACGCTGATCCACCTGATCTCGATCCCGGTGTCGAACACCTCGGTCAACCCGGCGCGCTCGATCGCCGCGGCGATCTTTGCCCAGAATGGCGCGTTGGGGCAGGTCTGGCTGTTCATCGTGGCGCCGCTGATCGGTGCGGCCATCGGCGCGGCGATCTGGAAATATGTGCTGTCGCCGGGCGAAAGCCCCGCCAATATCGGCCAGGTCGAGTAAGATCGGGTTTCGACACAACGACAAAGGGCCGGGAGACCGGCCCTTTTACTTTGGTCGGCCGGGGCCCCGATCCACGCCGTCTTGGGCCGCAATGGGGTGGCGCCGGTACGCTAACCGACGCTCTGCACGCGCCCCGTACTCGGTGTCATCCCTGCGAAGCGGATCCATCTCACCCCCGGCACCAGCCGAAAGTTGGGTCCCTGCTTTCGCAGGGATGACAGCCGGTGGGTGAGGCTCGTTCATAACTGGCGCCACGCTGCTCACGCTTCTCCGATGCCGATCGGAACACGCCGCAGCACATGCAGCAGGTACTCCTTGCGGTTCAGCGGATTGTTGTCGGAGCGTCGGCGGCTGGGAGGCGGACCGGCGACTGCCCGATAGCCGGCGAAGCTGGTTTCGAGAGCGCCCTCGCCATGCGTCAACCCGGGCAATAGCTGCTGCAGTTCGTGCACGCGCGCCGCGGCGATCTCACCTTCCACCGTGTATCCCGCCCCGTCCGGCACGGGCTGGCCGGGCGGCGCGTCGAGCCGGGCCAGCACCGAAAGCGCAGCGGCCAATGTCTCGGTCGGGACATCGACATGGAAGTGATGGATCGGCTCGCATACCGCCGTGCCCGCCTGGCGCAGCGCCTCCATCAGCACCAGCGGCGTCAGGTTGCGGAAATCGCCTGCCGTGCTCATCGGCGCCCGCTGTGCGGCGTCGGTGATGCTGATGATGGCGTCGGTCACCTGCCAGCCGGCGAGGCCCTGCTGCAACGTCTCGCCGATTGTGGTTTCGATGACCTCATAGAAGGCCACCGGCATGGCGCCGAACATCGCCGCGAGCCGGATCTCGAGCCCCGAACCGATCGGGCCGGGCTCGACCCGGATGCCGACCGTGGCGAGGAAGGGGTTGGGCGGCTTGAAGATCAGCTCCACCGCCGCGCCGGTGCCGCTCGGGCGCTCGACGCAGATCATCGTGGTTTCGCGGAACGCGACCTGAAGTCCGTAGTCGGCCAGCAGCGTCGCCTCGATCACCTCCTTCTGTACCTCGCCATAGAGCGAGACGAACATTTCGGCGTGCGCATCGTCCTTCCTGAGGTTGATCAGCGGATCCTGTTCGGCCAGTTGCCCGAGCGCCGCCCACAGGGCGCGACGGTCGGCGGCGTGTGCCGGCGCCACCAGGGTCTCGAGCGTCGGTGGGGCAAAGTGCTGTGACACCGCCCTTGGCGGCGTGCCGATGCTGTCGCCGATCCGCACGTCAAGGCCGCGCAACCGGGCGATCTCGCCCGCCACCACCCGATCGCGCCGCAGCGTCGCACCGCGCTCGAACACCTCGACACCGGTAATCTTTGCATCCTCGCCCCGCAATTGCAGCCGCTGGCGGTTATGCAAGGTGCCCGAGAACAGCCTGACATAGGCCAGCTTCTCACCGGCCGGACCGCGCTCGACCTTGAACACCGTACCGGAAGCCGGCGCCTCGAGGTCAGCCGCCGTGGCCGGCAGCAGCTCGACGAGGCCGGCCAGCAACGTCTCGACGCCGGCGCCCGAAATCGCCGAACCCATGAACACCGGATGCAGCTGGGCGACGCGGCTCTGCTCGGCCAGCGCGGCGCGCAGCCGGTCATAGGGCAGCGCACGGTTCTCGACATAGGCGGCCAGTAATGCCTCATCGTGCTCGGCCAGCCGCTCGGCGAGGGCTGCGTGGAAGCCCTGGGCCGCCGGACCGAACGGCACGAAGGCCGCGTCGGCGGTGCCCAGCCCCTGTCCCCTGCCCATCGGTACGATATCCGCGGTCAGCCGCCGGCGGATGGCCGCCACTACCCGATCGGGATCCGCGCCGGCCCGGTCGAGCTTGTTGATGAAGATCAGGGTGGGGATCTTCAGCCGCTGCAGCGCCCGCATCAGCACGCGGGTCTGGCCTTGCACGCCTTCGACCGCCGAGACCACCAGCACGGCGCCATCGAGGACGTTGAGCACCCGCTCCACCTCGGCGATGAAGTCAGGGTGGCCGGGCGTGTCGATCAGGTTGATCGTCGTGTCATGGGCGACGAACGATACCACGGCGGCCTTGATGGTGATGCCGCGCTGGCGCTCCAGCGCCAGGGTATCGGTCTGGGTATTGCCGCCATCGACACTGCCGAGACGGTCGATGACCCCGGCTGCATACAGCAGCCGTTCGGTCAGGGATGTCTTACCGGCGTCGACATGCGCCAGAATCCCAAGGTTCAGTGTTCGCATTGCGCGTCACGTTCTCAAGTTCGGGGAGGGCTCCTTTCTCGATGAACATGACTCGGGGCATTGCGACCTCCATGGGATGGCGAAGGGCGGAATAGATCACGGGCAGAACAGGTGGGCAACCTTAGCCTGGCCGATCGAGACGGCCCCCGTCCCTTCTCCCCTGCAGGGGAGAAGGTGGCGCGAAGCGCCGGTTGAGGGGTGAAGCGGTGCCACATGCTGGACGAGCCAGCATGCCGAGCGGCTGAACCCCTCACCCGACCTCCGCTAGCTCGCTGACGCTCACAAGCTGCGCTTGCCCTCTCCCCTCAGGGGCGAGGGAAGGTCGGACATAACCGGAGCGGCGACTCATCCTGTGGCCGAGACCGGCGCACTGCCCGATGCTAGTTCAGATAATCCTTGTACACCCAGCCGGTGCGGCCCTGGTCGTCGGTGATCTTCAGCCAGCCGCGACGGTTTTCGCCCACCGTGACCTTCTCGCCGCCGGCGAGGCCGAACACCCGGCCGTTGGATTTGCCCGGGCCGGAACGCACATTGACGCCGGAACCGCCCACGGTTCGCGTGTCTCCCGAAGCGTCCGCCTTCGTCTCGGGCTTGGGCTCCGGCTTCGGTGGGGGTTCGACCTCGTCGATGGGCTCGGGTTGGGATTTCGCCACTTCGGCGAGCTTCTTCTCGGCTGCCGCCTTGACGTTGGCGGCGGTCTCGGTCGGGGCTTCGGCGAAGGCGGTGACCTCAAGCGGCGTCGGGCGCTCGAGCACCTCGCCGGCAACGGCGTCCGCCGCTTCGACCGCTGTCTCATCCACGGGCGCCGGGGGCCCGGCGCCATCACCTTCGGCATAGGTTTCGGAATCGTCGGCGGCATTGGCTGCGGCGCCGCGCAGCCAGCCCTCGTCATCGGAGGCGAGCGCCACGAAGGTGTTGCCGATCATCTGGTCGACCCGCTGCGCCCGCTGCACCCCGGCCGGCACCTCCGGCGCCTTGCGCATCGCCACGCTCGACGCTGCGGGAGCCGGCGCTGCGGGCGCGGCCTGAGGCACGGCGTCCGGGCTGAGCGAGGCTTCGACCGGGGCGGGCAATGTCGCAGCCGGCGTTGCGCTGGCGGCGGCAACCGGCGGCTTGCCGGCAAAGCACCGATCGAGGCCACCGCACTGCAAGCCGATGAGCACCGCGCCGATCGCGCCAATGCCAAGCACTGCCATTGCCGGCGCGCCGACACGGATCAGAAGTTGCCGAGTTGTTGCCCTTCGCCGACGCACCGAATGGCGCGAAAGCTCGTCGAATGCCCCGTTCATGGCCCTACAATGCTTAACAAGCTTGGGGAAACTCTGTTCCGAAAGCGACACAATTCGGGCAATGGCTTGACGGACTCGGGTTTGCCACGATTTGCATTGCTTTGCACCTAACCGGCCAGCTGCAGCACGACGCTGCCGCGCTTCCTGCCGGTATCGACATGACGATGCGCCTCAACCACCTGCTCGAGCGGGTAAATCCGGTCGATCACCGGCCGTAGCGCACCGGCTTTGGCGAGCTCGATCTCGAACGCGACATCCTCCGGCTTCGGCTTGAAGTTGATCGGGATGACCCGCTTGCCGCTGCGCCGGCTGTCCTTGCCGGCCCCGAGCATGCCCTTGAGATCGATGATCACCAGCAGCAGCGTGCCGCCTGGCTTCAGCACCTGTTCGACCCGTTCGAACGGGGCGTTGCCGACGCATTCGAAGATCACGTCGTACTGCTTGCCGCTCCTCGTGAAATCTTCGGCCTTGTAGTCGATCACCTGGTCGGCCCCGAGCGAGCGCACCAGCTCGGCATTGCCGGCGCTGGTAACCGCCGTCACCACGGCGCCAAAGTGCTTGGCCACCTGGATAGCTGAGCTGCCCACCGCGCCCGAGGCCCCGTTCACCAGCACTTCGTCGCCCGGCTTGATCGTGCACTGCCGGATGCACTCGGCGACAGTGTGTCCGCCGAAGACCAGCGCCACGGTGTCCTCGAAACTCCAGCCCTCGGGCTTGAGCACCATCGCCTCAGTTTGTTTCAGCGTGACGTATTCGGCGTGCCCGCCGAACTTCATGCCGGTCAGGCCCACGACCGCATCGCCGGGCTTGAAGCGCGTCACCCCCTCGCCGACGGCCTCGATCACCCCGGCGAAATCCATGCCGAGGATCTTCTTGCGCGGCGCAAAGATGCCGATGGTCAGCGGCCCGAAGAATTCGAGGCCCTTGGGCAGGTCGCGGGTCCGCATTCGGTAATCGCCGACGCTGACGGTGGAGGCATGCACGCGGATCAGCACTTCGCCGGCCCGCGGCACCGGCTTGGGCAACTCCTCAACCCGCACCACCTCCGGCCCGCCGAACGATCGATACACCGCTGCCCGCATTGCACTTGTCTCCCCTCATGCCCGACCCGTAGCCTAGACATGGTGCGCGTCGGGGCGATTACAATCGCGCGGATTATCCCCTGCGGCGGTTGGCAAGGCGGTGTTGCAGCCGTGCCAGGGCGGCCAGTGGGCCGGGTCGCCCTTCGAGCTCGAACACCAGGTAGCGCGCCGGCTCGGCGCCGACGGCGCGGATGCCGTGCTCGGCCCCGGCGGGGTGGTAGAGCAGAGCCGGGGCGGACACCTCGCGACCGAGCGTCTCGACGCGGCCTGTAAGCAACAGCATCGCCACGTCGTAGCGGTCGGCATGCGGCGCGTAGCCCTCACTCGGGGCGAGCACGCTCACATGGGCATGCAGCCGCCTGAGCCAGCGGGTGCGCTCCTGCCAGAGCGGTGCGCCGATGCCTGGCGCAGCCGAGCGGAGCGTCTCTCCGGAGCGGATGATGGCCCGACCGGCGGCGCGCCGATCAGCAGGCTTACCGTAATTGACCCATTTCAGCATGGTGTAGAGCAGGGGGGTGTCGCCCGCATTGGATAGGGTGTGGTGCGTGCCCGCCGGGTAATAGGCGAAATCGCCCGGCCCGATCCGCACGCGCTCGGCATTGGCGGAACCGGCGGCATCGTCGGAGACGTGGAGTTCCGCCGAACCGGAGACGACGACGAGGATCTCCTCCTCGATATGCTGGTGCAGCGGATGCGGATTGGCGCCGGGCGCCAGGATCGAGCTGTGGCCCTCGACATCGATGAGAGTGGGCGTGCGACCCCACAGATGCGGAAACGAAGTAAAGCGCTGTTCGGGCCGCAGCGTCGCCGACGGGAGCTGAAAGATGGCATTGCCGAGGGCCCTCGAACCGCGCGGGGCAGGGACAATGCGGTTGCGATCGCGCCGGCCCTTGCCGCTCACCACGACGACCGGCGGCCGTTTCGAGCGGTGGAACTCGATCGGCCAGCTGAAGGTCCTCGGCATGTTCACCGGACGATCGGCCCGGGCATACTGCAGCAACAGCGCCGTACGTACCGCCCTGGTCTTGTTGTGCGAGCCGTGCCAGGCCCGGCCATCGAACACCAGCGCCTCGCCATCATGTACCTCGGGCTGGACGATCCGGGCCGCCGGATCGTACTGGCGCGCCGCCGCCAGCGTCGTCTCGTCGGTGCTCGCGTCCCGCGCCACACCGGCGCGGTGGTTGAGCTCCTGCAGGGTGACGCCATAACGGTGCGAGCCGGGGATGAACTTCAGCCCCGAAGAACGATCGGTATGCTCGAGCCCGATCCACACGGTGACGAAGCCGCCTTCGGGCGCCATCGACTCGACGTCGGTATGAAAGGGATGGATATCGCTTTCCGCCTTGATGATCAGCGAAGCGCCCCACAATACAATGTCGGCGCCGAGCGTCGGCCGCACCAGCGCGAGGATGCGCGGATCGGTCGCGACGCGATGGAAGGCGGGGCTGCTGGCGGCCCAGCCCTTGAACCAGGCCCGGGGCCTTCCGGTCGCGGCGCGCAGGCTCGACAGGATTTGCGCGCACTCCGCGCCATCGAATACCGCAACCGGTCCGGCATAGCCGTCCGTTTCCAGCGCTTGTTTGCTCACGATGACTCCCCGGACCACCGGCTGGACCATGCCAACGGGCCCTGCCAGTGCGCAAGCCCCGTGTCAGCCTTCGTCAGGGTTCATCCCCGGCGGCTTCTCGGTTAAGGTCCGGCCCCGACCATCCGGAATCGTTTCATGCATCTCGTTCTCGTCGACGGCTCAGGCTTCATCTTCCGGGCCTTTCATGCCCTGCCGCAGCTTACGCGCAAGAGCGACAAGCTGCCGGTCGGCAGCGTGATCGGGTTCTGCAACATGATCTGGAAACTCAGCGAGGATCTGCAGGGGGAGGATGCGCCCACCCACATGGCCGTGGTGTTCGACTATTCGTCGAAGACGTTCCGCGACGAGATCTATGCCGAATACAAGCAGCACCGGCCGCCGGCGCCGGAAGAGCTGGTGCCGCAGTTCCCGCTGACCCGCGCCGCCACCCGCGCCTACGGCCTGCCCTCGATCGAGATGGAGGGCTACGAGGCCGACGACATCATCGCCACCTACACCGCGCTGGCCAAGGACGCCGGCGGCAAGGTGACTATCGTCTCCTCCGACAAGGACCTGATGCAGCTGGTGGAGCCGGATGGCTCGGTGCGGCTGCTCGACACCATACCGCGCCCCGGCCAGCCGCCACTGCGCTGGATCGGCTCGGACGAAGTGTTCGCCAAGTTCGGCGTCGGGCCGGACAAGGTCATCGAGGTGCAGGCGCTCTGCGGCGACGCGGTCGACAATGTGCCCGGCGTTCCCGGCATCGGGGTGAAAACCGCGGCCGAACTCATCAATACCTTTGGCGATATCGAGACGCTCTTGAGCCGCACCGCCGAGATCAAGCAGCCGAAGCGGCGCGAGGCGCTCGAAACCAATGCCGAGCTGGCCCGGATTTCGAAGCGCCTGGTGACGCTCAACCGCGAGACACCGGTGGAACTGCCGCTCGAGGACCTGGTGCGCCAGCCGGTCGAGCCAGCCAAGCTCTTCCCCTTCCTCAAGGCGATGGAGTTCTTCGCCATCTCCAAGCGCCTCGGCACGCTGCTCGATGCCGACCCCGAGGCGTGGCCGGCCGATCCTGAACTGGCGGCCAAGCCCGCCGAGCCGGTGGGCTTTGACAATAATGCCCGGGCCGAAGCGCGCGCGGCGCGGCAATCGGCCGAGGGCCGGGCCGATTCCGCCCCGGTGCTGCATGCCAAGCTCGAGCACGAAAAGATCAAGGCGATCCCGCTCGACCATTCGAAATACGAGATCATCCGCGACGCCGCGCACCTCAAACGCTGGATCGACGCGGCCTATGCCGAGGGGATCGTTGCCACCGACACCGAGACCACCGGGCTCGACAACCAGACCGCCGACCTCGTCGGCATCTCGTTCTCGACCGGCCCGGGCACTGGCGCCTACCTGCCGCTCGGCCATACCGAGGGGCATGGCGACCTGCTCGGCGGCGGCATGGCGGAAGGACAGATGGACCTCCGCGCCGCGCTCGAACAGCTCAAACCGCTGTTCGCCGATCGCTCGATCCTCAAGCTCTTCCACAACGTCAAATACGATCTCGGCATCCTCGCCCGCTACGGCATCGAGGTGCGCTCGTTCGACGATAACCTGCTCTTGAGCTATTCGCTCGATGGCCCGCAGTTCAACACCATGGGCGAGCTATCCGATCACTGGCTCGGCCTCCCCGGCATGTCCATCAAGGAACTGCTCGGCACCGGCAAGACGCAGAAGACCTTTGCGCAGGTCAGTATCGAGGATGCGGCGAAATATGCCGCCGAAGATGCCGACCTGACCTTCCGGCTGTGGAAGGTGCTGAAGCCGCGACTGGTGGCCGAGAAGATGACCACGCTCTACGAGACCATCGAGCGGCCGCTGGCGCCGGTGCTGGCGCGCATGGAAGGCCGCGGGATCACCGTCGACCGGCAGATCCTCAGCCGCCTCTCGGGTGATTTCGCGCAGCGCGCCGCGGCGCTCGAAGCCGAGGCCTATGAGCTCGCCGGCTCCAACTTCAACCTCGGTTCGCCCAAGCAACTGGGCGAAATCCTGTTCGACCGCATGGGCCTGCCCGGTGGCACCAAGACCAAGACCGGCGCCTGGTCGACCGGCGCCGACGTGCTCGAGGAGCTGGCGACGCAGGGCATTCCGCTCGCCCGCACCATCGTCGACTGGCGCCAGCTGACCAAGCTCATGGGCACCTATACCGATGCGCTGCCGAGCTACATCAACCCGAGGACCGGGCGCGTCCACACCACCTATTCGCAGCACTCGGTGCTGACCGGACGGCTCAGCTCGAACGATCCGAACCTGCAGAACATTCCGGTGCGCACCGAAGATGGCCGGAAGATCCGCACCGCCTTCGTGGCGCCGGCGGGCAAGACCCTGATCAGCGCCGACTATTCGCAGATCGAGCTCCGCGTCCTCGCCCATATCGCCGATATCCAGGCGCTGAAGGACGCGTTCGAGGAAGGGCTCGACATTCACGCCATGACAGCGTCGGAAATGTTCGGCGTGCCGGTCGAGGGCATGCCGTCGGAAGTGCGCCGCCGCGCCAAGGCGATCAATTTCGGCATCATCTACGGCATCTCGGCCTTCGGCCTCGCCAACCAGCTGGGCATCGAGCGCTCGGAGGCCGGCGAGTACATCAAGACCTACTTCGCCCGCTTCCCCGGCATCCAGGATTACATGGCCGAGCAGCGCCGCAAGGTGAAGGCCGACGGCTATGTCGAGACCATTTTCGGGCGCAAGGTGAACTTCCCCAACGCCAACTCCTCGCACCCGGCCGAGCGCAGCTTCGTCGAACGCGCGAGCATCAACGCCCCGATCCAGGGCTCTGCCGCCGACATCATCCGCCGCGCCATGATCCGCATGGAACCGGCGCTGAAGGCGGCAGGCTCGGATGCGCAGATGCTGCTGCAGGTGCACGACGAACTGATCTTCGAGGTGGACGAAGGCAAGGAAGACGGCGTGATCCCGGTGATCGTCAAGACGATGGAGAACGCGTCGGAGCCAGCGGTGCGGCTGACCGTGCCGATCAAGGTGGACGCGCATGCGGCGCGGGATTGGGACGGGGCGCATTAGGGCGCGCCACAAACAATGCGGCAGTGTTTACTGGTTGATCGAAATATCCTAGCATCTCCCCCGGGATGGGGACGCCATGGGTCAACTGGAGATTACGCTGTAATATAAGGGCAGCGAAGCAGATAACAATAGAATAGATTTCTATGACGTTTCACAGGCGCTGATTGGGTTTCAGCGCACCTTAGCGCTTACAACTCACCTTGTTCTCAACGGCGAAATTATCACTCAGGCTCCTTCATTAAGAAATGCGAGCATCGAAGTCCTCGCGCCTGAGGCTGGCAGCTGGAAGATAACTGCGATAATCGGCACGATACTTCTAAGTGCAGGAGTGTCTTCGCAGGACTCTGTGTTAGGCCACCTTATGACGTCGGCTTACTCTTACGTCCTCTCAGAAACGATGGGCATCTCCGTAGATTTCAGCAAGACCCTCGGCCAGACTATCACTGAAAGCAGAAGCCCCCGGGTCCCGGAGGGGCTTGACGAAGGCAAGTTCGACGCCGTGATCGAAAAGGTCGAAAAAGCCATTACGGACATTCATCGACCGATAAGTCACTCAGGGACCGCGACTAGCGCCATCATCGGCGTTTCAAGCGGAGGTCGAATAGTACACCCACTAGGACCTACCCTTAGTTCTGAGACTTTTGATTACCTGAACACAGAGATCCGAGGCGACCGCAGGCATAGCTACGTAGGTAAGGTTTCCAGCTACAATACAAACACCTACAAGGGCAGAGTCTATGTCGAAGACGAAGGCCGGCCCGTCCCTATGACACTAGCCGAGGACGTCCAATCGCGTAGATACGTTAGAAAGGTGGTCGATAGCCTGGCGGCCAACGCGATGGACCGCTTTGACGCTGGCGCGGAGATTGAGTTTGAGGCATACGAATCCCACTCCAAGAGTGGGCGCCTGAAGCGCTACTACGTTGTGGATATTGACCTCGGAACCAAGCCTCGCTAGCGGTCTACGGAAAGACCTCATCAGAGCATGGACAGGGCAGACGGAGCCGACCGCCCTCCTGCGAATGACGGCAGCTAGTTCTTCTTCACCCTAGGCATCGGCAGCGCCGCAGTGGTTACCCGTACCAGCTCGACCATCCGCTCCGCGTCGTCCCAGCGCGCCCCTGCAATCCGAAAACTTGGCCTGGCTCCGCTGTAAGCCGGCTGCTCATCCACGGCCTCACCAAGAAACGTCCCCTCCGGCGTCGGCTTCAAAAAGAACTGGTCGTCACAAGCCAGCGCAACGATTTGCCATCGCAGTAGACGCCGTACTCGCCGAACATTTTCCGGGCGGAGACGGAGCCGGCCGCGTCGAGTTGCTCGAGCAGGTAGTCGAGGGTGGAGGGTTGGGTGGACTGGGGAAATGAGGACGGCAGATTGCCCCCAATCCTTTCAATAGTTAATGACTTGTTACTTGCGCTTTCAAACGATAACTATGTTGTCGAACGCTTGGGGGGCCGCGAATGACAGTACGCTACGTGCCATTCTTGAGATGGAAATCTGGAGAAAAGGAGGCGCTGCGCAACCTGTCTCCAACAGCTCGACTAAATGTCGTGCCTTTCTTCCTGCTTGGTGCAGACAATTTCAAGGATAAGAAGGCCACCAAGAAATCCAGCAGCATACCCGCGCCGTCGGTCTTTGCGATGGAGGCGTTAGGTTCGTGGGGAACAGCACCTTTCTTCTTGGACGCCTCCCCTTTGCCGAACGATGCCAGTGGGGCGCACCCACTGACAAATATCGCGTCTAGTGTTCTTTCCTCAGGCGGCCAACCAATTCCGGCGACGTCGCTAAATGCGTCACCAGCCTACAGCGCTGCAGTCCAATCGGTCGTCCACACCCAGCAACTTGGGGTGGCCTTGAGGGTCACGCTGTCAGAGATGACTTCGGCGCCGAGCTGGCTCCCTTCCTGGCCATTTCCGTTGCCCGAGACAGACCTTATCGTTGATCTTGCAGACAGCGCGGAAAGCGTACTGGCCCTGGGAGCCGCCGTGAACACTGCGTTTGCCTCGTTGGCAAGCGCGGCAGTGTGGCGATCAGTTACGCTGGCCGGGACATCTATACCCGAGAACTTCTCAAAGCTGGCGGCAGGCAACTACACCAGACCAAGGTTCGAGGCACAACTTTGGAGCCAGGTCGCGAACTCCGGCCTCTTCTACCAACTGGATTACGGCGACTATGCCACAGTGTCGACTGCCACTCCCGCTCCCAACATCGCGTGGGGCTATCCAATCACCGTAAAATATACGCTCGTCGCTGACTATCTCATCTGCCGCGGGGTGAAAACCACGGGCGTCGGTTCTCAAGACATGGGGCCACAGCTAGTCAAGCATGCGAAATTCATTCTTGGATTTGCGGGACGGGGTCGGCTTGCTACCTGCTGGGCGGACGACACTATCGACAAGATCGCTGGGGGGACACAAAGTCCCAAAGCGCTGGCCCATTGGGTCAGCCTGGCTGTTAACAGGCACATCGAGTTGGTGAGATCCGTTCTGCCCTAGCCAACCCACACGGCGTTTCAACGCTTCGCGCACGTGGGCGAAGAGCTCGGGCTTGGGAACTTCGCGAGCGAGATGCTCGTAAATTTGCTTCGAGCGTTTTCCCCGCCAACCTCTGGCCAACCCATAGCGATCAAGAACGGTCAGCGCCTCAGCCTTCCAAAGAAGATGCGCAACCAGGAATGGATCGGCGCCCGGATTAAGTGAGCCGTCGCGGAGTTCTGTCAGTTGCAAGTGGCTGTCTTGGACTGACGCGACTGTTATGCCCCACCAAGTCGGTACCATGGGCAGAGCCTTTTCAAGGTGCCTCGTTCCCACGACTAGCCTTAGTCGGTCAAAAACGCGGCTGTAGATTTCGGCCTGCAACGGCAGCCTAACTAGCGTATCGCGGTCGCTCTTCAGTTCAATGCCCGAGAGTTCGCCGTTGATTACCGCGATGTCGATGCGAACGGAATTTGCCCATACGCCCATTTCCTCAACAATGAGGGTGTCTGCGTCGTCTGAATGGTCAGAAGCGAGTCTTTGCCTTACCGCTTGTCGAACATCGGCGTCGCGCATGAAGGAGGAATCCCGAGCACTCCGGCGGTAACACGATCATGGTTAACGCACTTTAAAAGGTCAGTACAGCTGACATTACAGGCCGGATGTTTATATTCTGCTCCAGCTATATCGGCAACTTCAAGCGGGAGGAGGGGGGCGCTGCCAAGTTTCCCTCGGCATCCATCCCGGCCCCCATGCGTTCCCCCTGCTCCAACAAACAAGGAGCAGTGTCATGTCGAACCTTTCCGGTATCCGAGAGCATATGGAAGTCATCGGCGCCGATGGGGTGCATGTGGGGATTGTGGATCGGGTCGAGGGTGGGCGGATCAAGCTCACCAAGGCCGAGGCGCCGGGTGGCAGCCATGAGGGGCATCATCACTACGTGCCGGGCATCCTCGTCGCCGCCGTCGAGGGCGACAAGGTGCGGCTGTCGGCCGATGCGGCCAATGCCGAGCTGTTCGAGGAAGAAGAGGACGGCAAGACGCGGCATTGAGGGTTTGCACCAGTCACCCTCCCCCTCGCGGGGAGGGTAGCGCAGCCGGGAGCGACGCGACCTGGCGGAGCTTGGGTGGGGGGCGAGGCTGGGCTCGGTGGCGGGTGATGGGCACTCGGCACGGAGGGGGCGGGGCTACCTCGCGGTTCCAGTATGCCGCTCCCCCCACCCTTGATCCCTCCCCGCGAGGGGGAGGGTGACGACTGGGACACCGAGCGCTTGGCGCCGCTCACCCGGTCCTCTCCCGAGGGGGCGACGGGGGCGCGGCCCGGTGGCTTCCGTAAGTTCACCAGAGGTTGCGCCCGTCGATGACGTTGACCGGCAGCGATTGCATCAGGTCGTAGTCGTCGAGGATCTTGACGTTGATCGCCATTTTCTTCCGCTCGGGCACCGCCGTGTCCTCGAGCGAATAGTCGGGGCTGACGCCGTAGGTGGTGCAGCCGCAGCGGGTGCAGAAGTGGTGCTCGTGCAGCGGGCTGACCGGGGAATAGACCGCGCCATAAGTGTCGGAGACGATGCGCGGGGCCGTGACATCGTAATAGGCCCAGAGGCCGCCGGACTTGGTGCACCAGGTGCAGGTGCATTGCGTGGCCTCGGTCGGCGCCTCGGGCAGCTCGATGCGGGTGCCGCCGCAGTAACAGGTGGCGATAGTGGTCATCTCGGGTCTCCTTGTCTGATCACGACAAGGTTTGGCTGGGGGCTGCTGACAAAGGCTGTCAGGAGTGATGTCGGCGACGGGCACGTGGTCGCTCCGGCGCTGGAGTGACAGCCACTGGGAGGCTCGAATCCAACCCCAATCTCGATGTCATCCCCGCGAAAGCGGGGACCTCTGTTTTCTTTGCCGGCACCGCAAACGGAGGTTCCCGCTTTCGCGGGAATGACCCGGTGGGTGGAACGATCGTGACAAAAAGAGCCGGCGGTTTTCCGCCGGCCCCTCGTCTCAGACCCGAGCTGCACTCAGCCCGGGAAGCTCGGCTTGGCCGGGAGTTCCTGCTTGAGGAAGACCGGGACCACGGCCTTCATGATCTCGACGTTCGCCGGGTTGAAGAACACGCCGGTGTGGCTGGCGCCGGGGAGAACCATCAGCTGGGTCTTGGGCAGGCCGGCCATGTCGCCGTTGACGAGGCCGCCGGCGGCCTGGTGGTGCTTCGAAATGTAGTCGAGCCCGACGATATCGGCGTCGCCGAAGATATAGAGCGAGGGCACGCTGATCTTGGCGAAATCGGCCGACCAGTCGAAGCTGTTGAGGTCGAGCTGCTTCAGCTTTTCGACCAGCACCGGGAAATTATCGGGGTTGGGGGCGAGGCGCTTGTACTCCGCATCGAACGGGGTGTTGGCGAACATTTCGGGGGTGATCGTCTCGATCATCTTGAAGAAATCGGGCCCCATCACCTCCTCGTTGTAGATGTAGCCGGCAGAGGCGGCGACGATGCGGGTGACGCGCTCGGGGTAATCGATGGCGAAGCGCATCGCGGCGGCGCCGCCCATCGAATAGCCGAACAGTTCGGTCTTTTCGATCTTGAGGTGATCGAGCAGGCCGGCGACGTCGGCGGCCATGTTCTCGTAGGTGATCGGGGTATCGCGGTCGGTGGTGCGGCCGTGGCCCTGCAGCTCGACGGCAATCACCTGGTGATCCTTCGCCAGCGTCGGGATGATGGCGGCCCAGTTGTTCTCGATGTTCATGTAGGCGCCGTGCAGCAAGACGATCGGCTGACCTTCGCCATGCACCTCGTAGTACATTTCGAGGCCGTTGATGCTGGCGGTTTCGGCCTGGGCAAAGCCGGCAAAGCCGAGGGCAAAGGCGGCGGCAAGAAGGGCGGTCTTCATGGTCGTTTCTCCTGTTGTCGTCGGCGCGTCCCTCGCGCCTTCTGACTTCACGACGAGCGGTGAAAACCGGAATCGACACGGGCGACGAAAAAACTTGGCGCGGGGTTTGGGAGTTCCAAAGCCAGGGGTAGGCTTGGGCCATGTTCGAGCACTTCGTCGCAGCGCAGGATCCGGTTTACGCCCAGGTGCTGGCCGAGCTCAGCGCCGGGCGGAAGCAGACGCACTGGATGTGGTTCATCTTTCCGCAGCTGCGGGCTCTGGGCCGCAGCGCTGCGGCGCTACGCTTCGGCATCGCCGACCTCGCGGAGGCGCGCGCCTATCTCATCCATCCGGTGCTGGGGGCGCGGTTGCGCGAGTGTGCCGGGATCGTCGGCGGGATCAGCGGGCGGACGGCGCATGAGATCTTCGGCTCGCCCGATGATGTGAAGCTTCGCTCGTCGATGACGCTGTTTGCGCATGCGGCGGCGGATGCGGCGCCGTTCCGGCGGGTGCTGGAGCGGTATTACGATGGGGTGGAGGATGCAGTGACGGTGGGCTTGATCGGCAGATAAGCCACTGCGACACGATCCAAACTCGATGTCATCCCGGCGAAAGCTGGGACCCAACTCTCCTCCCGCGCCAGCCGACCGATGGGTCCCAGCTTTCGCTGGGATGACCTCCGGTGGGGGTGGTGGGATCGAGGACACCAGAGGGATGAGCTCCCCTTACCCCTCAGCCTCCAACGCCGCGATCAGTTCGATTTCGCTCTCATAATTCCCCAGTTCGGCCAGCGCCGTTTCCAGCATGGCGACGCGGCGTTTGATGGTGCGGTGCTGTTCGGCCTTCGCGGCGACCTGGGCGTCGAGGCGCTCGGCGAAAATGTTGCGGTCTTCGTCAGTGCGGCGGATGCGGGCGCGGAGTGTCTGCAGGGCGCCGATCTCGGTGTCGGTGCGGGCCAGCGACAGCCGGGCATCGGCGAGGCCGGTCTGCACGGCGGCCGACATCTGGGCGATGAAATCGACGTTCTCGAGCTTCAGCCGGGTGGCGATGGCGGTTTCGACCGCCGCATCGAACATGTCGGCGAGGATCGCCGCCACCTCGCGGCGATAGCTGGTCACCGCCTCGTCGTCGATGATGCCGGTCTCGTCGAACAGCCGGCGCGAGTCGGGATCGGAGAGCAGCCCGAAGGCGCGGACCACGACGACGAAATACTCCGGGTCGCCGCCGCGGTCGGGGTGGGCGACCTGCACTTTGCGGCGGTAGGCCTGCTTGATGTCGGCGGGGCGCGCGGCCTTGCTGACTTCAAGCACCTCATAAGGATCGAACACAGTCATCGCGCTGGCTCATAGCAGGTCGTCGCCCACGGTTGAAGCCAAGGGTAGCGGCGGGGCGGAAATCTGCCTATATCCCCAACCATGTCTCCCACCGTTCCGACTGCTCCGCTCCGCCCGTTCTCCGCCATTGTTTTCGACATGGATGGGACGCTCCTTGATACCGAAATGGTGTTCAAGCAGATCGTCTGGGATGTGAGCACCGAGCTCGGCTTCGAGATGACGGAGACGGTGCACCACGCCATGGTCGGCTCGAGCCACGAGACCACCAACCGGCTGCTGGTCGAGGCCTATGGCGTCAGCTTCCCCTACACCATCTTCGACGAGAAGTGCCGGGTGCTGATGAAAGCCAAGATGCACGAGGCCGTGCCGGTGAAGACCGGCGTCCACGAGCTGCTCGCCGAACTCAACGCCCGCCGCATCCCGGCGGCGGTCGCCACCTCGTCGCGCTCGGCGCATGCGCTGGGGCACCTGGGCGGCGCCGGCATCCTCGAAAAGTTCGAGACGGTGGTGACGCGCGACGACGTCATCAACCCCAAGCCGCACCCCGAGCCCTATTTGATGGCGGCCGGGCGCCTCGGCATCGATCCGAGCCTCTGCATCGCGGTGGAAGACTCCCATACCGGAGTGCGCGCCGCGCATGCGGCGGGGCTGCAGACCATCATGGTGCCCGACATCGTCGCCCCCTCCGACGAGATCAGCGCGCTCTGCGTCGCGGTGATGGACAGTCTTCATGACCTGAGGACTGCCGCCTTCGCCTGAGGCTTCAGCGAGCCAGAAGTTTTACGGGAATCGTTACGTTAATTCTCACGTCCTCGCGGGCGTGAGGAACTGTGTCGTTCGGGCAACGATTCGGATCGATTAACTTTTATCGATTGCCGCAAGGCCCGCTTACCCATTCGCAAAACTCAAGAAAATCAGGGCTTTCACCCCGGCGTGAGAGCCGTTAACCTCAAATTAGGAACCTAACATTCATGGTTAAGTAACTGTAAATTCTGGGTTCCATCGTTCCCCAAGCTCGGCTAGGTTCCGGGCACGGGTAACTAGACAACTGGGGCTGCCTCGGGGGCGGCATCGGGGGAAGGTAGGCGGATTGCGAGCAGGCTCGATCGCACCAGTGATGCGTGTTTTCACGCATGCCCTCGCGTTCGCCGCAGCAGCACTCGTGCTGCTGGTTACGTTTGCTCCGTCATCCGCTGAAGAACTCGTCAACGAGACCGTGGTTCCCGCCGCCATCACCCAGACGGTGGCGCTGAAGCGCGAGCAGTTCCAGACCAGTGCGCAGCCGCAGCTGACCAATGCGCTGCTGCAGGCCTATGTGGATCGCCGCCAGCAACTCGACAATTTCGAAGGTTTCGACGTTCCGGCCCCCAAGGCCGAACTGACCGAAGCCATGCTGATGGGCTATATCGCCAAGCGGCAGAATCAGGCCCTCGACGCGATCGAAAGCGTCGATATCTCCGACAAGCCGGCGCTGACCTCAGCCGTGCTCTCCAGCTACGTGAAGGCCGATTTCGTGCCGACCACCAAGCGGGTGAAGCTGGCCGAAGGCGAAAAGCTCTGCCTCGCCCAGGCGATCTACCACGAAGCCCGCGGCGAAAGCCGTGAAGGCCAGCTGGCGGTCGCCAACGTCATCATCAACCGGGCGATGAGCAAGAAGTATCCGTCGACCATTTGCGGCGTGGTGTTCCAGAACGCCGACAAGGGTCGCTACAAGTGCCAGTTCACCTTCGCCTGCGATGGCCGCTCCGACATGGGGCGTGAGCGCTCGGCGTGGAACCGCTCGATCAAGATGGCCGAAGACGCATTCTACGAATTCCAGCGCGGCGAACGCCCGGGCGTGGTACCGGCCTCGGTGCTGTTCTACCACACGACGGCCGTGGCGCCGAAATGGTCCCACACCTTCAACCGCGTCGCCGCCATCGGCTCGCACGTCTTCTACTCGACGAACTGAGACCTAGCAGTCGCTGGATGAATGGGCCCTGAACGGGGCTTTTTTCATTTTGGGGGGTGAGGATCGTGCCCGCCAAAATCCCCTCTCTTGCGATTTCTAAGGCTTAGCGAAGGGCTAAGCCCAAGAAATCGCTTTCTCCCCCGCAAGGGGGGAGATGATTGGTGGCCTCCATTCGCATCAGTGCATCAGTCAGGACTCTCCCCCTTGGCGGGGGAGAAAGCGAAAACTTGGGCTTAGCGCAGCTAAGTCCTTAGTTTTCGCAAGAGAGCATCTGTGTTCTCGGTCAAGCTGTTTTGGGCTGAGTAGGCTCCCATAGGCGGTTCTGCGTGAGCAGGGC
>NZ_DASZAW010000059.1:0-4681 GCF_035944845.1 Devosia sp. | reverse complement strand
CGAAGGACGTGTTCGTGCACGCCACCGCTCTGCAGCGCGCTGGCCTGACCGGCCTGAGCGAAGGCCAGAAGGTCTCGTTCGAGACCGGCGAAGACCGCCGCACCGGCAAGATCGCCGTCACCGAGATTTCGGCCGCCTGATTGGGCGTAGAAATTTGAGTTGAGAGGCCGGGTACCGATAAGGTGCCCGGCCTTTCTCTTTCAGGCCGTTGCCCACGGGCTGTAGCTGCCAATGCTCCAAAGGTGCCCCTCGGGGTCGAGGCAGGTGAAGCCCCGGCCGCCATAACTCTCGGTGCGAATCTGGCGCACGATCTCGGCGCCGTTGGCTTTCGCCTTCTCATAGACCCCGTCGACATCGTCGACGATCACATAGGGGCTCTGCGTCGTGCCGCCCAGCTTGTCGGGCGTCGAGATGGCGCGGCCGAACTCGGTGTGCGGATGCGGCGAGCCCAGCATGATCATGCCGTCACCGAGCCGCAGTTCGGCGTGCGAGATGCCACCATTGCCGTCGCTGTTGATCTCGTGCCGGACGAAGCCGAAATTCTCGCACAGCCAGTCGATCATCGCGGGTGCGTCCTCATAGGTGAGGCAGGGGATTACCGTCGAAGCCATCTCTCATCTCCATTGATGGGGGAGAGAGACTTGCCCGTGTGCTCCACCCCAGTCTTGGAGATTTGTTACCTCCGCGACGCCAGCACGCTCCCATCCGGCAGGCTGGCGCGCAGCAGGGCGGTTGGCGATTGGCCGCTCATCGAGCGGAACTCGCCGTTGAAGTGCGGCTGGTCGGCATAGCCGCAGGCATAGGCGAGTTCGGCCAGCGACTGCACCTGCCCGGAACGCAGCGCCGCGAGTGCCGTCTCGAACCGCAGCAGCCGTGCCGCCGCCTTCGGTGTGATGCCGATCTCGCGCCGAAATAGCGTACCGAGGTGTTTGCGGCTGATCTCCAGGCCGGCCGCGAGCCCGGCGATATCGAGGCTTCCCCTGGCCGCGACCAGTTGTGTGTAGGCGGCCTCGACCAGCGGCGTCGCCGCCGGGCTCTGGTCGAGCCGCTCGAGCAGGTAGCGCTCGAAGATGCCGAAACGCTGCGGCCAGCCGACGGCGTGCGCCAACCGGTCCTCGAGACCGCGAAACGCCGCCCCGAGCAGGGCATCGGCCGGTACCACCGCTCCGGCGATCTCGTGGAGGTCGAGGCCGAGGATGCGGCGGGCGCCGAGCGGGGTAAAGTTGACCTGCATGCTGAAGGCATAGCCCGGCGAGCCGACCAGGGTCGGCTGATCGGTCAAGCCGGCAACGAAACTTTGTCCCAGCCGCAGGTTCTCGGCCCCGTCGTCGCCAAACACGCTGAAGTGATGCTCGAACACCAGGATCAGCGGGATGCCCGAGAATGGCAGCTCCCGCCGCACCAGCGGCGCGCCACCGGTCTCGACATAGCCCTGGAGCTCGATGACGTGAGGTTGCAACAGCGCCGGTGGCCGCTTGCGCCACAGCGTCCAGTGGCCGAGTTCCGACGCGTGATCGAACCTGTCGATACCGGTGATTTCGTCCATCGGGAAACTCTAGCCCTTCAGGTCGCGGGGCAAAACCTCACTTCTTGGGGCTGCCGGCCTCGCCCCAGGTGATCAGCCGCGCGCTGCGATGGCCGCTGAGATAGATCCACAGCCAGCTGATCGCCACCGAGATGCGGTTCTTGAGCCCGATCAGGAAGTAGATATGGGCGAGGCCCCAGGTCCACCAGCCGATCCAGCCGGTGAGCTGGATCCAGCCGAAATCGATCAGCGCCGCACTCTTGCCCACCGTGGCGATGTCGCCCAGGTGCTTGTAGCGGAACGGACCCACCGTCTGTCCCGAGAGCCGGGCGCGGATCACCGAAGCCGCATACTTGCCACCCTGCTTGGCTGCATCGCCGATCCCCGGCACCGGCCTGCCGTTCGGCGCCAGCACGGTAACGGTGTCACCGATGGCGAAGATATTCGGGCTGCCGGGCACGGTGAGGTCCGCTTCGACCTTGATCCGCCCGGCGCGATCCGCCTCGACCCCCAGCCACTTGGCCGCCGGCGAGGCCAGTACGCCCGCCGCCCAGATGATGGTGTTGGCGCGGAGCTCCTGTCCGTCGAAGCGCACCGTGTCGGCGGTCACCTCGGTCACCGGCTGGCCCAGCATCACCTCGACACCGAGCTTTTCCAGCGCCGACTTGGCGTAGGCCGAGAGATCTTCGCGGAAGTTGGCCAGAACCCGCGGCCCGGCCTCGATCAGGATGACCCGCGCCTCTTCCGGCTTGATCGAACGGAACTCATGCTTCAGCGAAGTGCGCGCCAGCTCGATCACTGCACCGGCCAGCTCCACGCCGGTCGGCCCTGCGCCAATGATGGCGAAGGTCAGCAACGCCTTGCGCTTGTCTGCATCGGTCTCGCGCTCCGCCGCCTCGAATGCCAGCAGCAACCGGCGCCGCATCGCAGTCGCATCCTCGAGTGTCTTGAGGCCTGGCGCGAAGGGCTCCCAGTCGTCATGGCCGAAATAGGCGTGCCGTGCTCCGGTGGCGATGATCAGGCTGTCATACGGCACCCGCCCGCCATCTTCGAGCTCGACCAGTTGCGCGGCCTTGTCGATGCCGATGACGTTGCCGAGCAGCGTCGTTACTTCAGGCCGGTGCTTCACCAGCATGCGGATCGGCCAGGCGATCTCCGATGGGCTGAGCGCAGTCGTCGCCACCTGGTAGAGCAGCGGCTGGAACAGGTGGTGGTTGCGCCGGTCGATAATGGTGATGTCGACATCGGCGCCCTTGAGCTTCTGGATTGCGGCCAGGCCGCCGAACCCGCCGCCGATCACGACGACACGATGCTTCTGAGCCGAGTTGGTCATTTCAAACCCCACTTGCAGCGCCCGCACTGCATGTAGGTCTTTGATCCATAATGCTCAATGAACGAAACGCGCGCCGTACGCAGGCCTCACATGCACCCATGGCAAGCAGGGCACGGAGGGAGCCTTGCACGATCATGCATGGGTAAGGCTCCCTCCGGTCGGCGCTCTTCGCGCCCTGCCCCTGCCGCTAACCGGCAGGGGTGTCCATTATGCGGCCTCGCCGTCGAAATCGCGACGCGCCGCCTCGATGCTCTGCTGGTTGCGCACCGCGAACGAGCCGAGCGGACCTACGCTGGCGGCGAAGTCGCGGCCGAGTTCGGTGAGCTCGTATTCGACGCGCGGCGGGATGGTGGCAAAGGCGGCGCGGGCCGCGAAGCCGTGCCGCTGCAGGTTGCGCAGCGTCTGCGTCAGCTGCTTCTGCGAGATGCCGTCGACGGCGCGCGAGATCTCGTTGAACCGCAGTTTGCCGTCGCGCATCACCGACAGCACGTCGACGGTCCAGCGGGCACCGGCGAGATCGAGGAGGTCGTGAACAATCTCAAACTGATTGGCCATGTCGTAATACCCTGTAGTTGGTGTGGTCCGCCCGGCCGCGTGCGCCCGGGCTTAGTCGTTATTCACCCATCGCGTGGGCGCGCTCCTCGGCCGTCATCGGCTTTGCCGCCTTCGGCCGGCGGAGCAGGAAGACGATCGGCAGCGACACGAAGGTCAGGATCATCATCAGGTGGAAATCGTCGAGGAAGGCGAGCATCGCCGCCTGCTGGGTGATCATCCCGTTGATCGTCCCGACGACGTTGGCGAAGCCGCCATAGGCCGCCGCGAAGTCGCGCAGCGGGCCGGAATCCAGCGTGACCCGCTCCGCCAGCTCGCCATAGTTCACCACCTGCATCTGCGCGAGGATGGTGGTCACCACCGAGATGCCGACCCCCTGGCCGACATTGCGGATCAGGCTGAACATCGCCGTCGCATCGACCCGGTACTTGGCGTTGATGGTGGCGAAGGCCAGCGAGTTGAGCGGCACGAACACAAAGCCCATGCCGATGCCCTGAAGGAACCCTGAGAGCAGGATCGGCCCCGAACCCATGACGATGTCGAACTCGGTCATCATGTAGAGCGAGTACCCCATCAGCAATGTACCGCCGACGACGAGGAGGCGCGGGTCGTATTTCGACACCAGCCGGCCGACGACGATCATCGACACCATGGTGCCGATGCCGCGCGGACCCATTAAGAGGCCCGTTTCGATCACCGGGAAGCCCATCAGGTTCTGCAGCATCGGCGGTAACAGCGCGAGGCCCGAGAACAGCGTGATGCCCGTAATGAAGATCAACACCAGCCCGGTGACTAGGTTCCGATCCCTAAACATTCCCATGTCCATGAACGGGTTCTCGGCTGTCAGGCAGTGCACGATGAACACCCACAGGCCCGAAATGGCGAGCAGCAGATAGAGCCAGATCTCGGTCGAATCGAACCAGCCGACGCCCTGGCCGCGGTCGAGCAGCATCTGCAGAGATGCCACCGCCAGCGCCAGCATGCCGAAGCCGAAGAAATCGAACTTGCGGATCTTGATCGCTGTATTCGGCATCAGCGCCGCCAGCATGAAGAAGGCGACGATGCCGACCGGCAGGTTGACGAGGAACACCGCGCGCCAGTTGAACGTCTCGGTCAGCCAGCCGCCCAGTGTCGGCCCGATGATCGGCCCGAACATGATGCCGGCGCCGAAGATCGCCATCGCCTGCCCGAGCTGTTCGCGCGGGTTGATGTCCATCATCGTCGCCTGGGCCAGCGGCACCAGCATGGCGCCGCAGATCCCCTGGATGACG
>NZ_DASZAW010000058.1:0-15453 GCF_035944845.1 Devosia sp. | reverse complement strand
GCCAAAAAGCCGCGCAAAGAAATCCTAATGACTCCCAATGGAGATAATGATGGCGTCTGCCGATATCGGCCTGATCGGGCTCGCAGTAATGGGCTCCAATCTGGCGCTCAACATCGCCGAGAACGGCTACACCATCGCGGTGCACAACCGCACAGCCTCCAAGATCGACGATTTCGTCGCCATGGCGAAAGAGCAGGGGCTCGATCAGAAGGTCGTTCCGGAGGCCGATCTCGTCAAATTCATCCAGTCGGTGAAGCGGCCGCGCTCCATCATTATCATGGTCAAGGCCGGCAAGCCGGTCGACGAAATGATCGAGCAGTTGCTGCCGCATCTCGAAGCCGGCGATGCCATTCTCGAATGCGGCAACTCGCTCTATACCGACAGCCAGCGGCGCTTCGAGTACCTGCGTGACAAGGGCATCGGCTTCCTCGGCATCGGGGTGTCCGGTGGCGAGGAGGGCGCACGCCATGGCCCCTCGATCATGGTCGGCGGCCCTGAGCTGCAGTGGAAGAACGCCCAGCCGATCCTCGAGGCGATCTCGGCCAAGTTCAACGGCGAGCCGTGCTGCGCCTACCTGGGCGAAGGTGGCGCGGGCCACTTCGTCAAGATGATCCACAACGGCATCGAGTATGGCGACATGCAGATGATCGCCGAGACCTATGGCGTGATGCGCGACGGGCTGGGGCTGAATCCGGCAGCTGCGTCGAAAGTGTTCAAGGACTGGAACCAGGGGCCGCTCAACTCCTACCTGATCGAGATCACCGGCTATGTGCTCGAGGCGATCGAGCCCAAGACCGGCAAGCCGTTGGTCGAGCTGATCCTCGACAAGGCCGGCCAGAAGGGCACCGGTACCTGGACCGCCATTGCGGCGCAGCAGCTGGCCGTACCGGCCACCGCCATCGAGGGCGCCGTGGCGGCCCGCTCGATCTCGTCGCGGAAGGAAGAGCGCGTGGCGGCCGAGGCGGCTTACGGCAAGCCGTCGGCCGGCAGGGCCGACGTGTCGCTCGCCGATCTGGAGCAGGCGTTGCTCGCCGGCAAGATCGTTTCCTATGCGCAGGGCTTTGCGGTGCTTTCCAAGGCCTCGGAGGAATTCGGCTGGAACCTGCCGCTCGCGACCATCGCCAAGATCTGGCGCGCCGGCTGCATTATCCGCTCGCGCTTCCTCGACCAGATGTCGGCAGCCTATGCCAAGGGCGAAGCCACGAACCTGCTGATGGTGCCGGATTTCGTCGCGATCATGAAAGACGCGCACAAGTCGCTCAGGAAGATCGTCGCGGCCGGCGCCATCGGCGAATTCCCGCTGATCTGCCTTTCTGCCTCGCTGGCCTATTTCGACAGCTACCGGCAGGCCCAGGGCACCGCCAACCTGACCCAGGGGCAGCGCGACTTCTTCGGTGCGCACGGCTTCATCCTCACCGACCGCGAAGGCGAGCAGCACGGCAAGTGGCCGTCGACGCTGGGGAAGTAGGGGCAAAGGCCTTTAGGGAGGGGGCATTGTGCCCCCAAGTCCCCTCTCTTGCGATTTCTAAGGCTTAGCCAAATGGCTAAACCTAAGAAATCGCTTTCTCCCCCGCCAAGGGGGAGAGTCCCGACTGATACACTGAGGCAAATGGAGGCCACTGATCATCTCCCCCTTGGCAGGGGAGAAAGCGAAAACTTGGACTTAGCGCAGCTAAGTCCTTAGTTTTCGCAAGGGGGCGTGGGGAGCCACGGGCCCTCGCAACTACCGGCCAGCCGTTCCTTCACCGAGGCCACTCCCGTCGCCGTTCTCGTCGTGCGGCGGGGTCTGCTGCTGGCCGGGTTGGGCCATCTCGTGCACGTGCTCTTTCTTGGCGACGCGCGGCCGGTGCATCAGGTCGAAGCGCCGGACCGTGTAGATAAACAGCACTGCCGCGACGATCACCAGGATGCCGGCGCCGAGGAACGGTGCGCCGGGGAAATAGCCCGGCGTGCCGGGCGCAGCCTGGGTGAATCGGCTGAACAGTTGCGTCGCCAGCAGCGGGCCGAGGATCGAGGCGAGCGAGTTGGTGGCGTTGATGGCGCCCTGCAGTTCGCCCTGGGCGTCGTCGGGTACCTGACGCGACATCAGCGAGTTGATGGCGGGGCCGGCGACGCCGGCGAGCGAGCCGAAGATCAGGAAGAAGTAGAGCGGGATCTCGGAGTGGATCGAGGCCGTGCCGATGAAGGCGATGGACGCCGCAAGCATACCGAGCAGCACTGTCGACCACTCGCCGATCCGTTTGGTCAACAGGCCCACCAGCAGGGCCTGGCTGGCGGCGAAGCCGATGCCGAAGCAGCCCAGTGCGACGCCGATCTGCGCCGACGAGAAACTCAGCACCTCGATGGTGAAGAAGTTCCATACCGAGGGGAAGGACTGGCTGGCCAGCACGAAGATGCCGAGTGTGCCCAATAGCCAGAGTACTACGGGGTTCTTGGAAAGGCTCAGCAGCACACCGAACGGGTTGGCGCGGCGGATGTCGAACGGCCGACGCTTGTCCTTGCCGAGGCTTTCCGGGAGCACGAAGAAGCCGAACAGCAGGTTGGCGCCCGCCAGCACCGCAGCCGCATAGAACGGCCAGCGCGGGCCGAGTTCACCGAGCAGCCCACCCACGACCGGTCCGAAGATGAAGCCCAGCCCGAACGCCGCGCCGATCAGCCCGAAGCGGTGGGCGCGTTTCTCGCGCGGGGTGATGTCGGCGATGTAAGCCGTCGCCGTCGCCACCGAGGCGCCGGAAATGCCGGCAATGGTGTGGCCGATGAAGATCAGCACCATCGAACTCGCAAAGCCCATGATGGTGTAGTCGATCGTCAGCCCCGCCAGGGCGATCAGGATGATCGGGCGGCGGCCGAAACGATCCGAGAGGTTGCCGAGCGCCGGGCCAAAAAGGAACTGCATCAGCGAATAGGCAAAGACCAGGTAGCCGCCAATCACCGCGGCCTGCGCAACGCTGCCGCCCGAGAGCTGGCCGATCAGCTGCGGCAGCACCGGCAGGATGATGCCGTAGCCCAGCATGTCCAGGAAGATGGTGATGAGGACGCAGGCGAGGGTGAGATTGGATTGCGGAGAAACGGGCATGCGGGGCGACTATTCCCAATTTGGAGCGGCAGTTGACACATCGCCTCCAGCGAAGGCAAGCGCCAAGGGGTTCACAAGGCTTCAGTGGGCATCCTGTCGCGGAGCCCTTGGCGCAGGGGGCAGGCCCTCGGGATCCGGTGCGGCGTCGTAGCCGTAGAGCCAGCCGAGGCGCCTGAGGTGGCCGCGCGGTCCCTGGAACTTCACCACGGCATTGCGGGCCAACGTGAACGGCCATTCGAGGTGGAAGGCAAAGCCGTTGGCGTCGGACAGCTTTCGCACCCGCTCGACACGCCGCTGCCGTAGCGCCGCGTAGCGACGGAGCGCCTGTTCGGCATCGGCTTCAGTCATCAGCAGCGGCGCGAGGATCGCCGCGTCCTCGATGGCCATGGCGGCGCCCTGCGCCTGGAACGGCAGCATGGCGTGCGCTGCATCGCCGATCAACCCGACGCCGCCTTCGGACCAGGTCGGCGTGGCAATGGTGGAAACCGGCCAATAGCCCCACTTGTTGCCGGCTGCCTCGCGAATGGCAGTGAACTGCCGGCTCTTCAGCGCCCCCCAGGGCAGGTCCGGCACCCGCGGCGGCTCGGCGCCAAAGGTGCGGGCGGCCTTCGACTTGGCGAACAATGCGATATTGACCTGGCGGCGGTGCGGTAACGGATAGGTTACGGCATGATAGCCCGGTCCCCAGAGCAGGCTGGTACGATCGGGCGCCAGTACGCCGTCGAGTGCCGCCTGGCCAAGCGTAATGCGCCAGGCAACCATGCCCGAATAGGTTGCTTCGGGGCCCATCAACACCCCGGTGCGGGTGCGCGAGTTGACGCCGTCGGCGCCGATAAAGGCGAAGGCCCGGGCCGAGCGGGATTTGCCGTCGGCCTCGTCGACGGTGACCGAGACGCCGCGCGAATGGCTCACCACGTCATAGGCACGCACGCCGAACAGCAGGTCGATATTGGCGAAGCGCTTGCACGCCCGGTACAGCACCTCGGCAAGGTCGGCGCGGTGCATGACGGTGTAGGGCACACCGAAGCGTTGCTCCATCACCTGGCCGAGCTCCAGCGTCAGCAGCGGGTGGTCCGCGCCATATGGATAGACGTCGATGCCCTGGGGCTCGAAAGCCTTGGCCGCCAGCGCCTTGTCGAGACCGAGCCGGTTGAGGATCTTTCGCGCGTTCGGGCTGACCTGAAGGCCGGCGCCCACTTCCTGCACCTGAGGATGGCGCTCGATCACCACGACGGTCGCGCCGAACTTGGCGAGCGCCAGGGCCAGCGTCATGCCGGCAATGCCGGCTCCCGCGATGTAGACGGTGCGTCCGTTGCCGGACATCTGGAAATCAGGCGGCTTCGGAGTGATAGACGGCCGAGAGTGGCTCGGAGGTGCCGGGTGCCAGCTCGGGGTTGAACACGTAAAGGGTCGAGCAATAGGAGCAGACCGTCTCGTTGTCCTTGCCCATGTCGATATAGATGTGCGGGTGGTCGAACGGGGGCAGGGCGCCGACGCACATGAACTCCTTGGAGCCGACCTCGATGCGCGGCAGACCCTGGGTATTGTGGAAATGCGGGGTGCTCTCGTGCGCCATCGGATGGTCCTCGGGTTCGAATTCGGGCGGAACATAGCGGCGGGAAGGCGGGAAGCCAAGCGTCCCTTGATGATCGGGCGCGGGCGGCTCGCACCAGTGGATGTGCGTTGACGACGCTCCTACAGTTGCTAAACCAGCGCCCCAATCGAAAGGCTGCTTCCTTGCCCCAGTTCAGTTCCGCCGGAATCTCCATCGCCTATGAAGTGCATGGCGAGGGCAGGCCGATCCTGTTGATCCACGGCTTCGGCTCGTCCGGCAAGGTCAACTGGATCGATACCGGCTGGGTAGAGGCGCTGGCGGGCGCCGGATACCAGCCCATCACGTTCGACAATCGCGGCCACGGCGCCTCGCGCAAGCTCTATGATGCGCAGCTCTACTACGCCCACGAGATGGCTAGAGACGCCAAGCGCCTGCTCGACCACCTCGGCATCGCCAGGGCGCCGATCATGGGCTACTCGATGGGGGCACGTATCGCCGCCTACCTGATGTTGCAGGACCCCGGGGCGGTCAGCTGCGCGGTCTGGGGCGGCATGGGGCTCAACCTGATTTCCGGCCTCGAGGACAGCGAGGAGATCATCTCGGCGCTCACCGCCGAGTCGCTGGACCAGGTTACCGGCCGGACCGGTCGACAGTTCCGCATCTTTGCCGACCACAACAAGGCGGATCGGGCAGCGCTTGCCGCCTGCATGGTCAACTCGCGCGAGCCGATGCGCGAGGCCGATGTCAGGCGCATCAGCCAGCCGGTCCTCGTGGCAGTGGGCAGCGACGACGATATGGCCGGCTCGGCGGGCGGCCTAGCGGCCCTGCTGCCGCAGGGGGAGGCCTTCACCATCGAGCGGCGCGATCACATGCGCGCGACGGGCGACAAGCAGTTCAAGGCGGCGGCATTGGAGTTCCTCGCGCGGCACGCGGCGGAGTAACCATTCAACGCGAGTTCAGCTGAGGCGAACTAATCTGTGCGCTATGGGTTGGTATCGGAGCACGTTTTGGCTTATATCGGCATTCGCCGATGGAGAGCGTTATGAGCACGAATTTGAAGACGGCCAAAGTCACGGCCATGGACCCGGTGTGGGACGCGGTGGTCTCGGGGGCCCGACATGTGGTGGCGAACGAGCCGTCGCTGACGAACCTGCTTTACTCCAACGTGCTCAACCACGACTGCTTCGAGGATGCGCTCGCCCACCGTCTGGCCGAGCGGCTCGATCACCCGGACGTCTCCGCCGACCTGATCCGCCAGGCGTTCAGCGAAGCGCTGGATGAGCGGCCCGAGATCGGGCTCGAGTCGCGGGCCGACCTCGCGGCGACGCTGGAGCGCGACCCGGCGCTGCACAAGGCGGTCGATTGCTTCCTCTATTTCAAAGGGTTCCATGCCATCCAGACGCATCGCTTCGCGCATGCGCTGTGGCTGATGGGGCGCAAGGATTTTGCGCTTTACCTGCAGAGCCGCTCGAGCGCCGTGTTCCAGGTCGACATCAATCCGGCGGCGCGCATCGGCAAGGGTATCATGCTCGACCATGCGACCGGCTTCGTCGTCGGCGAAACCGCCACCATCGGCGACAACGTCTCGATCCTGCAGGGCGTTACGCTGGGCGGAACCGGCAAATCCGAAGAGGATCGCCATCCCAAGATCGGCAATGGCGTGCTGATCGGCGCACACTCGGTGGTGCTCGGCAACATCCGGGTCGGCGATTGCGCGCGCATCGGTGCTGGCTCGGTGGTGGTCAAGGAAGTGCCGCCACGGGTTACCGTGGCCGGCGTTCCGGCCCGCATTATCGGTGAAGCGGGCACCCCCCATCCAGCATCGGTGATGGATCAGTTGGCCGTAGTGCAGGATCTCACCGGCTGATTCTGCTGTCGGTCGGCGGTGTCCGCCGGCGTTTTGCGCCATTCATCGCGGAAAAATGCACGGCACGGGATTGCCCGCCGGGGCGCAATGCCTATTGTGGCGATCCCAAATCGACCCCGCGAATGCCCTTGAAGGAGCCGCCGTGAACCACCCTGAAATCATCAAGCTCCAGAAGTTTCTGCAGCAGAAGTTCGGCAATCGGAACATCGACGTCCGTCCGCGCAACAAGCAGAACGACAGCGTGGAAGTGTATCTGGGCGAGGAATTCCTCGGCCTGATCTACGTCGACGACGAGGACGGAGACCGTTCCTATAATTTCCAGATGGCTATTCTGGACGTCGACCTGGACGAAATCCACTAACGAGTGGTGCGGCGCCTAGAGGGCGCCGATCTGCCCCAGCCTGGTGGTGAGTTCGGCATCGAAGTCACGCCAGTGCTGTAGTGCCGGCTCCGGGAAGGCGTAGACTGCCGCGACGCCCGGGCCGAGATAGACAGTTCTAAGGCACTGACTTGTCGCTGCGAGCGCAATCGGCTTCGAGCATTTGGCGACAAACGGCTCAGCCGACAGCGGATCGTACCAAACCACTTCATCGGCATAACCGCCATCGGCGCGCAACGGCTTGCCCACCAGTCCTGGGGGGCCGGACAGTTGCTCGGGCATGAACTGGTGCAGGTAGACGCCGTCGAGCAGCGCCGCGCTCGGCCGCGCACGGCTGCGTGGCAGCAGCGTCACATCCACGGGCTCGCTGTGGCCGTCGACGCCGAACGGCAGCTCGAAGCGCAGGTCGATCTGCTTGGCAAAGCCTTCGATGCGCTGCTCTTCGTAACGGAACCAGGAGAGCGGGATTTCGAGATCGCGACCGCCCAAAGTGCGCGTCAGGGTGGTCTCCGAGTCGAGCCGGTGCGCCTGGGTGCGGGCACCGCGCCCGGCGGCATCGATCAGGTAGGCGACGCCGATCCCGGCGAGCGCCAGCAGCACCGCGATGCCGGCCAGATTGAAGCCGATGGAGTGGTGATGGGGTCTGTGGACCTGAGCCTCGCCGGCCATCGGTGCAAATTAACCAGTGTTGTGTGCGTCAGGTGACATCCCACTGGGCGCTGGATATGCTTAACAAAGAGTTAAGACGATTGTTCAGAGGGCGCGTAAATGCTCAGGGAATTGCTGCTGGCCGGGTTGATCATGGCGGTAGGGCTCGCCATGGCGGGTGTCTGCACCTACCTCTACCAGTGGTTGGCCAAGACCCAGGCGGTACTGCGCTATGACGGCAAGACCTTCCTCCAGGGCCTTGGCAACCTGGCGATGAGCTTCGTTTGCGGTCCGATGATCATGCTGCAGCTCGGCTGGCAGCACGATCGCAACGGCACGCTGTCGATAAGTTCGGCGCTGATCGCGGCGTTCGTCGGCTTCGGTTGGGCCTTCATCACCGGTCTCATGTTCGTCGGCACCTATTTCGCGCTGACCCCATAACGCGACGGACCCGCCCGATGGCGCCCCCCGTGCCGGTCGAGCTGCGACCGCATGATCGCCTCTGGGCAGGTGCGGCCGCAGCGGAGGCGGCGCGACTCGCCGCAGTCCTCGGCGACGAACTGCTGGCGGTTCATCACGTCGACTCGACGGCCATTCCGGGCATCGTGGCAAAGCCCACGCTCGACATGGTCCCGGTGGTTCGATCGCTCGACGGGCTCGATGCGCTGCGTCCGGACGTTGAGGCCCTGGGGTACCGATGGTGGAGCGAATACGGCCTCGCCGGGCGGCGGTTCTGTACACTCGACGATCCAGCGACAGGCAAGCGCCGCGTTCACCTGCACTGCTACGAGGTGGGCGCTGCCGCGATCCGGCGGCATCTGGCGTTTCGCGATTACCTGGTCCTGCACCCTGAACGGGCTCGCGAGTACGAGGCCGTGAAGCAGCGCTGCCTCGAGCTGCATCATCGGAGCTCGCATGATTACAGCACCTGCAAGGGGGACTGGATCAAGCGTATCGAGGCCGAGGCGTTGGCGGCGCTCGGTTGAGGCCTACTTCGAGGCGACGAAGGTGGTGCGGGGATCGACCAGATCCACCCACTGGCCGGCATCGGCCTGCGACTGGCGCTTGAGGTAGGTGTAGGGCGTCTCGTTCCAGACCAGGATGCGGCCATCCTGGTTATCGAGCACCAGGTCGCCGCGGTCGGTGCGGACCATCAGCACGGCATGGCCGGTGCCCCTGGCTTCGCGAACGACGGTGACCAGCAGGGTCGACGGGTTCCAGCCCGCTTTGATCAGGGCCTTGCGCTTGGCCAGTGCGAAATCCTCGCAGTCGCCGTAACCGTCGTCGGGATAGGCCCAATACTCGGCGACCTTGTAGTAGTCCTCGTCGGTGATGGCGGTGACCCCGGCGTTAACGGCATTGTTGACCGCAACGAGTTCGGCCCAGCGGGCCTCGGTCAACACCACAGCGCCGACGGCGTGCGGGTTGGCCTTGCATTCGCTGCGATGCGACTTGCAGAACTCCGAGGCGCCCACCGGGATGCTGGTGATGCCGCCGGCCTGGGCGAAGGCCGGGTTGGTGAAATCGACCTGGTCGGCGCGTGCCGGCATGGCGAGAATGAACGCCGCCATTCCAACTGCGATTGCCGCTGCGATGAACCCTTTGAACTTCGACATCGTGGTTGCCCCCTGACGGAAGCCACGATGCCGGGGGCGAATTGCCCCGAACGAAAAACTGCAAGCTAGTTTTTATGCGAATTCGAACGGTCCTGGTCAGGACTCGTTAGGCATAGCCAGGTGGGTTGAAAGTCGGCGGGCTAGTTGACCCGAAGGTTCTGCTGCACGACCGTCAGCATTTCCTGGGCGGAGACGAACTCCACCGCAACGCCGTCGCCGAAATGGCGCACGACGCGGGCGCGCATGCGGCCGAGGGTGACGGGCGTGCCCATGGCCGGGCGGACGGCCAACTCGATCGCGGCACCCGAGAGCGAGATGTCGATGATCTTGCAGTTGTAGCGCCGACCATCGTCGAGCACGACCGTGGAGTGCCGGTTGTCGGGCACGACGCGCTCATGCCGGCGATCTTCCGGCAGGTTGAGCAGGTCCTTGTTGGCGAGCCAGGTCAACTGGGCCGCCATCTTGTCGCGCTTACGCGAGGTGGCGACGATATCCATCTTGAAGCCGCCATCGATGACGTCGGTGATATCACCCTCGATGCGGCCAAGGTGGTCGATATAGGCGATGACGCGCTCGCCAGAGATGCCGGAGATCGGTGCGATGATCATGGCGTCACCGGGTGACATCTCGATCACCTGGCAGGGGAACTCGCGGCGGTCGGTCAGCATGTAGCGGCCGAGCAGCGAGACCCTGACGCGCTGGAATCGCGGCAGTTGCGCATACGAACGGGCAGGTCGCGCGGAGCGTGCGTTATCGGTGAGCATCAGAGGAGACCTGCCGGGGCCAAGCGATTGGTTGGCCTACACTAGTCCGCTCTTGGTTAATCGAAGGTAAGGCTTGAGGCGCACAATGCTGCAAACCGGCGATTTTTAGCGCCGGCCGCCATCGATCACCGCGAGATGGGCATAGCGGCGGGCCGTGCGGCCGTAGACGGTGGCGCTCATCGGGGTAGGGACGGCGGCACCGGCGCTGGCGAAAACCAGGTCTTCGGCCGGCACGGCAGTTGCGACGTCGCTCGCCATATCGGCCAATGACACGTCGTCCGGCCAGATCAGCCGCAACCCGGTGATGCGCTGTTCCATGACCGGCTGCACGCCGAACCAGTAGGGCTCGTCGATCGAGGTCATGGCGCCGAGCAGGCGGGTTTGGGTGCTGCCGTTGTGACGCAGCGGCAGCAGGATGGTTTCGACCGACAGGCGGGTGTGCACCGCCGTCGTGCCCTGAAAGGTGACGAGGGCAACCGCATGGTCCTCGGTGACGGCGCGGACCAGGGTGTCGATGGCGTCGCGGTCACGGTCGTGCCACAGACGCGTAAAGGAGCGGCCTTTCAGCTCGCGCGCATAGACTGAACAAAGGTGCGAGCCAGCGAGACGGAAATCGAACTCGTTGGTATCGCTGAGCTCGAGGATAAAGGTGTTGGCGAGGGCAGATCGGATTCGGGTCGGGTCGATATCGCGCCGATCCGGAGCACTGCGAGAACCGCGGAGCGCATTCCAATAGTCGAACAGCGCCTTGGTGCTGGCCTTTTGCATAGTCTTCTTGCCTTGTTCCCAAACCCCGAGCATCGCGTCCCGGAGAGGGGGCGACCGCCGCAGTACGAAGAGTGACAAAAGCCTGCGCGGAAATCGCCCTTAAACAATTGTTAGGGTTAACGCGGCAGCCGCCGTGTGGATAAGTCGGGGGAATGGGCTACAAAGCCCGAAAAGCCGGGAGTTTTCATGTCTGACGAGCGAAATCACCAACGAAATCAGGCTCCTGACGATCGTCAGCCGGCCATACTGCTGCCCGGGGTGGTGACCGCGCTGTTGGGCCTGATGTTGGCCGTACACCTCGCCAGAGCCTTCGTTCTTAACGAACAGGGGGATGAGCAACTCTACCTCTGGCTGGCCTTCGTCCCGGTGCGAGCGGCCCCTGGCTTCGCGCTCGAAGGAGGGTGGATACCGCTGCTCTGGACGCCATTCACGCATGCTTTCCTGCACGCCGGATGGGAGCATCTTTTGGTCAATTGCGCCTGGTTGGCCATTTTCGGCACCCCGGTTGCTCGCCGTTATGGCCCGCGCGCCACGGTGATTCTGTTTCTCGCGAGTGCCGCCGTCGGCGCCGCGGCTTTTGCAGCGACGACGTTTCCAGAGTTTCAGGTGCTGATCGGCGCATCGGGGGGCGTCGCAGGGCTGACGGGTGTGGCGTGTCGGTTCATCTTCCAGCCGGTCATCGTCGGGCGCGACCCCGACACCGGCACAGAGCACGTGCTTGGTCGGCGGATGGCGAGTCTCGGCGAGCTGATGCGCAACCAGCGCGCTGCCTTTTTCATTGTGATCTGGCTGGTGCTCAACGCGGCCGTGCCGTTTCTGCCCATGCTGATCGGGCAATCGATCGGCATCGCCTGGCAGGCACATCTGGGCGGCTTCCTCGCCGGCCTGTTCCTCACGCCGCTATTCGAACGCCGCCCTGAGGGGAGTAGGAAATGAGCGACATCACCGACCTCACCGCCCGCATCGTGACACTGGAGACCACGATCGCCTTCCAGGACCAGGCCATCGAGGAGCTGAACGCCGCGCTGGCCGAGCACTTCAAACAGATCGAGGCGTTGAAGCGCGAACTCAACAACCTCGGCTCGCAGCTACGCGACGTCGAAGCGCACCCGGCGCTGGCGCCGGCGGTCGAACCGCCGCCGCCGCACTACTGAAGGTGATGGCTACGGAGTCCAGGGCGAATCGAGGTCATCCTGCCGTCTGCGGCGTTCCGCGAGGCTTGTCCTCCCGGGGGGCTGAAACTAGCCCGCACCCTATAGCTCTCCGCCCAGCAGCTTAGGCCTTGTAGACCTCAGCGGGATCGAACAGTCGCGCTTCGCCGCTCTGGCGCAGCGTCTGGGCGTCTTCGACGATGCGATAAAAGCAGCTCTTCCGGCCGGTGTGGCAGGCGGCGCCACGGCCGGTCTGTTCGACCAGCATGAGCACAACGTCCTGGTCGCAATCGGTCCGCATTTCCACGAGCTTCTGGATCTCGCCCGAACTCTCGCCCTTCTTCCAGAGCTTTTTCCGCGAGCGCGAATAGTAGTGCACCTCGCCGGTCTCGATGGTGAGCCGCAACGCCTCGGCGTTCATATGCGCCACCATCAGCACACGGTTGCTGCCGGCCTCCTGCGCTACTGCGGTGACGAGGCCGTGCGCGTCGAACTTCGGCGCGAACCGGGTGCCTTCCTCGAGGTCGGCATGGTTGAGGGCAGTGGGGTCGGCAAAGGAGGTGCTCATGGCCGGGTTCTATCCCGCCCCGGGTTCCCGCTCAATCCTCGAGCGCGAGCCAGATTTCAACGGTGCCGAGCCCGGTGTGCTCGTTGAAATCGGGGCCGTAATACTCGATGAAGCTCCAGGGCGCGTGCTTCTTGCGATAGCCGGAAGTCGGCAGCCACTCGGCAAAGATCGCCTCGATGGTGGAGCGAATTGTGGTGATGTGCCCGCTATGGGCGAGGCGGGCGTAGCGCTGTGCCGGCACCGTGATCAGCGTGAACTCGCGGGGCAATTCGGCGATTTCGCTGACCTCCATGCCCGCCATGTACTCGCACTCACCTGTTTCGGGGAAATGACGTCCGGAAAGGCCATAGTAGACCCCGGCGATCTCGCCCGGCACGTTGCCGACATAGGCGTTGAAGCGCTGCCACTGGGCGGGAATGGCGGCATCGCCGTTCATCAGGTGCCGGGCAATGAGTCCGGCGATGCGCATGGACGGACGGTTTTCAATCCGTGGGGCGCAGAGTTCCACCGGCACGTCCGTGTCGATACGCAGCGGTTCGAGCAGTGGCAAATCGTCGAGCCGGCGGCGGCGACGCACCTCGTCCGGGGTGAGGCCGATCAGGTCGCGGAAGGCTCGGGTGAAGGCTTCGTGCGAGCCGTAGCCGGCGTCGAGCGCGACGCCGAGAATATCCGGGGCGCCGCCGGCCAGGGCCTTGGCGGCCTCGGTAAGGCGGCGGCCGCGCAGGTATTCAGAGATCGAGTAGCCGGTGGCGCGTGGGAAGATGCGCGACAGGTGGTAGCGCGATACCCCGGCATGCACGGCCATATCCTCGAGCGTCAGCGGCATGCCGAAGCGCGATTCGATCATCCACAGGGTTTTGGCGACGGCGGACATGGGCTCAACCTATGCCCGCCGATGGATATCACACTTGATCGCTGTTGCGGTCAGTGCATGGCGCCCGAGTTCAGCGCTTGCCCAGCATGGCGAAGAAGCGGTCCTGCTCGTTGCGGTCTTCGGCGAATACGCCGGTGAAGCGTTGCGTGATGGTCAGGGCGCCGTGGGCGCGCACGCCGCGCATCGACATGCACATATGCTCGGCTTCGATCATTACCGCCGCACCGCGGGGATTGAGATGCTCGTTCACGGCGTCGATGATCTGCGCCGTCATGTTCTCCTGCACCTGCAGCCGGCGGGCATAGACCTCGACCAGGCGGGCGAGCTTGCTCAGGCCCACCACGCCATCATGCGGCAGATAGGCGATGTGAACCTTGCCGAAGAAGGGCACCATGTGGTGCTCGCAATGTGACGAGAACGGGATATCGCGCACCAAGACGACGTCATCGTAGCCGCCGACTTCCTTGAAGGTCTTGTGCAGGACCTCGCGCGCATCTTCGCCATAGCCGGCGAAAAACTCGCGGTACGCCTTGGTGACGCGGTGCGGAGTTTCCAGCAGGCCCTCGCGCGTGGGATCGTCACCGGCCCAGGCGATCAGCGTCCGCACCGCCGCTTCCGCTTCTTCGCGGCTGGGGCGGGCGATTTCAGGGACGAGTTTGACGTGCTGCGGCTTGGCGCTGGCGTCCATCTTTCAATCCTCGGTCAATAGCAGGCGACAGACGCAATACGTCGCCCCACGGTTCCCGGCATGGTATCAGTGACGATGGACGCCGCTGACTTGTTGCATCTCCACCACTATATAGGTGGGCAACGACAGCGGCCAAGAAACAGTTTCGCGAAAAAGATGGAACTCAGCGATCTTTATTCGGACCGGATCCTCGAACTCGCCGGTAACCAGCCGCGGCCGGGCCGGCTCGCCGCTCCCGATGCCAGCGCCCGCAAGGTGAGCCGAGTGTGCGGTTCAACGATCGAGGTGGACATCACCGTCGAGGATGGGGTGATCACCGGCTACGGCCACGACATCCAGGCCTGTGCGCTTGGGCAAACCTCGGCGGCCGTGGTCGCAACGCATGTGGTGGGCACGCCGGTCAGCGAGTTTCGCCGGGTGCGCGACGAGATGACGGCGATGTTGAAGGCAGACGGCCCACCGCCGGCGGGCGAGAAGTGGGGCGACCTCAAGTATCTCGAGCCGGTACGCGAGTACCGGCCGCGGCACACCTCGACCCTCTTGGTGTTCGATGCGGTGTGCGACGCGCTGGACAAGCTCGAAGCCCCGCAGGCGGCGGCTGCCGGCTGATGCGGCGCATCGCGCGGCTGTTCTGGAGCATTGTCGACTGGCCGTTCAAGCTGGTCTCCTATGGCTTGATCCAGGGCTACCGCTACTCGCTGTCGATGTTCATGGGTCGCACCTGCCGGCACGCCCCGAGTTGCTCCGAATTCACCCGCGACGCCATCTGGCGGCATGGCTTCTGGCCTGGCGGCTGGATGGGCCTGGCGCGGATTGTCAGGTGCCGCCCAGGCGGCACGCATGGGTATGATCCGGTGCCGGAGGCCCTCCCGCCGGACGCGCACTGGTACGTGCCGTGGACTTACGGGCGCTGGAAATAGCACCGCAGGGATCGTTTTTCGTCCTCAGCCGTTAGTACCAGCGGGGCCGGAATGTTCTGGCTCGAGTGATACTTATAAGGAAGACGCGAGATGGCATTCGACGGCGTAGGTTGGCTTGCGGCTATCATCATCGGCGGCATAGCCGGTTGGCTGGCCGGGCGGTTCATGAACAACAGTAGCGGCGTGGTGATGAACATCATCCTCGGCATTGTCGGGGCGATCGTTGCCAGCCTGGTGTTCGGCCTTTTGGGCATCTCGTTCGGTGGCTGGTTTGGCTACCTGATTGCGGGGGTGATCGGCGCCTGCATCCTGATTGCCATCGGCCGAGCCGTGGGCCGTCGAACTTAGCGCTTCCGGTTTCGGCTTTGCCCGATTGACACCGCTCGGAGCCCGCGCTCCGGGCGGTTTCGTGCGTCCGCTTGGCTCCGGCCCGCGACCCATGCTAGACACCCCGCCTTGCCGGCACTTCCGCCGGCAATTTCCATTGGAGATGAAAATGATCAAGGTGACGTTCCCCGACGGTGCAGTACGCGACTATGCGCGTGGCACCACCGGGACCACCGTGGTCGAGGGCATCTC
>NZ_DASZAW010000057.1:0-15716 GCF_035944845.1 Devosia sp. | reverse complement strand
GTGGCGCCAGTCGGGCCACGCCGCCATCGAATGCACACGCCGGGTGTGGCGGCCTTCTTCGCCGAAGGGCGCCACTTCCCATTTCCAGCGCAGCCCGCTGCGCGGTACCGGCCGGCCATGCAGCAGGTCGGCATTGTCGAGGATCACGCCGTGGCGGTTGAACACCCGGTAATCGAGGTCGGTGATCAGCGTCGCCGGGCAGGGCAGCGTGGCGAGCCGGTCGAGGTGGCCGTCGACCACCTGGCGCTCCGCGCCGGGCGCGGCACGCGCCAACTGGCTGACGAGGCTCAGCGAGATCACCCAGTCGAGATCGGCGATCGTCTCGAGAAAATCCAGCGCGTCGGGGTTCGTCCTGGTCGACAGATCGCGCCAGTGGCGCTCGACATTGGCGTAGCGGTCCACCCGCGGGGCGATGGTCGACAGGTGGATACGATCGACGAGGATCACCCGTTTGAAGGTGCGGGCGAGCGACTCTACCGGCAGGTCGAACAGCGGCCCGGAGCCGAGCACCACCACGGTGCGGCGAGCGCCGAGATCGTCGATGGTGGTGTCGATCAGGCCACGCGAATTGGCGAGGTGCGGGGCCCAGGCGCGGGTCTGGCGCTGACCACGGGCCCACAGGCCGACTGCTTCACCCAGAAACGGCCGGAACGCCGGAGGCGTCGGGCGATAGCTCGCAGCATAGACAAAGAGTTCGGCGAGCATCGGTCAGCGGTCCGGCAGCAGAATCGCCGTGATCCTAGTGCACGTCGTCGTTTCAATGAAACCGTGCCGCGCTCCAGGTCATTGCATCGGAGCAAGTCCGAGGAGGAAAGTCTGCTGCTTTTTCTGACGACGCCGCGCACGCGACGTGGCCAAGCTGCAACATTCGTCGTGGCGTTGCCGCGAGATAGAAGAATTTCGCCGCAATTTCGTGCAGTTTGCGTTGCTGTCGGATGGGGCCAAGTTTGCTTGCTTTCAATGTGCTCAGATTGGCTGCGGTCGCGGTGTTTGTCGCCATGCCGTTGAGCGCCCTTGCCATGGGCTGTGACGGGCTGGTCGATGGCCCGAAGGGCACAGTCATGTCGGTCACCGATGGCGATACCGTGGTGCTCGATACCGGTGTCGTGGTGCGCCTGATCGGCACCCAGGCGCCGAAACTGCCGCTCGGTCGCGAGGATTTCGAAACCTGGCCGAAAGCCGAGGAGTCGCGTGTGGCGCTGGAACAGCTGGCGCTCGGCAAGCGGGTCGCCGTGCGCCATGGCGGCGAGCAGGTGGATCGGCATGGCCGGACGCTCGGACAGCTGTTCGTCGAGGGCACGCCGGAGCTCTGGGTGCAGCAGCGGATGGTGGCCGACGGCTGGGCGCGGGTCTATTCGTTCCCCGACAATCGTGCATGTCTGCCACAGTTGCTGGCCGCCGAGGGCTCGGCCCGGCTGATGAAGCTTGGCATCTGGGCCGACCCATACTATCTCGTGCGGCGGGCGGACCGGCCGGCTGAACTGGCCGGGCGCCTGGGTCACTACGAGCTGGTGGAGGGTCGGGTGCTTCTCGCCGACGAGGCGCAGGGGCGCATCTACCTGAATTTTGGCCGATCGTGGAAAGAGGACTTCACCGCCGTGATCGAACGGTCGGCGGTCCAGCTGTTTTCACGTGCCGGTCTCGACCCCCTCAGGCTCGAGGGTGCCCTCGTCAGGATCAGAGGCTGGGTGGATGAGGTCGATGGCCCGCGCGTCGAAATCACCCATCCAGAGCAGATAGAGGTTCTCCTCGCTCCATGAAGTCGCGTTCGATGATCACGGCGCTCGGCGCCCCGCTCGCAGTGGCGCTCCTTGCGGTGCTTGCTGCCTGCTCGAGCCTGCCCGGCGTGACGACGACGCGCACCGAGGGGCAGAACGCGCCGATCGTTGCTTCCGACGATCCCGAGGAAGACGCGATCGGGGCACGCGAGCACCCGCGGATCGTCGCCTCCTATGGTGGCATCTATTCCGACCGCCAGGCCGAGATCATGATTGCGCGGATCGTCGGCCGGTTGCTGGCGGCGGCCGACCAACCGAACCAGAAGTTCACCGTCACCATTCTCGATACCGCCGAGGTCAACGCCTTCGCGCTGCCGGGCGGCTATGTCTACGTCACCCGCGGCATCCTGGCGCTCGCGTCTGATACCTCGGAGATAGCGGCGGTACTGGCGCACGAGATCGCCCACGTGACGCTGAAGCACGCCCGTGCCCGCACCAACCGGGTGCGCACCAACGAGATCGTCGACAAGGTGGTGACCGGGGTGTTCGGCGCCGACACCGCGACCGACCAGGCTTCGAACCGCTCGAAGATGTCGCTGGCGGCGTTCAGCCAGCAGCAGGAGCTGGCCGCCGACAAGGAAGGCATCCTCACCTCCGGTCGCGCTGGCTATGATCCGCATGCGGCAGCGCGCTTCCTCGGCGCCATGGGCCGGTTCGCGCATTTTTCGGCCGGCGACGCCGACCAGGAAGACGACTTCCTCTCCTCGCACCCCTCGACCCCCGATCGGATCCAGAAGGCGATCGAGACGGCGCGCGCCTTCTTCGGCGCTCCCGGCCTCGGCGAGACGGCCCGCGACGGCTACATGGCCGGCATCGATGGCCTCGCCTTCGGCGACAGCCCGGCGCAGGGCGCGGTGGTGGGGCGCCGCTACATCAACCCGACGCTGAAATTCACCTTCGAGGTCCCTTCCAACTATACGTTGCAGATCTCGAAGGGCGCCGTCGTCGGGGTTGCCGGCGAAGGTGAGGCGGTGCGTTTCGACAGCGCCGAAGTGCCGGCGACGATGGGGCTCGAGGACTACCTGAAGTCTGGCTGGATTGCCGGACTGCAGCCCGCGACGGTGAAGCGCGAGAGCGCCAACGGCTTCGAAATGGCGACCGGCGTCGCCGTCACCCCGCAGTGGAATTTCCGCGTCGCGGTGGTGCGCCACGATGGGCGGGTCTACCGCTTCATCTTTGCCGCCAAGTTCGACAGCCCGGCGTTCACCAAAGCCGCCGAAGCGACGCTGAAGAGCTTCCGCGCCGCCGCAGCCAAGGATCTGGCGCTGGTCAAGAAGCTGGTGGTGCGCACCGTCACGGCCGGCAGTGTCGACACGGCGGACTCGCTGGCGCGCCGGATGAGCGGGCTCAGCCGCGGCACCGACCTGTTCTACATCCTCAACAACCTCTACCCGGGCGACACGCTGGTGGCGGGGCAGAAGTACAAGATCGTCACGGTCGAGTAAGCGACAGGTCGCACTGGTCGAGGGCTCGGCTGTGGTCCTGACTTACCATCAACCACCGGCTGTCATCCCAGCGAAAGCTGGGACCCAACTCGCAGCCTGCGCAGGTGGATAATTGGGTCCCAGCTTTCGCTGGGATGACACCGAGTTTGGGGCGTTTGCGGTGGTACGCACAACCGACTTAATTCGATGACGCCGCCGGTCTTTCGGTCCATCTGCGAACCACCTCACCCCGGCACCAGCCAGCGCACCGCCCAGTAACCGCCCAGCGCGGTGACGCCTGTGAGCACCATGCCCCAGGCCACGTCGATCAGGCTGAGGCTGAGCGGCCAGTTGCGCAGCGTCGAGAGGTTGGTGAAGTCGTAGGTGCCGTAGGCGACAAGGCCGAGCAGGGCGCCGTACCCCAGCGCGGTCAGCCAGCTGCGCGCTTCGAGCGCGGGCAGGATGGCGAAGACCAGCACTCCGACGAGGTAGAGCAGGTAGAACACCCCGGCCACCGCGAGGTTGGGGCGCTCGGCGAGGAGATCGCCGAGTTGCGGCTGGTAGATGCGGGGTACCATGGTGGTGAGCCAGATCGCATCGAGCGCCAGCATAGTGATGGCGGCTCCGGCATAGGCGACGACGAAGGGCGGCATGCTGCAGTCTCCGGAAGCTGAGCTGTAAGCAACGGGTGTGAGCACCCAACTGTTTCGTCTGCCAGAGTTTTTTTGCTGCGCCTGAAACAATTCGCACCTGCGACCCGTAGTTCCTCCCATCGGCAGCGGATGGGAAATTCAGGTGCGGCATCTCCACCAAGACCAGGCACGGGCGTCCGGACGACGCATCGCAATCATCGGCGCGGGTATCGCCGGGCTATCGGCAGCCTGGCTGCTGAGCCGGCGGCACGAGGTGGTGCTGTATGAAGCCAATAGCTGGCTCGGTGGGCACGCCAACACCGTCGATGTGGAGTGCCCGGAAGGACCGGTCGCGGTCGACACCGGCTTCATCGTCTACAATCCCGGCAACTACCCGAATTTCACCGCGCTGCTCGAGCACCTGCAGGTGGCCAGCGTCGATTCCGACATGTCGCTCGGGGTGTCGGTGGGCGATGGGCGCGTGGAATATTCCAGCCGGCCGTTCGGACTGTTCGGGCAGAAGCGCAACCTGTTGAACCCGCGTTTCTGGCGGATGATCGCCGATATCGTGAAGTTCTACGAGGTGACGCGCGGGCTCGACGAGCGCACCATGGAGGCAATTTCGCTCGGTGAGTTCCTCGATAGCGGCGGCTGGTCGCAGGCACTGATCGAGGAGCATGTATTGCCGATGTGCGCGGCGATCTGGTCGACCACCTCGGAGCAGATGCGGCACTATCCGATGCGCTCGTTCCTGCGCTTCTTTACCAGCCATGGCCTGCTGCAGGTCACCAATCGACCGCAATGGCGCACCGTGCTGGGCGGCAGCCGCAGCTATGTCGAAGCCTTGCTGGCCGATATCGGCACCGCCATGCAGCGCCGCCCCGGGGCGACGCGAGTCAGCCGGCAAGCCGGCCTTGTCATCGTCGATGATGCAGCGGGCGGCCGGGAAGTCTTCACCGATGTGGTGATCGGCGCCCATGCCGACCAGGCGCTGGGGCTGCTCGAGGACGCCTCGGCCGACGAGCAGGCCGTGCTCGGCGCTTTTCGCTACACTCCCAATGTCGCAGTGCTGCACGACGACCCCACGCTGATGCCGCGGCGGCGCTCGGTCTGGGCCAGCTGGAACTATATCGGCACTGACGACGCAGCATCCGACCGGCCGCTCTGCGTCAGCTACTGGATGAATCACCTCCAATCGCTGCGCACCCGCCGACAGCTGTTCCTGACGCTGAACCCGTCGCGGCAGCCGCGGCCCGAGAGCGTCGTCCGCAGTTTCGAATACACCCACCCGCTTTTCGATCACGCGGCGCTTGCAGCGCAGGATCAGCTGTGGCGGTTGCAGGGGGTGCGCAACACCTGGTTCTGCGGCAGCTATTTCGGCTACGGTTTTCACGAAGACGCACTGCAGTCGGGGCTGGCGGTGGCCGATCAGTTCGGCATCAGTCCGCCCTGGGCAGCGCAGCGCGGCCGCATTGCGGTGCCGCCGGCGGTGCTGGAAACGGCCTTATGAGGTCGGCGCTGTATCGGGGCGAGGTCGCCCATACCCGGCTCCGGCCGAAGCGCCACAGCCTTGGTTACAAAGTGTTCTGCCTGCTGCTCGACCTCGATGAGCTCGATGAGCTTGCCGGTCGGTTTGCGCTGCTTGGCATCGAGCGCGGCGGCCTGTTCAGCTTTCGGCAAGCCGACCATGGCGATGGGCGGCGACCGCTCAAGGCGTGGGCCGCCGAACGGCTGACGGAGGCCGGCATCCGCTATGATGGCGGGCGGATCGAGCTGCTGTGCTATCCCCGGCTGCTCGGTTTCGTCTTCAACCCATTGAGCGTCTACTTCTGCCATCGGCAGGACGGGCGGCTCGCCGGTATTCTCTACGAGGTGCACAACACCCATGGTGAGCGCCACACCTATGCACTTCCGGCCCGTGGTGAAGAGCGGGTGGTGCGACATGCGGCGAAGAAGCAGTTCTTCGTTTCGCCGTTCATGCCGATGGATTGCACTTATCGTTTCCGCATCTCCACACCCAAGGAGCGTGTCGGCGTCTCGATCCTCGAGGACGATGCCGAGGGGCTGCTGCTCACCGCCAGCTTCAATGGGCGGCGCGAGGAGCTGTCGAACCGGGCGCTGTGGCGGGCCTTTGCCGGCTATCCGCTGATGACGCTCAAGGTGGTCGCCGGCATCCACTGGGAAGCACTGAAGCTCATCGCCAAGGGCGTGCCGTTCTTTCACTGGTCGCCGGCGCGGCAACGCATCGCCTCGGGGACGGTGGCGGTCTCCGACCGGCGCGTGCCGGAGCAGGTCGAATGATCAGCGGCACCGCGGTCGGTATCGCGGCGGTGTTGCTGTCATTGGTGATGGCGCTGGCCTGGTGGGTGGTGATCAGCTCGGGCCGGTCCGGCTGGGCCGATACCTTCTGGAGCTATGGTACCGGCCTGGTTGGCGTCATTGCCGTCTGGTGGGCGGAGGGCGGCGCGCCGGCCGGACGGGGGTTGCTGGTGATGGCGCTCCTGGCGCTCTGGGCATTGCGGCTCGGCACCCATATCGCGCGCCGTACGCTCAGCGGCGGCGACGATCCGCGCTACGCGGAACTGCGCCGCGGTTGGGGCGAGCGCTATCGCAGCCAGCTGTTCTTGTTTCTTCAGATCCAGGCCGCGGCATCGTTGGTGCTCGTGGTTGCCGTGCTGGCGGCGGCGGGCAATCCCGCCCCGCTTGGCCTAGGCGATATGCTTGGTGTCGCCATCGCGCTGCTCGCCATCGCTGGCGAGGCGGTCAGCGATGCGCAGCTCAGGGCCTTCAAGGCCAATCGGGCCAATGCAGAGGGCGTTTGCGACGTCGGGCTCTGGTCGCTCAGCCGGCACCCGAACTACTTCTTCGAATGGCTGTATTGGTTGGCTTACCCCGCCATCGGCATCGGCCTTGCATACCCCTGGGGCTGGCTGACGCTGCTGGCGCCGGCGATGATGTACTGGCTGCTGGTGCATGTCTCGGGCATCCCGCTGCTCGAAGCGCACATGCTGCGCTCGCGCGGCGACCGCTTCGGTGCCTATCAGCAGCGCGTCCGGGCGTTCTGGCCGGTTCCGAAGTAAAGGCGGCTCAGCGGGCGCGGCGATAGGCCGGCAGGATATGGTCGCGCGACAGGACGGCGAGTTCGATCGGACCGGGGTCCTGCGGGTCGATCCAGCGCACTTCCTCGATCTCGGCCTCAGGTGACGGGTGTGACCGGATGTTGAGCCAGAAGGCCTCCGCAACCACGGTGGCGCCGGCTTCATGCGCCGCCGGCGCCGAGAACACGCCCAGATAGTGTGCGACTGCCGGGTCGATCGTGAGGCCCAACTCCTCGCGCACTTCACGCCGCAGCGCTTCGAGCGGCGCTTCGCCGGGTTCGATCTTGCCGCCTGGCTGCATGAAGATGGCGGTGCCGCGCTTGCGTACCAGCAGCACGCGGCCGTCGAGATCTGCGAGGACAGCGGCGGCAATCCGGATGGTGCGGGGGTGCGTGGTCATGGGGTTGGATCAGTAGAAACAGAAAGGGCCGGTCTTTCGACCGGCCCTGATGCTGTTGCGTCGCGTAAGCTTACGCAGCTTCCTCGGCGTCGGCTGCATCGGCCTTCGGACCACGGCGCGGCGACTTGGCGAGGTTCTTTTCGATCAGCTGCACGGCCTCGGTGAGGGTCAGCTTGTTGACGGCCGAAACCTCGCGGCTCATGCGGTCCATCGCCTGTTCGAACAGCTGGCGTTCCGAATAGGACTGCTCGGGCTGGTCGTCGGAGCGGAACAGGTCGCGCACCACTTCCGAAATGGCGATCAGGTCGCCGGAGTTGATCTTGGCTTCATATTCCTGGGCGCGGCGCGACCACATGGTGCGCTTGACGCGGGCGCGGCCGGTAACGGTGTCCAGCGCCTTCTTGACTTCGTCCTCTTCGGCGAGCTTGCGCATGCCGACGGATTTGATCTTGGCGACGGGCACGCGGAGGGTGAGCTTGTCCTGCTCGAACGAGATGACGAACAGCTCGAGGGTCAGCCCCGCAACTTCCTGTTCCTCGATCGAGGTGATGAGACCGACGCCGTGCGCCGGATAGACGATGTACTCGCCCGTCTTGAATCCAAGCCGCTGCTGAGGCTTCTTGGTGACCATAAAGGATACTCCTATTAACGCCGCCGCCGGACAGCTCTTCGCGGAGAGGCCGTCCTGTTGTTGCTCGTTCGCCCGTTCGAACAGATAAGCAAAAACCCTTCACGCACTCTTCCGGTCCGCGCGACCGGATGACTGCGCCCCATAATTGCTGGTGTCAAAAAAAAGGGTGCCTAGTGGCACGCATTGGATGACGGGCAAGCTCCATTCGTTCGAGGAGCATAGCACAAAATTTCAGCAAAATCAAAAGTTGCGAATCAAGCCCGCCGGAAGCCGCTCAGCTTCCGGTCGCATCCCGTACATCAGCAGGGTCAGTGGGCGGTTCAGTCGCCCTCGCCGGGGGCTTCGGAGAAGTACTTCTCGTACTTGCCTTCGACGCCATCCCATTCCTTGGCATCGGCCGGAGCGTCGCGCTTCTCGGTAATGTTGGGCCAGGCGGAGGCGTATTTGCTGTTGATCTCCAGCCACTTGTCGAGGCCGCCCTCGGTGTCGGGCTTGATCGCCTCGGCCGGGCACTCGGGCTCGCAAACGCCGCAGTCAATGCACTCGTCGGGGTGGATGACGAGCATATTCTCGCCTTCATAGAAGCAGTCGACGGGACAAACCTCGACGCAGTCCATGTACTTGCACTTAATGCAGTTGTCCGTGACGATATAGGTCATATTGCGCGAGCGTTCCTGCTCAAGTTTGTCGGGCCGCTGGGTCTTTCAGCCGGACGCACGCAGCAAGCCGTGCGCCTTGGGCCGTGCTAGCCCTTTTTGTCCGACGCTGCAAGGGACTGGGCGGTCAGGCTTTCGGCGCATCCCTCAGTCTTCGTCGCCAAGCAGCCGGTCGGTGTCGCGGCGTTGCTTCTTGGTCGGACGGCCGGCGCCCGGCTCGCGTTCGGCGTGGATAGGCGGAAACGCCTCGCGGGGCACCGGGGGCGGCGAGAGGTCCTCGTAGAGCAGGGCGGCTTCGGGGGCGGGGCCGCGGCGGCTGCCGGGGTCGAGGATGCGCCAGACCAACAGGCGCGTGTGCACCGTCATGGTGAGGACGTCGCCCGGCCCGACCTTGTGGTCGGACCGGTCAGTGCGTTCGGAGTTCACCCTGACGGCGCCGGTTTCGATCAGCTTCTGCGCCAGGGTGCGCGATTTCACCGCACGCGAGAAAAACAGCCACCTGTCGAGCCGCTGCTTCTCCAAGCGCCATTATTCCGATTTGGGGTTCCGGAGCGCGGCGAGCGCCGCCCAGGGCGAATTCGGATCGAGCACGGCCGGCTTCCGATCCTCGCGCGGACGGTGTTCCTTCCAGTCCTCGCGCGGCTTGTCGAAGCGCTTGCCGCCGGGCTTGCCACCCTTGTTCTCGAACGGTTTGCCACCGCCATTGCCGTTGCCGGCCCCTGGGCGCTGGCCGTCGCGACGGCCCTCGAAGCGCGGGCGGTTCGGTTTGCCGTCGCCCTTGTCGCCGCCGGCGGGGCGGTCGGGGCGTCGGAAGTTGCGCTGCGGGCGCTCGGACTTTTCGGCTTCGGCCGCGCCCTCGGCGGCGTCGGCGCGCTGACCGCGATTGCGGTTGCCGCCGTGGCGAGGGTTGTCGGGGCGACGGCCCGCCGGGAACCAGATCTCGTCGAACTCGGGCTCGGCAGGCTTGGTGTCCTCTGTCGGAGCTGGGGCGCCGAGATCGGTGGTTGCGGTCTCGACGGCGGCGACTTCAGTCTCGGCGACCACCGCGACGGCCGGCACCACGCCTTCGACGGCGTCAGCGGCTGCGGCGTTCACTTCGGCATCAGCAACGTCGGCAGCCACCGCTTCGGCGGCACCGGCAACAACGGTATCGGCCGTCGTCGTCTCGGTCGCCTCGATGGTTTCGGTCGTTTCGACGGTCTCTGTCGTCGTGGTGGTCTCGGCCACCGGCGCTGCTGCAACCTTGGGGGTGCGGCGGACGCGATAGCCGAGCGAGTTGAGGATCGAAGCGAAGTCTTCGCCGGCGGTGCCGAGCAGCGAGGTCATCTCGACGGTGACGCGGAAGCCGTTGCCCTCGGCGGCGCCCGGCGGCAGCTCGCCCTGGTGGGTCACCGGGTTCAGCGCGATGAGCGGGCGGATGATGTCGGCGAGGCGCTCGAGGATATCGACGCGCACCGCGCGGCGGCCGGCAACCTTGAAGCCCGCGAGCTCATAGAGCTTCACGTTGACTTCAGGGTCGATGAGGAACGAGGTGCGGCCCGACAGCACGATCTGCGGCAGTTCGGCGACGCCCGGCTGGCGCACCCCGCCATGCTTCAGCGCATAAAGGATCAGCGCCAGCTCGCGCGGCGCCGGCTTCAGGCTCTGCGGCACATAGATGTGGTAGGCGCCGAACTTGACGCCGAGCTTGCGCAGCTTGCCGCGCACATCCTGGTCGAGGCCCTTGACCTCTTCGGCCACGGCGCCGCGCGGCAGGATGCCGAGGTTTTCGTACAATCGGTAGGCGACGCCGCGGGCGGCGCCCTCGAGATCGGCCGGAGCCTCGAGCGACAACACGCTTTCGAGCTGGGTGTTGATGAGGTGGCGAAGCCAAAGGTTCAGCCGGTCCTGCACGCGCTCGAGATCGGGGCCGGTGAGGCTCTCGTCGGCCAGGATGATGAGGCGCGGGGTGAACAGCTGTTCGCCCTCGATCAAGTTGGCGATGACCTCGCCGCGCCAACGCACATAGCCGTCGGTCGACAGCACCAGCTCTTCGTTGGGGGCGCCAGCGACGCGTTCGGCGCGTTTGGCGATCTCCGGCGCTACGACCTGCGCCGCAGCTGTCGCCACGCCTTTGGCATCGCCACCTTCCGACCGGGCCAAAGTAAAGCGGAAGCCCTCGATGGAACCAATCAGGTGGCCTTCGAGGCTCACTTCACCGCGGTCGTTAATTTCAGGCGATACCATATGCTTGTCTCTCAGGTGGCGCATGAGCACCGAGGTGCGACGATCGACGAAACGTTGAGTGAGACGCTCATGCAGGGCGTCGCTCAGTCGATCTTCAATGTCCCGGGTCTTTTCGCGCCAATATGCGGGGTCTTCAAGCCAGTTCTTGCGGTTGGCGACAAAGGTCCATGTCCGGATCTGCTTGATCCGATTGGAAAGCGTATCGATGTCACCTGTCACATTGTCGCAGAACCGCACCTGCTCGGCAATCCAGTCGGCGTCGACATGGCGGTGGCGGGTGAGATCGAGATAGATGCGGGTGATGATCTCGCCGTGCTGGGCGGGCGAGATATCGCGGTAGTCGGGGATGCCGCAGCATTCCCATAGCAAGCGCACCGCCGCCTCGCCGTTTGCCGCGGCGCCGGCCTCGTTGCGGGCAACGAACTCCAGCGCATGCTGGTCGGTGGCGATGGGAACGCGCGTCAGGCCCGTGAGTTTGGGCGTCTGGTCGAGGCTTGCCCTCAGATCCTCGATCGAAGCGAAATCCAGCTCGGCGTTGCGCCATTGCACCACTCGCACCGGCTCGAAGTCGTGGGTTTCGAGCCGCTTGACCAATTCGTCGTCGAAATCGGGAGCATGGCCGGTGACCCCGAAGCTGCCATTGTGCATGTGGCGGCCGGCCCGTCCGGCAATCTGGCCAAACTCGGCGGGGGTCAGCTGCCGGTTCTGGTGGCCGTCGAACTTGTGATCGTCGGCAAAGGCGACATGGTGCACGTCGAGGTTGAGGCCCATGCCGATGGCGTCGGTGGCGACGAGGAAATCGACATCGCCGTTCTGGTACATGTCGACCTGGGCATTGCGGGTGCGCGGGCTGAGCGCTCCCATCACCACTGCGGCGCCGCCGCGCTCACGCCGGATCAGCTCGGCAATGGCGTAGACCTGGCTGGCCGAAAACGCGACGATGGCCGAACGCTTGGGCTGGCGCGAGATTTTCTTACTGCCGGCATAGAGCAGTTCGGAAAAGCGCGGGCGCTGGATGATCTCGGCGTCGGGCAGCAGCGCGCGGATCAGCGGCGTCATGGTGGCTGCGCCGAGCAGCAGGGTTTCGCTGATGCCACGCGCATGCAGCAGGCGGTTGGTGAAGACGTGCCCTCGGTCGAAATCGGTCGCCACCTGGATTTCATCGATGGCGATGCACTCGACCGGCACATCGAGCGGCATGGCTTCGACCGTGCAGACCCAGTAGCGCGGTTTGGCGGGAACGATCCGCTCTTCGCCGGTGACCAGCGCCACGTGCTGGGCGCCGATCCGGTCGACCACCTTGTGGTAGACCTCGCGGGCCAGAAGTCGCAGTGGCAGGCCGATCATCCCCGAGCGGTGCGCGAGCATCCGTTCGATGGCGAAGAAGGTCTTGCCGGTGTTGGTGGGCCCAAGGATCGCCTTGAGCGAGGAGGCGGAAGCGGGAGTCATCGCGCCCTATTTAGGTGATCGAAAGCCAACAAACGAGTGTCTCGTCGCGGAACAAAAGTGCGACTTCGCCTGTGTCGGCATTAACCAATGGTACGAACAGAGAACAAACAGGAAAGGAATCGGTTGCGACTCGGAAATCTGCGTTTGTTCACTACAGCATATGGTGGGTGGTTTGGCTCGCGACCCGCTAGCGTCGCGGCTTTCCTGTGACATTGGGCATAATCCCCGGATATCCCGTTCAGGAAGGTTGCCGGGAGGTTAATTTCGGTCAGTTTTGCCCTCGAATCGGCCAACGGTAAACGAGGCGTAAAGTGCTGAGCTGCAAAGATTTTTATCGGCTTCATGGCTGGGCTGCCTGAACAAGGGCTGCTCACGCGGGCGCGTTGGCAAAATAGCCGTTGACCGTCCCGGAATGACACGCGGATTTTAGTAACGATGCGTTAACCATGATTTCCGCGACCGGTGGGTTTCGGGGAGATCGGACGTGAACGTCGAGGAGGGGAACCGCGGGCGCGCAGGCTGCTTGTTGCTCGAAAGAGGAGCCGACATGCCCCAACCATTCCCCACTCCCCGCAAACAGATGCCGCCGGTCGACCTGAGCCAAGCGGAGTTCCTCGAGCGCTACCGGCAGCAGTTTGTCGATCCCGCCTTCGATGCGGTGCGCAAGGAGATCGACAAGGTCGCCTCGATTGCCTGGGACGGCTACAGCAATGCCCGTAAAGCGCCGCACACCCGCAAAGCCGGACCCGGCTACGCCGATCCGGACTACGACCTGTCGGTGGATTGGATCGCGGCCAAGGCGGCGATCGACGATGCGCAGCGCGCCTACGAGGCCAAAGACCGGCCGCCGCGCCTGTTGTTCATCAATGCCTCGTCGCGCAGCGAGCATACCTGCCCGGGCGAAAGTTCGAAGAGCTGGCGCATGGTGAAGATGGCCGCCGACCTCGCCGAGGCTGACGGAGCGGACGTCGAGATCCTCGATCTGTCACGGCTTGCTTCGGAATACGGTCGCAACATCCATCCGTGCAAGGCGTGCTTTTCGACCGCGGCGCCGCTCTGCCATTGGCCCTGCTCCTGCTACCCGAACCATTCGCTGGGCCAGGTGCAGGATTGGATGAATGAGATCTACCCGATGTGGGTGAAAGCAGACGGCATCTTCATCGTCTCGCCGGTCAACTGGTACCAGGTGAGTTCACCGCTGAAGCTGATGATGGACCGCCTGGTGTGCGCCGATGGCGGTAACCCCGACCCGACCCTCACGCATGGCAAGGATGCCGAGACAGCAAAGGCGATCGAACTCGATCACTGGGATTATCCCCGTCACCTGGCGGGACGGCTCTACGCGGTGGTGGCGCATGGCGACGTCGAGGGAGCGGAGAATGTGCGGCGGTCGATCTCGGACTGGCTGCGCTTCATGAAGCTGGAGCCGGCAGGACCGAAGGCGGAAGTCGATCGCTATGTCGGCTACTGGAAGCCCTATGCGATCAGCCACGACGAACTCGACGCCGATACCGGCATGCAGGGCGAGGTGCGGAACGCTGCCGCGACGTTGCTCGCAGCCGTCAAGCTGAAGCGGGCGGGCAAATGGGCAGCCGCGGGCGAGGACCTGCACGAGCCGCGGCAGAAGTAGCTTCCGCCGCCCGGCCGGCAGCCCCGCTTGGAGGCTTGCCGGCACGAGGGACCATGGGTCTGTTGCCCATGGTCCGGGGCGCGGAAGTCGGGAGGCTCAGCAAACGCTGACCTCGGGATCAGCAAACGCTGACCTCGGGCGTTTAGCACTCGGCGACGAGCGGGACCCAATTGGACTGGATGGGCGTGCCGGCGATGACGACGCGGTACTCGGCGTCGACCGGATTGTTGATCACGAGGTTCTGCGTGTAGCTGCCCATGACGATGCCGTTGGCGCCTTTCACCGTGGTGACTGAGTAGGGGCCGCCGACGGCGCCGCCCTTCTTCACCAGGAGAATGTTGATGGTGCCGGGCTTGTTGGTCTCGACCCAGGCTGTCAGCTTGCCGTTGCCAGGGCAAATATTGTTGGGCGGCGAGATGATGCCGAGCTGGACACTGGTGGGGACCAGCTTGGTCGGGCTGCCGGCTTTGAGATCGAAGGCGTTGGCGGCGCCGGCGAGCGCGACCGTTGCGGCGAGAGCGGCAATGCCGAGTTTCACGATGGTCATCAGTTCCTCCTTGGCGTGAGCCATTGGAGAACAGGATGCCGCCATGCGGTTGAACGCGTGGTGATAGAAGGGTTTAGCTGCCGTTCATCGCCGCGATCGGCGCCGGCGTTACTCCGAGATGTCGGTCAGCACCACCGAGAGATCGCCGGCTTCCGTGGTCACCAACGCGCGGTAGGGGATATAATAGCCCTGCGCCTTGAGGGGGGCATACCAGACGAGGATGCGTTCGTTCTTGGCGAGGTAGGTGGTGATCTCGTTATTGGTGTAGTGCCCGGAAATCGGGGTGTAGTGCATCGAGCACAGCACCAGCGGCCCCTGGTAGCCGGTGCGCTTACTCGTGGCGGTATCGTCCTTGACGTATTTGAGGCTCAGGTTGAAGCGCTCGACGCCGGTGAAGATCGGCATCTGCCGGTTGCAGAGCTGCTGGTCGAGAGCTGCGCCCTTCAGGACGAACGGGGCCAACATGTCGTTGGCGGTGGTCAGGTGTTTCCGCTCGATCGCCACGCGGTCGATATTGTTGACGATGGGCGGGGCGACCTTGAATGTATCGACGGTGCCGCCGGCATAGGTGACGGCCGAGGTGAAATCCTCGCCACCGGCGCGGGTGAGGATGTCGAACTTCTGCGAGCGCAAGCCCTTGTCGGTGGAGGTTCCGGTCGAGGTGGCCTTGGCGGTGCCGCTCGCCACCAGTTGCGCCAGCCCGGTGATCTTGGCGTCGAGCACCAGCGAATAGGCCGAGCCGTTATCGCTCAGGTTGATGCGGACATTGGCAATGTGGGTGCCGCCCATGGTCACCATGTACTCGGCGCGCGCCTTGATCTCGGCGGCTGCAGCGGGCAGGGCCAGCAGCGCCAGCCCCAGGGTGGTGGCGGCCATTCGCATCGTCTGGCGGAAACCGGCGTTCAACACGGGAACGGACCTCTGGCGGCATCGCCAAGGGCGACGCGGGCGTCACCAGGCAGCGAATCAGTAATTGCTGCCAAAATGCCGAGGCGGGCCCGGACTGGCAAGGGATTCAGCGTTCACAAGCTTGACGGGAGGGTCTCCGTTCTCTATGGGAGCGTCCGCAATCAAGAACAGACTCCAGCCCGTTGCGAGGGGATCGTCCCCCGCCGAGGGCCTTTTGACAGGATACTCCAATGGCTCGCCGCTGCGAACTCACCGGTAAGGGCGTGATGACCGGGAACAAGGTGAGCCATGCGCTCAACCGTACCCGTCGCCGCTTCCTCCCCAACCTCCTCAACG
>NZ_DASZAW010000056.1:0-18064 GCF_035944845.1 Devosia sp. | reverse complement strand
CGAGGAGCCGGGAAGGATCGTGCGGGTGCGGCGACACTCCGCAACGAAGCGACGGGCAAGATCCTCATTCGATGTCGCCGCCTCGGCTTCCCGAGCGATCCATTCGCGCAAATCCCGTGCGCCCCGCCCCGAAAAGGAGCGTGGCTGTTGAAAAAGTCCTACTGAAGGCTGCCGATCGTCTGTCGAAATCGCCTTTTTAGATTATGCGAGAGGTTTGCTTATCCGGTTCCACCTGAGACATCAGGAGCCACCTTGGGGTCGGGATCCTGTGCCTTGCCGGTTGCGGGTGCCGCTTTCTGGCTCGGCATAGCGGTGAGATAAGCAACGATCGCGTCAACGTCCTTCTCGGCCACCGGCGCCTTGTACACCTCACGCATCTTGGTGACGGTCGCCTTCCACTGGTCCGCCGATAGCGCAGGCTGAGTTAGCGCCATGCTGGCCGAGTGGCACGAAGTGCAGTTGGCGTTGATGACGTCGGCGTGCGGACCATCGGGGTAGGTAGCGTCATCGACCGGCAGGTCGACGCTGGTCGAGGCGAGCGAAAAGCCGCGGGCTGAGACGCTGGTGGGCGGTGCCGGCTCGGATGTCTCGGAGATCGGGGCAGGCGCCTTGCGGCTGCTCGGCGCCCCGATCGAGACGAGGATAATGCCGGTCAGGCCGATCAGGCCAGCGGCCATGATGCCGGGAGACGGGGTCTTCATGCTACTCGCTCCTCAGGCCGCGATGATGGTGGTGGTCTCGATATTGCCGCGCATGAACCCGCCCGGGTTCCAGATCGGCTTCATCGGCTGGGCGACACCGTTGGTGTTCCAGCAGCGCACCATGATCGGGTTGGCACCGCGTCGCAGCGGCACGCGACCATCCCACCGACGGAAGCTGTACCTGCCCTCGTCCGCTCCGAGCGTCGTCCTGTACCAGGTGCGGCCTCCGTCCGACGATACATCGACCTTGGCGACGCCGCAGTCGCCGCCCATCGCGATGCCGCCGACCGGGATCGATGCCTCATAGGCTATCGTCTGGCCATCGGGCAGGCTGGTCATCCAGCTGCGCGGGATCATGCGGTTGATGGGGACAGTCGGGAAGTCTCTGGCGCCGGGCGCGACATTCGCGCCCGGCGTCGCGGGGATCTTGTAGGCCTTGGCCATCCAATACTGGTCGTCGGGGCCGGGCAGTACCTCGATCGAGTTCAGCATCTTGACCCAATAGGTCGAGTACCAGCCCGGCACGATCAGCCGGCAGGGAAAGCCATTGAGGAGCGGCAGCTGCTCGCCGTTCATGCCGAAGGCGATCATCACTTCGCCGTCGCGGGCATGGTCGATGTCGAGCGCCTTCTCAAAGTCAGGGGCGCCCGCCACGACCGGTTGATCGAGCGCACCGAAGCGCACCTGCACCGCGCCTGTCTTGACCCCGGCGAGGTCGAGCACGTCGCGCAGGCGCACACCGAGCCATTTGGCATTGCCCATCGCGCCGTTGCCCCATTGCGCGCCGGCAACACGTGGCTGGAACAGCCCACGGCTGTTTCCCGAGCATTGGTTGACCGCCGCCATCTCGACCCGCGGCAGGCGCAGCAGCTGGGCGAGGCTGATCGACAGCGGTCGGTTGACGTGGCCGAAGACGTTGAGGCGGAAAGTCTCGACATCGATCGAGGTCGGGATGTCGGCCCAGTGCCAGCGGACGAAGAACTGGTCGTTGGGCGTGAACACCGACTTGTCGAACACGTCCATCGGCGTTTCCAGCAAGGGCGGATGGACACGCTGGAGGATCATGCTGCCCTTGCCGGGAAAGGCGCTGGTCATCGGCCGTTCGGCATTGCCGCCAGGCAGCTTCAGGTCGACGAGCTGCTGCGCCAGTGCCGGCGCGGCGGCAAGGCCGGCGGTACCGAGCGCGGCATGCCTGAGAAAGCGGCGACGGCTGGTCTCACTCGCCAGTTCGGCGTCGAAATTGTCCATGACAAGGCTCTCCTGTGGCCAGCCACGCTGGCGGATCGAAGGGGCGTTTCGCAAGTGATCGGACCGACTGATCCGATCATCATGGCGGATCAGTTCGGGGTGGCGATGCAGGGTGAGACGAACAGGTTGCCGCGCCATGCGCCGGCCAGCGTCTTGGCGCCGACGAGCAGCCACATCGCCGCAAGCGCGACTGTCAGCACCGTGCCGACGAAACCGAAGAAACCGAGGTTCAGCGTCGTGCCTAGGCGTAAGGTGGCGACGGTGTAGACGCCGAGCGGAAAGGTATAGCCCCACCAGCCCAGGTTGAACGGGACGCCGGCGCGCCAGTAGCGGATGGTGATGAGCGTCGCGAGCGCCAGCCACCACAGGCCGAAGCCCCACAGGCAGAGTCCGGCCACAACGCCGATCCCTTGCGCGACGGCACCGACACCGGCCAGCCCGTGCGCCGCGAGGATAGCCGGCGCGTCCGCCCCGAGCACCAGCATGCCCAGAGCACCCGTGCCGATCGGTCCCAGCGCCAGCCAGGAGGACGCCGCCATGCTCTCCTGCGGCAGTTTGTGGAGCGCCATGCGCAGGATGAGGATGGCGAGGATGCCGAACGCGACCGGCACCGAATAGGCCCACAGCACATAGGAGGTCGCAAGCGTGACGAGCTGCGCGTGAGGATCGGCCAGATGCGGCGCGAGCAGCCCGCCGCTGGCGCCCGCCACTTCGGCAGCGACGACCGGCAGCAACCATACCGCGGTCATGCCGTCCAGGCTGTGCTCGTGACGGGTGAACATCATGTACGGGATCAGCACGCCACAGGCGAGCGACATGGCGGCGTCGATCCACCACAGGACGTGTGCGACCGGTACGATGCCATTCCCGAACCGTGCGATGCCGAAGGCGAGGCAGCCGTTGATGATCGTCGCGAGGCCCATCGGGATGGTGCCGATGAACATCGACACGGTGTTATGCCCGAAGATGCGCCGCGCCTCGTGCCCGAACATCACCCAGCGCGCGCCATAAAGGCCGGCGAACAGCGCGAAGAGTGCGATATTGAAGAACCACAACACCTCGCCGACGGGTTTAAGCGAAGGCCCGATGCCGGGCACCTGCGGCAGCGCGAGCGCGAGGATACCGGTGCCCATCGTCGCGGCGAACCAGTTGGGCGTGAACTGACGAATCATCTCGCGGGGATGATCGAGCCGGCTGAGCGGCTTGAGGCCGCTGAGAACGGAGTGCGTGTCGGCAGTCATGCGACCTGCTCCTTGATGAGGTCCGTCAGCGCGTCGGCCGCGCGGGTGCGATAGCGTTCCTTGTGGCGCAGCGCGTGAAAGGCGCGGTCGGGCAGCCCGAGCGGCAGCTCGACAAGGTCACCGGCCTTGAGCGCGCGCGCGACGACCAATCGCGACAAGACGGCAACGCCGGCACCCGCCTCGACGGCGGTGCGCACCGCCTCGTTGGACGGCAGCGTCATCGCTATCGTCAGCTGGGCCGGATCAAACCCGCGCGTTCGCAGCACGTCCTCGAAGGTCGAGCGCGTACCCGATCCCAGCTCACGGACGATCCAGCGTTCAGTGCGCAGCCAGTCCTCGTCGACGCGCCCGGTGTCCTCGCGGCCGACCAGCACCATCGGATCACGCCCGACATGCCAGTGGGCGAGCGCCGGTTCGTCCACCTCGCCCTCGACGAAACCGAGCTCCGCCGCGCCGCTCAGGACCTGCGCTGCCGCACCTTCGGTGTTGTCGATCGCCAGTTCGACCGCGATCTGCGGGTGGCGTTCGTGGAAGGCGGCGAGCTTTGCCGGCAACCAGTAGCTCGCGATCGTCTGGCTGGCGACGATCCGCAATGAACCACGGGCAAGCCCGGCATAGTCCGCCAGCATCGTCTCGGCATGCGCTGCCCGCCCCAGCACCGCGCGCGCTTCCTCCAGAAAGCCGCGGCCTGCTTCGGTCAGCTGGATGCCACGCCCGACGCGGTGAAACAGAGGAACCCCGTAGCGCGCTTCGAGGGCAGCAATCGCGCCGGAGGCAGCGGACTGCGTGACGTTCAGCACCTCCGCTGCCTTGGTGACGTGTTCGCGCTCCGCGACACCGACGAAGATTCTGAGCTGCTCCAGGGTCATGCAGCATATATCGCGTACTTAGATCGATACGACCAACCGTTTGATATGGTCATTCCAATCTGGATATCGGAATGATCGGCAGCCTTTCGTCTGCGATGGTCTCGAAGACTTGGAGCGTTAGGCGGGCCTGCGACGTTTGATCGTCCATGACCGCTCATCACTGGCGGGGTGATCCTTGCGATGCTCGTCCTGTTCGTCGGCGCGCCGCTGGAACGCCACATCCGCGAGCGAGCCCGCCTGACGCCGGCCGAGGCCGCCAGGAAGGATGCCGAGCGCAAGCCCTGATCGCGCTGGCCCGCCCGGTGCCTGTCGGCGCTGAGGAGCAGCAAGGGCGCTATCAGGACACCAGCGCCGCATCGGCCTGCCGCCGGACTTCATCGGCAATCGGATGCAGCTCGGCCGCAGGCCGCTCGCCCACCACACTATAGCCGATCCCGTCGACTGCCCATGTGACCCGGCCCATGGTCCCGCTGGACGTGCTGGTCATGCTCGCAGTCTTGTCGATCTGCATAGGCCTCGTCAGCACCGCGAGTTTCGACGCTTGCGGTCCGTCGTAGAGGAGCAGTGCCGCAGGGCCGTGAGGCGTCGCGACCAGTCGCCCCCCACCATAGCGATAGCCGGCTGTGCTGAGGTCCGGGATGGTGACGCGCTCACCCAAACGGGCGGAGGTCCATCGGATCAGCATGGCGCGCTGATCCGGACCGATCTCCGCCGGTCGTATCCGGTCGGCGGCATAGACACGGAAATTGTCACTCGCCTCGTTGGCCAGCGCCGCGATGCCTGCGCGGGGTTCACCGCTCCACTTCGCGCTCGACCAACCACCGCCAAACCCGACCGCCAGCAGAAGTGACGCGGCGATGGCGAATTGCCATCGCGGCTGACGTTGCCGCCCCCTGATGGCTGCGACGCGCATCGTCGCCGGGATCGGTTCATCCGCGATCGGGGCAAACAGGGATGCAAGGGCTCGCGCCTGCTCCGCCTGTTCCCGCAAACGGGCATGCAGGTCCGGCTGGCCTTCAAGATAGGCGTCGACCAGGCGCTGCCGCTCGGGCGACAGCCTGCCATCGATCCATGCGGCCAGATCGTCCTCGCCGATCGGGCTGGTCATTGCACGCTCCTCAATCGCGGCCGTTCACCCTCCCGGAGGAGGGTCGCCAGTCGGTCGCGCGCCCGGGATATGCGCGACATCACCGTGCCCAGCGGCACGCCGACAACGGCAGCGACCTCCGCATAGGGCAGGCCCTCGACCGATACGAGGAGCAGCACCGTTCGCTGCTCCTCGGGCAACGCATCAAGGGCGCGCAGCAGGTCGCGGTGGTGTAGGCCTGTTTCCTGATCGGCCGGACGGCCGAGCGTGGCGTCGTCCACGAGGTGGAGCGGAACCGCTGTGCCTCGCCGGCTATGCTGCCGCTGATGGTCGACCAACAGATTGTGCAGGATCGTATAGACCCATGGGCGCACCTCCGCCCCGCGTCGTTGTCGCCAGCGCCCGACCGCGCGCTCGAGACAATCCTGCACCACGTCATCTGCCATTGCCCGATCGCGCAACCACGACCGGGCATAGCGGCGCAGACCGGGGATCAGGGGCTCGATCGCGGCGGCAAGCGGGTCCATGTCAGTCGCGCTGTACCTGCACGATGCGTCCCGGCGCGCCGTTCACCACCTCAGCGACCGCCAGAAAACGGCGGGGCGTCGCGGTGCTGCCTTGAACGATCTGCCGGATCGGACCCGACGCGTTGACGATCGCCGCACCCGCCGGGTTGCTCATGAAGTTGGCAAGCGGCTCTACAGCGCCGCTACCATCCGCGTTGGCGGTCAGCACGAGCATGTAGGGCTTCTTGGGCTGCAAACCGGTAACGGCACTCTGCACGACCTGAATGATGCCTTGGTCGAAGAGGGTGATGCTGCTTGCCGCACCCTTGCCGCCGATCGGCCCCATAGTCAGATGCAACGCCTTGCCGGCCGTGCCGAGCGGCTGGAGATTGTCGGTGCCGGGGCCTGTCGGAACAGCGTTCGGCACATAGGCGATCGCCTGCGGTGCCTGTCCGACCGGCACGGTAGCGACGACCGTGTTGCCAGCGGTGTCGATCGCGGCCAGCTCATCGGCATTCTCCAGCCCGACATAGATGCGCCGACCGTCGCCGGACGGCCAGACACCGTGCGGCATCTTGCCGACTGGAATGGTTGCCACCAGCGTGAAGTCGGACGTGCGGAACACCTTCACCGCATTCTCCCCGCCGACCGTCACATAGGCGAACTGCCCCTTGGCCGTGCGGGCGAAGTTGACGTGATTGGTGATCGGCCCGGTATCCAGCACCTTGAGGATTGTGAAGGGTGGCCTGGCATCGAATGCGACCGTCTTGCCGATGTCCTTTAGCGTAAACCACGCCTGCTTGCCGTCCGGCGTCGCGGCGATGTTGGGGCAGAATGGGCTCGGCTGCGCCACCTGTCCGACCTGTGCGTGGGTTGCGACATCGAACACGGCCAGCACCGGATTGAACGAGGAACAGACATAGCCGTATCGCCCATCGGGCGAGAAGATCGTCATACCCGGACCACCGGGCGTCTTGATGCGGCCGGTTTCCTTGTACGTCGCGGGATCGAGCACGGCGATATAGTCCTCGCCGCGAACGGTGACCCAGACCTCCTTTCCGTCCGGCGTGAAGAACGCCTCGTGCGGACTGCGCCCGACATAGGTCGTGTGTTTGACCGTGTTGGTGGCGGTGTCGATCCACGACACGGCATTCGATCCGATCGACACGACCGCCAAGGTCTTCCCGTCCGGCGAGAAGCCCAGGCCGTGGACCAGCACTTGTCCCTTGTAGAGCGGGGAGAAGTTCATCGGCTGCGGATCGCCGAGCTTGATGACGCCGAGCAGCCGGTTGTCGGCCGGGTCCGTCACCGACACCGTGTTGGAGAATTGTTCGGACGCATAGACGCGGTCGCGGTGGCTGACGGGCATGTCCTTGGCGTTCCACGGCGCCTGCTGCGCCATGGCGAGGCCCGGTGCGGCGCTCATCAGCAAGGCGGCCGAGCGCAGGATGGTCCGGATCATGTCAGTGCTCCATAGGGCTGTGGTGGTCGCCGCCCTGCGTCGGGGCCGGCGTCGAAGGCGGTAGCGGCTGACCGATCGCCAACTTCATAGCGGCAATCTCCTGCTGCTGATCGATGATGATCTCCTGCGCGATGCGCTTGAGCTGCTCGTTATGGCCGTAGCGCAGCTCCGCCACTGCCATATCGATCGCACCCTGATGATGCGGGAGCATCATCGTGACGAAGTCGCGGTCGACGTTGCCGGACGGCTTGACCATCATGCCCGCCATCATCCGGTCCATCGCGGCAGCCACCATGCTGGCGTAACCACCGGCAGGGGCGGCCGCGACTGCGCCTGTGAGCAGGGCCGAAGCAGTCAGACCGAGCATCCAATATCGTCTACGCATAAGCCTCCGGCGCATCAGTCCTGAAAGCATAGACGACGCTCGTCCGGGTTTATTCCATGGGTGAGCCGGTTATCAGCCTTCCCGATTGGGAACCTCCAACGGGACGACCGTGACCGACACAAAAATCCGCTGTATGCCCGCCGGGGCTTTCCCAAAATATGTTCCCGAAATATGAGTCCCGAAATTCGCTGTTTGAGATGGGATAACGGGACTCATGCTGGTTGGTTATGCGCGTGTCTCGACCTCCGACCAGGACCTGACGCTACAAACCGATGCGCTGACCAAGGCTGGCTGTGAAAAGCTGTTCACCGACAAGGTGAGCGGCGCGAAGCTGAACCGTCCCGGTCTGACCGAAGCTCTCAATTTCGTGCGGGCCGGTGACACGCTGGTGATATGGAAGCTCGATCGCCTTGGCCGATCGATCGGGGGCCTGATCGAACTGGCGGCGGACTTGTCCGCTCGGAAGATTGATTTCCGGTCCCTGACGGACGGGTTCGACACGGCAACCCCATCGGGCCGTCTGCTGTTCCATATCCTCGCTTCTGTCGCGGAGATGGAGCGCGAACTGATAAAGGAACGGACGATTGCCGGTTTGGCAGCGGCACGGGCCAAGGGCGGCACGGGCGGAGGCCGCAAGTCGGTCATGACGCCTGACATGCTCGATACCGCCCGCAAGCTGCTCAAGGCTGGCGACAAACCGGCGAAGGTCGCGAAGCTGCTCCAGGTCGGCCGTTCTACCTTCTATCGCCACTTCCCTGCGGCCGAGCGCGAACCCGGCTAACCGGCGTCAGAAGATCGTCGCGTAGTAGGATTGCTCGAACCGGCCACGGCTGATCCGGGCCATGCGCTCGATGCGTTCCGGCACCGGGGGCGGGCGACGGTTCCGGGCCGGTCTTGCGTCGGTGCGGGCTAACAGCACGAGATTGGCAATGGCCGCGCCCAACAGAAACTCTTCTTCGGCACCGCGCAGTCCGCGAAGGTGCAGGCGGGTCAGCCCTCGCTTGCCTTTGGCATCGGCGAACACCCGCTCGACACCCCGGCGCAGCCGCATCGACCGCTTGAATAGCGGCGTCTGCATCTCGCCGCGCACCATCTCACGCACGTCCTCATATTCGCTGTGCGTGACCGACCTGTTGCTGCCTGCGGTGCATTTCCGTTTGAGGTGACAGGCGCGGCAATCGGCAGGACTGGCGCTGTATCGGAGAAAGCCCGCCCGACGATCGGCACCGCGAAAGGGCAGTATCTTCCCAGCGGGGCAGACATAGCGGTCCTGCTCCCGCTCATAGCGGAAGGCTTCGCGGGGGAATTTGCCCTTGGTCTGTTCGGATCGTTCCAGCACCGGGATATGCGGGATGGTGCCGCGATCGGTGACGAACGCCAGGAACGCAGCGCTGCCATAGGCGGTGTCGGCCGCGACACGCTTTGGCCGATAGCCGAACCGATTGTCGGCCCGTGCCAGCATGGTCCGCCCCGCATCGACTTCCGCGGCGAAGCGGGCGGGACTGGCCTCCACGTCGATCGCCACCCCTCCCGGCGTGTCAATCAGGACATTGAAGGCATAGCCGAACCGGCCCCGCGCCGTGCGCGCCGACCATGCCGACGCCGGATCGGTGCGTGACACCTCGGCCGGTTTGCCACGCGGTACGCCATGTTCCTGCGGTGGAGCATTGGCCTGATCCGCCAGCCATTCACAAACCGGGCGGGGAAGCCGGGGCGCGGCCATGTCGGCGTCCCGCATCTTGCGCTGCCAGCTTGCATCGGCCGCGACGAACGATGCATCGATTGCGGCATCCTTGTGGGCGATCAGCCCCGCATCGGCGCAGCGCCGCACCGTCTGCTCGAACAGGATGCGGAAGATGCTAGCATCGCGGAATCGGCCATGCCGGTTCTTGCTAAACGTCGAGTGGTGCGGCACCGGCGCGTTGAGCGGCAATCGGCAGAACCAGCGATAGGCGAGGTTGAAGCGGACTTCCTCACACAGACGGCGCTCCGACGTGATGCCATAGAGGCGAGCGATCAGCGCCATGCGGACCAGCAATTCAGGCGCGATCGAGGGACGCCCACGGCAACTGTAGTGCGGCGCGAGCGCATCGCGCAGTTCACCCAGGTCGATCAGCCCGTCTATCCTGTGCAGGATATGATCGGCGGGGATCATCGCTCCCAGCGCCCGCCAGCTTGCGCCCTTGCCGCCTCGCTGTTGCTCACCCATCATGGCCGCTGCTCCCGATGTGTCGAAGCAGGGAACCCGTTAGGAACGCGATCGGATCACCCGGCCTTTTTTCAACAGCCCCGACCGGTTTTGACACCTAAGTGGTTGTATATTGGTCAAGCAATTCGATCACGGCACAACTCGCCGCCCCGTCGCCCTCGCAACGGTCGATCGTCGTGGCAAGCAGGCTTTCGAGTTGCGCTAGGTCTGCCATTTTCGCGCGAACCCGCTCCAGGTGGTGGGCCGCGATCTCGCGGACCTCACTGCACGACGCCTGCGCGGGACCGCCAAGTGACAGGATCGCGCGCACCTCGGCCGGGGTGAAGCCGAGTTCACGCGCGCCACGGATGAATCCAAGGACGCGGACGTGGCCGGCCCCATATACTCGCCGGCCCCCGCTCGTGCGGGGTGGGGTCGCCACAATGCCGACGCGCTCGAAATAGCGGATCGTCTCGATGTTCACGCCGGTTCGGCGCGACAACTCGCCGATAGCTAGGCCTTTCTCATCCCTCATAATTCGCTTGCTCCTGTAGCCGCTACAGGAGGCATTAGGGGGTTATTCCGCCGGAGACGACTGATGAATAAAAGGATTTTGCCGCACGAAACCCTGGCCGCTTCCGCATCGCCACGCCGCGCCGACGCGGGGCTATCCGCCCTGGGTGCGCTGGCGAGCTTCGGCGCGGTCCTAGCCGCCGCATCCTGCTGCGTCTTGCCGCTCGCGCTGGCGGCGCTGGGCGTGGGGGCGGGCCTGTCGAGCACCTTCGCCGCGCTGATGCCTCTGCGCTGGGCCCTGACGGCGCTTTCCCTCGTCGGCCTGGCTGCCGGGTGGTGGGCGTATGTGCGGCGTCGGAGGACCTGCGCTGCGGATCGGTCCTGCACCGTGACCCTACCGTCCCGCGCAACTCCGATCATGCTCACGATCGGCACGACCCTGACGCTGACCGCGCTGATATGGGATCGCATTGAAGCGCCGCTTATAAAGGCGCTTTCCTGATGCAGCTCACCTCCACGCTGACCTGTCCCGAGTGCGGCGGTGTCGCGACCGAGACGATGCCCACCAACGCCTGCCAGTTCTTCTATGATTGCCGACATTGCGCGGCGGTGCTGCGGCCCCTGGCCGGCGACTGCTGCGTGTTCTGCTCGTTCGGCGATGTCCCATGCCCTCCGATTCAGGAGGCGAAGGCGAACGGGACCGTGGCGGGCTGCTGCGGGTGAGGGGGTATCGCTCCTTTCAATCCGGGATGAGCGCGTAACCCCGGATTTGTAGATTCGCCAAGGTTGTAAGCGCCGAATCATCGATCTCAACGCCCGAAGCCACTTGGTTCGGCATGATCTCATTTCCGACCATGGCCTGACTGCAAACGCGGATTGAAACACCGGCTTTCTGGAGAGCGGCAATCAGCGCAGCGTTCGGGTTGGCCGCTACCTTCATACGCGCCGCATATGGCGCGTTCTGCAGGACGAGCGGGGTCGCGGGACCATGAATGATGACGGCGATGTCACCAGCCGGATGGACCTTGTCCGCGCCTAGCAGGTTCACGAAGCGCGCGACCTTCTCAAGGCTGGGATTCACTTTGTCGGGAGAGCTTGCGGCCTTGGTGACATTGAACAAGACGCGGTAGCGAAGCTTGGGATCGGGCCGCTCGGCAGCACTGGGCACGGCCACGATCCCGCCAAATCCCGGTATTACGGGATAAACCAGATTATCCTGTGCAGCTAGCGAGGTGCCGCCGGTCAGCATCGTTGCCGCGAGCAGAAATGTGGCGAAAGCTCTTTTTGGCAACCTTGCTCTCCTGTTGGACGGTAGGCGCTGCATAAACTCTCCAGAAGTGGGAGCCTACGCCTACGCAACACTGAACTGGCCCATCATTCCATTATCCTCATGTTCAAGGATATGGCAGTGATACATGAAGGGAGCGCTCTTGGCCGGCTGATCAAATCGGATGAGAAGCTCCACCGGTTCCTTGACGAGGACCGTGTCGCGCGGCCCCTGGTCGAGAACATCGGGCTGCCCGCCACCGCGGGTGAGAACATCAAAGTGGACGCCGTGAATATGGATCGGGTGGCGCATCATTTCGCCAGACACCTCCCATATTTCGGTGGAGCCTAGCTTCACCGTCTCATCGATGCGATTCATGTCGAATGGCTTGCCATTGATCGTAAGGCCGCCACCGCCGCTTCCTGAGCCCATCATGCCGCCCATGCCCATGTTGAGGCTCAGAGGGCGACGGCGCACCGCCTTGCTGGCGTCGGGCCCAGTTCGTGATGCCAGAAGGGTCGGCACGACGCCGCTGGCACGAGCCTGTCCCAACGGCCGTGGTTCAAACCGCAGCACGGTCGCTGGTGCCGCGGCATCGGTCCTTCGGGCGCCACGCCCCATCATACCCATGCCGCCCATCATCGAGCTGTTGGTATCAGCCGCCGTCACCAGCGAGGCGGACCTACCGTCCGTGAAGTCCACGAGAAGCTCGGCACGTTGGCCCGGCGCCAAGGTTATGGCTTCCAATGCCACTGCGTGTTCGAGCAGCCCCCCTTCGGTTCCGATCCAGTGAAAGCTCCGCCGATCGGAAAACGACAGCTCATAAATCCGCGCGTTCGATGCGTTGACGAGCCGCAGGCGAACCAACCGATTTGGCACCGCCGCCAGCGGATTCACCGCGCCGTTCACAAGGATCGTGTCGCCGCGCCGGCCCTGCATGGCGACCATCATGCCGCCTGGCATGACAAGGCGACCATTTTCGAACTGGCGATCCTGGATGAGCAGGGGCAGATCGTCCACGCCATATTCTGACGGGAGCCCCAGGCCCTGCTCTTCGTCGTCGGTTACCAGCAACGCCCCAGCCAGGCCCGAATAGACTTGCTCGGCCGTCAACCCATGGACGTGTGAGTGATAAAGGAGGGTCGCTGCGGGCTGCCGGATCGGGAGCGTGGGCCGCCAGGTCGCGCCCGGCGCGATGATCTGATGGGGGCCGCCATCCAGCTCTCCGGGGATCAGAAGCCCGTGCCAATGCACAGTCGTGTCCGCGTTGAGCCCGTTGGTCACGACAGCCGCCACGTCGTCGCCACGGCGCACCCTGATCGTCGGTCCGAGATAGCTGCCATTATACCCGAGCGTGTCACTCGGCCGGCCTGGATAAAATGAAGTCGTTCCGGACTGGACCCGTAGCGCGAATGAGCGGCCAGGCCGTGCGTCCAACAGCGGCGGCATCGGAAGCGGGTTTGCACCTCCCCCGCCGAGGCCCGGCGTGGAGCGCGAGCAAGCGGTGGTTGCGAACAATGCCGCTCCGCCAGCCAACAGCGAACGTCGATCGAGCATCTAAATCTGTCCCAGCGTGCAGCGCAGCTCGGAAGCGATACGGACAGCCTGGTCGATCAGCATGGGGTTACCTCGCACTCCGGCGCTTCGAAGGAGCCTCGATGGCTTGGCGAAATAGTAGCTCACGGGGGGAACCTCCTAGCTGGCGCTTGATCGAACACCACTCCATCATATATGCTACATATAAGATGTTTGGAGCAACTGTGCCACCTTCCCTCGTTAAAATGTCTCCGGAGCTTCTGGAGGAAAAGGCCGGCGAAGCGGAAGCGTTCCTCCGTTCGCTTGCGAGCCGGCACCGTCTGATGATCCTGTGCAGCCTGCTCGGCGGGGAGTTGTCGGTAACCGATCTGGGCGAACGCCTCGGACTGACACAGTCGAATTTGTCCCGCCATCTGGCCACGCTGCGCGACGAAGGCCTGGTCGGAACACGGCGGGAGAAAACGACGATATTCTACCGCATCACGTCCGAGCGCGTGCTGCCGATCCTGACGGAACTCTACGCACTCTTTTGCGCCGGTGACGAAGCTGAGAGCAGAGAATCCTGACGATGGAGGGTTTCACCCCATTCTCGGCCATCGTGGGCGGCGCGCTAATCGGCCTCTCGGCTTCCTTCCTGTGGATCGCCAATGGGCGCATCGCTGGAATCAGCGGCATCGTCGGCGGGGTGCTTGCGCCTGTCCGCGGCGAGATGGCCTGGCGCGCAACATTCCTGGTCGGCCTGCTCGCCGCGCCCTTGCTCTACCGGGCGGCGGGCGGCCTGCTACCGGACCTCACGTCGCCGGCCCCAGTCGCCGTCGTGATCGCAGCCGGCCTTCTGGTGGGATTTGGGACTCGGCTCGGGAGTGGTTGCACCAGCGGGCATGGCGTCTGCGGAATAGCGAGGCTCTCGCCCCGCTCGCTCGCCGCGACAGGCGTCTTCCTCATCACAGCGGCCGCGACTGTGTACGTCGCCCGACACGTCATCGGACTCTGAGCAATGAGGAAGCTGCTCATCGCGCTCGCCTCGGGGCTCATTTTCGGCTTCGGCCTGATCGTCTCCGCCATGATAGCCCCCAGCAAGGTTCTGGCGTTTCTTGATGTCGCCGCGCCGTCGTGGGACCCGAGCCTTGCCTTGGTGCTGGCCTCGGCCGTCATGGTTTCAGCGTTGGGATTTGCACTCGGCCGAAGGCGCGATGCTCCGCTTTTCGCACCGGCGTTCAATGGGCCATCGTCCCGGTCCCTGGACAAGAAGCTTCTCTCGGGCGCGGCTTTGTTCGGCGTCGGATGGGGCCTCGTCGGCTACTGCCCTGGTCCGGCCCTGGTCGCCCTGAGCCTCGGAGCGCCGGCGGCGCTGGTGTTCGTCGTGGCGATGCTGGCGGGCATGGGCGTCTTCGCCCTTCAGGAACGTTATCGCGCAGCCAGGCCCGGGGCAAACCCATGACGCCGGTCGACATCCTCACGCTCATATCCGGTGTCGTCGTCGGCTTTACCCTCGGGGTGATCGGCGGCGGCGGCTCGATCCTTGCCCTGCCGTTGCTGCTGTATGTCGTGGGCATGAAGGACCCGCACGTCGCGATCGGCACGAGCGCGCTGGCGGTGGCCGCCAATGCCTTCGCCAACCTGATCCAGCACGCCCGGGCCGGAACCGTGAAGTGGCCCTGCGCCCTCGTCTTCGGGGCATCGGGCGTCATAGGCGCCCTGATCGGCTCCACCCTGGGCAAGATGGTGGCGGGTCAGCATCTCCTGGTGCTGTTCGCAGGCGTGATGATCGTGGTGGGGGTTTCCATGCTGCGCGGCAAATCCGGCGGCGGCGACCCGGGCGTGCGGATCACGCGCCCCATCGCTGTGCGGCTCGTGGCGATCGGCCTTCTCGCCGGCCTCCTGTCAGGGTTCTTCGGCATCGGCGGCGGCTTCCTGATTGTGCCCGGCATCATGCTCGGCAGCGGCATGCCCATCCTCAACGCGGTCGGATCGTCGCTGTTTTCGGTGGGAACGTTCGGATCGGCGACAGCCCTCAACTATGCCCTGTCAGGACTCGTGGATTGGCGCGTGGCCGGCTTCTTCATCGCTGGCGGGGTCGCTGGCGGCGTCGCCGGCATGCAAACCGCCATCCGGCTCGCCGATCATAAGGGCTTGCTCACCCGCATCTTCGCTTTCGTCCTGCTGGCCGTGGCCGCCTACATGCTGTTCCGCAGCCTGGGCGGGATCGGCGGCTAGACACCATTGGAGACCGATCATGATCTTTCGTCAGTTGTTCGAGCCGGAGTCCTCGACCTACACCTACCTCCTCGGTTGCCCGGAGACGCGCAAAGCCGTCCTGATCGATCCTGTCCTCGAAACGATCGAACGCGACCTTGCCGCGCTTCAGGAACTGGATCTCGAACTGGCTTATACGTTGGAGACGCATGTGCATGCGGACCACGTCACATCGGCCTGCTATCTGCGCAGCCTTACCGGCTCCAAGATCGCGTACCCCGCCATGGACGGCCTTCCCTGTGCTGACGTGGGGGTCGCCGAGGACCAGCCTTTGACTGTCGGCGCGCTCAAGCTTCAGCCGCTGTTTACGCCGGGGCACACCGACGCCCACCATACCTACCTGGTTGAGCAGCCCGATGGTCTTCGCGCCTTCACCGGCGACGCCCTGCTAATCGACGGCTGTGGCCGCACCGACTTCCAAAACGGTGACGCCGCCACCCTTTATCACTCCGTCACGCAGAAGATTTTCACGCTGCCGGGCGATGGTCTGATCTACCCGGCTCACGACTACAATCATCGCCACATCACGACAGTGGCGCAGGAGCGTGAACGGAACCCGCGCCTTGCGGGCAAGACCGTTCAGGAATTCGTCGCGATCATGGCCGCTCTCGATCTTCCCTACCCAAAGAAGATCGACGTTGCCGTTCCGGCAAACAAGCTTTGCGGTGATTGCCCGACAGATTTGCCGGAAATGCTGCGCCAGATAGGCGGCAAGTCCGAGCAGGGCTGAGCCATCCGATACAGGTTCATTTACAGGAGAAAGTCGATGCCAACACGCACCTCGAAACAACTGGTTTCCGAAGCGAATGCGATTGTCGAAACTATCGCGCCTGACGATGCAGCCAAACTTGTCGGCAATCCCAAGGTCCAGTTCGTTGACATCCGCGAGCCAGGGGAAGTCGCAAAATCGGGGCTGGTGGCTGGTGCGGTGCATGTCCCGCGTGGCCTTCTGGAATTCCAGGTCGATCCTGAAAGCCCCACCCACAATGCCAAACTCGCCAGTGGATCGCGGTTGGTGCTCTATTGTGGGTCCGGCGCCCGCTCGGCGCTGGCCGCAAAATCACTCAAGGAGATGGGCGTGGAGAATGTCGCCCACGTCCCCGGCGGGTTTGCGGCGCTCAAGGATGCCGGCGCTTCAATCGCACCGGAATAACCCATGGCGCGCTCGAGCGCCGCTTCTCGCAGGCAGGATACAATCCTTGGATAGCCATATCGCATTCGCCAGCCTCGGATTGAGCCCGATAGCCATCTCCATAGGCCCGCTCGACATCCGCTGGTACTCGCTGGCCTATATCGCCGGCATCATTGCCGGGTGGTGGTATCTGCTGCGGCTGCTGGCCCAACCAGCGGCCCCGATGAACCGCGCACAAGCCGACGATCTCGTGTTCTACGCGACGTTGGGCGTTATCCTCGGTGGCCGTCTCGGCTATGTGATCTTTTACGGTCCTGAGATGATCTTCGACCCCCTGCAAATCCTCAAGCTGTGGGACGGCGGCATGTCGTTCCACGGGGGTGCAGCTGGCGTCTCGCTCGCGCTGATCCTGTTCGCGCGACGACACGGCCTCGAATGGCTGCGGGTCCATGATTATGTCGCCTGCACCGTGCCGATCGGCCTGTTCTTCGGCCGCCTCGCTAATTTCGTGAATGGTGAGCTTTGGGGAAAGCCCACCGATGTGCCTTGGGCGATTGTGTTCCCCGGAAGTCGCGATGGCCTCGCGCGTCACCCGAGCCAGCTCTACGAAGCCGGGCTGGAAGGACTGGTCTTGTTTGCCGTGCTCGCGTGCCTTTTCTGGTTTACCAACGCCCGACGTCGCCCTGGCATGCTCGTCGGCGTGTTCCTTCTTGGCTATGGGCTCGCTCGCTTCATTGTCGAATTCTTCCGGGAGCCGGATGCCCAGCTTGTCGGCTTCACAGCCAGAACAGGGCTTCATATGGGTCAGTGGCTCACCGTGCCGATGATTGCCGCAGGTATCTATTTGATAGTCGCAGCTTGGCGCGCCGGCTCGCGCAACCAGCAGGGCAAATCAGTAAAAAGTGAGCCAGCAATCATGCCAAAATCGAGTTGCAGTGAATAGGAACTAGCGGTCGCTATCCTGCTGCTCCTCAAGGCTAGCACCAACTTTGATTGTGCATCGCACCGTCTCGCGCGTTCGGGCTGCGGCCTTGCTGCACCCTTCGATCGTTTCGCGATTGGCCAACACCATCCTGTCGGCCGCTATGATCGCGCGGAACGCGGTGGGCGAGGCGGCCTGCATCATCCGCTGCCCGCCTTCCCACATTGACAGGTCGAGCGCTCGCGCCGCCATCTTTTCCGGCCATTGCCAGCTCGCCGGCACGGCACGCGCGACGACGCCGGCGAACGCCGCCCAAAGCACCATGCCGAGCACCACTCCGCCGATCGCCGTCCACATCAACCAGCGGTTCTGCTCGTAGCCCCGCCGCGCCGATGCGGTGACGCCCTGAAGCGCCCGAGTTGCATCCTTCAGCTCTGCGGCTGCGGTCGCGATCGTCCGCCGGTCCTCGGCGCGGGCGTCACCGCCTGCCGCTACGATCCGGTCAACAACGTGACGCGGCGTTGCTCCGTCCCTGGCTGCCGTCACCAGCGCGTCGGCGCGCTGCAAGGTGGCGTCGATCTTCTGCACCATGCCCGCCAGCGTCTCGCTATAGGGGGCGTTTGCGGGAGGGGGCGGAATCCTACGCTAAGGATTTGGGCCAGCGATATTCCCCGGTTAGATTGATGTGTTCCCATCCCAACGGCGAGACGTGGGCGAGTAGATCAGGCGCGATATGGGTACCGCTGGCGGC
>NZ_DASZAW010000055.1:0-14427 GCF_035944845.1 Devosia sp. | reverse complement strand
GTGCCACTTGGCGAGCTTGCCCTCTTCCATGGTGGGAGAGAGCGCGGGCATGGTGATGTTGATGCTCATGGTGCCTTACTCGCCGATATCTTCGTTCCAGAGTTGCGGATGCTTCTCGATGAAATCCGCCATCATGTGCTCACAGCGCTGCTCGTGGTAATCCACCACGTCAACGCCGGCCAGTGACAGGACATCCTGGAAGCCTTTGAAATTCTTCGACTCTGCGACGACCACGCGGGCAATGCCGAACTGGATGATGGTGCCGGTGCACATCATGCAGGGGCTGAGCGTGGTGTAGCAGGTCACATCCTTGTAGGTGCGCTGCCGGCCGGCGTTCTGGATCGCATCCATTTCGCCATGCAGGATCGGATCGCCCTTCTGCACGCGACGGTTATGGCCACGGCCGATGATCTCGCCATTGCGCACCAGCACCGAGCCAATCGGGATACCGCCCTCCGAGAGGCCCAGCTGGGCCTCCTCGTAGGCTGCGTCGAGGAACTTCCGATCGAGCTCTGCCTGCGCAACCATCAGGGTCAGCTCCTGTAGGTCACAGCGTTCACCGCCGCGATGACCTCGTCGACGCTCGGCAAGGCCAGCTTCTCGAGGTTGGCGGCGTAGGGCATCGGAACATCCTTGCCGGTAACGCGGGTCGGCGGGGCGTCGAGATAGTCGAACGCCTCGGAGGTGACGACGGCCGAGAGCTCGGCGCCGATGCCACCCTGCGGCCAGCCTTCCTCGACGGTGACGAGGCGACCGGTCTTTTTCACCGACTCGATCACCGTCTTGGTGTCCATCGGACGGAGGGTCCTGAGGTCGATCAGTTCGACATCGACGCCGGAGGCGACCAGCTTCTCGGTGGCCTGGGTGGCGTAGCGCATGCCCATCGAGAACGAGACGATGGTGACGTCCTTGCCCTGCCGGGCGATACGGGCCTTGCCGATCGGCAGCACGTAGTCGTCAACCTTGGGCACGAGGCCGGTCGAACCGTAGAGGATTTCGTTCTCGAGGAAGACGATCGGGTTGTTGGAGCGGATCGCTGCCTTGAGCAGGCCCTTGGCGTCGGCGGCGCTATAAGGCGCGACGACATAGAGGCCGGGCACGTGGCTATACCAGGCCGAATAGTCCTGGCTGTGCTGCGCGCCGACGCGGGCGGCAGCGCCGTTCGGGCCACGGAAGACGATCGGCGCCGTGACCTGGCCGCCGGACATGTAGAGCTGCTTGGCGGCCGAGTTGATGATCTGGTCGATCGCCTGCATGGCAAAATTCCAGGTCATGAACTCGACGATCGGCCGGAGGCCGGCGAACGCCGCGCCGACCGCGAGGCCGGCAAAGCCGTGCTCGGTAATCGGGGTATCGACGACGCGCTGCGGACCGAATTCCTGCAACAGGTTCTGGCTGATCTTGTAGGCGCCCTGATACTCGGCCACTTCCTCGCCCATGAGGAAGATGTCCTTGTCGCGGCGCATCTCTTCGGCCATTGCCTCGTTCAACGCCTGGCGGACGGTCATTTCGACCATCTCGACGCCTTCAGGCAGATCGGGATCAGAGGCAGCCTCGAGGATGGCGACCGGCGGCACGCCGGCAGGCGCCGCCGGTACAGTATCGGTCGACTCGAGTTTGACCGGCGCCACATCGATCGGCTTCATCTGCGCGGCCTGCGGGCCGCTGTCGCCTTCATTCTCACCCTCGTCGAGCACCAGGGCGATCGGCTCGTTCACCTTAACGCCTTCGGTGCCTTCGGGGACGATGATCTTCCTGACCACGCCGCTATCGACGCTCTCGACTTCCATGGTCGCCTTGTCGGTTTCGATCTCGGCCAATACGTCACCGGGCTTTACCGTGTCGCCTTCCTTGACCAGCCATTTCGACAGTTTCCCCTCTTCCATGGTCGGCGAGAGGGCGGGCATCAGGATCGTGGGCATTCAGCTCTCCAGACTGGAGGATGGGTTGGCGAGGACAGCTTGGTCCTCATGTGTATTGTTCTGCCGCTCGGTGGCGAGCAGGACGCCGGCAGCGGCGCCGGCGATCACCGCCAGCATGAAGACCAGAAAGGCCATCCGGTAGCGCCGGATATGCGGCTCGACCCCGGCACCAGCCGCGGCGCGAATCTCGCCGAAGCGCCAGCCGCCCAAGGCGAACCAGCTCTTCCACCGGTGACCGGCCGGTGTCAGCGCCACGATCTGCAGCCCCGCCATCAGCGCCACCAGCCAGGCGCCGGCTGCGGCGACGACAACCACAGCGATGAGCGCGCCGGCCATCGGATGCGCCTCATGCCGCGTAGATATCGGTCCAGAGCTCCGAAGCCGCCGGCTCCGGATCGGAGGTGGCGAAATCGGCCGCTTCGGTGACGATGGCGCGGATTTCGGTTTCGAGTTCCTTGAGGCTTTCCTCGGTGCCGTAGCGCTTCTCGAGGATGCGCTGCTTCACCTGCTCGATCGGATCGTGCTCGGCGCGCATGGTCGAGACCTCGTCCTTGGAACGATACTTCGCCGGATCCGACATCGAGTGGCCGCGATAGCGATAGGTCAGCATCTCGAGGATGTAGGGGCCCTTGCCCGAGCGCGCATGCTCGATGGCGCGCTTGGCGGCGTCATAGGTCATCCGCACGTCCATGCCGTCGACCTGCTCGCCCTCGATGCCGAAGGAAATGCCGCGCTTCGAAAAATCCGGCTGGCCGGAGGCACGCTCGACCGAGGTGCCCATGCCGTAGCGGTTGTTCTCGACGATGTAGACGGCCGGCAGGTTCCAGAGCTTGGCCATGTTGAAGCTCTCGTAGACCTGGCCCTGGTTGGCCGCGCCGTCGCCGAAATAGGAAATCGAAACGGTGTTGTCGCCACGATACTTGCTGGCAAACGCGAGACCAGTGCCGAGCGACACCTGGGCGCCGACAATGCCGTTGCCGCCATAGAAGCGGTGCTCATTGGAGAACATGTGCATCGAGCCGCCCTTGCCCTTCGACAGGCCGCCCTGGCGGCCGGTCAGCTCGGCCATGACGCCCTTGGGGTCGAGGCCCATGACCAGCATGTGGCCATGGTCGCGGTAGCCGGTGATCTGGGCGTCCTTGCCCTTTTTCGACGCCATGGTGACGCCGGTGACCACGGCTTCCTGGCCGATATAGAGGTGGCAGAAGCCGCCGATCAGGCCCATGCCGTACATCTGGCCGGCCTTCTCCTCGAAGCGGCGGATGAGCAGCATTTCGCGGTAGGCGGCGAGTTCCTGTTCCTTGGTGAGTTCGGGGACGTTGGACTGGGCCGTTTTGGCCGCCGCTTTACGCGCCATGGGCGAGAGCTCCGGAATATGGATATGCCGCTTCGTTGTCGCACGGCGGAAGGCCGCGAACCGGCAGAGCTTAGCGCAATAATGTGACGGAGGCGAATCCGCGTCGCGTATGAAGAAACGACGCTATCAGTCTATGCCGTCTTCGATAATTCCGCTTAACTGATCTGTAGTTGACGCAGCAGATGAACTTGAAAGCGGTTTACCGTTTGCCGGATTGACCATCACAACGATATCGTCGGGCTGGGCCATCGAGAGCAGCGCCCGCGCGCGCTCGGACACCAGGTCCGGGTCCATCCGAGTGGTCTGGAACAGATCGATCCGGTGGCGGAACGAGTCGATCTCGGCCTGTAGCGCCCCGGACTTGGCGTTCAGCTCATCGATCTCGGCCTCGAGCACATCCTGGCTCTCGATGCCGAACTGCCCGGTGACCACACTGTAGCCGAGATAGCCCTGAAAGGCGATCAACCCCAGCGCGAGGGCGACGTGACGCCAGAAGGCGGGGCGTTTCAAACGAGTGGGCATGGACGAGCTTCGCCTTGTTCGATTGCAGGCTTTATAGTTCACCGCGGCTTAACGGGTGGTTGCGGGGTGCAGACTGAGAGAGACGGCCCCCTCCCGGCCTCCCCCATAAAGGGGGAGGTGCTCCGCCGGTGTGCTTGGCACGATCGAGACACAAGCTCGACTCTTCACCTCCCCCTTTATGGGGGAGGCCGGGAGGGGGCCGTCTCTATCAGTAGGCCTTACCAAGCCTCGACCACAATCTCCGGCCATACGCCCCGTGCCCGCTCCGCCTTCTTCTCATGTGTCGCGCGATTGTTCATCCGCCGGTTCGGCACGAGGCGGAAGCTGAACAGGTCGTCGAGACCGAAGGGGGTGTAGAGCTCGATCTCCCCTTTGCCATCCAGACGCGCACCGACCGCGTGGGTAAGCGACGCAAAACGATCGATGGCTTCGCGCGACGAGTTCAGCGCCGGATAGGCTTCGCCGAAGCGTTCGGGATACCAGAGGTGCACGCGGGCCTGGTTGCGCAACTGCACCGGCAATGGCAGGCCAGCGAAGATCCGGTCAGCGGCCTTGATGGCGCGGTCCTCCGCCTCATAGCTCAGGTCGGACGCGTCGAAGTAAAACAGGTCGATGTCGTTGATACCGGTGAGCGGCGACCGCCCGGTCAGATGGTTCCAGACCGTGTTGTAGATGGCGCCCGAGACCAACCAGCTGTCGGGCAGGCCCAGCGCCGGCAATCGCTCCAGCACATCGGTCAGCAGTGGCGTGGCGCGGATGATAGCGCGCAGTGCCTCAGCCTGGGCGGCGTCGGGCTGGCCCGCAAATCTGAGGTGGTTGGTCATCACGAGACGGTAGCTGATTCAGCTACCGTCGCGTGTCAGGGTTTTGGCTCAGGCCTTCAGAATGCTGCGGCCGGCATACTTGGCCGAGGTGCCGAGCTGCTCTTCGATACGGATCAGCTGGTTGTACTTGGCCAGCCGGTCGGATCGGCTGAGCGAGCCGGTCTTGATCTGCCCGCAATTGCAGGCGACCGCGAGGTCCGAAATGGTCGAATCTTCGGTTTCGCCCGAGCGGTGCGACATCACCGAGGTATAGGCAGCGCGGTGCGCGGTATCGACGGCGTCGAGGGTTTCGGACAGCGAGCCGATCTGGTTCACCTTGACGAGGATCGAGTTGGCGACCCCCATCTTGATGCCGGAGCGGAGTCGCTCCGTGTTGGTGACGAACAGATCGTCGCCGACCAACTGCACCTTCTTGCCAAGCAGGTCAGTGAGCGCCTTCCAACCCTCCCAATCGTCCTCGGCCATGCCGTCTTCGATGGTGATGATCGGGAACTTGTCGACCAGGCCGGCGAGGAACTTGGCGTTGTCCTCGGACGACAGCGTCTTGCCCTCCCCTTCCATGGCGTACTTGCCGCCCTTGAAGTACTCGGTCGAGGCGCAGTCGAGGCCGAGATAAACATCCTTGCCGGCGGCATAGCCAGCCTTCTCGATCGACTTGACGATGTACTCGAGCGCTGCTTCGGCGGACTTGAGGTTCGGCGCGAAGCCGCCTTCGTCACCGACATTGGTGTTGTGGCCGTCGGCCGCGAGACCCTTCTTCAGGGTGTGGAAGATTTCCGAGCCGATCTGCACCGCATGCGCCATGCTCTCGGCGCCGACCGGCAGGATCATGAACTCCTGCATGTCGATCGGGTTGTCGGCATGGGCGCCGCCATTGATGATGTTCATCATCGGCACCGGCAGCACATGGGCGTTGGGGCCACCGACATAGCGGTAGAGCGGCAACTCGCTCGATTCGGCGGCGGCCTTGGCGACGGCCAGCGACACACCGAGAATGGCGTTGGCGCCCAGCCGCGACTTGTTCGGCGTGCCATCGAGCTCGATCAGGGCGCGATCGACGCCGATCTGGTCGAGCGCGTCGAGGCCCTGGATCTCGGCGAATATCTCGGTGTTGACGAAATCGACGGCCTTGGTGACGCCCTTACCGAGGAACGGCTTGCCGCCATCGCGGAGTTCCACGGCCTCGTGAGCGCCGGTCGACGCGCCCGAGGGCACCATGGCGCGGCCGAAGCTGCCGTCATCGAGCACCACGTCCACCTCGACGGTCGGATTGCCGCGGCTGTCGAAGACCTGCCGGCCGGTGATGTCGATGATGGTAGACATGTGCGTGACCCCTTATCCGTGCAATCGATTGCTCGGCCCTTGTTAGAGAAGCGACATGACACAGTGAAGGGGGACAGGGAGAAAATTTCGCTGCCCCCTGCCCGCAAAGCCTTCATTGCTGGTTCTGCGGCAGCCCGTCGGCGATGTCGTAGTAGTCGCCCTTGTCGGCGACGAAGATGTGCATGGCGAGATGCGTGTTCGTGGGGGTGTCGAACGCGCCCATGTAGATGCCGATGCGCTTGTGGTGGATCGGATCGAAGAACAGCGACGAACCGCACAACGTACAAAAGCCGCGGCGCACCTTCTCGGATGATTGATACCAGCCGACCTTCTCCTCGCCGAAGACAACAAGGTCGGCCTTCAGCACATCGGTGCCGGCCTCGTAGTGTCCGGTATGCTTGCGGCACTTGGTGCAATGGCAGGCGGTGGGCGGTGTCAGATCGCCCGCAACCTCGAAGCGGACCGCTCCGCAAAGACATGAACCCCTATGCATGGCCGCTCCTTCCGGGTTTCCGGCAGGATAGCCGGGACCGCCCGCGTGGAGAAGGCTCAGCCTTCCGCCGCCCGTCTCGCCGCGACGAACGCCACGCCATTCGGCAGCCGGCCGGTCGTCGGGCTCTGCTCATCGAGCACCCGCCAGAACGGGGTGATGGCCTCGATGGGCAGGCCGGCGGCATAGGCCTCGAGGGCCGCCTCGGCCACGGTTCGAAGGTGATAGCCGGTGTAGATCGGACAGGTGATTTCGGCATGGTGGCGCTCGGCAAGTTGCCGGCGCATGGCCATGATGTCGACGGTATCGCCGGGCGGGATCGACGCCATGAAATCGGCAATCATCCGAGCCGTGGGGACCAGCATGATCTGGCCGGCCCGCATGCCGGCGATAGTGACGGGAGCGGGCTTCACCACTGGCGCGGCCGGGGCATTGAGCTTGTCGGTCCAGGACTTGGCCATGATCACACCAGCGGCAGGTAGAGGATGGTCAACAGTTCGGAGGGCGCGGTGTCGCGGGGGCTGTTGAGATACTCTTCCAGCACCGGCGCATCGGCGAGGTCGCGGCCGGACTGCGGCAGCCAGGTGCCGAACAGCCAGTTGTACTCGGCCCGCATATCGGCATACGGCCCCTTGTGGCGGAGCACGGCATAGTCGCCGGCGCGCGTTTCGACGATCGAGACACCTGCCGCCTTCTCACTGAGCGTCGCGGCAGCCATTGAACGAAGCGAGTCGACCGGCTTGGCGCTGGGGTCATCTCCGTAAACCCCGAACATCCGGGTGTGCTGGTCGACAAGGCCCGCCGTACCGAGGCGCCCGAACAGCCGGTCGAACGCCATGCCGATGTTCATGTAGTCCCCGACATGCGGTTCGGTGGCGATGGTCATGGCGGGGACATGCCGCACCTCCACGTCGTAATGGGATGTGGGGGCACCGTTCTGTGCCGGATTGAAGGCCGTATGGCTGCCCTCGCGGCGATAGCGGGCCGGAGGCATGCCATAGGCCTCGGCGAAGATGCGGGTGAAAGACTGGACGTTGTCATAACCGGAGCGCCGGGCGATCGCCTCGACCGACGCCTCCGAGTTGGCCAGTTCGTTGGCAGCGCGCATCAGGCGCAGGCGGCGTACTGCGGCGGCGGCAGTCTCGCCGCGCATCGCCGAGTAGACCCGGTGCCAGTGCCAGGGCGACATGGCCGCCACATCGGCGAGGCGCTCGAGATCGAGCGGCTCGTCGAGATGCTCGTAGATGTAGGCGGTGACGCGATTGATGCGGTCTTCGTAGCTCTGGGTCATGGCTTACCTCGTGATGAGCCCCGACATGCCACGAGCCGATTTCACTAGTCTTGCGGACTTGCCACCTTGCCGTTGTCGATCAGCCAGCTGACAGCCTCCTGCACGGCCTCGAGCGAGGAATAGCGTGGGCTGTAGCCGAGCAGGCGCCGAGCCTTCTCCGAGGAATGACTGGGGCTGCGCGCGATATGCTCCCAGGTGGCATTGGCCTCGTCCGGGTCCTGCCCAAGCTTCCACTGCTCGAACGGCAGGTAGCTGAGCTTCGGCTCCTGGCCGAACCAGCGGTACATTGCCTCGGCATAGCCGCGCAGGTTGATGGCTTGCGGCGAGACTGCGTTGAACGCTTCGCCCACCGCAGTCGAGCGGTTGGCGATGATCGCCATGATCAGCCGCGCCAGGTCGTCGGCGTGCACGTGGTGGACGGTCTCGAGCCCGAAGTTCGGCAGCGCCAGTTCTTCGCCGCGCGCAATCCTGGAGAACACCTCGGCGTTGAAATGTCCGGCCGGATTCAGCGGCGCCCAACCCGGACCGACAATGTGACCGGGACGGAAGACGGTGGCGGGGAAGCCGCGGCGGCGGGCTTCGTCGAGCAGGTAGGTCTCGATCGCCGCCTTCTGCGTGCCGTACTCGCCGAAAGGGTTGAGCGGCTGATCTTCGGTCGCCGGCACCGCAGTGTTGTGGCCGTAGACCCAGATGGTGCCGCAATGGATGAAGTGCTGCACCCTGCCGCGCAGCGCCTCCACCAGTTGCTGGGCCCGTGGCAGGACAAAGCAGATCATGTCGATGACGATGTCGGCTTCGAGCGCAGCGATGGCGGCGCCGAAGCTGCCCTCATGTTCGGCGGCGTCGCGATCGATGAGCACAGTCTCTACCCTGCCCCAGGCGGCATTCGGCGCGTAAGGCTTGCGTTGGCCGCGGGTGACGTTGACGACCTGGTGCCCCGCATCGACCAGGCGCGGCACGAGGTATGTGCCGACATGGCCGCTGCCTCCAATGATGACGACCTTGGCCATGACGCTCCTCCACGAACGAAAGGGCGGTGCACATCGCCCCGCCCTCCCAGCATTCTAGCCGCAGCTAAGCCACGGTGGATAGCTGCTTACTTCAGCGTCTCGGCAGTGGTATCGAGCGCTCGCCTAGTCGAGCCCGATGCAGTATAAGCCGCGTCCCCCGGAGCCGGGGTCAATGCAACATCGGGGGCTGAAATGGACGTGCTGCCACTCTCGGCGCTGGGCGAACGCATCATGATCTGCGGGCCATCGAACTCCGGCAAATCCACGCTGGCCGTGGCGCTGGCGAACAAGATCGGAGCCGAGCCGTTCCACGTCGACCTGTTCCGACACCTGCCGAACACCAACTGGGTGCAGCGCCCGGATGACGAGTTCCGCGCCCTGCACGATGCGGCGATCCACAACGAGCGCTGGGTGATGGACGGCAACTATTCGAGCCTGATGCCGCAGAGGCTCGCCCGGGCCACCGGGCTTATCCTGCTCCATGACCACCACTGGGCGAACTTTCGCCGCTACCTGTGGCGCACCCTGTTCCAGAAGGATCGCGTCGGCGCGCTGGCCGGTAACCGCGACAGCCTCAAGTGGGAAATGATCCGGTGGATACTGATCGTCCAACCCACGCGGCGGCAACGCGATCGGGACCGGCTCCGCGCTGTCGGGCTGCCGATGGTCGAAATCGACTCCATGCGCCAGCTCAAGCGGCTCTATGCCGAGTGGGGGCTGGTGCGCTGAGCGGTTGGGGATCCTTGTCGGGGCGCAAGCCCGGTGGCTACCGCCCCCACCCCTGTCCGCTCCCCGTTTCCCCTGAATATGGGGAGGGAGACGCTCCCTCCGACATGGAGGCTATCGCCTCCCTCCCCTTGTTTAGGAGGAGGGATCAAGGGTGGGGGTCGGCTCGCGCCGCCGTTCGTTCTGGGCCAGGCCTTCAGTGCGCGTGGTCGTGGTGATGATCGCCCGCATAGTGCCGGTGCTTCGAGTCGTCGCCAATCCCCGGGTTGAAGCTGTTGGTCGGATCGAGCGCGCGGAAGAAGGCCCGCTGTTCAGGCTGTGAGGCGTAGACGTGGCCGACATTGTGCTCGGCCGGGTACTGCGCGCCGCGCTGGTCGAGCACGGCCAGCATGGCGTCCTTCACTCGATGCGGGTCGGCGCCCTGCTTCAGCACATAGTCCTGATGGAAGACGTGGCAGAGGAAGTGGCCGTAGTAGAGCTTCAGCTCGAGCTGGCTGTCGATCTCCGCCGGCAGGTTCTCATACCAGTCCTGATCGTTGCGACGGAGCGCGATGTCGAGCGCCAACAGGCCGCCCGAGGTCTTCTCGTGCATCAGCGCGTAGCGGATCGCCGCACCGGCGGCGGCGAAGCGGTGGAGGAAGGCTTGCGCGCCTTCCTTGGGCGTGCACCTGAAGTAGGCGCCACGGGCGCCATCGGCGAACATCCGCTGCAGCAGCGCTTCGGCTTCGGCGATGCCGTCCCCGGACATGCGCAGCATCAGGTGATGCTCGAAACGATCGCGATAATCGAGCAGACGCCGCGGCAGGTGCTCGGGGAACAGCCGGCTCAGGCCCTGCAGGATGCGATCCGAAAGCTGCTTTGGCAGCAGCGGCAACTTGTTGAGCGTGGCGTCCACCCTGCCCTTCAGGTTGAAGAAGGTCGGCATCACCTCGGTGCCGAAGCGCTGAATGACAAGGAACGTGTCCTTGCCATGGCTGCGGGCCACGTCGAACATATCGCGGTGCATGTACTCACCGGCAACTGGCAGCGCCTCGAGGCTGAGCAACTCGCGGCGCAGTTGGGTCAGCACCGCGACGTCATTCGTGCCGATGTAGAATACCTGCTCGGCGCCCTGCTTTTCAAACGTGTCGAGCCGCACGGCAAACACCGCCACCTTACCGGCGCTGCCGGCCGCTTCGTGCAGCCGGCGTGGATCGGCGTTGAAGCGCGCAGCCGAGGGCTCATCGATCTGACGCACCCGCTGGGCGTACTCACTGTCCGAGGCGAGCCCGACATTGTGCAGTACGTCCTCGGCGGCGTAGTCGCCCGCCTGCAGCCGACCGAGGATTTCCTCGGGGGTGCTGCCGAGCTCGATGCCGAGATGGTTGACCAACTCGAGCCGGCCGTCGGCGCCGATCCGGGCGAACAGCGACAACTCGGTATAGGCCGGCCCGCGGTGCACCAGCGAACCGCCCGAGTTGTTGCAAACGCCGCCGACGATCGAGGCGCCGAGACAGGACGAGCCGATCACTGAATGCGGCAGTCGGCCGATCGGCTTCAGCAGTTTCTCGAGCTTGTCGAGCGTGCTGCCGGGGAAGCTGACGATCTGCTTGCCGCCATCGAGCAACTGGATATCGGCCAGGCGCAGCGTGTTCACCACGACGACCGGGCGATCGTAGTGCCCGCTGGGGGTCGAACCCTCGGTGAGCCCGGTATTGGCGGCCTGCATGATGACGATGGCGTCATGCCGGACGGTTGCCTCCAGGACCCGCCACAGCTCCAGCAGCGTGCCGGGCTTTGCGACGGCAACCGCGTCACCCTCGCCGGAGCGAAAGCCGCGACGGTAGCGCTCAGTCTGCCGATCGCCGGTTATGAGGTGGCGGGGCCCGACGGCGGCGCGGAGATCGTCGATCAGGTTTGGTATGGGCACGTCAGGTCGTCTTCTGTTTCACCATGCCGAGGCGGATGACGCTGTCTGCGGTGGCAAGGATCGAATCCTTGGCGGAAATGAACTTGCGGCCCAACAGTTTCTCACCTTTCGAGCCATCGAAAACCTTCTCATTGCCGATGTCGTTGATGATCTGGCGTGCCGGCCCACCGAACGCCGCGATCACCTTGATGATCCAGTCGGGCACGGTCTTGCTGGTGACGTTCCATTCCGGGTGAGCGGCGCGGAGGATGTTCCCCACCTCGGGGAACGGTACGTACTCGGCGGTGGCAAGGTAGCGCTGGCCGATGGTCTCGGGGTTGTCGAGGGCCGCGAGATGCAGCGCCACCACGTCGCGCACATCGATAATCGAGAAGCCGTTGGACGGCATGGCGGGCGTCGAGCCGTTCAGCAGGCCCGAGACCAACTGCAGCGAGATGCTCGCATCCTTGTCGAGCGCCGGGCCGATGATGGCGCCCGGATGCACCGTCGTGAGCCCGATGCCGTGTTCCTTGGCAAAGGCCCAGGCGAACTGCTCCGCCTTGGTCTTGCCGATGCAATAGGCCCAGGTCCAGCGCATGTTGTCGAGGTTGGTGAAGTAGGTCTCGTCATAGACCCGCCGGCCGCTGGTCTGGCCATGGCCATAGCCGACCGTGGCGATCGACGAGGTCATGATGATGCGCTTGATGCCGGCGGCGTTGGCGAAGCGGAACACCCGCTGGGTGCCCTCGAGTGCCGGGCGGATGACGAGGCTCTGGTCCTTGGGTTCATCGGCCCGGATGGCAGTGGCGATGTGCATGACCGTCGCCACGCCCTGCATGGCCTCCGTCCAGCCCCTGTCGTCGAGGAGGTCGGCTTCGACCAGTTCCAACCGGTCGAGGGCGCCCTGCCCGAGTGCCGCGCCCAGCGTCGCCCGAACCTCCTCCGAGCGCCCCAGCGAGCGCACCGTGCCGCGAACGCGATGCCCGGCCTTCAGCAGTTCCAGCACCGCCCATTTGCCGACGAAACCGGTCGCACCGGTCACGAGGATGAGGCCCTGATCCGACATTCCACTCTCCCCAAACGAGTCTCGCCATTACGGCGTCGATTACATTCCCCGGTCAAACGAAAAGGCGGCCCGGACAAGCCGGACCGCCTCTGAACCTTACCGATAACCTCGGGCTTACGCCGCGGCGGCTTCGTCGTCGGTCTCGCGTGCCTCGACCGGACCGGAGTCGAGGCCCTTGGCATCGACGTCACGGTCGACCAGCTCGATCACCGCGAGAGCGGCGTTGTCGCCGTAGCGGAAGCCGGCCTTGAGGATCCGGATGTAGCCGCCGTTACGATCCTTGTAGCGCGGGCCGATGGTGGCGAAGAGCTTCTGCACCTGGGTCTCATCGCGCATCTGGGCGATGGCCTGGCGGCGCGCATGCAGGTCGCCGCGCTTGCCCAGCGTGATCAGCTTCTCGACGATCGGACGCAGTTCCTTGGCCTTAGGCAAGGTGGTCACGATCTGCTCGTGCTTGATCAGCGATGCCGACATGTTGGCGAACATGGCCTTGCGATGAGCAGAGGTCCGGTTGAGCTTACGGTTCGAATTACCGTGGCGCATTTTGTTACTCCCTAAGGCCCGGGCGTCTCACGACGGGCGGTTAGCGGCTGTTTGTGTTGGCCGGCTTAATAATGATCTTCGTAGCGCTTGGCCAGATCGTCGATGTTCTCAGGCGGCCAGTTCGGCACATCCATCCCGAGGTGCAGGCCCATCTGAGCCAGCACTTCCTTGATCTCGTTGAGCGACTTGCGGCCGAAGTTCGGCGTGCGCAGCATCTCGGCTTCGGTCTTCTGGATGAGATCGCCGATATAGACGATGTTGTCGTTCTTCAGGCAGTTCGCCGAACGGACGCTGAGCTCGAGCTCGTCGACCTTCTTGAGCAGCGCCGGGTTGAAGGCGAGTTCCGGGACAGTGTCCGCGGTCTTCTCCTTGGTGGGCTCTTCGAAGTTGACGAACACCGACAGCTGGTCCTGCAGGATCCGCGCGGCGTAAGCCACGGCGTCTTCCGGCGAGATGGCGCCATTGGTTTCGACGGTCAGGGTCAGCTTGTCCTTGTCGAGGCTCTCGCCGGCGCGCGTCGCATCAACCTTGTAGGAGACGCGGCGGACCGGGGAGAACAGCGCGTCGACCGGGATATAGCCGATCGGAGCGTCGTCGGGACGGTTCTTGTCGGCCGGCACGTAGCCCTTGCCGGTGTTGACGGTGAACTCGATGTTGATCTCGGCGCCATCGTCGAGGTGGCAGATCACCAGCTCGGGGTTCAGCACTTCGATGTCACCGGAGACCTTGATGTCGCCGGCAACGACCGCACCCGGGCCCTGCTTGGTGAGGGTCAGACGCTTCGGACCTTCGCCACCCATCTTGAGGGCGATTTCCTTGACGTTGAGCACGAGGTCGGTAATGTCTTCACGCACGCCGGGAAGCGACGAGAATTCGTGCAGGATACCGTCAATCTGGATCGCGGTAACGGCCGCGCCCTGGAGCGACGACAGCAGCACGCGACGCAGAGCGTTGCCGAGCGTCAGGCCGTAGCCGCGCTCAAGCGGCTCCGCCACGACCGAAGCCGTGCGCACGCTGTCGCTGCCCGAAACGATGTCCAGTTTGGTCGGCTTGATGAGTTCCTGCCAGTTCCGCTGGATGGTCACGGTGGTGTCCTTTCAAATTGGCGGTCCGCCTGACCGCCTGTCCGCTATGCAATGTACCTATCCCGGCGCGAGGGGCGCGCCGGGAGATCAACCGTAACGGAGGTCAGACGCGGCGACGCTTGCGCGGCCGGCAACCATTGTGCGGGATCGAGGTAACATCGCGAATGCTGGTGACGTTGAAGCCAGCAGCCTGCAGCGCGCGAAGCGCCGATTCACGGCCCGAACCAGGACCGCGCACTTCGACCTCGAGGGTCTTCATGCCGTGTTCCTGGGCCTTCTTGGCCGCGTCTTCAGCCGCAACCTGGGCGGCATACGGGGTCGACTTGCGCGAACCCTTGAAACCCATCACGCCCGAGGACGACCAGGAGATGGTGTTGCCC
>NZ_DASZAW010000054.1:0-92349 GCF_035944845.1 Devosia sp. | reverse complement strand
GATCGAATGGTGGCATGCGCTGGGTGGCCGGCTGGCCGAAATCGTCGACAAGCTGATCGTCGATTTCAACGCCAGCCAGGACAAGTACGAGCTGGTCGGCATCAACAAGGGCAATTACGAAGAGACCATGGCGGCGATGGTCGCCGCCTATCGCGTCGGCCAGCAGCCGACCCTGGTGCAGGCGGCCGAACGCGGCTTTCTCACCATGCTGAATTCCGGCGCCGTGGTGCCGGTGCCCGAGCTGATGGAGAAGGAAGGCTACGACATCAAGTGGGACGATTTCGTCGCCCCGGTCGCCGGCTTCTTCCTCGTCGACGGCAAGCCCGCCGCGCTGCCGTTCAACAGCTCGACGCCGATCTTCTGGTACAACGCCGACCACTTCAAGGCGGCCGGCTTCGACAAGCCCGGCGAGACCTGGCAGGAGATCGATGCCCAGCTGCGCGCCATCAAGGAAAAGGGCGTGTCGGACTGCTCGATGGTGCTGGCCAACGACTTCTTCTGGAGCATGCTCGAGAACTATGCCGCCATCCAGGATCAGCCTTGGGGCACAAAGGCCAATGGCTTCGGCGGGCTCGATACCGAGTTCATCTTCAACCAGAGCCCGATGGTGGTGGGCCAGTTGGAACGGCTGCAGAGCTGGATGAACGATGGCGTGCTGCAGCTCGCCGGCCAGGGCCTCGCCCCCGACCAGCTGTTCACCTCAGGCCAGTGCTCGACCTTCGTTGCCTCGACCGCGGCGCATGCCGGCGTCGAGTCGACGGCGAAGTTCAACTGGAGCGCTACCTTCCTCCCGCATGAGGAAGGGGTGGAGCCCAAGAACAGCACCATCGGCGGCGGCGCCCTGTGGGTGCTGAAAGGCGAAACGGACGCCGAATATGCCGGCGCCGCGGCGTTCCTCGATTTCGTCGCCTCGCCGGCCACCCAGGCCTGGTGGAGCAAGGAAACCGGCTATGTACCGGTGACCATGACGGCCTACGAGGCGATCAAGGCGGACGGCTATTATGACGAGCACCCGACCCGGGAGATCGCCATCCTGCAGCTGAGCCGCGGCACGCCGACCGACAACTCGCGCGGCTTCCGCTTCGGCAACCACAACCAGTCGATGCAGCTGCTGGTCAAGGAAGTGCAGAGCGTCTGGACCGGCGAGAAGACGGCGCAGCAGGCGCTCGACGCCGCAGTCGAACAGGGCAACCAGATCCTCCGCCAGTATGAGAAGCTCCATGCCGGCGGCTGATGGCAGCATCGAGCTCGGGGGCGGCGCCAGCCGCCGCTCCCGGACCTCGGGTGGGCTGGCGCTCGGTCGGCTGTTCCCGAGCGCCTCAAGCGCCGGGCTGAAGACCGCGCATTTCAAGCAGCCATGGCTGGCCGCGGGCCTGCTGGCGCCGCAGCTGCTGATCCTCGTCTTCTTCTTTTTCATTCCGTCCTACAAGGCGCTGTCGCTGGCCTTCGTGCAGGTCGATCCGTTCGGCGGCATCCAGATCTTTGTCGGGCTCGACAATTTCCTCGCCCTGTTCGCCAGCGCCGACTACCGCGACAGCGCGGTGTTCACGCTGTGGTTCTCGGTGGTGCAGAACGTCGTAACGCTCGGGCTTGCGGGGCTCTTCGCCTTCGCGACCGACTATGTCATCCGCGGTCGCGGGCTCTATCGCAGCATCATCCTGATGCCCTATGCCATCGCGCCGGTGATCTCGGGCGTGATCTGGGCGTTCCTGTTCAACCCGGCGGTCGGGCCGATTGCCGAGATGCTGCAGGCGATCGGCATCCCGTGGGATCCGAACCGGCGGCCGTTCGATGCGCAGCTCCTCGTCATCATCGCCTCGGTCTGGAAGCATGTCTGCTACGACTACATCTTCCTCGTCGCGGCGCTGCTCGCGGTGCCCGCCTCGCTGCTCGAAGCGGCGACGCTCGACGGCGCCGGGCATATCCGCCGGTTCTTTGCCATTTCGGTGCCGCTGATCACACCGACGATCTTCTTCCTCGTCGTCATGAACTTCGTCTACGGGCTGTTCGAGACCTTCGGCGTGATCGACGCGATGACGCGGGGCGGGCCGGCCGGGGCGACCAACAGCCTTGTCTACAAGGTCTACCAGGACGGCTTCGTGCAGCTCGACCTCGGCTCGTCGGCCGCCCAGTCGGTGGTGCTGATGATCGTCGCCGTGGTGTTCACGGTGCTGCAGTTCCGCGCCCTCGAGCGCAAAGTCAATTACGGGGTGTAGCGATGGTGGGCCGAAGCCTGACGCTCTCGATCTTCTGCCATGCCGTGCTGCTGGTCGGCGCGGCGGCGGTCTGCCTGCCGCTCTATTTCGCCCTGGTGGCGGGCTCGCTGACGCTCTCGGAAGTGCAGCAGACGCCATTCCCGCTGCTGCCGGGGGCACACCTTGTCGACAACCTCGTCGCCGCCTGGAACGAGGGCAACTTCTCGCGCGCCTTCCTCAATTCGATCATCGTGACGATGGGGATCGTGGTGGGGAAGCTCGTCGTGTCGCTGCTCGCCGCCTTCGCCATCACCTATTTCCGCTTTCCGTTCCGGATGACGGCGTTCTGGCTGATCTTCGTGTCGCTGATGTTGCCGGTGGAGGTGCGCATCATCCCCACCTACGAGGCGGTGGCCGATGCCGGCGGGCCGCTGCGCTGGGTGGTCGGCACGATCGGGCTCGGGGGGCTGGTCGAAAGCCTTACCGGCTACCGGATCGAGACGGCGCTGCAGTGGAACCTCGTCAACTCCTATGCCGGGCTGATCCTGCCGCTGATCGCCTCGGCCTCGGCGACGTTCCTGTTCCGCCAGTTCTTCCTGACGGTGCCGGACGAGCTCTGCGAAGCGGCCAAGCTCGACGGGGCGGGGCCGCTGCGGTTCTTCTGGCATGTGCTGCTGCCGCTCTCGCGCGCCAATATCGCGGCGCTCGGCATTATCCTGTTCCTGTTCGGCTGGAACCAGTACCTGTGGCCGCTACTGTTCACCACCGGCCCGGAGATGCAGACGGCGATCCTGGGCCTGAAGGAACTGGTTCCGGTCTCCGACGCGGCGCCGGCCTGGAACATCGCGATGAGCGCAGCCCTGTTCGTCATGCTGCCGCCGGCGCTGGTGATCCTTGTGATGCAGCGCTGGTTCACCCGCGGGTTGGTCGATGCGGGGAAGTGAGGTGGCAGGGGCTGTTGCGCCCGGACTCTCCGTGATCCTCCCCCGTGGAACGGGGGAGGGGGACCGCCGAAGGCGGTGGAGGGGGGGCGACAGCACGCGCCGGTATTTTGGGCCGCCCCCTCCACCAGCTTCGCTGGTCCCCCTCCCCCGCTGCGCGGTGGAGGATCAATGCACCGCCGGTTCACGGCCCCCTATTCCCCTGAAGGAACTCTACGATGGTAATGATCATCGGCCACCGCGGTGGCCGGAACCTGTGGCCGGAGAATTCGCTCTCCGGCTTTCGAAAGCTCGCGGCGATGCCGGTCGAGGGCGTCGAGTTCGACGTGCACCTCACCGCCGATGGCGAGTTGCTGGTGATCCATGACCCGACGCTCGATCGCACCACCGACCGCAGCGGCCCGGTTGCCGCGCTGAAAGCCGGAGAGCACCGCAGCGTTCGGCTCAAGGACAGCGACGGCGAGGCGATTCCGACGCTCGAAGAGGTGCTCGAGATCTTCCGTGATGGCACGATGGAGCTGCATGTGGAGCTGAAGGCCGGCGTCGGCCATGTGGCTTACCCTGGGCTCGAAGCGAAGGCGGCGGCGACGATCGACCGGTTCGGGCTGGCCGAGCGCAGCATCCTCACCAGCTTTCACGAGGAGATCCTGGTCGAGATCGGCCGGGTGGCGCCGCATATCCGCAGGCTCTCATCGTTCGACCGCAACTCGGCCGAGCGGCTGGGGCTGAAGGCGGGGCTCGATACCATGCTGGAGCTCAGCGACATCGTCGCGGTGGAAAAGAGCCTGCTCGCCGCCGAGTGGGACGCCATCACGGCCCAGGTGCCGCTCGAGCGGCTGGGCGCCTGGGTGCCGAACGAGGAAGCGGACCTGAAACTCTGGCTCGACAAGCCGATCCGCCAGATCACCACCGACCGCCCCGATCGGGCCGTCAGCATGCGGGGCGCAGAGGCGTGATGATTTCCGATACCTTGCCGCCCCGCGCGGCGGCGACGCTCGACGCCATCGGGCTGGTGATCTTCGACTGCGACGGGGTGCTGATCGACAGCGAACCGATCGCCAGCCGCACGCTCGCCGAAGCGCTGGCGGCGGCCGGAGTGGCGATCACCCCGCAGGAGGCGCACCGACGCTTTACCGGCAATTCCGAGCGGGATATCCGCGCCATGTGCGCAAGGGATTACGGGCTCGAGGACATCGAGGGCCTGTTCGGGGGCTGGCATCAGCGGCTCTATGCCGAGTTCGCCACGACGCTCACCGCGATGCCGGGAATTGCCGAGGTGGTCGCAACGCTGCAGCGGCCGAAATGCGTGGCCTCCAACAGCACGCTCGAGCGGCTGGGTGCGAGCCTGGGGCAGCTGCCGCTGTGGCAGAGCTTTGCGCCACACGTGTTCAGCGCCGAACAGGTGAAGCGGCCGAAGCCGGCGCCCGACCTGCTGCTCTATTGCGCGAGCGAGCTCGACGTCGATCCCTCGCGCTGCGTCATGGTGGACGACAGCCCGCATGGCATCAGTTCGGCGGTTGCCGCCGGCATGGTGCCGATCGGCTTTGTCGACCCCACCGATCCGCGCCCCGGACGCCGCGCCCTGCTCAAGGCGGCGGGAGCGTTCCGTGTGGCGATGGGCGCCGAGGAACTGCCGGCGGCGCTGGCTGCGGCCGCCGACGCGCTGGCATCCAAGGGCAGACAAATCGGGGAAATGCAATGAGCGCCAGCCTCAACGGAAAAGTCGCGGCGATCACCGGCGCCGCATCGGGGATCGGGCTCGAATGCGCACGGACGCTGCTTGCCGCCGGGGCGCGCGTCGTGCTGGTCGACCGGGCCGGCGACAAGCTGCAGCAGCTCGCGGCCGAGCTCGGGCCCGACGCCATGCCGCTGGTGATCGACCTCACCGAGCCGAAAAGCGTGGCAGAGATGCTGCCGGGAATCCTCGAGCAGGCGGGGCAGCTCGACATTTTCCACGCCAATGCCGGCGCCTATGTCGGAGGCGATTTCGCGAGCGGCGACCCGGACCAGTGGGACCGCATGCTAACCCTCAACATCAACGCGGTGTTCCGCACCGTGCATGCGGTGCTGCCGCACATGATCGAGCGAAAGACCGGCGACATCGTCGTCACCAGCTCGGTGGCCGGCGTGGTGCCGGTGGTCGGCGAGCCGATCTACACCGCCTCCAAGCACGCCATGCAGGCGTTCGTGCACACCCTGCGCCGGCAGGTGAAACAGCATGGCATTCGGGTCGGCGCCATCCAGCCCGGGCCGGTGGTCACGGCGCTGCTCAGCGACTGGCCCAAGGAAAAGCTCGATGCAGCGCTCGCGGCCGGCGACCTGATGGAGCCGACAGAGGTGGCCGAAGCGGTGCTGTTCATGCTGACCCGATCGCGCAAGGTGACGATCCGCGACCTCGTCATCCTGCCGCAGAGCAATGATCTCTGAGATGGCGCTGCAGCATTTCATTGGGGTGGACGTCGGCACCGGCAGCGCCCGCGCCGGGGTGTTCGACGCCAGCGGCCGGCAGCTCGGGGTCGGCAAGCACGACATTGCCCTGTTCCAGGCGGCCGGCGACATCGCCGAGCAATCGAGCGAGGACATCTGGGCTGCGGTCTGCCGCAGCGTCCGCCAGGCGGTGAGCGCCGCGGGCGTAGCGCCTCAGAGCATTGCCGGCATCGGCTTTGATGCGACCTGCTCGCTGGTGGTGCTGGGGGAAGGCGGCAGACCGATCTCGGTCAGCGCCTCGGGTGAGCGCGAGCGCAATATCATCGTCTGGATGGATCACCGGGCCCGCGAACAGGCGGCGCGGATCAACCGCGGCGGGCACGCGGTGCTGCGCTATGTCGGCGGCACCATCTCGCCCGAGATGCAGACGCCGAAGCTGCTCTGGCTCAGGGAGCATTTGCCGGAGAGCTTCGACAGCGCCTGGCAGTTCTTCGACCTGCCGGATTTCCTCAGCTGGCGCGCCACCGGCAGCCTCGCGCGCTCGATCTGCACGGTGACCTGCAAATGGACCTATCTGGCGCATGAGCAGAGCTGGGACGCCGAGTATTTCCGCGGCATCGGCCTCGGAGCGCTGGCCGATGAAGGCTTTGCCCGCATCGGCACCGAGATTGTCGCGGCGGGCACGCCGCTGGCGGGCGGGCTGTTGCCCGAGGCCGCCGCGGAACTCGGCCTCGTGTCGGGGGTGCCGGTGGCCGCCGGGCTGATCGACGCGCATGCGGGCGGGCTCGGCACGGTCGGCGCCGCGGATGACGGCGGCAGCGTCGAGAGGCGCATGGCCTATGTGTTCGGCACCTCGGCCTGCACGATGACCTCGACGGCAGAGCCGGCCTTCGTCGATGGCGTCTGGGGGCCGTATTTCTCGGCCATGGTGCCCGGCTTCTGGCTCAGCGAAGGCGGCCAGTCGGCCGCCGGGGCGGCGATCGACCAGTTGGTGCGCTTCCACCCCGCCGCAGCGGAAGCCGAGGCAAGAGCCAAAGCCGAGGGCCTCGGGCTGGTCGCCTGGCTGAGCCGCACGGCGGCGGAGCGGCTGCGGCAGGCGGATGTGCCGACACTGGTCGGCGGCCTGCATGTGGTGCCCGAGTTCCTCGGCAACCGCGCGCCTTTCGCCGATCCGGAGGCCCGGGCGCTCATCGCCGGACTTGGCATGGAGCGCGGGCTGGAGAGCCTGATCGGGCTTTATCTCGCCGGTGTCTCGAGCCTCGGGTATGGCGTGCGGCAGATTCTCGCCGCATCGCGCCGGCAGGGTATCGCCATCGACGAGATCGTCGTCAGCGGCGGCGCGGCGCAATCACCGCTGGTGCGGCAGCTGCTCGCCGACTCGAGCGGGGTCGAAATATCCGCCCCGGTGGCGGAGGAGCCGGTGCTGCTGGGCTCTGCCATCCTCGGCGCCGTGGCTTCAGGCCGTTATGCCGACGCGGCAGCTGCCATGGCCGCCATGTCGCACATCGCCGAACGCTACCAGCCCTCGGCCGCGACGCGGGACTGGCACGACCGGAGGTTCGCAGCGTTCGAGACGCTGCAAAGCGCCGGCCGGCAGATCCGCTGAGGGTGGGCTGCGCGATCGGACCGAGCCGACCGCGCTAAAGTCGTGCCCACCCACCGGCTGTCATCCCTGCGAAGGCAGGGACCCACCTATCAACCTGCGCCGGCTGTGAGTTGGGTCCCTGCTTTCGCAGGGATGACACCGAGTTCTGGGGAGGTCCGATGCTGAGCTCGCCGATTTCGCCGTGCCGACGGCCGATGGGGCGGCGGCCGCTCCATCCTCCGATGCACGCCTCGAGCCGAGCGTCAGATCAGCCCGTTGCGGTAGCGGAAGCGGTGAAGGCCGCGCAACTGCACCGGCCGACCGCGATTGGCGAGCAGGCGCACCACGGCCTGGGCCGTGTCCGGCGGCAGGTCGTCGAGGATCCGCAGGCATTGGTGCTCGAGATAGACGCCGCGCCCCAAGAGATCCTTCTTGATGATCGGCGCCTTCAGCACGCGGTGGAACAGCCCGAAGGCGTAGTGCGCCTGGCTGCTGTCCATGAAGCTCGCCATGAGCTGGTCGATGAGGCGGTCGCGCCGGCTCCGCGTGTCGGGCCCGGCCACCGGCTCGCTGCCGCGGGTGCGCGAAGGCAGGTAACGCCAGAGGCCCGCCAGCTCGTTCGCCGGCAGCCGTTGCAGTTCGCTCGCCAGCCGCTGCGCCGAGTAGACGACGTCGAGCCGGTGCCCGCGGCTCTTGACCAAGGTTGTCAGCCGGATCTCGCCGCGAAGGATCGCGTGCGGCCGCAAACTGTAGGCGCGGTAGCGCCGCCAGAACCGCCGCACCGCAGGATCCGCCACCACCTCGGCCGACTGGCCGAAGGTGAAGGACCCCAGGTGATGGCGGGTCTCGTGGTTCTCGAACGCCCCCAGCATGCCGGCCGGCGTCACCCGCAGCGCGGTGATCAACCGATCGAGCTCGGGACCATCGAGGTAGATCACGCTGTCGTTGAAATAGAGCAGCCGGTCGGGAACCAGCCCTTCGCGCTCGAGCAGCAGCGTCGCCGCCCGGTAGGCGCCGAAATCGCGGCCGATATTGCGGCGGACCAACAGGCGATGGGCACCGGCACGCAGCCGGTCGAGGTGGTCGGGCCGCGGTTGGCCGTTGCAGACGACGATGACGTTCACCCCCTGCCGTACCAGCGCCGCGACAAGTTCAGCGACCCCGTCATCCAAGCCGAACCTGGCGTATTTCACCACGATGGCGTAGGTGTCGCCACGGGCCGGCGAGACGATCTCGTCGACGATAAATTGTGGGCGCTCGTCGGCGAGAAGTCCGGGCCATTCCCACAGTTTCACCGCCCACACATAGATCGTCAGCGCGATCCGGTTGGCGACAAGGGCGATGAGCCGCGCAATCCTCATGAGTCGTCACCATGTCGAATCAGTGTGTGCCAGGGGGTGGGCGCGAGCCTAGCCCGACGGCCACCGGATGCGAGGCGAAGGCGCGCCTCGCAGCGGCAATTTCAGAAAACTTTCAGATTCCACGCTGCGTCGGCCGCCGTTCTGATGGGTCGGCGCCCGATGGCCGGACGCTTCGGCGGGTCCGGCGCGGGTCCCCAGCGCCCCCCACGACTTTCACCGAGGGTTCACCTAAGCTCACCCAAGCTGCGCTCGAACCTGCCGGAACCCGCCGATGTCCACGCTCGCCGCCCTCGCCGTCTCGCTGCCGCTCGAAACGCTCAACCCGGGTGACCGGCTCACCACCGAAGGCAGCTATTCGGGGCGGCTCTACCTGCTCGAGGCCGGCCGGCTTACCGTGTCGCGCGAGGGCGTCGACATCGCCCAGATCGATGAGCCCTGGGCAATTGTCGGCGAGATGGCGGTGCTGCTCGGCACGCCGCACAGCGCCACCGTCACCGCCGAGACGGAAGTGCGGGTCCGCGTCATCGAGGAAGCGCTCGACGTCTTGTCGCAGAACCCGGATTTCGCCCTCCATATCGCGACCCTCGCCTGCGCCCGCCTCAACGCCACCTCGGCGCTGCTGGTCGACCTCCGCCACGCCGCCGAAGGCAAGAAGCAGGAACAGGCGCTGATGAGCCGCATCCTCACGGCGATGCTGGCGACGCCGAAGGTGCCGGGGCGCGGGGGGAAATGGGTGGATCACGAGTAGCCCGGAGGCCGCATTCTGCGGATATCGTTCACTCGTACCACCGGGAGCGTTTTCATCGGAGAATGCACCATCCGTGCTGGCTGATTATTAGAGTCCCAGCTATCGCCATGGGCGCCAAGGTACGGTCGTGCCCACCCACCGGCTGTCATCCCTGCGAAAGCAGGGGACCCATTTCACCTCCCGCGCCGGCTGCGAGTTGGGTCCCAGCTTTCGCTGGGATGACACCGAGTTTGGGGCGCCGTTCCGGTGGATCGATGGCTTGGCTCAGAGCGGTCGATACCTTAGCGCCCATGAGCTTTCGCGGAAGTGACGGCGGGAGCTGGGGCCAAGGCGCCATTCGACTCGACCACATCCCCCTCTTGACTCATCTCCGTCTCCTCCGCTAATACGCATTAGCTGCTAATGCGTATTAGCAGCATTGAGCACGTCGGGGAGGACGGCTTGGCCAAGGGCGGACGCCTTACACAGCGGGATATTGCGCGCATTGCCGGGGTGAGCCAGGCGACGGTATCGCTGGTGCTGAACGACGCCAAGGCGGCGGCGGGACGCATTCCCGACGAGACGCGCGAGCGGGTGCAGAAGGCGATCCGCGAGACCGGCTATGTCGCCGACCCGATTGCCCGGCGCATGGCCAAGGGGCTCAACCGCATTCTCGGGGTGTTCACCTATGAACCAGCCTTCCCGAGCGCGCAGGCGGATTTCTTCGCGCCGTTCCTGTTCGGCATCGAGGAGACGGCGCAGACGCTGGGCTATGACCTGCTGCTGCTCACCGGCGCGCCCGCCAATCGCGGCAAGCGCAAGATTTTTGACGAGAACAACCGGCTGCGGCTGGCCGATGGCTGCGTGATCCTCGGGCGCGAGTTCGACCGGGCCGAGCTGAAGCGGCTGGTGGCTGGGGACTATCCGTTCGTCGCCGTCGGTCGCCGTGATCCGATTGGCGGCCCGACCGGTGCGCCGGTGCCCTATGTCGGCGCCGATTATGTCGCGGCGACCGCCGAGATGGTGCGCCGCGCCAAGGCCAGGGGACATACCAAGCTCGCCTATGTCGGCCCCAGCAAGGGTGCCGAATCCTCGGTCGATCGCTGGGAGGGTTTCGCCTCCGAGTTCGCGGACGCCGAAACGGCGCCGGGGGGCACCGAGCTGGCGCTGCATATCCCCGAGGTCGGCGGCAAGGCGCTGCCGATGCTCGAGGCGATCCGCGCGTCCGGCGCGACGGTGGTGTTCTTCACCGAAATGGCCGACGCGGTGATCGTCGATGCGGCGGCGCGCTCGCAGAACCTCGCGGTGCCGGGCGATCTCTCGATCGTGGTGCTCGGCAGCCACCTCCGCCCTATGCAGTCGGGCACCCGTTTCACCACCTTCTCGGTACCGCGCGAAGAGATGGCGCGGCGCGCCACGCAGATGCTGTGCGAGCGGATCGAAGCCGGCTCGGCCGGCGATCAGCTGGTGCTGCCGTGCGAACCGGTGGAGGGCGACACCCTCGGCGCCATCCACCCCAGCGACCGCCTCGACACCTGATGACCTATTCACCCCTGACGCGACCTAACCAAACGGACTTAACGTGAAAGAATACTCGGCAGATATCGCGATCATCGGTGGCGGCCTCGGCGGCGTGGCGGCGGCGCTCGGCGCGCTGCGCTCGGGCCGGACCGTTGTCATGACGGAAGAGTTCGACTGGCTGGGCGGGCAGATGACCAGCCAGGCGGTGCCACCCGATGAGCACAGCTGGGTCGAGCAGTTCGGCATCACCCGCTCCTACCGGGCGCTGCGCAACGGCATCCGGCAATATTATCGCGACCACTATCCGCTGACCGAGAAGAGCCGCGCCTGGAACGACCTCAACCCTGGCGCCGGGTTCGTGTCGCGGCTCTGCCACGAGCCGCGCGTCGGCCTCGCGGTGATGGAAGCCATGCTGATGCCGTATCGCGGCGGCGGCAGGCTGACGGTGCTGCAGCCCTACAAGCCGATCTCGGCGGAGGTTGACGGCGACCGGGTGCGGGCGGTGACGCTGAGGCATCGCGACAGCGGCGAGAGCATCGTCGTCACCGGCAAATACATCATCGAGGCCACCGAGCTCGGCGACCTGCTGCCGATGACCGGCACCGAATATGTCACCGGCTTCGAGAGCCAGCGCGACACCGGCGAGCCCTCGGCGCCGGCCGAAGCGCAGCCGACCAACTCGCAGGCGGTGTCGATCTGCTTTGCCATCGACCATGTCGATGGCAACCAGGTGGGCGACAAGCCGCGCAATTACGACAAGTGGCGCGCCTATACTCCGAGCTTCTGGGGTGGGCCGCTGATCGGCTTCGTCGCGCCGCATCCGCGCACCCTCGAAACCACGGTGCGGAGCTTTACGCCGAACCCCGACGACGATCCGACCCTGGTCGATGCCGACCAGCGCAAGAACCCCGGCGACGGGAACCTCTGGACGTTCCGGCGCATCGCGGCACGGCGCAATTTCGTGCCCGGCGCCTACGCCTCCGACATCTGCCTCGTGAACTGGCCGATGCTCGACTATTTCGAGCACCCGATCATCGACGTGCCGGAAGCCGTGTACGAGGAGCGGCTACGCGACGCGGCCGACCTCGCCTATGCCGTGTTCTACTGGCTGCAGACCGAGGCGCCGCGCGAGGATGGCGGACAGGGTTTCCCGGGCCTGCGGCTGCGCGGCGATATCACCGGCACCAACCATGGCCTCGCCATGGCGCCCTATATCCGCGAGAGCCGCCGCATCAAGGCGGTGACGACGATCCTCGAGCAGGACCTCTCCTACGAGGTGCGCGGCGAACGCGGCGCGGTGAACTATCGCGACAGCGTCGGCATCGGCATGTACCGGATCGACCTCCACCCCTCGACCGGCGGCGACAACTATATCGACGTGGCTTCGTGCCCGTTCGAAATCCCGCTCGGGGCGCTGCTGCCGGAGCGGGTCAGCAACCTGATCCCGGCCGGCAAGACCATCGGCACCACCCACATCACCAATGGCTGCTACCGGCTGCACCCGGTGGAATGGAACATCGGCGAAGTGGCGGGGCTGCTGGCCGCGTACTGCCTCAACCGGGGCGTCACGCCGCACCAGGTCCAGGCCGACGACGCATTGCTCACCGATTTCCAGGCCCGGCTCTATGCCGAAGGCATCGAGACTCGCTGGCCCGACGTCAGGGGCTACTGACCCCCTGAGACGAGCAACGACGACCAGAAGACGACGACAAAGGAGGAAACCATGAAACTGTTCGACCTTAGACTGGCGGCGCTGGCCGCCGGCATCGCCATTCCGATGGCGGCTGTCCCTGCCCTCGCCGCTGATATCCGCATGGCGATCTGGAGCGCCAACGAGGCGCACCTGGCGCTGTTCAACGAGATCGCGACCGCCTACACGGCGCAGCATCCCGACGTGAAGGTCAGCTTCGACTCGCTGCCGTTCGACGGTTACACCACGACACTGACGACGCAGATCGCCGGCGGCAACGCCCCCGATCTCGCCTGGATCCTCGAGACCACAGCGAGCGATTTCGTCAGCTCGGGCGCGCTGTCGCCGCTCAAGGCAACGTTCGAAGCGGCGCCCGACTACAACCTTGGCGACGTGACCGAGAGCGCCCTGGCGCTGTGGACGGCCGACGGCGAAATCTACGCCTATCCGTTCTCCACCTCGCCGTTCGGCATGTTCGTCAACAACGACGTGATCAAGGCCGACGGGCAGCAGACGCCGGCCGAGCTGATCGCGGCCGGCGAATGGACCTGGGACAAGGCCGAGGCGATCAACACCGCCGTCGCCGCCTCGGGCAAGCAGGGGCTGATCGTCCGCGATTTCGACTACAAGGTGTGGGACAACCTCGCCGCGATCTGGAACGGCTGGGGCGCCTCGCCGTGGAGCGCCGACGGCAAGACCTGCACGTTCACCGAACAACCGATGGTCGATGCGATGAGCTTCGTCCACAAGGCGATCTTCACCGACAAGGCGATCCCCGGCCCCGGCGTCACCGCCGATTTCTTCGCCGGCGACGCGGCGATGACCATCACGCAGATTTCGCGTGCTTCGCTGCTCCCCAAGGAGAACCCCTTCAGCTGGGACCTGGTGCCGCTGCCGTCAGGCCCGGCAGGTGAATATGCGGTGATCGGCCAGGCCGGTATCGGCGTCTTCGCCTCGGGCAAGAACCCTGAGGTAGCTGCCGACTTCCTCGCCTTCTTCACCAACCCCGAGAATGCCAAGAAGCTGGCGAAATTCTTCCCGCCGCCGCGCTCGAGCCTGCTCAACGCCGAAGTGCTCGGCGCTGCCAACCCGCTGCTGTCGGCGGAGCAGATCGAGAACGTGGTGATCAAGGGGATCGCCACCGGCAAGGTGAAACCCGGCCATGCGGGGTTTGCTGAGATCCAGCAGACAGCCCGTGCGGCGCTCGACGCGCTGTGGGTGCCGGAGGCGGATGTGCCGTCGGTGTTGAAGTCGGTGTGCGACCGGATCCAGCCGATGCTGTGACGAGGTCGGGGAGGGCCTCGATGCCCTCCCCTCGCCCCTCAGGGGAGAGGGAAGCGAAGCTTGCGAGCGCCAGCGAGTTAGCGAAGCTGGGTGAGGGGTGCAATCTCTCGGCATGCTTCCAGAGCCAGCAGGCCGCGCCGCTTCACCCCTCATCCGGCGCTCCGCGCCACCTTCTCCCCTGAGGGGAGAAGGGGCCCGCGGCCCAAGTCGAAGATTACAGGATTCCCCAATGCCCACTGCCGCTCCCACCGCTGATCGATCGCGCCGGCGGCCGTTCTGGACCATGGAGCGGCGCGACAGTCTCGCGGGCTACCTGTTCATCGCCCCGCAGCTCTGCGGCATCGTACTCTTCGTCCTGATCCCGCTCGGGCTGGTGGTCTGGTACTCGCTGCACGAGTGGAACGTGCTGGCAGGGACGTTCCGCTTCGTCGGCGATGCGAACTACAAAAAACTCGCAGCCGACCCGGCGCTGCCGGAAGTGCTCGGCGCGACGGCGGTGTTTTCGGTCGGGCTGGTGGTGTTCAACCTTTCCCTGGCCCTGCTGCTGGCGATCCTCGTCAACCAGAAGCTCCGCGGCATCACGGTGTTCCGCACCATCTTCTTTTCGCCGGTGGTGGTGTCGCTGGTGGCCTGGACCATCGTCTGGAATTTCCTGTTGCAGGCCAATGGCGGCATCAACGGGCTCTTGCAGCTGATCGGCATTACCGGGCCCAACTGGCTGCGCTCACCGCCCACCGCGATGGCCTCGGTCATCGTCGTGCAGGTGTTCAAGAATGTCGGGCTCAACATGGTGCTGTTCCTTGCGGCGCTGCAGGGGGTGCCGCGCGAGCTCTACGAGGCGGCGCGGGTCGACGGCGCCAGCCGGTTCACGCAGTTCCACGCGATCACGGTGCCGCTGATCTCGCCCACCATCCTCCTCACCATGATCATCACCATTGTCGGTTCGCTCCAGGTGTTCGCGCAGATCGCGGTGCTGACGCAGGGCGGGCCGGGGATGTCGACCACGGTGCTGGTCTACTACCTCTACCAGCAGGCCTTCCAGTTCCACCGCTTCGGCTACGGCGCCACCATCTCGATCCTGCTTTTCCTGATCGTCGCGGTGCTCACCTTCGCGCAGTGGCAGATGCGCAAACGGATCGTCTTCTATGAAAACTGAGAGCTCCCCCAACGACATCTCGCCGCGCGCCCGTGTCGCGCTCTATGGTCTGCTCTCAGTGCTCGCCATCCCGTTCGTGTTTCCGACCTGGTGGATGGTGACGAGTTCGGTGAAGCCGATCTCCGATATCTTCGCTTTCCCGCCCGAGCTGATCCCGTCGCGCTTCGACTGGTCGACCTATGCGGAAGTGTTCAAGCTGCAGCCATTCGCGCAGCAATACTGGAACTCCTGCTACATCGCGGCGATCGTCACGGTGGGCACGATGGCCGTCTCCTCGATGGCCGGGTACGCGTTCGCGCGGATCAAGTTTCCGGGCGCCAGCCTGATCTTCATGGTGGTGCTGCTGGGGCTGTTGATCCCCTCGGAAGTCACCATCGTGCCGCTGTTCCAGATGTTTCTCAAATGGGGGCTGGTGAACACCCATTGGCCGCTGATCCTCGTGCCGATCTTCGGCGCGCCCAGCGTCTTTGCCACCTTCGTGATGCGGCAGTTCTTCATCGCGCTGCCGGTGGAGCTGGAGGAAGCAGCACGGGTCGATGGGTTGAGCCGCTTCGGCATCTTCTGGCAGATCGCGCTGCCGCTGGCGAAGCCGGCGCTGGCGGCGGTCGCCATCTTCACCTTCCTCCACTCGTGGAACCTCTACCTCGAGCCGATCGTCTTCCTCACTACTCCCGGTAACTTCACCCTGCCGCAGGCGCTGACCCAGTATGTCGACGTCTACCAGGGGCCGATGTGGAACACCCAGCTCGCCGCCGCGACGCTCACCGCCCTGCCGGTGCTGGTGGTGTTCATCTTCGCGCAGCGCCAGTTCATCGAGGGCTTGGCTCATACAGGACTCAAGGGCTGACCGACGCGCGCCCGCGCCCGCCTGAACCGGACTTCGCCGGGCTCAGGTGATTTGGCGCCGCTTCACCGTCGCGAAGAAATCGGCGTAGCTGCCGGTGGTCGCCATCTCGAAAAGCCGTTCAAGATCAGCGATCGGGGTGGCAGACCAGTCGATGCGCAGGTCGAGCTCGGGGTAGGCTTCTGCGCCGCAGACTTTCAGCGCCGCGGAGCCAACCCCGCGTTTGTCTCCGCCTTGCGCAGCACCGGCGCGCAACGCAGCCAGCAACTTCTGGCTCAATCCGGCATCGCCGGGCGCGTCGAATGCGCTGAGCATCGCGACCAGCACACCGTCATCGGCCAGCATGTTTCCGGCGGCGGCGACACCGTCGGCGACAATGTGGGCGGCATAAGGTTCGCAGGCCGACCCCGTCCAGCCCGCTGCCTGGCCAGATCGATCCACCACGATTGCCTGGCGCAGCTCGCGTTCTGGATCGGCCGACAGGGCCGCATCCATGGCGTCGGCAGCTGACTGCGTCTCAAGCACATCCAGCATGTCCAGGGCCAGATAGGGGTTGGTCATCGCTTGCGTCGCAACGGCGCCGAGGCCCTTACGCACATGCGGCACCAAAGCGCCCACCAATGGGCCGGCTGTCGCCGTGGCGAGACCCAGGGCGCCGGTCACCGGATCACGTGCAACGATTGAAAAGGTCATGACGACTCCATACCCGATGCACATTTATCATCATAATTTGACGCTCGTCCAAATTTATGATGATAAATTTGTCCTGCCCTTTCTCACGGTCTCCCTCGCGAGGCAAGGGCGAGGGAAAAAGGAGGTTCGCATGCATCGCAAATGGAGAGCCGTCGCGTCGCTTCTGCTCGCAGCCACGGCCCTGGGCCTGGCCTCACCGAGCCTGGCACAGACACCGCCCAATGTGCTGGTGGTCGGCCAGATTGCCGAGCCGGCGTCGCTGGACCCACATGTCTCTACCGCCGCCAACGACTTCCGCATCGCGGTCAACGTCTATGACGGGCTGGTGCGCAACACCCCCGGCACGTTCGACATCGAGCCGGCGCTGGCGACCGAGTGGGCGATCTCGGAGGATGGCCTCGAGTATACCTTCAGCCTGCGCAAGGACGTGACCTTCCATGACGGCACTCCCTTCAATGCCGAAGCGGTGAAGTTCAATTTCGACCGCATGCTCAAGGAAGACCATCCCTTCCATTCCACGGGCCCCTTTCCACTCTCGTTCTTCTTCTCCTCGATCAAGAGCGTGGATGTGGTCGATGACCTGACGGTCAGGTTCACGTTGAACGAGCCCTACGCGCCCTTCATGTCCAACCTCGCCTCGCCCACCGGCCTGATCGTTTCCCCTGCGGCGGTCGAGCAGTACGGCAAGGACTTTGGCCGCCACCCGGTCGGCACGGGGCCGTTCAAGTTCGAGGAATGGCAATCCAACACCAGCGTCGTCGCCTCGCGCAACGAGGCCTACTGGGACGGCGCCCCTCCGCTGGAAGCAGTGATCTTCCGCCCGATCACCGATGCCAATACGCGCGTTGCCGAAATGCTGTCGGGCGGCATCGACGTGCTGCTGGAGACGCCACCGGACAACGTCAAGCAGTTCCGCGACAACGCCGGTTTTCAGGTCGTCGAGGCCGTCGGACCCCATGTGTGGTACGTGATGCTCAACGCCAAGGAAGGCCCTTTCGCCGACAAGCGCGTACGGCAGGCCGTCAACTATGCGGTGAACAAGCAAAGCCTGGTCACCGACGTGCTGCAGGGCACGGCAGACGTCTCGGCCGGACCGATCCCGCCGGCCTTCAACTGGGCTTACGACGAATCCGTGGAGCCCTATCCTTATGACCCGGAAAAGGCCAAGGCCCTGCTCGCCGAGGCCGGGGCCGAGGGCGCCAAGCTCACCTTCCTCGTCACCGAAGGTGGCTCGGGCATGCTCGATCCAGTGCCGATGGGTACCGCGATCCAGGCCGATCTCGCCGCCGTGGGCCTCGATGTCGAGATCAAGACCTATGAATGGAACACTTTCCTGTCGGAGGTGAATCCGGGTCTTGCCGGCAAGGGCGACATGGCGGAAATGGCATGGATGACCTCGGACCCCGATACGCTGCCGTTCCTGACGCTGCGCACCGAAGCTTGGCCGGACAAGGGCGGCTTCAACTCGTCCTACTATTCCAACCCGGACGTCGACGCCCTGCTCGACAAGGCGCGTCTTTCCACCGATCCGGCGGAGCGCGGCGCCCTCTACCGAGAGGTTCAGGCCATCACCCATGAAGATGCGCCTTGGCTGTTCGTCGCCAACTGGAAGCAGAATGCCGTGGTCACCAGCGCAGTGGGCGAGTTCGAACTGCAGCCCGACTTCAGCCTGATCCTGCGCGACGTGGTCAAGCAGTAGGGCGCGATACCCACTGCGTGCCCATCTCCCGGCCGGGGAGATGGGCACGCGTACAAGCGGCCGGCGCGGCTTGCGGCGCCGTGCCTTGTGGAGGGACGCCGGACATGATCGGCTATATCAGCAAGCGGCTCGTGGCCGCGATCCCGGTGATCCTGGGCCTGTCGGTCATCATCTTCCTGGTGATGAAGCTCATTCCCGGCGATCCGGCGCAGGCGCTGCTGGGCTCCTACGCCACGCCGGACAATGTCGAGCGCATCAACCGCGCCCTTGGTCTCGATCGCTCATGGCCGGAGCAGTACGTCATCTGGGTCGGCAACCTGCTGCATGGCGATTTCGGCCGCTCCTATATCCTCAACCGTCCAGTGATCGACGAGGTGCTGGAGCGCTTCAGCGCCACACTGATCCTCGCAGGAGCCTCGCTGGTCATATGTTCGGTGCTGGGCATCCTGGCAGGCATCGTGTCGGCCGTGCAGCAGTTCGGCTGGACCGATCGCATCGTCACCTTTTTCGTCCTGATCGGCATTTCCATGCCGGCCTTCTTTCTGGGACTGGTGTTTATCCTCTATTTCGCGGTGCAATGGCGGCTGCTGCCAGCTTCGGGGATGTATGCCGTCTATGGCGGCGGCGACCTGCCGGACCTGTTGCGTCACCTGATCCTGCCGGCGGGGACCCTCGCTATCGTCGCCACCGGCATCGTCGCGCGGCTGACCCGCGCGGCAATGCTCGAGGTGCTGCGGCAGGATTTCATCCGCACCGCCCGCGCCAAGGGACTGCGCGAGAATGCGGTGATTTACCGACATGCTTTCCGCGCCGCCCTGGTGTCGATCATTCCCGTGCTGGGCATCCAGGCCGGTTTTGTACTGGGGGGCGCGGTCTATATCGAGACCGTGTTCCAGTGGCCCGGGCTGGGGCAGATGCTGGTCAAGGCCGTATCCACCCGTGACCTGCTGCTGGTGCAAGGCGGCGTGCTGGTTGCCGCGACGGTCTATGTGCTGGTCAACCTGGTTGCCGATGTTGCCCAGGCGGTGCTCGACCCGAGGGTCAAGGCATGACCGACCTGCCGCTGTCCGCCCCGATATCCCGCAAGCGCCGCAGCAACTGGCAGTTGCTGATGGCCAACCGCCTCGCCGCCGCCGGTCTCTTCCTGTTCGGTTTCATTGTCCTCGTGGCGGTGCTGGCGCCGGTGCTGCCGCTACCCGATCCCGACATCACCGACCAGCCCAACCGGCTGCTGCCGCCCCTGAGCGCCGGGCACCCGCTCGGGACCGACCATCTGGGCCGGGACATCCTGTCGCGACTGATCTGGGGGACGCAGGTGTCGCTACTGGTCGGCGTCAGTGCCACCGCCCTGGCGGCGATCGTCGGCTCACTGGTTGGCCTGGTGGCCGGCTATGCTCGTGGTGCGACCGACAGCATCCTGATGCGCCTTGTCGATATGCTGATGGCCTTTCCCTATATCCTGCTCGCCATTGCCATCGTTGCAGCGCTGGGGCCGGGCCTCTTGAACGCGCTCTACGCCATCGCCATCGTCAATGTTCCGTTCTTCGCCCGCAATATCCCGGGCGTGACGGTCTCGATCCGCAATCGCGAGTTCGTCGATGCGGCCCGACTGTCCGGCAAGGGACATGTCGCCATCCTGTTCACCGAAGTGCTCCCCAATGTGCTGCCGGTCATCGTCATCACGATGTCCACGACCGTTGGCTGGATGATCCTCGAAACAGCCGGCCTGAGCTTCCTCGGCCTCGGCGCCCAGCCGCCGACATCCGATCTGGGATCCATGCTGGGCCAGGCGCGGGCGCAACTGTTCACCGCCCCGCACGCTTCGATCATCCCTGGGGCGATGATCTTCCTCCTGGTGATGAGCATCAACCTGCTTGGCGACGGCATTCGCGACGTGCTCGATCCCCGGCTGCGCTCGGGTGCACTGAACCGCCCGATGCCGGTCACCAGGATCGAACGGAGCACCCAGCCTGCCGCTAGCTTGGAGCACGCACCTGCCCTGCTGGTTGACCACCTCAGTACCGGTTTCGACACCGGCGACAGCATCACTCCGGCAGTGAGCGATATCGGCTTTCGGCTCGACAAGGGCGAGTGCCTGGGGCTGATCGGGGAAAGCGGTTCGGGCAAGTCGGTGACGGCGCTATCGCTCATGGGGCTGGTGGCTTCGCCGCCCGGGGTGGTGACCGGTGGGGGTGTGTATGTGGGCGGCAGGGAGGTGCTGTCGCTGCCGGACCAGGTGTTGATCGGCCTGCGCGGCGCCCGCGTCGCCTATGTGTTCCAGGATCCGCTGACGACGCTGCATCCGCTTTACCGGGTCGGCGAACAGATCGCCGAGGCCATCCTGGCGCATCAGCCGGCGGGCCGGCGGGCGGCGCGCCGGCGAGCCCTCGAGCTGATGGAAACCGTCGGCATTCGCGACGCGCAGAACCGTATCGACGCCTATCCGCATGAGCTCTCCGGCGGCCAGCGCCAGCGCATCGGTATTGCCATGGCGCTCGCCAACGATCCCGACATCCTCATCGCGGACGAACCAACGACGGCCCTCGACGTGACGGTGCAGGCCCGCATCCTCGAGCTGTTGCAGGACCTGCGGCGGCAGCGGGGCTTGGCGCTGCTGCTCATTACCCATGATTTCGGCGTGGTGGCCCAGGTTTGCGATCGGGTGGCCGTGATGAGGTATGGCGAGATCATCGAGCAGGGTCCGACCAGCCAGGTCCTCAGCGACCCGCAACACGACTATACCAAGCGGCTGATCGCATGTGTGCCGGAGCTGGGCGAGGGCCACGCCTTTCTCGACCGGGTGCGTCCGCTGTTCACCGGAGCAGGCGCATGAGCCGGCACGCCGTCGAGATCACCGACCTGACCAAGACCTTCGGTGGCAGAAGGAAACTCTTCGGCCGGCAGGCCAGCGAAGTGCGGGCCGTGAGGGGCATTTCCCTGGCACTCGAGCGCGGCGAGACGCTCGGCATCGTGGGCGAAAGCGGCTCGGGAAAATCGACCCTGGCGCGCATGCTGGCAGGCCTCGAACGGCCCAGTTCGGGCATCATGCTGATCGATGGCAAGCCCTGGGAACAGCTCGCCGCCAAGGGGGCCTCGGCCTTTGGCCGGACCATCCAGTATGTGTTCCAGGATCCTGTCGCCTCGCTCAACCCCCGCAAGACCATCGACGAAATCCTCGATGTGCCTCTGCGCCTGCTCTGCGGCTATGACCACACCAGGCGCGCCAGCCGCAAGAAGGAGCTGCTCGATGCGGTGCAGATGCCGCTCGGGACGCTGGAGCGCTTTCCGCACGAGTTCTCCGGCGGACAGGCGCAGCGCATCGCCATTGCGCGGGCGCTGGCCGCGGAGGCCAGCATTCTGATCCTCGACGAACCGGTGAGCGCGCTCGACGTCTCGGTGCAGGCGCAGGTCCTGCTGCTGTTGCAGCAATTGCGCGACGACCTGGGCCTCACCTATCTGTTCATCAGTCACGACCTGGCGGTGGTCGAATCGATTTCCGACCGCGTCGCGGTCATGTATCTGGGAGAGATCGTCGAGGCCGGCCCCGCAGCCCGGCTGTTCGCCGAACCGCAGCACGACTATACGCGGACGCTGATCGCCAGTGCGCCGCGTCTGGCAATTCGGAAGCCGCATGAGCCCGCCTGATCCAACCGAGCCGCCGACCAGCGTCGGACCCGCGCGCCGCAAGCGGACTGACGAAATCGTCGATGCGATCAAGCGCATGATCGTGGAACACGGGCTGGGCCCCGGCGATCGCCTGCCGCAGGAGCGCGAGCTGCTGGCCCAGTTTTCCGCCAGCAAGGGCACGGTTCGCGAAGCGCTCAAGGCGCTGGAAGTACAAGGGCTGATCTCGGTCCGCACCGGGCCGGGCGGCGGCGCCTTCATCGAGCGCATGTCGGAGCGACGGGCCATGAGCCTATTGTCCAACTTCCTGTTCGCCAAGAACCTGAGCATCGCCAATATCTACGAGATGCGAAAGGTGCTGGAACCGCAACTGGCCGCCAGCGCCACGCTCAATATCGACGAAGCCGGCCTCGGCCGCCTCGCGGACATCATCCGGATCTACGACCATGAGCCAGCCGACGCCGCCGAGCGCTGGAACCAGCGCATGGCCGAGCTGGACTTTCACAGCGTCGTTGCCGAGTACTGCGACAACCCGATCCTTGCCTTCACCTGCCGTTTCCTGCAGCGGCTGCTCAAGGACCTGACCATTGCGCAGGACATCTATGTGCAGCCCGAGCCGGTGCTGCGCGAAAGCGGCATCCGCCACCAGCACGACCTCATCGCCGCCATGCGCCGCCGCGATGCCACCGCCGCGTCTGCGATACTTGTCGAGCACATGGCCGAGGCGGAGCAGCACATGCTGGGTCTGCAGGCACGCCTTCGAGACCAGTTTCTGAGTGAGGACGAAGCCCCGCGCCGGTCCAGAAGCAGGAAACGAAGCGCCTGATCGACCGCCAGTGGTCCCTGTCGAGCTTGCCCCCGGGGCGAGGAAAATGTCGTCGGCCATGGCAGACGACCGCTTGGCCATTGCACCGTCGCCGCGCCGGTGGTCCGATCGGTCAAGGCGGCGATCACCTGGAGAACTCAGTAATGTCTGACTACCGCTACCTTGGCCGCAGCGCCCTCAAGGTATCCCCGCTGTCGCTCGGCACGATGATGTTCGGCGATCGGACCCCCGACCCCGAGGCGTTCCGGATCATCGACAAGGCGCGCGAGCAGGGGATCAACTTCATCGATACCGCCGACGTCTATGGCGACGGCGCCAGCGAGCGGGTGGTGGGGCAAGGCATCAAGGCCAGCCGCGACCACTGGGTGCTGGCGACCAAGTTCGTCAACTCGGCCAGGAAGGGCCCCAACCTCGGCGGCTACTCGCGCAAGTGGGTGATCGAGACGGTCGAGAACTCGCTCAGGCGGCTCGGGACCGACTATATCGACCTGATCTATTTCCACCGCGCAGTGTTCGACGCCCCGCTCGAGGAACCGGTGCGAGCCATCGCCGACCTGATCCGCGCCGGCAAGCTGCGCTATTTCGGCGTCTCCAACTTCCGCGGCTGGCGCATCTCCGAGGTGGCGCACCTCGCCGACCAGCTCGGCATCGACCGCCCGATTGCCAGCCAGCCACTCTACAATATCGTCAACCGCACGGCCGAGGCCGAGCAGTTGCCGGCTGCACAGCACTACGGCCTCGGCGTCGTCTCCTATTCGCCACTGGCGCGCGGGGTACTGACCGGCAAGTACCAGCCGGGCCAGGAGCCGGCATCCGATACCCGAGCCGGCCGTGGCGACAAGCGCATCCTCGAAACCGAGTGGCGGCCGGAATCGCTCGCCATCGCGCAGCAGATCGCGGCGCATGCGCGAGCCAAGGGGATCGACGCCGCCCACTTCGCGCTGGCCTGGGTGCTCAACAACAAGCTGGTGAGCGCGGCGATCACCGGCCCCCGCACCGAAGCGCAGTGGGACAGCTACATCCGAGCGCTCGACGTCAAGCTCGATGCCGAGGACGAGGCGCTGGTCGACCGGCTGGTCAGTCCGGGCCACGCCTCGACCCACGGCTTCACCGACCCGGGGCATCCGATGGAGGGACGGGTGGCGCGGTAGGGGGACGACGTTGTGATCGGCCGCGAGGCCCCTCTCCCCTGAGGGGAGAGGGTAGTTGAGCTAGGACCGAAGGTCCGTAGCGGCACTAGGGTGAGGGGTTCAGCTTCTCAACGAGCGCGTATTGCATCGCCTCACCCCTCAACCGGCGCTTCGCGCCACCTTCTCCCCTGAGGGGAGAAGGGATTGGGTGCTCGTGCCGAATGACTGTTATGCCCTACGACGCCGTCGCCGCCTGCAACTTCAGGAAAAAGTCCCTGAGGATCGGGTCGCGGCGGACGTGGGTGACGTAGCGCATCGGGTGGCGGGCGCGATCGGTGCTGTAGGTGACCTCCGTGGTGAGGATCGGGGTGGGCACCAGGACGCTCGGGGTCCAGCTGGCATCGAGCAGCCAGGCGACCGCCGCCATGTCCCAGATCTCCTTGGACCAGCCGAGATGATCGTCGGAATATTCCTTGAATCGCATGGCGAGGAATTTGCCGATATCGCCGCAGGGTTCGACATAGCGCTCGATCTCGGCGACGGTGCTGTGGAGGTGCGAGGTGACGCCCATGCAGGGCACCAGCACCAGCGGCACGCCGCTGTCGAACAGCACCTGGGCGCCGCCGACATCCTGCTTCAGATTGAACTCGCGCTGGTGCGGCCAATCGAGGGCATGCCCTCCGAGCCAGACGACGACGGTGCGGTCGATGATGTCGGGGGCCTTGAGCAAAGCCGAGGCCACATTGCTGATGGCGCCGATGGCGATGACATAGAGCGGATCCTCGATCGAGCCGGCGCGGGCCCGCGAGATCAGGTCGTCCACCGCTTCTGCCGGCCGGGCAACTTTGCTCGGTCCCACATAGTCGCTGACGCCACGATAGACGAACCCCTCGGGCGAGATGTCGAGCCGCTGCAGCAGTTCCAGGATCTCACCATAGCTCAGTTCCATGCCGTGGCCGGGACCATCGGAACGGGAGTTGTGGAACGGCGCGGCGTAAATCGCCTGGAGGTCGAGCCGCTCGGGCGACAGCACGGCCTGGACCAGCGCGTACTGGTCGTCGATCTCGTTATAGGTGTCGGTATCCAGCACCGCCCGCAGCCGGCCGGGGCGCGGGGTCAACAGCTGCAGCCGATCGGCATCGGAAAGGGACACGTCATTCTCCTCGTGGGGTTGCCGTCGGACCGCGGCGCTTTGCCCGCCTGAGGTAGCGGGCAAAGCGGCAAGCTGCAACCGGCCCGCTTCGCGAGGCGCACCTAGCTGCGGCTGAACTCCAGCATGCGGATCAGGCCCTGCATGTAGCCGATGGCATGAGCGCGGCCGCGATGGTTCCAGTCGCTGTCGCCGTCCATCTTGGGCACGTGGTCGTCGAGCAGGAAGCCGTCGAAGCCGTTCTCGGCCAGCAAGGCGATCACCTCGGCCGGGTCGTAATTGCCGTCGCCGATGAAGCACTCGGTGAAATCAGGCACGGTGCCCTGCACGTCGCGGAAGTGGATATAGGCGATGCGGCCCTTGGGAGCGAAGAACTCGATCATCTCGGTGACGTTCTGTTTGCCGCCGATCATTTCCGAGCAGCAGCCGAGGCAGAGGTCGAGCGCCCAGCTCGGCGACTGGCCGAACAGCTCATAGGCCTTCTTGAAGTTGTCGGGCTTATAGAAGAGGCGCGCCACGCCGCCCAGCATCGGCACCGGCGGATCGTCGGGGTGCAGCGCCAGCCGCAGCCCCTCTTCCTCTGCCACCGGCAGCACGGCGCTCATGAAGTAGCTGTAGTTGGCCCACATCTGCGCTTCGGTGACGAACGGCCCATCCTTGCCGTAGAGCGGCATGCCCTCAAGGCTGCCGAGGCCGGTCGGCATAAAGCTGCGCAGCAGCTCCAGGTTCTCGCTGTTGGCATCGACCGTTGCCATATCGAACTTCCGCGCCGTGGCGCCGCCGCGGGTCACCGCGACATAGTCGGTGGTCCACACCGAATTCGGCATGAAATGCAGCCCGAGGATCGGGATGCCGGCGCGCGCCACGGCACGGATCGTCGCCTGGTAGTTCTCGATCTGCTGGTCGCGGCCGTCGAGCCCCAGCATCGCCTTCATGTAGAACTGCGACGGCACGTTCTCGATCGCCTCGAAGGTCAGCCCGGCCTCGCGGACCCTGTCGGCCAGCTCCCGGACGTCCTTTTCGGCCCATTTGCCGTCGTTGCCCGGCAGCGCGGGATTGTTCATCTGCAGCCCGGTAACGCCGATCTGCCGCGCAAAGCGCAGCCGCTCCTCGGTCAGGTCGTGGAACTGACCCACCGCTGCTCTGATCCCCATTATCTCTTTCTCCAAAATTCGGTTTCGATGTTCGCGAAAGGCCCCCTTTCCGCTGACCGATCAGTACTTGTCGTAAATCGCCTGGGTCGAGGCCTGGGCTTCGGCGATGGCCTTGTCGAAATCCCAACCGTCGACCACCACGCGCTGCGCCAGCTTGGGGATGATGAAGTTGGCCGACATGTCGGCATAGGCGGCGTTGAACACATCCGGATAGGCGGGCGGCGTGCCGGTCTTGGCGAGATCCAGCAGGCCATTGAGGATGGTGTTGGAGCCATCGAAAGCCGGGAGCTGTTCCTGGTCCTTCAGCACCGGGCCCCAGATGGCGTACTGGAAATACTCGTTCATGAACTCGGAATTGGCGAGGTGCTCGAGCAGCGACTTGCCTTCTTCGACCAGCGGGCTCTTGGCATTGATGACGCGGCTCTGCGGGCTGACCGGCGAAATGGTGCCGATCGGGCCGGCGGGCAACGCCGAAAAGCCGGTCTGTTCGAACAGCTCCGGATCGTCCTTGCGCGCCGCTACCGCCACCGAACCGGTATTGGCAATGAAGCCGACCTGACCCGAGAGGTAAGCCTGGTTGTCGCCCGAGCCGTCCCAGACGGTGCTGCCCGGAGCGAACAGCCCCTTGTCCCAGGCATCTTTCAGCCAGGTGAGCCACAGGCGGGTTGCGGGCGAGTCGAGCGTCACCATCTTTCCTGCATCGTCGGCGATGCGGCCGCCGAAGGACTGCAGCACACTGGTCTGCAGGTTCCCGTCACCGACATTGGACAGCGCGAGGCCAAGACCTGACAGCGGCGGCTTGTTGATCGCCACGGCCTGCGCCACCAGTTCATCCCAGGTCTTGGGCGGCGCAGTGAAACCGGCCGGCTCCAGCAGGTCCTTGCGTCGCATCAGCAGGTTGCCGCTGACGCCGAACGGAATGGCAGTGCGGCCGCCGGCCACGGCGGTCATGTCGCTGGCCTTGGCCGGGCCTTCGAACCAGCCCCCATGGGCGCTGCCGATCCGCTCATAGACGTCGTCGACATTGGCGAACACGTCCTGCCGCGACAACAGCGTCAACAGCTCGAGTCCGACATCGAAGACATCCGGCAGCGTGCCCGAGGCGATCGCGGCCGAGACCTTCTGGGTGATCTCGTTGACGTTGATAAGCACGACCTCGGTTTCGACATTGTTAGCCGCGCCCCAGGCGGTGACGGCGTCGATCAGCAGCTTGTGGGCGGTATCGCTCAGCACCAGACCGCCCCAATAGGTGAGCTTCTTCGACTGCGCGATGGCCGGCATCGGGAATGCTCCGGCCGCCGCGAGGGCCACGCCACCCGCCGCACTCGCGAGCACCCGCCGGCGCGTCCAGCCGGCTCGGTTCAAGGTCTCATTCACTGCTCTGTCCCTCCCAGGTGAACGCTATCGATTGAGGCGGCGACGGCATGGACCTGCACCTCCTGCAGGCCGCAAGCTCGCCACCAAACTGGCATGACAGGTAACAGCATGACGGCATGACATCAAGTCTTGTGGGCTCATCCGTTTTGGTTATGCTGGCGGCTAACCAAGCGAAGGACACTCGATGAACGAAGGCGATTCCAGCCAAGCTCTCGGACTGGCGCCAATATCCCGCCCCAAGCTCTACGAGGTGGTGGCGGCGCGCCTCGAGGCAGCGATCCGCGATGGACGACTGAAGCCAGGGGACCGGCTGCCGTCTGAACGAGACCTGATGGAAACCTTCGAGACCGGCCGGCCCTCGGTACGCGAGGCGTTCCTGTTCCTCGAAAAGAAGGGGCTGATCGAAACCGAGAACGGCCGCCGGGCGCGGGTACGCCAGCCCGATGTCTTCAGCGTGCTGGAATCGCTCGACAGCGTCATCCACCTGTCGCTGCAGGACGGCGAGACGTTCAAGGATCTGTTCGCCGCCCGCTCATTCCTCGAGCAGGCGATGGCGCGGAACGCAGCGAAAAACATCACAGACGCACAGCTGACGCTGCTGCGCGAACGGCTGGATGACAATGGCCGCGCCATCGGCGACCGGCACGAATTCGTCCGCACCGACGCGCTGTTTCACCGGACGCTGTTCGAAGTGGCCGACAACCGCATCTTCGAGGCTGTGCACGATGCCTTTGCCGGCTGGGTCGAAGAACGGCGCTCGAAGCTGCAGCGGGAGTCGTTCACCGAGCAGCACGCGCATCGCCAGCATACCGGCATCTTCAACGCCATTGCCTTCCGCGACCCCGACGCGGCGGAGACGGCGATGCGCGACCACCTCAAGGGCTGGTGGGCGGCCTGGGTGACGCAGAAGGAGCTGCCGCAGGACGCGTATGTGGATCCGCCGCCGGCGACCTAGCGCGGGGGGGCGCGCTTCCCTCCCCCGCGTCCGCTAGGAGGGGAGGGATTGAGGGAGGGGGTGGTCCGGTGATCACCGATGGACCCCCACCCCCAGCCCGTCCCCCTCGCGGGCAGGGCAATCGCATATGGCTTTGTGCACTGAACTCTCGGTGGTCCTCCACCGTGAAACGGGGGAGGGGATGAGGCCAGAGGCCTCACCCCGGGGGGACCGCCGAAGGCGGTGGAGGGGGCGGCAGGAGGCGCCGGTGTTTGTGGTCGCCCCCTCCACCAGCTTCGCTGGTCCCCCTCCCCCGCTGCGCGGTGGAGGACCACCGAGAGCCCGGTGGCTCTCATATGCGACTGCCCTCCCCTCAAGGGGGAGGGGCCAGAAGACCCAGCGCCCTAAGGCTCGCGGTGGCTGACCCAGGGCATCTGGGTGGCGAATTTGCCGCCGGAAACGTCGATCATCGTGCCGGTGATGTAGGACGCGAGGTCGGAAGCCAGGAAGCAGATCAGGTTGGCGACGTCCTTTGGGCTGCCCCAGCGGCGCAGCGTCAGGGTGTCGAGCAGGCGGCTCTTTTCCGCATCGGTGCGATCGGCAAAGCGGTTCATGGCCGTGGGGATCATACCCGGGGCGTAGCAGTTGACGGTGATCTCGTGCGCGCCGAGTTCTCCCGCCAGCACCCGGGTAAAGCCTTCGACGCCGGACTTCGAAGCCGCGTAGGCCGCCCCGCCAACCGAGGGGATGATGGCGGCAAACGATGCCGCATTGAGGATGCGGCCGGAGCGCTGGCGCTTCATCACCGGAATAACCGCCTGGCACATCAGGAAGGTGCCCTTGAGGTTGACATCGAGGTTGAGATCCCAGGTTTCCTCGGGCAGCACTTCGACCTGCGCGCCACCGGCAACGCCGGCATTGTTGACGAGGATGTCGATGCGGCCGAACGCCTGTTCCACGGCCGCGACGACGGCGAGGTTATCCTCGGCCTTGCGGACGTCGCAGAGCAGTTGCAGGCCATTCCAGCCGTTCTGCCGCCACTGCTCGGCGACCTCGTCGAGCAGCTCCTGCCGGATATCGGTGACGACGACGATGGCGCCCTCGGCGGCGAGCGTCCTGGCAATTTCATTGCCGATGCCGCGACCGGCACCGGTGACGATGGCCACCTTGTTGTTGAGATCGATCAGCATGTTCAGAGCACCGTGTTTGAGTGGAGTTCGCCGGCAAGGCCGGCCTCGAGATTGTCCATCCGCACCTCGGGGAGGCCGGGAGCGCTGAGACGCAGCGACGTCCGCCCGGTGGCGCGAATGAAGACGATCGCTCGCCCATCGAAGGTGCGTCGCGCCGAAGCGCTGTATGGCGTGTTGTCGCTCAGGTCGCCGCTCTCGATGCCGAGCAATTCACCGCCCACCACCCCGACCGACAGTGTCGTTTCGTTGCCGGCCACTTCGCCGGCGGCGTCGCGCAACGTGCATTCGACCTGGATGATACCCTCTCCGAGCAAGCCGGCGTCGGTGCAGCGGCGGATGGCGTCATCGGGGGCCTGCCACACCACCGCGTCGATCCGCACCGCTTCGCCGCGTGGCCCGAATGCGTCGCGCGCCAGCTCGCCGTTGCGGCGCGTCTCGAGGAGCAGCGGCCCAGCCGATGGCAAGGCGGCGGCTACCCAATAGCCGTACTCGTCGTCATGGGTCAGGGCGACATCGGCACCGGCACAGCTCAGCCGCGGTTCGCCATTGGAGAAGCAGACGACCTCCACCTCGCCATCGGCGATGTCGTCCCAGGACCGGGCGATCGGGTGCGACCAGAGGTTCTTTTTTTCATCGCCGCGTTTGCGCGTGGCGATATAGGCCACCGGCTCGTCGGCCCACCAACTGCGTCGCAGCTGGGCGCTGTGTTTGGCAAAACCGGCGATGGTCAGCAGCCCGGCGCGCGAACCGTGATGGGGCCAGCGGTCGGTTTCGCCCAGGTAGTCGATGCCGGTCCACAGGTACTGGCCGGAGATGTAGTCGTTGTCGGTGACGGCGCGCCACTCGGCATAGCCGTGACCATTCTCGCTGCCGACGATCGGCTGGCCGGGGAACTTCTGATGATCGGCCGGGTAGAGGTGTTCCTTGTAGTTGTAGCCGACGAGATCGAGCGGCTCGAGGAAGCCGGTGTAGCGCGAGAGCTCGGGAAAGGCGGCACCCACAGTGACCGGCCGGGTCGGATCCTTAGCTTTGACGATGGCGGCGAGGCGCCGCGAGATCGTCGCGAGGCGCCGGGCATCCGGGCGGTTCGGATCGTAGGCGCGTTGCTTGGCCGATTTGTTGGCGTCGTTATTGCCGGTCATCGCCTCGAACATGGCGCTGGCGTAGGGATCGTTGGGGTAATCGATCTCGTTGCCGGTGCTCCAGGCGATGATCGAAGCGTGGTTGCGGTGCGCTTCGATCATGTTGACGAGGTCGCGCTCGCCCCACTCGTGGAAATCCTGGGCGTAGCCCTGATGGCGCGGCGGGTAGACGTTGTGACCCTGCCACCACTTGTTCTTGGGGTTCTCCCACTCGTCGAAGGCTTCGTCGATGACGTAAAAGCCGAGCGCGTCGCAGAGGCGATAGAGCTCCGGGGCGTGCGGATTATGCGCCATGCGCACGCCGTTGCAGCCGAGCTGCTTGAGGTTGAGCAGTCGGCGCAGCCACACTTCCGATGGCACCGCGGTGCCGAACGGGCCGGCATCCTCGTGCAGGCAGACGCCCTTCAGGGTGCGTGCCTCGCCATTGATGAAGAAGCCCTGCTCGGCATCGAAGCGGAAGGTGCGGATGCCGACCGTTTCTTCGTAGACGGCGCGCTGGTTCGCACCCCAGCTCAGGGTGGTGGTGAGCCGATAGAGGTTCGCGCTGGTATCGGACCACAGCTCAGGCTGCGGGACCGTTGCCGTGACGACGGTCTCGGCTGAGCCCCCGGCGGCAAGTTCCGCGCTAGTCTCGATCGCCTGTAGGCGGCCCGAGGTCAGAGAACGCAACTCGTGTCGCACCGCGACCGTCACCGCTGCCGCGGTGTCGTTGACCAGCCGTTGCGTGACGCGCACCGAGGCCGCAGCAGCGTCGGCCGCCAGTGTCTCGAACACCGTGCCGTATTCGGCGACGCGCACCGGCTGGTGCAGTTCGAGCACGACATGACGGTTGATGCCGGAGCCGTTGTACCAGCGGCTGTCGGAGATATCGGTGTGCTCGACCCTGACGCTGATCACCAGGTCGTCGCTATTGGCGTAGGAGAGGATCTCGGTGAGATCGAAGGAGAACTCGGCATAGCCCGAGGGTCGTCCGCCGACATGATAGCCGTTCACCCAGACCCGGGCGTTCTTGTAGACGCCATGGAACTTCAGCCGCACGTGCTTGCCGGCGACGTCGCCGAGCGCGGCAAGGGAGACGTGGGCGCGGTACCAGCCGATGCCGCCGGGCAGGTACCCGGTGCCGCTCGAATGGTGCTCGTCGAACGGCTGCTCGACGCTCCAGTCATGCGGCACGGTGACCGGCCGCCAGGCAGTATCATCAAAGCCCTTGGCCCAGGCCTCCGGCGTGTCCGTGAGGGTGAAGACCCACCGGCGGATATCGTAGCTATGCATGAGCCCTCGGCCCTTGTCTTTCAGGTGGATGCCGACGCAGCGGCAGCGATGTACTTGCTGAAGACGCCGGCAAACAGGCGTCCGTTGATGGTGGCGATGCCGGCAAAGCCGACGAAGAACCAGAACAGCCCATAGCCGGTGAGCTGCGGATAGAAGACGGTGACGACCACTGAGAGCGCGATCAGCCCCAGCGCGGCGAGCCCGGTGAACGGGTGCTTCCAGGAGAGCAGGCGCGCATTGCGCAAGATGTCGCGGGTGCGGCCCTCGAAGCTGGCGAGATAAGGAAAGACGAACAGGGCCGCGGCGGCGAAATTGAAGACGAGCACGTACCAGACGGCAACGAGGATCAGCTCGGCCATGGGCCCGAACGTCAGGTTGGTGACGACGACATACCAGGCAGCCAGGACACCGACCAAAGCCAGCAGCAGCAGCCAGATCACCGTGGCCTGGCGGAAGTTACGCTGGAAGGAGCGGAAATAGTCCGAGGTCACGGAGTTGCACTCTCCCGTCGCCAGCCGCATCGCGGTGAAGTTCAGCGCGGTCAGCGAGGCGCCGATGGTGAAAACCGGGATCGAGGTGGCGACGAACAGCAGGTTGAGGACGATCACATCGGCGAGGAGGCTCAGGCCGCGCATCAGCGCCGAGTCCTGCGAGAACAGAGTTGCCATGCTGGATCCTCCAGAGAGACCGGGCGGTGCGAACACCGCCCGGTCCGAGGTGAGGTGACTAGAGGCCGCGGGCGGCCTTCCAGGCGTCCATGTCTGCCTGGATCGAGGCGCGAGCGTCCTCGTAGCCGACATCCTTCAGCTTCTGGCGCATCTCGGCGACAGCAGCGGCGGGGTCCTCGAACTTGCCGTATTGCAGCTGCGGGATGTACTCGGACAGGACGCCCGCCATGGCCGCGAGGGTCGAGTCGATGTTCTGCTTGTTCACGATCAGCGTCGAGTATGGGTAGTCCTTGGCCGTCGCATCGAGCTTGGCGATAATCTCCGCCCGGTTCGGGGCCTGCGTGGTGCGCGGCAGTTCGAACTCGTCCATGCGGCCCCACCAGTAGTCGGTGCCCAGCGACATGGTCGAGGAATCGTAGCCCTCCGGGTAGCCGAGCTTGCCGTCGTCGGTGATGATGTAGTCGACATCCTTGATGCCGAAATTGAACAGGTCGTAGATTTCCTTGTCGTTGCGGATCAGGTCGTAGACCTGCAGCGCCTTCTCGGGGTGCTTGGAATAGGCGCTCACCGCCATGGCGCCGTGGGTGAAGATGTCCTTGAAGAAGTTGCCGTTTTCCTGGCCCCAGTAGAAGAACTTGGGATCGGAGCCGGGCTGCTTGGTGCTCAGGTTGTTGACGATGTCGTTGACGAAGGTCTGCGTGTGGTGCTGGTCGGCGCCGGAGAGGCCGGCATAGAGCTCCTCGCGCGTGTCGCCATCGTAGTTCAGCGCGTCTTCGCGCCACACCCCGATATCGTTCCACTGCTTGGCGAGCTTGGCCGCTTCGACCAGGGCATCGCCCTCCATGTACCAGGAGGTGACGGTGTAGGGGTTGGCCGCCGTGGTGTGGAACGGAATGTAGTTGCCGGCGCTGATCCCCTGGATGGTCTGGAAATCGGTGTGCCCCTGGATGTAGCCGGTGAGCGCGGCTTCGTTGGCGCCCGCGACATCCCACGGATAGGCGTCGGGCTTGTTGGCCTTCACCCACTCGAAATACTTGGTGAAATCCTCGAACTTGGTGATCTCGCCGTTCTCGAAGCCGGCCTCCTTGGCCCAGTCGCCGCGGTAGAAGAAGCCGTGGTTGGTGTACTGGGTGTAGTTGTCCTCGGGGGCGAAGTAGATCTTGCCGTCGGCGAGCTTGGTCAGGTCCCAGTGGCCATCGGCTTCAACCTGGGCCCAGGTCTTGGGCGCATTGGCCTGGAGCATTTCTTCACTGAGCGGCAGGAAGGCGCCCTTCTCGGCGTTCTCCCAGGCATAGAGCCAGTCGGTGGCGGTGGCGACGAGGTCGACATTGTCGTCGCCCGACAACAGCTGCACGTTGTACTGGGTCTGCCAGTCGGCCCACTCGATATAGAACAGGTCGAGCTTGGCGTTGACCTTGGCTACCAGCAGCTCGTTGAGCTTTTCGAGCATCGCCTCGAGGCGACCATTGGTGGGCTTGTTGCCCATGGTCAGCATGGTGATCTCGGTCGGCGCGTCCTGGGCGAGCGCCCCCGCCGTCAGCGCCGGCATGCTGATGCCGATGGCCAGCAGCGCCGCCCCGACTCGCATGATGTTCCTTCTTGTCATCTCAGACTCCTCCTCTGAATGGTGTCAGTCACTGCCGAGATTTCCCTCAACTCGAATTGGCTTCGAGGGTGCGGCCGGTCATCGGCGCCGGCCGCGTAGTCTGTTGTCCGGCGCTAGCCCTTCACCGCGCCGATGGTGATGCCGGAAACGAAGTATTTCTGCACGAACGGGTAGAGCAGCAGGATCGGGCCGGTCGCGACGATGGCGCTTGCCATCTTCAGCGTGTTGCTCGGCAGCGCCGTGATGCTGACATTGGAGCCGGCAACCGAATTGCGAAGCGCGTTCGCCGTGTTGATGATGTTGTAGAGGTGGTACTGCAGCGGCTTGAACTCGACCGTACTGCCCAGGTAGAGCGACGAAAGGTACCACTCGTTCCAGTAGCCGAGCGCCAGGAACAGCCCGATGGTCGCCAATGCCGGCTTCATCATCGGCAGGCAGAGCTGGGCGAAGATGCGGAAATCGCCGGCGCCGTCGACCTTGCCGGATTCGATGATCTCGTACGGCACCGTGCGCATGAAATTCTTCATCAGGATGATGAGCCACGGCGTCATCAAGAGCTGCAGGAACACCGCAAGGTAGTTGCCCCTGAGCCCCAGGTCGCGCGCCACCCACAGGAAGGTCGGGGCGAGGCCGGCCGAGAACAGCGTGGTGAAGTAGATGAAGAACGAGATGTGGTTGCGGAACGGAAAGTCCCTGCGGTGCAGCGCGTAGCCGGTCATCGAGATGATGAACAGGCCGATTGCCGTGCCGAACACCGTCATCACGATGGTGACGACATAGGAGCCGATGATCTGCTTGGGCGCCTTGAAGATCCACTCGTAGGCGGCCAGCGAGAAATCCTTGGGCAGGATGCCGAAGCCGGATTTCATGATCGCCTGCTCGCTCGACAGCGAGGCCGACAGCATCATGACGAAGGGCAAGAGGCAGAACAGCGCGAACAGCGTGATCGTGATGTAGGAAATCGAACGGATGACGATGTCGCTGCCGTCGAGCTTGATGGCTCGCGGCTTGGCCGGCCCGAGGCCGACGCCTTCCGTTGCGATGGGGCCGGCCAGGTCAGAAGAGTGCATAGTCTTTATTGATCCTGCGCACGATCCAGTTCGCCGTCATCACGAGGGCGAAACCGAACAGCGACTGATAGAGGCCGACTGCGGTGGAGGTGGTGAAATTGTTCTGGCTCAGCACCATTCGGTAGACCGAGGTCTCGATGATGTCGGTGGTCTGGAACAGCGCCGCATTGTTGCCGACGAGGTTCCAGAACAGCCCGAAATTGCCGTGCATGATGCCGCCCAGCGCGAACAGCACCAGGATGATAAAGGTCGGCTTGAGGCTCGGCAGGGTGACGTAGCGGATGCGCTGCCAGGCCGAAGCGCCGTCGACCGTCGCGGCTTCGTAGAGACTGCGATCGATGCCCATGATCGCGGCGAAGTAGACGATCGAGCCGTAGCCGGTCGACTGCCACAGGTGCACCATGATGATGATCAGCGGCCAGGCGCCGGCGGTCGAGTAGATCTTGATCGGGTCGCCGCCGGTCTGCTTGATCAGCGCGTTGAGCGCGCCGGTGTCGTAGTTCAACAGGTTGAAAGCGATGACGCCGACCAGCACCGACGAGATGAAGAACGGCAGGAACATCGCCGCCTGGCTGAGCTTCTTGAACCAGGCCAGCCGCACCTCGTTGAGCATGATCGCGATGGCGATCTGCAGGATGTTGCCGAGCACGATGAAGGCGAGGTTGTAGAGGATGGTGTTCCGCGTCAGCGTCCAGAGCTGGCCGGATTTGATCAGGAACTCGAAGTTCTTGAAGCCGACGAACGGGCTGCCGAAGATGCCGTCGCGATAGTTGAAATTGGTGAAGGCAATCCACGCGCCGGGTAGCGGCATGTAGTTGAAGACGATGAAGAAAATGATCGCCGGAACGCACATCAGCAGCAGGACCTTGCTGTCCGTCAGCTGCCGCCAAATGGTCTTACGTCCGCGGGACGAATCCGTTCCTGACATCTTCCCCCTCTCTGCCGTCAGCCGCGGCGTCCCTCCAGACGCTGCCACCGGTGAGCCGTGAACCGGCTCCGCCATGGCGTCGCAACCAACCGGGCCCGAGCTTTTTGCTCTTGGTCGGCTCAGTGAAGTCGTGCAGGTCTCCCTCCCGCCGACATAGTGTTAGCCGGGGGATGCGTCACACGCAAGATTTTCAGTAAATATTTAGCTCAAGGCCTGAGAGGCCCGGATTCTGGTGCTGCCGCGCCAGCGAATGGAGGTCGCGAGGGTCACTCGCTTGGGCAATTCGCGCCCGCTCATGCGCTCGAGCAACAGCTCGACGGCGCCCTCGCCGATCTCCTCGGCCGGAAGGTGCACGGTGGTGAGCGGCGGGTTCAGGAACTGCGCCACCGAGATGTCGTTGAAGCTCGCCACCGCGATATCGCCGGGGATGCTGAGGCCCAGCTCGTGGATGGCGCGGTAGGCGCCGACCGCCATGTTGTCATTGGCGGTGATCAGCGCATCGGGCCGATCGGGCTGCGACAGCATCTGGCGGGTCAGCTTGTAACCGCTCTCCTCGGTCTTGCCGTCGGTCAAACAGATGCGCTCGTCGAACACGCCAGCTTCCTTGGCCCATTCGGTATAGGCGCGACAGCGCCGCTCGACCCGGGTCGGTGCGACGCCATCATAGACATCGACCCAGCCGGCAAAGGCGATCCGCCGATAGCCGGCCTCACGCAGCGACTGCAGGAGCTTGCGGGTCGCCAGCATCAGGTCGGCCTCGACCGAATCGATCTCGTCGGTCGGCGGGCTGAAATCGGCGAATACCAGGTTGCGGTTGTGGCGCTTGAGCCAGGCGATCTCGTTGTCGTCGTGCCGGCCGATGGCGATGATGCCGGACGCACCGCGCAGCAGCGAAGCCTCGGGCAGGCTGTCGGTGTGGTAGACCTTGATGGTCTCGATCTTCAGGGCCTGGCAGCGGCTCTCGATCCCCAGCCGCAAGCCGACATAATAGGGATCGACGAACTCCTGGTCGGGGCGCAGGTAGTGCACCAGCGCCACCTTGCCGAGCCCCTGCTGATAGGCGCGGTTGCGGGCGCGCGGTGTTTCATACTTCAACGCCTCGGCGGTTTCGATGATCGCCTGCCGGGTCTTGGGCGTCACCGAAAGCGTCTGGTCGAAGTTGAGCACTCGCGACACCGTCGCGGACGACACGCCCACTGCCTTGGCAATTTCCTTGATCGTGACCATGACGCTCCCCCAGCACCCGGGAGCCCTGCTTAGGCAAGAAGGGTGGACCAATGCAAGCGGCAATGGACTCGGGACGCGCTGTCAGCGCTCCAGCCGGGCGAGGAGGCTCGAGGTGTCCCAGCGGTTGCCGCCCATGGCCTGCACTTCGGCGTAGAACTGGTCGACGAGCGCGGTGAGCGGGAGTTTGGCGCCATTGGCGCGCGCTTCATCGAGCACGATACCGAGGTCCTTGCGCATCCAATCGACGGCAAAGCCGAAATCGAACTTGCCGGCATTCATGGTCTTGTAGCGGTTCTCCATCTGCCAGGACTGCGCGGCGCCCTTACTGATCACGTCGATCACCGCCTCGATATCCATGCCGGACTGCTTGCCGAAATGGATGGCCTCGGCGAGACCTTGCACCACGCCGGCGATGCAGATCTGGTTCATCATCTTGGCGAGCTGGCCGGCCCCGGGGTCACCCAGCAGCCGCGCCGCCTTGGCGAAGCTCATGATCACCGGCTGGGCGATGTCGAAGGTGGCCTGGTCGCCGCCGACCATCACCGTCAGCTGGCCATTCTCGGCGCCGGCCTGGCCGCCCGACACCGGCGCATCGAGGAAGCCGAAGCCGGCGGCGGTGGCGGCGGCATGGAGTTCGCGCGCAATGCCGGCAGAGGCGGTGGTGTGGTCGACGAACACCGCGCCCTGCCGCATGGCCTTGAACGCGCCCTGCTCGCCGAGCGTCACCTGGCGGAGATCGTCGTCATTGCCGACGCAGGCGAAGACGATGTCCTGCCCGTCGGCGGCGGCGACAGGCGTGAGGGCGAAACGCCCGCCATGCTCGGCCACCCATGTTTCTGCCTTGGCCGTGGTGCGGTTGTAGACGGTGACGTCATGCCCCTTGGCCTTGAGATGCCGGGCCATCGGATAGCCCATGACGCCCAACCCCAGGAAAGCTGCCTTGACCATGGTATTCCTCTTTTGTGGGACTCGGTAAGCGGGCGCCGCTGCAGGCCCGGTCGATGCGATCTGGATAGGGCACGGCGCAGATCAGTGCCATAGGCAGGGATCAACAATCACCGCAACCGTCGAGCACCAGATTTCTTCCGGGGCAAACTCCGGCATCGGTGCCGAAGTGCGGCTCACCGGCCGGCGATGTGACGCCAGATGGGCCGCAGCGACGAAGGCGACGCGGCGGTCGGAATCATTGCCGTCCCAGGGCTTGCTCGGTCTGGGCATCGAACAGATACAGGGCGCCGGGCTGGGCCGTCGCCGTCACCGTGCTGCCGACCTTGGGCAGGAGTTTGCCCGGTGCCGTTGCAATCGCCTCGACGCCGGCAATGTCGAGATGGACCAGCGTTTCCGAACCGAGCGGCTCAACTGCCGTCACCATGCCGGTGATCTCAAATCCGGTCCGGGTCGGGGCATCGACCAGAAAGTCATGCGGGCGTATGCCGACGATAACCGCGCCGTCCGGCGTTTTCGTCGCCTCGAGTCCGCTGGCCGTCGCATTGGCGACGCTGAGCTTGCCGCTCTGCACCTTGCCGGCGAGCAGGTTCATCGAGGGGCTGCCGATGAAGCGGGCGGTGAAGATATCCACCGGACTTTCATACAGCTCCGTGGGCGTGCCCACCTGCAGGATGCGGCCCTCTCGCATCACCACGATCTTGTCGGCCATGGTCATGGCCTCGATCTGGTCATGCGTCACATAGACGATGGTGGTTCCAAGGCGCTGGTGCAGGCGCTTGATCTCGATGCGCATCTGCGAGCGCAACTGCGCATCGAGGTTCGATAGCGGCTCGTCGAACAGGAACGCCACCGGATCACGCACCATCGCCCGGCCGATCGCGACACGCTGCCGCTGCCCGCCCGACAACTCCGACGGCCGCCTGTCGAGCAGGTCTTCCAGTCCGAGTATCTTGGCCGTTTCCAGGATGCGCCGGGCTTTTTCCGCTGCGCCGAGCTTGGAGGTATAGAGCCCGAAGCCGATATTCTGGCCCACGCTCACATGCGGATAGATCGCGTAATTCTGGAACACCATGGCGATGTTGCGCTGCTTGGGAGCCTTCTCGTTGACCACCTCGCCGGCAATGCTGAGCGTTCCCGCAGTGATGTCTTCCAGCCCGGCAATCATCCGCAAGGTCGTGGATTTGCCGCAGCCGGACGGGCCGACCAGCACCACGAACTCCCCGTCATTGATCGTCAGGTCGATGCCATGCACGGCACGCGTCTTGTTGTAGGCTTTGACGAGGCCCTGCAGTTCGATCATTGCCATCAGGCCGCTCCCATCAATGCGTCAAACCTCGAATTGCGTTCGGCTCTGGCCTGCGCCTGCCTGGCCGCGCTCGCTCCGGCCATTTCGGCGAACGCTGCCGACCGGGCGCGATAGCTCGCTAGCGCAATCGCCATCGGCTCCGCACCGGGGCCGCCAAATCGGGTCCGCACCGCAATGAAATGCTCGGGCGACACCAGCTGGGCGAATCCGGCTGCATCGATCGCCGACCTGCGCCCGACTGCCGTCTCGAAGGCGGCGACGAATGGTGCATAGCCATCAACCGGCAGGTCGCCGTCGGCGGCGACCACTGCGCGCGCCACGGCGGCTGCGATGTGGTGGCCCTGGCGGAACGACAGGCCCTCCTGGCGCACGAGGCTGTCTGCCAGTTCCGTGATGGTGATGCAGGACCGCCGGATATTGGTGGCGACGCGCACCGGATCGATGCGCACCTGGCCCATCAGCGCCGCCAACAGATCCAGCACGCGATAGGCGCTGTCAAAGGCCTGGTAGCCCATCGCCTGCGTCTCACCCTCGCTGTCGTTCATGTCGGTGAACGGCGTATTGTGCATCACGTCGAGCATCGCCCGGGCGCGACCGAAGGTCTGGCTCGACAGCAGCCGCAAATGCTCGATCGGCACCGGATTGCGCTTCTGCGGCATGATCGACGAGATCTGCACCAGCGCATTGGGGACATAGAGTTGTCCGACCTCGAAACTGCTCCATACCTGGAGGTCCTGGATCGGTCGCCCCAGATGCAGGAACAGCAGTTCGATGGCGCCATAGGTGGCGGTGATGTAATCGACCGCCGCGATGCAGCTATAGGAGTTCTGCAGCGGCGCGGCGAAGCCGAGCAGATGCGCCACCCGCGACCGATCGATCGGAAAACCCGAGGTGGTGATCGCCGCCGCGCCCATCGGCGATTGATCGACGATGCCATAGGCCTCGTGCAGCCGATCGATGTCGCGCCCCAGCACCTCGATCATGGCGCCCAGATAATGGCCGAACGTGCTCGGCTGGGCCGGCTGGCCGTGGGTATAGGCGACAATCAGCGTCGACTTCTCGCGTTCCGCCGTCTCGATGAGCACGTCATAAAGCGTCAGCGCCTTGGCCAGCAGCAGATCGAGCCTTGCCTTGAGGCCCAGCTTGAACAGCGTGTGGTCGATATCGTTGCGCGACCGTGCCGTGTGCAGGCGTCCGGCCAGGTCGGGGCCGAGGCGGGCTTTGAGTTCGCTCTCGATCAGGAAGAAGTAGTCCTCGACCTCGCCGGTATAGACCAGCGCTCCGGGGTCGACCTCCGCGGTGATGGCCTGCAATGCCCGCGCTATGTCCCTGCCCTGGCCTGCATCGAGAATGCCGGTCTCTACCAGCATTATCAGATGTGCCTTGTCGATGGCCTCGAATGCCTCGACATGGTGCGTCCTGGCGCCGTCGAACAGCGGCCGCAGCACGGTTTCCTTGTACACCGGATCGGGAAACACGCTGGCGTCGTACTGGCGCGGATCGGACATGCTCAGCCCTTGAGTCCGGCCAGCATGACGCCGCGGACGATGAAGCGCTGCAACAGCAGAAACACCAGCAGGGTCGGGATCGTGGCCAGGGCCGCCCCGGTCATGATCATCTCCCACTTGGTGTCCTGCGCGTCCGAGAAACTCGAAATGCCGATCGGCAGGGTATAGAGTTCGCGACTGGTGGTGACGATAAGCGGCCAGAAGAACGCCGTCCAGTTGCCGAGGAAAGTGAAGATCGCCAGTGCCGCGACGGCCGGCGTGACCAGCGGCATCGCCACCTTCCACCAGATCTCGAATTCGTTGAGCCCGTCGATACGCGCCGCCTCGAGGAAATCGTCGGGCACGCCGGCGAAGAACTGCCGCATCAGGAACGTCCCGAAGGCCGTCATCAGACCCGGGAACATGATGCCCCAGTAGCTGTCGAGCCACCCGAGCTGGCTCGACATCAGGTACCAGGGGATCACCAGCATTTCGGTCGGGATCATCAGCGTCGAGAGGATCGCGATGAACACCAGCTGGCGACCGCGGAAGCGGAACTTGGCGAGCGTATAGCCGACCAGGCTGTCGAAAAAGCAGTTCGACAGGGTCACGATGGAGGCGATCACCGTCGAGTTGACGAACCACCGCATGAAGTCGCCATTGGCGAGCACCTTCACGTAATTGTCGAAGGTTGGCGCGACAGGGATCAGCCGCAGATCGAAGACCTGCCCCGCGCTCTTGAGCGAGGTCGAGAACATGTAGAGCAGCGGCGTGACCATGATCAGGCCGCCGATCAGCAGCACCGTCCAGGTGATCACCACCCGTGGGCGCAGCTTGGCGAACTTGAGTGGGGGCGTCGTGGTCAGGTCGCTCATCAGCGGCTCCGGAGCAGGTAGAGCTGCAGCAGTGAAATCGCCAGCAGGATGATGAACAGCACCACCGTCTGCGCAGCGGCGTAACCCATGTCGAACGACGAAAACGCCGTCTGATAGATCATCAGCACCAACGGCTTGGTGGAGCCGAGCGGACCACCCGGATCGTTGGTGGTCATGTTGTAGACCTGGTCGAAGATGCGCAGAAAGCCGATCGAGGAGAACACCGTCAGGAAGATCGTCGTCGGCTTCAGCAGCGGCAGGGTGATCTTGCGCAGGATGGCCCACTCGCTCAGCCCGTCGATCCGCGCGGCCTCATAATAGGTCTGCGGGATCGCCCGAAGGCCGGCGATGAAAATGATGATCTGGAACCCCAGGCCGGCCCAGATGGCGGTGACCATGATCGATGGCAGTGCCTGGGCGGGCGAGCGCAGAAACGGCTGGGCCGGAAGGTGCAGGCCCGACAGGATACCGTTGATCACGCCGATCGGGATGGGCTGGTAGAACCAGCGCCAGACCCAGGCCAGCGCCGCCGCCGTGGTGAGGAAAGGTATGAAGTAGAGGGCTCGCAGGAAGCTGTGCCCGAACCGGACGCGATCGAGGAAATAGGCGATGACGAACGACAGCACCAGGCTGATGGGCATGCCGATAATGAGATAGGCGAAGGTGTTGTTGAACGTCTTCCAGAACACCGGGTCGGCAAACAGCCTCTGGTAGTTTTCAAGCCCGACGAAATTGGCGGGGCGCAGCAGGTCCCAGTCGGTGAACGACAGCCAGAAAGCGGAAAACGTCGGATAGAAGCGGATCCAGCAATAAAAGACGATCGGCAGCGCCAGAAAGCTCCACGCCCACAAGACCTTGCGGCCGCCTTGCGTCAGAACAAAGCCGGTGCGGCCCTTGCGGGTCGCACCGGCTGCATCATTGTCCGGGACAGAGGTCACCGATTACATCTTCGCCGCATCGATAATCGCCTGCTCGGCTGCAGCGGCCTGGTCCAGCGACGCCTTGGGGTCCTGGTTTTCCAGCAATACGCGGTTGACCATGTCGATCGCGCCCTGGCGCTGGCCGGCCTCGTCCACGAAAGTGGTCGTGTGGGCATACTCGAGGCCCTTGAGGAACGGCGCATAGATCGGGTCGGCCAGATTGGCGTCGGTCAGGGCGGCGGCGCGGCGCGCCGGAAGTTCGCCCACCACGTCGAGCCAGACTTCCATGGCTTCGGCGGAGGAAATGTAGGCCAGGAACTTTTCGGCGGCAGCCTTCTCTTCGCCCGCAGCGCCCGCGCCGATGCCATTGGCAAAGTAGCTGGCATAATTGGAGCGCACGCCATCGGCATTGGCCGGCAGTTCGACCACACCCCATTCGAAGTCCGTAATGGCCCCGAAGGACCCCAGGCGGAACGTGCCGTCAATGGTCATGGCCGCCAGCCCGGCTTTGAATGCGGCCTGGCCTTCATCCATGAAGCCGACCATCCCGACCTTATGGGTCGTCTGCAAGTCGGTGTAGAACTTCAATGCGGCGAGACCCGCATCACTGTCATAGGCGACGTTGCCTTCGGCGTCATAGGGTTCGCCGCCCATCTGGCGCACCAGCACTTCGCGCCACCACTGATGATCCTGCCCGGCGAAATCGACCGTCAGGCCCTCCGATGTGATGTTGCCGCCGCCATCGGTCTTGGTGGTCTTCTTGGCCGCATCGACCAGTTCATCGAGCGTAGCCGGCGGCGTGACGCCAGCCTCGGCCAGCAGCTTCTTGTTGTAGAAGAGCGCCAGGGAACGCACGGCGGTCGGCAGTCCGTAATAGGCGCCGTCGCGCTTGATGGCCGACACGATCGGGAAGAAATCGCTTTCGATCGCTGCGGTCGGGAACACTGCCGGATCGAGCGGCTGCAGGACGCCGCCCTTCTGGAACTTGTCGAGCCAGCCGTAGAAGAACTGCAGCACATCCGGGCCATTGCCGGCCGCCTGAGCCGCTATCACCTTGGTCTGGTAGTCGGCATAGGGGAAGGTCACCTGCTTGACCGTGATATCGGGATTGGCTGCCTCGAAATTGGCGATGAGCTGGTCCATCGCGGCAACACGGGTCTCGAACACATACTGCCAATATTCGATCTCCACCGCCTGGGCCGAACTCAGCGCCATCAAGCTGATTCCGGCGACCAGGCTAGCGAGCGTAAAGCGTTTCCGCATTTGAACCTCCTTGTGGTCCGCGCCCAGCCTGAACAGATGACCGGCGGACAATAATCCCCTGCGTGAGAGGCCGGGCCGCAGCGGCCCGCCCCAAGGTTCACAGGTCAGCCGACCCCGCCAAACTTGTCAATACAATAATCTACTTGAGTTATTATGAGCTGCAAAATAGCCTCCGCTGAGGAGCGCCAGATGAGCAAGAATCCGAAGAGGCCGGTGTCTGTCGGGCTGCCGATCGGCAGCAATCCCGGCCGCAATCGCAGCCACAACCGGCGCGTCGTGCTCGATATGGTCCGCGCCCATGGACCGCTGGGCCGCACCGAAATCGCTCGCCGCGCACAACTGACCGCACAGGCCGTGACCAATATTGTCGACGAACTGGTTGGCGAACAGATGCTGGTCGAGCTCGGCCGCCTGCGCTCGGGCCGCGGCCAGCCACCACTGCAGTTTGCCATCAATCCCGACGGCCCGATGACGGTTGGAGTGGAGATCGCTACCGACCACATCGTGGCGGTGCTGATCGACCTATCGGGACAGGTTCGAGGCCAGTCGATCCGTCCGATCACCGCCACCGACCCGGCCCATGTCCTGCCCGAGCTCAAGCGGACGGTGCGCAGCATCTGCAGCAGCGTGAAACGGGAGCCGGTTCGGCTTCTCGGGGTCGGTGTCGTCATGCCCGGGCCGTTCGAGGTCGAGGGCATGAGTTCGGTAGGGCCGGCGACACTGCCGGGCTGGACCGGCGTCGATGTCGGCGCGCTGGCCAGCAAGGCCATTGGCGAGGCCGTGGTCATCGAGAACGACGCGACGGCAGCCGCAGTGGGCGAACGCCTCTACGGCGCCGGGCGCGACCATGCCAGTTTCTGCTTTGTGTATTTCGGCGTCGGGCTGGGCCTGGGCCTTATTCATGAAGGTCGCCCGCTGCGCGGCGCCTGTGGCAATGCCGGCGAGATCGGGCATCTGGGCGTGACCCCGCGCAATCGACCGGCGCTTTACGGCGCCGATGGCGCACTCGAGCGCTTCGCCTCGCTTTACGCGCTCAGGGAGCGCCTCAACGCCGCGGGCCTGCATGGTGCAACGATCGAGGATCTGCAGCGCCTGCATGAACAGGGCAATGCCGTACTGGCCGCCTGGATCGCGGAGGCCGCGGACTACCTGGCGCCGACGGTCGCGACGCTCGAGAACCTGCTCGACCCCGAAACCATCATATTTGGCGGAGCGCTGCCCGATTCCATCATCGATGCATTGATTGCGGCGCTGGAACCGCTGCCGGTGTCGGTGGCAACGCGCCGGACCCGCACCTCGCCCCGGGTCATTCGCGGGCAGACCGGACAACTGACGGCCGCGCTGGGCGCTGCCGCGCTGCCGCTGCTGGAAACGATCACGCCGCGCCTGCACCTGGGTTCGCTGGCCGCCGCCGAGTAGGAGCCTGCCATGTTGACTGCCCGCGAGCGTCTCGCCCGCCAGAAATCGCGCCCCCTGCTGGTCGAGCTCTATCGGGCCCTGTCCCGGCTCACCTCGACGCTGACGGTGATGAACACCGGCGCCCACCCCGATGACGAGCATTCGGGCATGCTGGCGGCACTGCGCTTCGGGCTCGGCATGCGGGTGGTCATTGCCTGCTCGACCCGCGGCGAAGGCGGCCAGAACAGCCTCGGCGCCGAGCGCGGCGGCGCGCTCGGCGTGCTGCGCAGTCGCGAGATGGAAGAGGCGGCCCGCACTCTCGACGCCGACGTCGCCTGGCTGGGTTTCGGCCCGGACGACAGCGTTCACGACTTTGGCTTCTCCAAGAACGGGGCCGATACCCTGGCGCGCTGGGGCCGAGACAGGACCATCGCGCGGCTGGCCGCCGCCTATCGGCAATACCGGCCCGATATTGTGATCCCGACCTTTCTCGATGTGCCCGGCCAGCATGGCCACCACCGTGCCATGACCGAAGCGGCGGAAGCCGCGCTGGCGCTGGCGGCCGACGCCACGTTCAGTACGCCCGGCCTGCTGCCCTGGTCTGTCGCCAAGTACTACCTGCCCGCCTGGTCGGGTGGCGGCGACACCTATGACGATGAAGTGCCGCCTCCCGATGCCACCGTCGAGGTGCGGGCACCCGGGCGGGACACCGTGACGGGTGCGAGTTTTTCCGCCATCGGCGAATGGTCGCGTGCCTATCACGCGACGCAGGGCATGGGCCGCTGGACCATGGACCCAACCACGCGATGGCCGTTGCACCTGCGCCATGGTCCGGCCGGGTCGGAAACCGATATCCGCGCCAACCTGCCGGCAACGCTGGCCGATCTGGCGCGACTGATGCCCGAGCGTGCGGCCGTTGCATTGCACGCTGCCCAGGACCAGATCGCCAGCGCCATGCGGGCCTTTCCGGATCGCCCTCTGATCAGCACCGCTCTTGTTGCGGCCGCCCGGGCCATCGAGACGGCACGGACGTCGGCAGGCGATGAACCATTGCGTACACATGGCCACCGGCTGGAACGCAAGCTGCTCGAAATCGACGCCGCGTTGCTCCTGGCAGAGGGCATCAACCCGATCGCCTGGGCCGAGCCGCATCGCCTGCATGCAGGTGACAGCGCCGTGCTGCGCGTCCAGCTCGAGGGCGACACGATACCCGTGACAGCCACAGCGACAGCGGGTGACGGCATCGGCATCGGAGCGCCCGACAAGCACGGCGCCTCGCTGACGTTTGCGTTGGCGACCACACCGACAGCTCCGCTGTCCGACCAGTTCCTGCCTGGCTTTGCCAGCCTGGGCGGCAATGGTCAGGTGCGCATCGCCATCGCGGCGACGATCGAGGGCCGCGCCGCGACGACCATGCTCGACCTGGAAGAGCCCCTGACCATCGCACCAAGCCACACCTGCCTGTTGCAGCCATCTACCGTGATAGTGAACCGCGCTTCCCCCGTGGCGGGCGCGATCGAAATCAAGCTTGCCGGTATCGCGTCAGCGACATCGCTGGCGTTGCAGAGCCCGACCGGTTGGCGAGTGGATCGTACGAGCAGCGGTTTTGCCGTCACGCCCCCGGCCGATCTGCAGCCCGGGCGATACCACCTTCCCGTGCTCGTCGACGGTCACCCTGCCTTTTCCGACCAGGCGATCGCCTATCCCCATATCGGCCGCACCCATTTCGTCTCGCCGCTGGCGCTGAACGTGCTTGCCCTCGATCTGGAACTGCCCGCCAACACCAGTATCGGCTATGTCGGAGGCGGCAGCGACCGCGTAGGCTACTGGCTCAAAGCGATCGGGCTCGACGTTACCGAGCTTGATGATGCTGCCTTGGCCGGAGACCTGTCGCGCTTCACCTCCATCGTCATCGGCACCTTCGCCTTCGGCCAGCGCCCTGCTTTGCGCCAGCACCTGAAAAAGCTCCACGCCTGGGTGGCGTCTGGCGGCCACCTGCTCACGCTCTATCATCGGCCCTCGGACGGTTGGGACCCCCAGGCCACGCCACCGAGGCCAGTCAGGATCGGCTCGCCATCGCTGCGCTGGCGCGTGACCGACCCGGCGGCGGAAGTGAGCACTCTGCTCGCCAATTCGCCCCTTCTGTTACAGCCCAACATCATCGGCGCAGACGATTGGAGCGGTTGGGACAAGGAGCGAGGCCTCTATTTCGCCGCCGAATGGGACCCGGCCTACCAGGCGCTCCTCGCCATGAACGACGTCGGCGAAGCCCCGCTGCACGGGGCGCTGATCTCGGCAGAAATCGGGGCTGGGCGACATACTCACACCAGTCTCGTCCTGCATCACCAACTCGATAAACTGGTTCCCGGCGCCTTCCGCCTCATGGCCAACCTGGTACAGCCGGCCTCAAATGCGAGCCGGGAAGAGACCTAGGCCCCCTTCAACCCCGCAATCGTCTTCCTGATCACCGCCTCGACCCGCGCCCGCTCCTCGCCTTCCAGCGGCAGGCGCGGCGGGCGGATGTGCTCGGGCGCGCCGTAGACAAGGTGCTCGGCGAGCTTGATGTACTGCACCAGCTTCACGTCGGTATCGAGGTGGAAGGCCGGGGTCATCAGGCGGTAGAGCGGCAGCGCCGCCTCGAAGTCGCCGGCCTTGGCCGTGTTGAACAGCCGCACGCATTCGTCCGGCCAGGCATTGGTCATGCCCGATACCCAGCCGACAACGCCCAGCGCCAGGCTTTCGAGGATCAGGTCGTCGACGCCGCAGAAGATGTCGAAGCGATCGCCGAAGGCGTTGTAGAGGTCGGTGACGCGGCGGATATCGCCGGTCTCCTCCTTCACCGCGACGATCTCCGGCACCCCGGCCAGGCCTTCGAGCGTCGGCACGTCGACATCGACCTTATAGGCGATCGGGTTGTTGTAGATCATGATCGGCAGCCCGCCGGTCGCCACGGCCTTGTACCAGGCGATGGTCTCGCGCCGGTCGGTGCGGTAGGCGAGGCTGGGAAACACCATCAGCCCTTCGGCGCCGAGCTTGCGATAGTTCTTGGCCGCGGCAATGGCGTCGTCGGTGGAAAGCTCGGCCAGCCCCGAAAGCAGCGGCACCCGCCCGGCCACTGCCTCCTTCGCCGCCGGCACCACCTGGTCTTTTTCGGCCTGGGTCAGCGCGGCGTTCTCGCCCAGCATCGGCAGCACGATGACGCCGCTGACGCCGCCTTTCACCAGCCGCTCGATGCTCGCCTGCATCGCCTTGAGGTCAAGCGCGCCGCTCGCCGTCATCTTGGTGGTGGCCGCAGGAAATACGCCGCTCCAGGTCATCTCTCGCCTCGGGTTTCAATCTCCGTGTCGAATGTATACATTCCGCATTTCGGCGTTGCAAGGCGTGGCAGGCCCCTATAACAGCGAGTTGCGCCCACCGAGTGCGGAGACGGGACATGCCCATGGGTCTGCTCGACAAGACGACCATCAGCATCCAGGTGGCACAGGAGTTGCGGCGGCGCATCCTGACTGGCCACTACCCGCAAGGGATCAAGCTGCAGCAGGAGCAGATTGCCGCCGAGCTCGGGGTCAGCCGCAGCCCGGTGCGTGAGGCGCTCGGCCAGCTGGAGGCCGAAGGGCTGGTGGTGCTGACGCCGCAGAAGGGCGCCCAGGTCTCGCCGATCTCACGCGACGAGATCGCCGAACTGTTCGAGCTGCGTCTTTTGGTGGAGCCGCATCTCATCGCCCTCGCCATTCCCGAAATGACCGAAGCCGACCTCAACAAGGCCACATCGATCATTTCGGAGATGGCCGATATCAGCCTCGACGGCTGGGGCGACGCCAACTGGCGGCTGCACGAGGTGCTCTACGCCCCGGCCGGACGGCCGGGCATGCTGAAGCTGTTGCGCCGCACCCACGAGACCATCGGCCGCTATATCCGCATGCAGGTGATGGCCACCAACGGCCGCGCCGACGCCCATCGCGAGCACAAGCTGATCCTCGATGCCTGCCGGAAGCGGGATGTGGACAAGGCCGTGGGGCTGTTGCGGGAGCACATCGAGAGCGCGGGACGGCTGCTGCATCCGGCAGGCTAGAGCGCACCATCTGCTCCCCTCCCCCCGCGATGCATCCGGCCCGACACAGCGTCGCCCTCGCGCCCGAAGCTCCATTGCGGGACGAAGACAACCACCCCCCGTCAGAGCGGCGGCCGCCAGGTGATGTGAAAGCCCTGCTGCGACAGCTCTTCCAGCGCAGCGCTGGACACGGTGACGCCGGGATCGATGTTGGGGCGAATGGTTGCGAGGTAGCGCCAGCGATCGGCGCCCGGATGGGCCGGCAGCCGGCCGACCGAGCCGAACGGCATCAGCAGGAACGGGCTCGGCTGCTGCGCCGAAGCGCTCGAAGTGAACACATCCAGTCGCGACACCGCGCGGCGACGCCCCGGCTCTTCGGAGAGGCGCGCGCGGCTCACGCCGTTCCACCCGGTACGGCCACGACGACTACGGCGCCGATGATCACGGCCCAGGTAACGGCAGAACATCCGGCCGCGGTCAGCCAGCCTTTGGCGCGATTTGTCATGCCTGGCAGGCGCCGCGATTCCGGTGAAGCGATGCTTGCCGAAATCGGTGCAATTGCACCTTCCACAGCGATGGGCCCCGTATTCCACCGTTCTATGCACACGACGATCACAGGTCACGCCACCCTCGGGATCAGCCAGGGCTTCGGCAAGGCCCTGTATCGCCTGGACGTACGCCTGCAGCTAGCAAGCGCCGCCCGCCGGCCCGCCGATCGGGATGGCGAGGCCGCCCTTGATCTCGTGCTCCATGGTCGTCGCACCGTAGACGCCGGAATAGTTCACGGTCATCCGCATGCCTGAGGTCGGGCAGGTCATCATCATGCCGACATCGAGCTTGGCGCGCAGTTCGTCGAACGGCTCGATGATCTCGATTGGCGGCAGCCCCTCAGGCGCTGCTTCGAACTGCGTCTCGGCGACCCACTGGTTCTGCATCGGCGACCACTGCAAGCCGCCGCGGATGAAACCGGTGACCACGAAGCCGTTGTCGAGTTCGCTGGTGAGCCGCAGTTCGGCCCCCGGCGTCAGCGTGACGAAGGCCTGGGTCATCTCGGGATAGGTAAGATTGGCGAGGCCCACGCCGGTCTCGGTGCGCTCGGGCGTATGCAGCAGGTGGCCATCGATATCGAGCATGCCGATCGCCTGGGCCCCGCTGGTGGTCTCCGGCGTGGCGTAGCTGAGGCGCAGGCGCGGGTTGAACGCGTAGATCTGCGCATCCGACACCGCATAGCCGTCGATGCCCTCGAACGCGATGGTTTTGTCCGAGAAGGCCGGCAGCTCGCCAACCTCGGCGACGCCGGTGGCGATACCATCGAAGCTCGAATAGGTCTGCTCGAAGCCATCGACCTGGACATGGCGGGAAGTCTCGACACTGCCGAGCGAGCCGGCGGCGACGAGGCCGACGCCGAACCCGCCATTGCGGTATTCGGCCGAGACGCTCGCCTGGTAGATCTGCCCTTCCAGGCGCGACAATGCCAGCCCGTTCCGCTCCTGGGCCGAGGTGACGTGATCGAGGCCGACGCCGAAGCCGACATTGAAGTTGTCGTTGACGGCAATATCGCCACCGGCGGTCAGCGATGCCCACTGATCCTCGGAGGTCGGACTGTCGTTGACGACGCCACGATTGTACTGACCCCCGGATGCTGTCCCCCACAGGCACACCAGTTTGTCGGCGTCGCGGGTGGAAAAACTGTCCTCGCAGCCAGAGATGGTGCGATCGAGGAATTCGGTGGCGCGACGATCGGCCAGCTCGAAGATATGGGCGGCCTGGTGCGGTGTCAGCGTGGTGACCGCGTCGCCGAGCGCTTCGGCATCGGGCTGCAGGCGAAGCAGGTTGATCAGGTAGTTGAACGGATCGTCGATGCCGATCGCCTGTTCGATATTGTCGAGCCCCTCGCCCATCCGCCAGACGTTCGGATCGGTGGTGCCGGAGGCCGGATCCTGCAGCAGATCGAGGATGGGCGGCTTTTCGGCCAAGAGCACCAGGTCGGCGCCCTGCACTTCGGCGCTGAAGATGAAGCCGACGGCCGGCGGCGTCAGGGTCGGGGTGAAGCCGTTGTCGGTCATGCCGCCATCGGCATGGGCGATAACATAGCCGGCATTGGAGAAGGCCTTGTTGATCGACAGCAGCAGCAGCGGCCCCTCGCCGGCGAAGGCGGCGGCGCCGGTCATATCCATCAGGTCGGTGACCAGCGCCGGGGTGTTCTGCGCGTTGAGGTCGATATCGATGTAATAGGCGCCGGTGGCCGTCTGGTCGAAATCGCCGGTGACATCGGTTTCGTTGACCCGGGCGCGATCGCCGGGCGACAGCAGGCCCTGGTTGCTGAACAGGTTGCCGGCGCCGAGGATGATGCTGGCATCGGTGATGAACAGGCCGCCACTCTGGTTGGTGAGGCTGTTGTTGCCGCCGCCGAGATCGACATTGCCGATGATGTTGCTGGTGCGGGTGCCGCCGACGAGGTGGTTGTCATTGGCGCCGGCAGGCAGGCGCGCCAGGTTGGTGACCGCATCATTGCCGTCGCCACCGAGGATCGCCATGCCGTTGAGCAGTGGCAGGCCGGAGCCCAGGAGGCTGCTCTGGGCATAGAGCGTGCCGTTGCTGGTCAGCGCGTTGTTGAGGCCATCGGCGATCTCTACAGCCGCGCCCGAACCGTGCGCGGCCCAGATCAGCCCGACACCATTGCCGGTGGGCGCTGCTTGATCGACGCTGAGGATGACGTTGCCGTCCGTGCCACCGGCGCCCGCGGCGCTCTGGCCGAAGATACCGACGCTGCTGGCGCCGGCGACGACGACGTTACCGGTCTGGGTGACGGTGACCGTCGAAGCGTTGCCGAGCCCGCCGACGCTGCCGGCAAACGGTCCGTCGCCGGCGGCGAGCAGCGTTGTGCCGAACATGCCGTTGCCGACGATACCGCCGCCGCCGCCGATCGACTGCGCCACGATACCGTGCGCGCCGAACCCGGCGGTGCGGACATCGCCATTGGAATTGACGATCACGGCGGCGCCGCTGCCGCCACCACCACCACCCGCGGCAATGGTGATGGGGGTCAGCGAGAAGCCGTCCTGGCCGAGCACCGTGCCGCCGCTATAGACGCCGGTGAGGCCGCCGCCGCCACCGATCGACTGCGCAACGATGCCGAAGGCGCCGGCGCCGGTGGTGGTGACGCCGGTGGCCGTGGCGGTGAGCGCACCGCCCTCGCCGCCCACGCCGCCGATACCGCTGCCGATGGTGATGGTGGTGCCCCCGGCGATGGTGACGCCGTCAACGAACACGACGTTGGCGATACCGCCGCCGCCGCCGATCGACTGCGCCACGAGGCCGTGGCTCAGCGCGCCGTTGGTGGTGAGTTGCGCCTCGGCCGTCACGGTGGACGCCGGGCCGCCATTGCCGAAGAAGGTGCCGTCGCTGAGCTGGCTGCCGCCGAGCACGATGTCGAGTGCCTCGGCGCTATTGGTCACCGTGCCGACCGTGACGTTGCCGACACCGCCGCCACCGCCGATGGATTGGGCGACGATGCCGATGGCGTTGTGGTTGGTGGTGGTGACGGTGCCCTCGGCGGTCATGTCGAAGCCGCCGCCGCTGCCGGTGCGGTTGAACCCGACGCCCGCCGAGTAACCGCCGACGCGGATGAGGAAGCTGTCCTGGGGAGGCAGCGCCGGATTGAGGACCAGCGCATCGGCGACGAAGCCATTGACGCCGCCGCCGCCGCCGATCGACTGCGAGATCAGGCCGATCGAGCCCAGGCCGTTCTGGATGGTGGCGAGCGTATTGTAGTTGGTCTGCTGCAGCAGGGCATCGCCGTTGAGCGAGCCGTTGCCGCCGTTGATGATTTCGACATCGCTGCCCGAGAACAGCAGCTCGTCGAGGATCACCGTCGCTGCCACGCCGCCGCCGCCGGCGATCGACTGAGCCACCATGCCGAAGGACAGTTCGCCCTCGGTGATGTTGGTTTCGCCATTGATGGTGACGGTGACCTTGCCCTTGCTGCCATCGATGGGAATGAGCGAAATGAGGTCGCAGGTATCGGGCGGCTCCGGGCAGCCGGCGCCGAGGCCGACCTTGATGCCGCTGGAGCCGTCGCCACCATCGCCGATGCCGAGCGAGAAGCCGCCCCAGCCGCCACCGCCGCCGATCGACTGCGCCAGGACGCCGGACGAGTTGGCCATGGCGGTATGGATGGAGCCGGTGCTGGTAACGGTGACGTCGCCGCCATTGCCGCCCTTGCTGCCCGAACCGCCGACGACGTTGTCGACCCCGCCGCCGCCCAGCGCGATGGCGCCGGCAAAGCCGCCCGAGCCACCACCACCGCCGACCGATTGCGCGAACACGCCGACCGAGTTCTGGCCGGTGACGTTGATGGTGCCGGTGTTGACGACTGTCACCTGCCCGCCGGCACCGCCTTCGCCACCGCTGCCGCCGACGCTGCCGGTGGCGCCGGTGCCGCCATCGCTCAGCGTGCCGGCGATCGAAAAGCCGCCGGTACCGCCACCGCCGCCGATCGACTGCGCAATGATGCCATGCGAGAAATCGCCGCTGGTTTCGATGACCCCGGCGTTGAGCACGTCGACCTGGCCGCCGGCGCCACCACCGCCGGCATCGCCGCCGACGGAGTTCTTGGCGCCATCGCCGTCGGATTCGAGCGTTGCCGCGATCGAGAAGCCTCCGCTGCCGCCACCGCCGCCGACGCTTTGCGCCAGGATACCGGCGGCATTGTTGCCCTCGGTGGTGATGGTGCCGTAATTGTCGACCTTTACCTGGCCGCCGATCGACGCCACGCCGCCACCGCCGCCGCCGACATCGTTTTCGGCCGAGCCGTCGATCGCGAGGCTCAGCCCACCGGCAAAACCGCCGATGCCCCCACCGCCGCCGATCGACTGGGCCAGGACGCCGACCGAGCCTTCGCCGCGGGTATGAATGTGCGGCACTCCCAGTGCGCCCGAATTGCCGATAATCACTTCGACATAGTTGCCGGCGCCGCCGCCGCTGCCATCGCCACCGACGCTATCGACCTTGCTGTCGGCCTTCATCGAGAAGCCGGCGCCGATCGAGAAGCCGCCGAAGCCGCCGCCGCCGCCCACCGACTGCGCCAGCACGCCATGCGACAGCGCGCCGTGCGTATCGATATCGGCGTTGACCGCAACGCGAACCTCGCCGGCCCCGCCCGCCGCGCCGCCCTTGCCGCCGGTCGAGTCCGCCGAGCCATCGCCTTCGACCGAAACCCCCGCGGCCACCGAGAACCCACCGGCGCCGCCGCCACCGCCCACGGACTGGGCGAAGATGCCGATCGACTTGTCGGCGCGCGTGGTGATGGCGCCGTTCGAGGTGACGGTGACGTTGCCGCCGGTGCCGCCGAGGCTGCCCTTGCCGCCGGTCGAGTTGGCAGCGGCATCGCCCTTGAGCGAGAACACCGCCGTGCCGGAGAAACCTGCCGTGCCGCCACCGCCACCGATCGACTGGGCGAGGATGCCGTGCGAGTTGAGCCCCTTACCTTCGGCGCCGCCAGTGTCGATTACTGCATTGCTGACGACGACGACTTCGCCGGCGTTCTTGGCCGTGCCGCCGGTGCCGCCGACCGAATTGCCATAGGCATCGCTCTCGAGCGAGAACGCCGCAGCAATGGAGAAGCCGCCGGTACCGCCACCACCCGCGACGCTCTGCGCCAGGATGCCGTGTGACTGCTCGCCCCGCGTGGTGATGCTGCCGTTGATATCGACGACGCTGACTTTGCCGCTGATGCCGCCATCGCCGCCGCTGCCGCCCATGGAGGACGCGGCGGCAATGGTCTTGATGGAGCCCGCAGCGCTGATCGAGAAGCCGCCGGTGCCGCCGCCGCCACCAACCGACTGCGCCAGAATGCCGACCGACTGATTGCCGGTGGTGAGGATGTTACCGGTATGGCGCACCGTTACATCCTGGCCATCGCTGCCGGTGCCGCCAGCACCACCGAATGAAGCTGCCGCGGCAGCGCCGCTGAGCGAGAAGGCGAGCGACCCGGCAAAGCCGCCGGTGCCACCGCCGCCGCCGACGCTTTGCGCAAAGATGCCGTGCGAGAAGGCGCCGGTGGTGCCGATCGTGCCGGTATTGCCGACCTCGACCACGCCGCCGCGCGACCCGTCGCCGCCGGTGCCGCCGAAGCTCATATTGGCGTTGGCGCCCTGCATCGAGAAGGTGGCGCTGGCGGCAAAGCCGGCATTGCCGCCGCCGCCGCCGACCGATTGCGCGACGATGCCGCTCGAGAAGCTGCCGCGCGTCTGAATGCCGAGCGGATCGGCGACATTGCTGGTGACCTTGACGCCCTGGGCGAAATTACCCGTACCGCCATCGCCGCCGAAGCTGAGGCCGACACCGCCGACGATGCCGCCGGCCGCCGCGACGGAGAACCCACCGGTGCCGCCACCGCCGCCGATCGAACTGGCAAGGATACCGTTGGATTGGGTGCAGGCGTCGCAACCGACGCTGATGCGCGCCGCATTGCTGACCTCGACGATGCCGCCCGAGCCGCCGGCGCCGCCCTTGGCGCCGAAGCCGACGGCGAGGCCGACGCCGGTGCCGACGGCAGCCGAGATCGCAAAACCGCCGCGACCGCCACCGCCGCCGATCGATTCAGCGACAATGCCGGAGGAGAACGAGCCATTGGTGATGATCGCCCCGTTGGCGCCGACAAAGACATCACCGCCGGCGCCACCCGAGCCACCCGAGCCGCCGAAGGCCAGCGACACGCTGCCATAAAGCCCACCCGAGGCGGCTATGGCGAAGCCGCCATTACCGCCGCCGCCGCCGACGCTCTGCGCCAGGATGCCGACAGAGCGATCGCCGTTGGTCTCAATGGTCGAGGCGCTGAACGGGCCGCGATTGACGTCGACATTGGCCGCCCGGCCACCCGGACCGCCGGTGCCGCCGAACGCCATGGCGACGAAAGCGCCGACCGCAACGGTGTTGCCGCCATTGCCACCGCCGCCACCGACGCTCTGCGCGAAGATGCCGGCGGCATCGAGGCCACTGGTGGTGATATTGCCGGAGTTGGTAACGCCGACGAACTTGCCTTCGCCGCCCGCCGCGCCCGCGCCGCCGATCGAAACGAGGCCGCCCGAAGCGCCGCCATCACCGCCGCCGCCACCCACCGACTGGGCGAAGATGCCGCGCGAGAACTGGCCGCTCGCCGAGAGCGTGCCGCTATTGGTGACGCGGACCTCGCCGCCGGTGCCGCCGCTGCCGCCTTTGCCACCGATGGAAACGAGCCCGCCGGAGACACCACCGCTGCCGCCGCCGCCGCCGACACTTTGCGCAAAGATGGCATCGGAGCGCTCGCCATTGGTGGTGATGGCCTGCGAGTTGGTGACGCCGACATTGCCACCCGCGCTCGTCGCGCTGCCCGAGCCGCCGACGGAAACCAGCCCACCCGAGTCGCCGCCATCGCCGCCGCCGCCACCGATGCTCTGGGCGTAGATGCCCTTGGCGTTGATGCCCGCGGTATGGATGTTGCCCGCACCGTTGTTGGTGACGGTGACGGTGCCGCCGGCGCCACCGACCGAGCCGCCCGCGCCGAGCGAGATCAAACCGCCGGAGGATCCGGCCGAGCCGCCGCCGCCGCCGATCGACTGCGCCAGGATGCCGTGCGAGCCGTTCTGCTTGGCGTCGATGATGCCCTGGTTGTTGACGATGACGGTGCCGCCCGGCCCGGCGCTTTCGCCGTTGCCGCCGAACGACACGAGGCCGCCGCCGCTACCGCCACCGCCACCGAAGCCGCCGACCGACTGCGCGAGGATGCCCACCGAGTCGATGCCATCGGTGAAGATGTTGCCGAAGTTGTCGACGGTGACATCGCCGCCCGGGGCAGCCCGGCCACCGCCGCCGGATTCGGCCCAGACGCCCCCGGCGCTACCACCGGCGCCGGCATGCCCGCCGGTGCTCTGGGCCACGATGCCGTTGGATTTGGAACCCGACGTGGTGATGGTCGAGTAGGAGGTGACGTGAACGGTGCCGCCGCCGGCGGCGTTGCCGCCATTGCCGGCGATCGAAACACCGCCGGTGAAGTTGCCGCCGATGCCGCCATTGCCACCCACGCTCAGCGCCAGGATGCCATTGGCATTGTTGTCGTTGGTGGTGATGTCGCCCCGGCTGGTGATGGTTACCGGGCCGCCGGTCGCGCCGTCGCCGCCCCGCCCGCCGCTGCCGCCGACGCCGCCGCCATTGCCGCCATTGCCCCCATCGCCGCCAAAGCTGATACCGACCACGCCATGCGCACCATCACCTATCGTGGTGATCGCGTGCGGTCCGACGGTGCCGTTGAAGTCGATCGTCACCGAGGGAGCGCCGCCGCCGTTTGCGGCATTGTCGCCGTCGCAGGCGACGACGATGAAGGTGCAGCCGGCGCTGCCCTGGTCGGTGCCCTGTCCGACCAGCCGGACGCCGGCAATACCGGAGCCGGGGGTGATATTGGCGGTGAGGTTGTTGACGTTGAGGGTGGTGTATGGGTCGGGCGGGTTGTCGAAGCTGACGCCTCCCGCAACGTTGCCGGTACAATCGACAACCCCCGGAGCGCCCGGAACACACGCTGCCTGCGCCTCGGTGGGCAGAGCGACGACGACCATGGCGGAGAGGATCGTAAACGCTGCGATCGACAGGCAGGCCGGCCAGACCCGACGCACGCGCCGTGGGACCAACCGTCGCCGCAGCGACAGCAACAGCGCCACCACCATGGCCAATGGGGGCCAAAGGTTCCGGGTTTTCGTCAACACGTGAGGAACGGATGCTCGGCCCGCTCCAACCCTTCGCGATCGCATGTCGCACCGGCTGTTACAGATTGCTGACCGAATACGAGCAGGGCCGGACGACACACATCCAGTACTTTCTGGTTTTCGACTCGATGCTAGGCCGTTGATTCTGCTATATTCGGATTCGAATGTTTACCACTGTTGCAAACCTGCTTCAGTCAGAAAATACCAAGTGTGTGAAAGCGTACCATGAGTTGCAGAATATATATCTACTCTATGATGGCAACTTCGTCGCACGAAGGCCAGCTTAGCCATGATCGCGACTCAGAGACGACCAACAGTAAGTATCCGCAGCCACGCTGGACCGGCATGATGGGATGCAGTACTACTTTGGCCGCCTCGACAATTCGGGTTACCGCCATGCAACAACGTTCGCAGCCGATAAGATATGCCGCGCTTTCCGGCGCCATTTTGTTGTCCATGCTCAGTGGAACGCCCAGCTTGGCGCAGGAGGCCGCGGCGCCGCAGGCTCCGCCCCCGGCGCCCTGGGGGGCGCGGTGCGCCAGCGAAGCGCGTTCGAGCGCGCTCGACTGCGTGGTCGAACAGCGGGTGATCGTCAGCAATACCGGCCAGCTGCTTGCGGCGGTCTCGGTGCGCATCCCGCCAGGAGAGGCGACCCCGGCGATGATGATCCAGACGCCGTTCGGGCTTTATCTTCCCGCTGGCGTAAAGGTGGCGATCGACGGCACCGGCTTCGGCGATCTGCCACTGCAGACCTGCGACGGCAGCGGCTGCTATGCCGGCCAGGCGGTCTCGCCCGAACTACTGGCCGCGCTGAAGAGCGGCGTCACCCTGTCGATCACCGTGCAGGACGCGGCGCAGCGCGACATCACGGTGCCGGTGTCGCTCAACGGGTTCACGGCGGCGTACGATAAGATCCAGTAGTTCAAGGGCCGGCGCCGGGCGCCGACCCCTTTCAGCTCGTCGGGCAGACCCCGATTACAGCACGTCGGCCGAGACCGAAGCGCGGAACGGCGCGGTCGGGCTCGCCAGTGGACGCAGCGCATCGATCGCGGTGCCCTCATCGCCGAACGGGATCGAGATCCCGAGCTTCACGGTATGGGTGGTGTTGGACTCGTCATCCTGGTCGAAGGCGTGCATGCCTTCATAGGAGGCGACGAGGTTGAGGTAAGCGGCGGCGAATGGAAGCGTGCCTATGATGACTTTTTCAAGGGCCGAATAGGTGAGCGATATCTGACACCCATCAGGCTGCTACAGAACGAACGCGGCAGAGGCGAAGGATTCTCCATCGTTTCGATCCAGTGCGCATTGATTGAGTTTCTTGCGGCCAACGAACGTGGCTTCAGATACGAACATGGCAAGCCAGATGATTACGCCAATTTCCGGTACTCCGGCAGCGGGAAACTTTTCAGGGAATCTATCGTCGGTGTGCCTCCTTTTTCCGGATTGTTCAACGAGGGGCTCGCCGTTGAGTTTTACACGCATGTCAGGTGCTCACTCCTGCATGAAGCGGGCACGACCGGCGGCTGGAAAATCAGGACAAGGCAGCATCAGACCATAGACATGGCGACCAGGACACTCTGCCGTGACGGTCTGCAGATGGTGATCGACACCTACTGTCAGGAATACGCTGCCCGGCTCCAGAAAGATGCCGGGCTCCAACAGGCCTTCATCCGTAAGTTCCAGTGGATGGCAGACGATGCGACGTGACCGGCGGTTACATAGTTATGGAAAAGCTCTTCACAGCAGTCACTTAACGCCTTTTTTCTTTCGGACCACTGCATCGTTTCGCTAGTATCTCCCTTGAGGAGGATGCGGCCCTTGGTCGAAATCAAACGTCCATTGAAGAGGTCATTTGATCATGTGGATACCCACGTGGTGTTCATCCATGGTCTTGAGGGCGACCTCGAAGGTACGTGGACTTCGGGCGAAGGGTCTGATGCTGAATTCTGGCCTTACTGGCTCGAGGAAGAGCTTCCGAACGTTGCTGTCTGGAGCGTTGGTTACCCTGCATCGCGATCCAGATGGCTAGGGGGAATTGCGATGGCACCGGAGGATCGCGCAGAGCACATCCTTCAACGCCTCCTTTCAGAGCCGGAACTCGCAAATGGCACGGTCATTCTCGTCGGTCACAGCATGGGCGGCGTTATCATCAAGGAGATGCTTCGTCTTTCTTGAGGACAAGGGTGACTTTCTCGATAGGTCTGACAATCTGCGGCAGATCTATGCATGGTCACTGTACCGTCTGGGTGAGGTAATCCGTGCCAGGGACGCGCTGGCGCCGTTGCTTGCCAAACGGAATAGCCCGAATGATCACGCCCTGCAGATCAATGTAGCGATCACCTCTGGAGACTGGGGTTCACTGGCGGCCCTGGTCGAGAAGGTATGGAATGACAGGGCGGACCGATCAGCGACGGATCTTCTGCAGGCGGGTCAGATCGGAGCAATCATCGGCTCACCCAGAACGCAGGCACTTGTCCACGAGGCTGTCACGAAGAGCCCATCGGACGCTTCAGTTCTGGTGACCGCCTACCACACCGCAGTTTCGGGTGGATGGGAGGACAATGAAGCCGTCAATAACTGGCTGAGAACGGCGATGGAGGCATCGGACGGACAGGAAGGCGCGCCACTGCAGCGCATGCCCTTCGACGATCTGATGAACATGCGCCCGGAATGGGAGCGCTTTGAAAGCGAAACATGGAATCAGCTTTCGAAGGGCCAGATGCCACTGTTCGTTGCAGCAATGAGGCTGAACCGGACCACAATCAGCATGTTGCTGACACCGGCCCTGGCCAACCTACATGAGAGTGATCCCCGAAAACGCGGCCTGCTGCCGACATTCAGCGGGAGGGCCGCTGCATCCATCGCTCCAGCCCGGGCGCCCGGGGGCATCGTCCCTCAGAGTGCTGCCCGAAGCGCTCCTGATCAGACAACGATAGCCCTTGAAGCATCGTCACTGCTCGTTTTGTCATTTATTGGCCGACTCGGTCTCGTGATTGAGCGGTTCCGGCAGATTGTCATTCCCCACTCCACGCTGCGCTGGCTGATCGGCGAACGTCAGCGAACCGAATTCCATCAGCCATCGCAGGTAAGTAGTGCCCACGAACTGCGGGACCTGCTTTCACAGGACGCTTACTTCATCGTCGATGCCATAGGTCGTCCGGATTCGAATCTTACGGACGACGTTGGAGAAGAGCTGGCGATACTTCTGGAGACCGCGCGCACCCTCGACCAGGAGGCAATCCAGAAGGTTGTTATAAGGCCGGGGCCCGTACATAGACCGGCGTCCCTGATGAAGGAAAATGCCGACCTTTCGGCATTCAGTGACGTGCTATGCGCATGCGGCGATGTAGTCACTGCGCTTCTGGCACAGGGACAACTGACAGACGAAGAGGCCGCAAGGGCAAGAGACTATCTCGATCTTCACGAAGTTCCGTGGGAGCACACGCCTTCAATACGCGCTGGTGCCACGCTACTGCTTGATGATCTGGCGATATCCACACTTCAGCATCTGCGTCTCATAGACAGGCTGGGCGTTGCGGGCTTCCGGATTGGCATCCCCAGAGGTTATGCGGAACGCGTTGACGCACTGATCCGCCATGAAACCTATGCCAATGAAACAATCGAACATATCGAGGCGATAAGGGCGACGCTCGCTGAGGGCATTGCATCGGGAAAGGTCAGGGTAGGCCCGGAAGCCGCTGATGAAGATGAAGAAACGGCACGTGTGGCACAGCACCCGACTGCCGGCGTCTTCGGGCTCGCGCCGCTGGTTGATCTCATCATTGTTGATGATCGTGCCCTGAACCAGTTCGCCAACGTGAATGCGGATGGCCAGGTCATCCCTGTTGGCTGCACGCTTGATCTTCTGGAGATGCTTGAACGTAGTACCGCCATCAGCGCGTCGGAACGCACTGAAGCCGAGACACGACTCCGGCGCGCGGGCTTTCAGATGATGCCGCTTCGCCTGAACGAGCTGGTTCGCCTCGTAAACGCGGCCCCCATCCAGAACGGTGAAATACAGGAAACTGCACACCTCAAGTCGATCCGGGAAAGCATCGAGCGCCTGAGAATGACTGACATGCTGCAGCTTCCGCCTGATCAGCCGTGGTTTGATAGTCTGCTCATGACAGTGCGTGAGAGCGTACGGACCCAATGGAACGACGAGATTGATGATGCAACCGCCCGCGCGCGGTCGGATTGGCTTCTGGGGCTGTTGCACATGCACGGATGGTCGCACAGGTTCGATGCGGCCAATGACCGTGACGCAATCATCAACCGGTATCGGTTGATGTCCTGGCTCATCATTTCTCTACCGCTGATCAACATCGGCGAATCCCTGCGGCGTTATTCGGCATGGATGGAGAGCACGTTGATCGAGCAGATGCGCTCGTTTGATCCCGCATCACTTGATGCCCTTGTTGAACAGGTCAGAAACTACATCGAGGCATTTGCCGAACAGCTTGATCAGAGGAGGGACGATGACAATCGAGGAGCGTAAGGCCATCGTTCGTGAGCTTCTGGGCTACTTCCCGGACACGGTCATTGACCGTCTCACTCTTGATCGCGCATTCCGCAATCGCAATGACCTCCGTACCGTGGCGACCATGAGTTTTGCGGGCGTGGATGTGTCGTTCCCGAGGAACGAGCTCATGCGGGCGGTTGGTCGGGTTTTCCACGAGGGATCTGCGCCGGAGAACGTGACAGATAACACCGGCGGTGTCTGGCAATTGGCGTTCGATGCCGAGGCGGGTGAGCCCGTTATGACGAAAGGCGATCAGCGCGTGCCGTTGGGACGCCTGTGGTACGTGGCAGTAGATGACACGACCCGACGCTCCATGCTTGAGCGAACGTTCAGCGAGAATCGTGCTGAAGGTGCCGATCTGGACCGCTGGCGCACGCTACTAACGGAAGGCCCGATTGATCTCGAGGATATCGAGGCTTTCCATGAAGATGTCGCGCGCACACCAACGCAGGTGGTTCTCGACATACGCACGGGGATGGCAGAAGGAAGTTCGACTCAGGAGTCTCTCACACCGAGAGGACTGCACTACTATGAGCGCCTGATAGGTGCCCATGGAGCCGCGACTACCCTGACATCCTTTTCGGAGGGACCCGCACGGGATCATGTCACTTCATTGCTGACGTGGAATGCGGAAGAGGGACTCCGTCAGGCGCTCCTCTCAGGATCGCAATCCAGCCTGACGCCTGCGCTGCCGGACGACTTTGATCTCAACTTGCTGCAGCGCGTGATTGCCTGGGCGGCTGCGCGTGGGGACCGTATCTCCCAGACGTCAGCGTTTGAGCTTGGCATCAGGTATCTCAGGGATCGGCCCGAGCTGATGCCATCTCTCGTCTCGATCGCTACCCAGATCAGGGATGATGATCCAGCAGATGAGAATGGCCGCCTACTTCTGTTGTCCAATCTATTCATATTCGTGGATGGGTCATTGGCGCACCTTGGATATCTCAGGAGTGTTCCTCCTTACTGGCGTCGCATCGCAGCGATTGCGCAGGCTTCGATGATTGAAAGAGAGTACGTGCGCGGAGGGATTTCGCCTGCCACCTCTACAAGGTGGATGAATGGCGGTCGTGGGACACCGTTCTACCTTCAGAACTCGATTGATGGGCGCCTTGAGCCGCGCTGGTTGCCTGATTTCGCGACACCACATCAGTGGAAACAGGAACTTGCCGGCAGGCTTGTCGCAGCAGCTGCCCTGCACTCTGATGCGATCGACGGAACACCTCTTGCACCTCTCGTCCTCTCAGATGGTGAGGGCAGTCTCCGTGCCGCATTCGAGTTTCCGTTCGCGTATCTGCCGGGGCCCGTTGAGGGTGGCCTTGACCGAATGATTGAAGCACCTCCCGAATTCGAGGCTTTGGTTCGCGAGAGCGTCTCGGTTGACGCGACCAGTCCGGAAGCTTTCAACGCCCTGGTCAACACCTGCCTTGTCTTCCGCACACCACCAGAACTGGCTCAGAAGGCGGCGGAAGCAATCAAGGCCGCGAAGTACCGCATACGGGACAACGCAGGCACTGGCCAGAATTTCGCGATACTGAGCGGACTTGCGATGGTTGCCGCCGTGACACGCAGCCAAGACCTTGCACGCGAAGTTCGAGTGCTCAACCGTGTTGCGCTGAGACGGGTCAACAGCGATCTTGATATCATCCAGTCATTCCGGATCGGCATGATCGCATCGAACGCGTTCGCTGATCTCAATGAGTGGCGCGGATTTGCCGGGGAGTGGGTAACCGAACTTGCGTTCAGCGACATGGATCGAGCGACTGCGTTGCAGTTGCATGGGCTTGTCGAAGTGCTGTGCGATCTGGAGCCAGCTCTGTGGGCAACGCTTTCAAGGGCGGATGCTGCACTTTCATCGTATATCAACTCAGTTCAGCCGGCGTGATTACACGTCAACCTCTGTCATACCAGCGTAAAGCGCCGCAAGACCGCCGGGCTTGATCCGGAACTGGCTGCGTCGCTTCTGCACGGGCTTTGAGCTGGAAGCCTGTTTCAAGCTTCACTGCGGGGTCGTAATGGACGACGCCATCCGCAATCGCGGCGAGTAAACGCAGGAAATCGGTGCCTTCACCCAGACGGACCCGGCCGCCATAGCGGTATTCGCGGGCAGGATCAGTCCTGCATTCAGCCGGCACATACACTGCCTGCGCATGCTTCCGGTTCCAGAGCGTGGCAAGGGTAGTGAAGCTACATTCGGCGGCCACGATGCCGTCATCGCTGACAAGGGCGAGCGACCCGTTGGTCTCAACCAGCTCATGCCTCGCGTGATCATATCCCTGAAGCTTAAGCGTGAGCCCCGTGACGTCAGTGCGAACACCAGCCCGGTAGATGCCGCCGAAATTGATGCGATCCTCGCGGCCCTTACGGTCGGCATATCCAAACCGGCGCAGGAACGCCTCCACACCATCCGTACGATAGAAGCCACCTGTGGGCTCCGGCGTCATCAGCGTCACGGCCTTCGATGCAGATGACTGGGCGAACGAGTCTACCTGGCCGGCCTTCACCTCCCAGCCGTGGAAATCCGGCTCGGCGAACCCATTGCGCGGCACCCCAAGCTCAGCCTCAAGCGTATAGCCGACGCACTGTGACGAGTTGCACGCAACGAAACTGCCATCGGAGGTCAGCGACTTTGATGTGATCCAGTCGAGCTGGTGAATGCGGCCAAGCTCACGGATGAGCCTTTCGCGCGGGGGCAACTCCTTGTTAGAGCCGAGCGGCACCTTGAAGAAAGCACCGGTCTGCTCAAGGTTTTCCAGCGAGTGAAGTTCGCGTTCAAGCTGGCTTCCGGCAGAGCAGGCCCATGCAATGATCTCGCCGAATGGCGTCGTACCGAGGAATAGGACGCGGCCCGCATCGCGTGATGCCATGATCGTGCTGGGTGCATTGCGGGTGCCGAGCAGGAAGCCGGAAAGGCGGATCTCGGGATACTGCGGATAAAGGATGATCTGCTCACTCGGTGCGCGCATTTCTCGATCGTCTTGAATGTGCGCCGGAAAGAGGTTTTCGAACCCCAAAAACCACCATGCCTTTCAGCATGTTAGGAGACGTTATTCGCCCTTTTGAAGCTATGGCGGTGGATGTAGTCACCTGCGAAATCGTCTGGGCCACTCAACCAGCGCTACGCGCCGCTACCGTGGAACGAAAGCTGTTGAAACTAATAGGTGTTTTGTTTTGCGGCGCTGAGCGAAGCTCTCTGACCGCACCTCAGCCAGGCGGGCTATCAGACTGTCCACTCAGGATAAACGCCGTGCCACTCCTAGCGCTTGCGCACGAACTCAGTGCGCAAGACGAGGCCCTTGATCGCGTCGTGCCGGCAGTCGATCTCTTCAGGGTTGTTAGTCAGCCGGATCGACTTGATGACCGTGCCCTGTTTCAGGGTCTGACCCGCACCTTTGACCTTGAGATCCTTGATCAGGACCACCGAATCCCCATCGACCAGCACATTGCCGGAAGCGTCGCGCACTTCGACAGCATCGGCCTGCGTCGTAGCGGCCACTTTGGAAGCCGGGCGCCACTCGCCGGTCACGTCGTCGTAGACGTAGTCGTCATCAGGATTCGTCATGTGCGTCCTATCGCAGGCAAAGGGGTATGTTGCCAACCCCAAGGATGCCGCGATGGTGGTCGCGTAGCCGACAATCTGGCCTGACCGGCAGTGCTTCCTCGGTCCTGTTGCCAGTACGCGCCGGCGATGCTTGGCCGGGTGCTCGTCCTTGGCAGCGAACAGCCGTGACGATCTTAGGCCGCTCCGGTCCAGAGTAGTGAATGCGGTTCTACCTTCACGGGTAGGACACCGTGGGCCCAGCCGTTCTGCCTTGAGGTCACTCGCCTCCGGGTGACACGCCTAGACCGACAGGAGGCGCGGCCGAGTTGGATGGTGCTGTGAACCGCCTCGCCATCGTCGATGCCACCTCAACGCTGGCTCTTGGGTGGAAACTGGGTCCGTCTAGGTCATCGCCGGAATTCGATAACGTGCGCTTACATATTGATCGGGTGCGGCGAATTGCTCGAGCACTACACCCGCTGCATGATCTTTTGCCCTTCCATTTTGGCGGTTTAGGTCGCTATTGTTGTCCTACTTTGATGCCCGCCTTCGCCTTCCCCTCAAGAAGCCACAAATGACAATCGAGCCTCTGGGCCGCCAACGCAGCCGCTTCAGCCTGTTGCGAACCACTGCCGCGCATCGGCGTTCGGGCGTCACCGATTTGATACTTGCGACCGTCCTGGCTTTTGTCGCTGGCGCCATCAACGCGGGCGGCCTCCTAGCCATCGGCCAGTACACGTCGCATGTCTCCGGGATCGTGTCAGCGATAGCGGACAATCTGGTGCTGGGTGTGTTCGGCGCCATGGGAGCAGGAGTCGTTGCACTGTTGGCCTTTGCTGCAGGCGCGGCCTCTTCGGCAATCCTGATCAACTGGGGCAGGAGAAATTTCCGCACCAGGCAATACGCCTATCCGCTTGTCCTTGAGGCTGTCTTGCTGCTGGCTTTTGGGGCGCTGGGATCGGCGAGCAGCGTAGTGCCTCAGTTAATCGGACTGGCGGCACCGTTGCTCTGCTTCATCATGGGGCTGCAGAACGCGACAATCAGCAAATTGTCCGGTTCGAGGATAAGGACGACTCATGTAACCGGCATGGTCACGGACATCGGTATCGAGATCGGCAAAGCACTCTATTGGAACCGCGATCTCAGCGCTCCGGAGTCACTGCGAGTGAAGGCCGACCGCAAGAAGCTAGGAACGCTCGCGCGCATCCTGGGAATGTTCCTGCTGGGTGGGATCATCGGTGCCTTGGGTTTTGCTCATCTTGGGTACGTCTCCACGGTACCGTTCGCCGCTCTCCTCCTGGCGCTGTCGGTGCCGCAGTTCAATGACTCTCGACGTCGGCGAGTGCGAATGGTGGTCGGACAGCGTCTCGTCTCACCCATTGATCGTCCTGTCGACAGCTGAGGACGAGCCGCTCGAACCGACAGCCGAGCAAGCCACCTGGTCCGGGTGGCTGCTTGGTGCAGCCGACGGGCCTGCGGGCGTGTCCCACCTAGTCAGGGCAACGTCGTGTGCGCGTCGCCTGACTGCCCCAGGCCACCCGGGCAAGACGCTCGTTGCAAATACCCGATCTATCGCGTTGATGTATGTCCAGTCGCTCGATAATCTACATGTTCAGAACATCAGTCCTTGGATACCTGACGTCCCATTGCACATTGCAATACCGATTGCTGCCATCTAGCCTAGCATCGAGGTCCGATCGTGATCACAGCCGCGCAGCTGAGGGCCGCGAGAGCCCTGTTGGGGATCGACCAACGCGCCCTTGCCGCGTTGTGCGGACTTTCTGTGCCGACCATCCAGCGCATGGAGGCCAGCGAGGTGATGATACGCGGCAATGTCGACTCGCTCGTGAAATTGATGACCGCGCTCGAGCATGCCGGCATCGAGCTGATCGCGCCAGGCGCGGCGAGCCTGTCAGGTGGCCGCGGGGTACGGCTGAGGGGAGAGACTGTCACCCCCTGGGTCCACAGGCGGCGCGAAGACATGGATCTCCCGAGCGGCAGGTGGCGGGCGTGACGGGCCCCGTTGCGCTGTCGCTCTGGTGCGTCGCCGCCTTGCTGGTGACGTCGGCCGCTGCCATTGCCCTTAGTCGATTCCGAGTGGCGACCGGACTGATCTACAGCACAACTGCAGTCATCTCCGCGATGGCGCTGCTCACTGCCCTCGGGCAACTCCTGGATGCGACCCATGGCGCCCCGATCTTGACACTGCCGCTCGGACTGCCCTGGATCGGCGCCAACTTCCGCCTCGACGCGCTCTCGGCGTTCTTCCTGCTCGTGGTCAACCTGGGCGGTAGTGTGGCGAGCGTCTTCGGCCTCGGCTACGGTGCGCACGAACCTGAGCCAGCGCGGGTGCTGCCGTTCTTTCCTGCCTTTCTTGCCGGCATGAACCTGGTGATCCTCGCCGATGATGCCTTCAGCTTCCTGATCTCCTGGGAGTTCATGTCGCTGAGCTCCTGGGCACTGGTAATGGCCCATCACCGCGAACCGGGAAACGCCCGAGCCGGCTACATCTACCTGGTGATGGCAAGCTTCGGCACCCTGGCGCTTCTGCTTGCGTTCGGCCTGCTGGCGGGTCCGGACGGACAATACGGGTTCGAGGCTATCCGCGCGGCGCAACACGGCCCGTTCGTCGTCACCATGGTGCTCGGGCTCATGTTGCTGGGGGCCGGATCAAAGGCAGGACTGGCTCCACTCCACATCTGGTTGCCGCTTGCCCATCCGGCGGCGCCGAGCCACGTCTCCGCTCTGATGAGCGGAGTGATGACCAAGGTTGCCATCTACGGCTTCATCCGGGTGATCTTCGATCTTGTTGGCGAGCCGGCATGGTGGTCTAGCATCGTCGTGATGTTCATCGGCGGAGCCACGGCGATCCTGGGTATCCTATCGGCGCTGATGGAGAGAGACATCAAGCGTGTCCTCGCCTATTCGACCATCGAGAACATCGGGGTGATCTTCGTGAGCCTCGGGCTGGCGATGGCTTTCGAGGCGAACGGCATGAAGCTCGCGGCGGCGTTGTCGCTCTCGGCGGCGCTATTCCACGTCCTGAACCACTCTCTTTTCAAAAGCCTCCTGTTCTTTGGCGCCGGCGCGGTGCTGACGGCGACGGGCGAGCGCGACATGGAAAAGCTTGGCGGCCTCATTCACCGCATGCCGGTCACCGGCGTCGTCTTCCTTGCCGGGTGCCTGGCAATCTCGGCATTGCCGCCGCTCAATGGCTTCGCTTCGGAATGGTTGATGTTCCAGGCAATTCTCCAGAGTCCGGACCTGCCCCAGTGGGGGCTAAAGCTCATGATGCCGGCAATCGGAGGGATGTTGGCGTTCGCCGCCGCCCTTGCCGCTGCAACTTTCGTCAAGGTCTATGGAACCATGTTCCTCGGCCGCCCGCGCAGCGCGGCAGCGGCGGAAGCGCCCGAGGTCGACCGTTTTTCCCTCGCCGCCATGTTGGCGCTGTCCGGGCTTTGCCTGCTCGCCGGCCTCCTTCCGGGGCTGGTGATCGATGCCCTCGCCCCGGTAACCGAGGCGCTGCTCACCAGTCGCCCGCCGCTGCAGGCGCAAATGCCCTGGCTGTCGCTGGTCCCCATCGCCGAGAGTCGCAGTTCCTACAACGGCATGCTGGTCTTTTCCTTCATCGCCATTTCCGCGGGGCTCGCTGTCTTCGTCATCCACCGCTTCGCCTCGCGCGCGGTCCGCCGTGGTCCGGCCTGGGGCTGCGGCTTCCCCAGTGTGACCGCCGACATGCAGTATTCGGGGAACAGCTTCAGCCAGCCGATACGGCGGGTCTTCGGTTCGCTGGCGTTCCGGGCTCATGAGGAGATCGACATGCCCGCGCCCGGTGACACGCGCCCGGCACGGCTGACGGTCACGATGCGAGACCTGGTCTGGGACTGGGTCTACTCCCCCATCGTCCGGATCGTGAACTATACCGTCACCCGGCTCAACGTCCTGCAGTTCCTGACCATCCGGCGCTATCTCAGTATCGTCTTCGGCGCCCTCGTCACCCTGCTGATGGTGCTCGCGTTTTGGCCCTGATCATCGAAATACTCATTCAGGGACTGCAGATGGCAGTGGTGCTGCTGCTCGCCCCGCTGCTCACCGGCATCGTGCGCAAGGTCAAGGCGCGCCTGCTGCGCCGGCGGGGCGCGTCGGTGTTCCAGCCCTATCGCGACCTCCTCCGACTGCTGCGCAAGGAGGTGGTGCTGGCCGACAACGCCTCGTGGCTCTTCCGCACCACGCCTTACCTGATCTTTGCCGCTACCTGGGTCGCCGCAGCGCTTGTCCCTACCTTCGCCACCGGCCTCTACTTCGCCTGGAGCGCCGACCTGATCGCCATCACCGCGCTGGTCGGCAGCGCTCGCTTCTTCCTGGCGCTCGCCGGCATGGATGTGGGCACCAGCTTCGGCGGCATCGGTTCCAGCCGTGAAGTACTGATCGCCTCGCTGGCTGAGCCCGCAATGCTACTCATCGTTTTCACGCTCGCGCTAGTCGCCGGATCAACGCAACTCTCCACAATCGCCGCGGTGATGGCTTCGCCTGCCGTCGGCCTGCGCGTATCACTCGGCATGGTGCTTGTTGCGCTGATCATGGTGGCCATCGCCGAGAATGCCCGCATCCCGGTCGACAATCCGGCAACCCACCTTGAGCTCACCATGGTGCATGAAGCCATGGTGCTCGAATATTCCGGCCGTCACCTCGCCATGATCGAGTTCGCCGGCGCGCTGAAGCTGCTGCTCTATGTCTCGCTGATCGGCTGTGTCTTCGTGCCCTGGGGGCTGGCGCCGCCTGGGTCCGGAGTGAGCGCCCACCTTCTGGGCTTCGTCAGCTACCTGGGAAAGCTCCTGGTTGGCGGCATTCTTCTGGCCGGGTTTGAGACGGCTATCGCCAAGATGCGCGTGTTCCGCGTTCCGGCGTTCCTGGGGGCAGCCTTGATGCTCGGACTGCTTGGTACGCTGCTGTTGTTCGTCTCGAGGAGTCTGTGATGGGTAATCTGGTCTTCGATACGGCACACCTTCTTGCGGGGGGGCTCGTGCTGGTGAGCTTCATGATGCTCTACCAGGATCGGCTCTACGCGCTGCTCAATCTCTTCGCCTTGCACGCCCTGGTGCTTACGCTTTCGGTGGCCTGGCAGGCATATGTGCAGGATGCGCCCCATCTCTATGTCACCGCGGCAATCGCCCTGATCTTCAAGGCGATCATCATTCCCGTGGCGCTACACCGCATCATCCGTCGCCTCGGCATCCATCGCGAGATCGAGACGGCGGTCGGCGTCGGCCTCACCATGCTTGCGGGCATTGGTCTCGTGGCGCTGTCGATGGCCGTAATGCTGCAGGTCACCTCGGCCGTCGATCCGCTGGCGCGCGAGGACCTGGCCTTCGCGCTGTCGGTGCTGCTGCTCGGTCTGCTGATGATGGTCACGCGGCGCAACGCCGTCAGCCAGGTGGTCGGCTTCATGTCGCTCGAGAACGGGCTGGTGCTGGCGGCGACCGGCGCCAAGGGGATGCCGCTGGTGGTCGAGATCAGCGTCACCTTTTCGATCCTCATCGCCTTCATCGTCATCGGCATATTCCTGTTTCGTATCCGCGAGCGGTTCGACACCGTTGATGTCGAGGCCCTCGACGAATTCCAGGGCGACCGCCGGTGAACCCGTTCCCGTTCGATCCGGTGATGGCGATCCTGATCGTACCGCTGGGCGCAGCGGCGCTTATGGCACTGTTGCCTGGCTACCGGCTGACCGCCCGGCTCAACGTGGCCGCCAGTCTCCTGACCATGTTGGCGGCGCTGTCGCTGTTCGTGACCAAGCGACCGGAGCCGGGGACGTATTTCTTCATCGACGACCTCAACATCGTCTTCATCGTCCTCAACACGTTCGTGGGGTTCACCACCAGCGTGTTCAGCGCCAGCTACATCGCGCACGAACTCGAGACGGGGCGGCTCAACAGCGTCAACATCCGTTTCTATCATGCGATGTACCAGATCATGATGTTCGGCATGAACCTGGCGTTCATTTCCAACAATATCGGCCTGATGTGGGTGGCGGTCGAGCTGGCGACACTGACCACCGTGCTGATGGTCGGTATCTATCGTACCCACGAGGCGCTGGAGGCGGCGTGGAAGTACTTCATCCTCGGCAGCGTCGGCATCGCTTTCGCGCTTTTCGGCACCATCCTCGTCTACATGGTGGCGCAGCCGCTGATCGGGGAAGGCCAGGACGCCATGGTGTGGACCATCCTGCTCGAGCACGCCGCGGATTTCGATCCGGCCCTGCTCAATGTCGCCTTCGTGTTCCTGTTGCTGGGCTACGGCACCAAGGTCGGGCTGGCGCCCCTGCATGCCTGGCTGCCCGACGCGCACGCCGAAGGCCCGACCCCGATTTCGGCAGTGCTTTCGGGGCTGTTGCTCAACGTCGCTCTCTACGCCGTGCTGCGCTTCAAGATCCTGCTCGCGGCCAACCCCGAGGCGATCGCTCCAGGCCCGCTGATGATGACGATGGGCCTGGTATCGCTGATCTTTGCAGCCTTCATGCTGTACCGCCGACGCGACATCAAGCGCCTGTTTGCCTATTCCTCGATCGAACACATGGGCATCATCGTCTTCGCCTTCGGTCTCGGCGGCCCGCTCGCCAATTTCGCCGGGCTTCTGCACATGGTCATGCATAGTCTCACAAAGTCGGCGATCTTTTACGCGGTCGGCCACATTGCCCAGATCAAGGGCACCCAGAAGATTGACGAGATCCGCGGTCTTACCGTCACCCATCCTGGGCTCGGCTGGGCCTTGGTCATCGGCGTCGTCGCCATCATGGGCGTACCCCCGTTTGGCATCTTCATGAGCGAGTTCCTCGTCGTTTCCTCGACGTTCGCGCGTCAGCCGCTGCTAGCCATTCCGCTAGTCTTCGGCCTCCTGGTGGCGTTCGGCGCGCTTTTGCTACGCCTGACCGGCGTGGCATTCGGCGAACCGACAGGAAGTCTCGCGCCCGCCCAGGCGTCCTACGTCCCGATGTTTGCTCATCTCGGGCTGGTGCTGGGCGCCGGTATCTATTTGCCGCCGCCGCTGGTGGCCTGGTTCCAGCACGTTGCACTTCTTCTCGGATAGATGCAGAAGGACCCGACAATGTCAGCATTGGCCGACCTCGTCGCGAAGGGAACACCAGTCCCGCAGCACGGCCCCTGGCCACGATGCTTGGTGGACCGGGACGTCTGGGGGGAGGCTCTCGGAGCCCTCGGTGTGGGGCAACTGACACTGCTCGGCCTATGGGGTGAAACCGCCAGCGTGCACATCGCCATCCTCGACCCTGCATCGAGCACCGTCGGCGTCCTCAGCCTGCCATGCCCAGACGGAGTCTATCCGTCTGTCGGACGCGTCCATCCCCCGGCCATGCGACTCGATCGGGCTATTCATGACCTGTTTGGCCTGGTGCCCGAAGGGCTGCCGGACCCACGCCCCTGGCTCGATCACGGGACTTGGCCCTCCGCTTTTCCCCTCAGTCCCGCTCGAGCGGTGACCGGCGATCCTCAGCCCTACACGTTCCTTCCGGTCGAAGGCGAGAGCCTGCATCAGATTGCGGTGGGGCCGGTGCATGCCGGCATCATCGAGCCGGGGCATTTCCGCTTCACTGCCAACGGCGAAGCGGTGGTGCGGCTCGAGGAGCGTCTAGGCTACACCCACAAGGGTATCGAGTCGCTGATGGCCGGCGCCACGCTCGAGGCGGCGGCAAAGCTGGCTGGCCGCGTTTCCGGAGATAGCACGGTCGCCTATGCCTGGGCGTTCGCAATGGCCGTGGAATCGGCCATGCAACTCGAGGTTCCCTCGCGGGCTATCTGGCTCCGGGCATTGATGGCGGAACTGGAACGACTTGCCAACCACCTCGGCGACATCGGGGCTATCTGCAACGACGCCGCTTTTGCCCTGCTGCATGCCCATTTCGGCGCCCTGCGTGAAAGAACGCTGCGGGCGGCGGACGTTGCCTTCGGTCACCGTTTGATGCGGGACCGCATCGTCCCGGGGGGCGTTGCCACAGAGCTGAATCTCGACGGCATCGCGGCGATTTCGTCGCTCATAGCGGAAGTTCGTGCGCAGTTGCCGCGGCTGGTCGAGACTTACGACAATACCGCCTCGTTGCAGGACCGGACCGTGTCAACCGGTGTGCTCAAGGCCACGTTGGCGGCCCAATACGGCGCCGGCGGGTACGTCGGCCGGGCGTCGGGACGAAGCTTCGACACGCGGCGTACTCTACCCTATGCGCCTTACGACGAACTCACGTTTGAGGTGCCGATGTTGACCGAGGGCGACGTGGACGCACGCGTCTGGATCCGAATACGCGAGGTGGAGCAGAGCTTGTCCCTCGCCGAGCAAATCCTCGCTGCAATGCCGCAGGGGCCGATCGTTGCCGCTCTCAACAGGAGCGCAGGACTGTGCGAAGGTATGGTCCTGGTTGAAGGCTTTCGCGGCGATGTCCTCGTCTGGCTGCGGCTGGGTCCCGACGGCTCGATCGAACGCTGCCATCTGCGCGATCCCAGTTGGTTCCAGTGGCCGTTGCTCGAGGCCATTGTTGAAAACAATATCGTTGCGGATTTCCCCCTCTGCAACAAGTCCTTCAACTGCTCGTACTCCGGGCACGACCTCTGAGGTGATGGCATGCGCAGGCTGCTTCTGGATGGCATATTGCATGCACCGCTAACCGAGCGGCCGCCACTGCCCGACGACGCATTGATCGCTGAGCTGGCTGCGGCGGTCGACCGTGCCGCATATCGGCGGCTGGGGCGCAGCCTCTCGATCAGGACGGTGGACGCCGGATCGTGCAATGGATGCGAACTTGAGCTTAACGCCCTCAGCAACGTCTTCTACGACATCGAGCGCTTCGGCATCCGTTTCGTCGCCTCGCCGCGTCACGCAGACGTGCTCACGGTGACTGGGCCGGTAACGAAGAACATGGCCGAAGCCTTGCAGCGAACCTATGAGGCAATGCCCCATCCCAAGTGGGTCGTCGCCGTTGGCGACTGCGCACGAGACGGCGGGTGCTTTGCTGGCAGCTACGCGGTGCTCGGGGGCGCACACCACGTGGTGCCGGTCGACCTGCACATTCCCGGGTGCCCGCCGTCGCCGACAGCAATACTAAAGGGTTTGCTGGCGCTGATTGAGCGGGTCAACGCAACGGCGTCGGCGGACTGAGTGCCTCGACGGGGTGTCACAACTGCGGCCCGGGCGTATGTTCAGTGCAAGTCCTTCAAGAATGCAGCTTGATACGTCAATTTGCATGGACTACCTGACCTCTGAGGCACGTGCAAAGGACCGCCATGATCACCGCCGCACAATTACGCGCCGCGCGGGCGCTCCTCGGAATCGACCAGAAAACGTTGGCCAGTATGGCAGGGGTGTCTCTTCCGACCATCCAACGGATGGAGACCAGCCAAGGCAATGTCCGCGGTATCGTGGACACTTTGACCAAGGTTATCGAAGCACTCAACGCCGCCGGCATTGAACTCATCGGCGAGAACGCCCGCAGCGACGGCGACGGTCGTGGTGTGCGCTTTCGGCAGGCTCGCGCCACCCAGCAGCGACTGCAGTAAAGCCGTGCGTCGTCTGTTCGTCGGCAACGGCGTGTCGTCGGAAGCTTGCCAAGACTAGCGACCGTCTCCCGGGCCAGCGCCGGAGGCGGTTGAGGCTGACCGGCCGATGCGACATCCTTCATGTATGATCTGATGGGTGCAAAGCCTTGCGCCTTCAGCACGTCGGCGAGTTCCGGGGCCTTGGCATCGGCCTGCGCTTGGCTCGGGATTGCGCCCTGACACTGTCCGTAGTTCCTCGTGTGCTGGCCACTCGCCGGGCGCCGCGTGAGCCTCGCATTGTCAGGCAGCGCAATCACGATCTAAACGGGTCGACCCTCTCCCGCTTGACGGTGGTACTGCAGGGCGACCAGGACACCCTTGAAGGGCCGCAGCAGAGCTAGCGACAGGAGGACAATCGTGGGAATCCAGATGACCAGGTGCATCCAGGGCGCCGGATGAAACAGTGCCTCGACAAGAAAGGCCAGCGCGACCACTATCGGCGCCACGGCAATATTACGAAGAAGGCGGGACCGTCCCCGCTATGCGCAAAGGTAAGGTCGAGGCCACAAGTCCCGCAGTGTGGCGCAACCTCGAGGAACCCCTGAAACAGCGCCCCCTCGCCGCAGCGCGGGCAGCGACACTTAATGCCGGTGGCAAGGGGAGAGCTCAGCTTTTCGCTGTTGGTGGGCATAACGCACTCTTCAAGAGATGAACGAGGCAACAACCGAGGCGACACCGCACGCAAGCGCAAACAGGACCGCCGAGAGCATGCTCACACCCATAAGGTAGTAGATCAAGGCGCCCGATCCGACGGTGAGCACGCCAAGTACCACACTGCGCAGCAGCAAGATGCGGATGGTAGGGTTCTTTGCCAACGGCTTGCTCCAATCGACCCAGCTACTGGCCTTGCGTCCTGCCGCGTTCTCTGGACTTTCCGACCGCTGCAGGTTCGGCGCTCGCCGGCGAATTCCAAGTCACAAGCCAAGGCGGCTAACAGCGACGCAACGCTAGCGCAACACCAAGAAAAGACAATATCGACCGATGGTACGATAGGTACGCCTTCTTGTGGGTGAGGGATACCCCGCCCAATTTCACTAGCGCCGAGCCACCGCGGCCCGCACCGCCGCCAGCATCTTCCTTCGGCTGCTCGGCTTCTTCAGAAAAGTGCCGTGCCCGAGCACACGGTCAGACACAGGCTCGATGATGGGCATGGTCGAGTAGACGACGAACGGAACACCCCGTGCGCGCAGTGTGCCAGCGATGTCGCGGCAACGCCCGTCCTGCACCTCGGCATCGATCACGGCGACATCCGGGCTCTCGCTCCTAAGCCACTCTTCGGTGTCGCTACAACGGCAGAACGCACCGCCTACGGAAAAACCCATGGCCGCAAGCATATCCTCCAGAAAGTCGGCGTAGAAGCGCTCGTTCTGGAGCACCATCACCACCGGTGATCGGCGGTGGTCCCCCCAAGGCTTATAGTGCAAGCCTTTAGCGGCTGACTGGTGCACGTTCATCGACCGATCGCCTCGACTACCGGCTCCATATCGGTAAATGCGACCGCGATCTCCTTGGTCGTCCGGCGAACGACCCAGCACGGCCGATGCGTATCCTCGCTCAAGACGAGGCGGAACGCGGACGGGATGCCAAAAACGGAACGCACGTGCAGCAGCGCGCCGTCGTTGGACATCGTTCTGACGACGCAGGAGACTGTGGAATGTCCCTGGTTGAAAACGATGCGGGCTCGAATGTCGGCCATATCAGCGCTCCGGCGACTGCATGCACTAACCTACAATAATGATTCAGAAAACATCATCAGGAACGTATCCTAACACTACTACTGAGGGTTGATGCAAGGGGGGAACTGGTTGCGACCTTCGCGTTGCGCACCGCACTGCTTCCGGCGGATTTCCGCTGGGAACATTGCGATTTGCGTTCGGTAGGCGGTAACAAGGGCAACGAACACTCAGGCGTGCTGGCAGCACAAGCAGATGCGAATCCTCATAACCGGCAATGGCGGCTCGGAAAAACTTGGTTGGGCGACCAGCTCTCAAGCCGCCTGTCGCTGCCGTTGGTCCGCCTCGACGACGTCTATTGGGCAGGCACGTACGGCGCCGAAGGGCGCCCAAAGGACGAGGTGTTTCGAGACGTTCACGACCGCGCGAGTAAGGATGCCTGGGTGATGGAGGGCGTGTATGGGTGGCTACTTCCGGCCGCTCTGCCCCGCGCCACGGAGTTCGTTTTCATCGATCTGCCCGTTGCCGAGTGCCTTACAAATCTCCGTTCGCGTGGAAATCAGGGCGGGGGAAGCCAAGCATCCTTCCAGACCATGCTCGATTGGGTGTCCGAGTATCCAAACCGGAGCAATTCGAACTCCCGATTGACCCATCAGCGGCTGTGGGACCAGTTCGTAGGCAAGAAGGACCTCCTCACCAGCAGGGAGGAGCTTGACCGCTACGCCGGCTTGTCGAACACCTGAAGGACTTGCTGGGCAGTTAGCAGCAATACTTCGACTTGCGGTCGGCTAATCATCGAATGATGCGGCAGCAAGTGGGCAGGACGCCGGAGAGGCGGCGGCCGGCCCCGCGGAAGTGCGACGGCCAATCAGCGCGAAGTTCCAGTCGACTTCATCGCGAACCTAAGTCAGTGTCCGAGAACGCTATTTTGACAGACACTCGCCATGAAGCGACTGTACATCGAGAACGCCACCCGCGACCTGATTGCGTCCCAGGCTCTGCCCGGATACGCTTGGCAGGCTCGGGGGGCCGGCTGGCTGACGGTAGCTGGTTGATCGACGTCGACGAAGAAGTCGCGCCAGCCATCCAAGCTCAAAGGCTGCCGGGCGAGCGAGACGACGATGTCGTCTCCAGACTGGTTCGCGCTGCCATCGGGGTCAAGCCGAACTGAAATCAACCTCAGCGTTCCGCAGTACGGGGGTCTTCCAGAAGTGCCGCGGCCGTCGTTCCAAGTTCCGATGCCAGCCGCGCCACGATTGCGATCGTCGGATTTCGAACACCGCGCTCAATGCCGGACACGTAGGTGCGATCGACACCGGCGCGATCAGCCAATTCCTCCTGAGACACCCCCACGCGCTGCCGCGCCAGGCGCAGGTTTCTGGCGAGGATGTCCTGGATGCTGTCCATGGCCGGACGAGGCCATGGAGTCGACGATCCTCCCACGGACTATCGTCTACATTCATATTGCGTGAACCGATGTAGGCTATAGTCATCATCCGCTCGTTTCATCGGGGCATCGGGTGGAGAACACAGCAATCAAGGGCCTGCGTCCCTCTGGAGCGAGATCGATCCGGCTCTTCCTCGCCGACGGGACACCCGATGGCGTCATCGTCGCCGAGGTCGGCAACTGGGTGGGTAAGGCCCTAACCGCGCCCAGGACCCGGCTCCTGGATCTGCTCAGACGCCCGGAATGCGCTCAGACCGGGATCTACGTGCTGCTCGGACCAGACCCGGAGCGGGCCGGGGGCACGGTAGGCTACATCGGCGAAGCAGACGATGTGGCAGCCCGGCTCCGGTTCCACATGCGGTCCGGCGACAAGGACTTTTTCGAGCGGGCCGCAGTCATCGTCGCTTCCGACAACAACCTGACAAAGGGACACGTCAAGTACCTGGAAGCGCGGCTCATTCGGGCCACCCTCGACGCCGGCTCGGTGCCGCTCACCAACACGCGGGCGCCGGACTTTCAACGACTGCCCGAGGCAGACCGGGCCGACATGGACTACTTCCTCGATCAGCTTCGAATCGTGTTGCCCATTCTCTCGTTCGACCTGTTCCGTGGGCGGGTCGCGGCGGAAACAACGGCAGTCACGATTGCAGCGGCGGGCGCTAGGTTCGTCTTCTCTCCCGCGGGTGCATCGGCGATGGCGATCGAAGGCGCTGACGGGTTCGTGGTGCTGGCAGGTTCGACGGCTAGAAAGGGTGAGACCGGGACCTTCCCGGCGGGCTATCGCGCGCTGCGGGACGAACTTTTGCGCGATGGCACGTTGATTGACGACGGGGAACAATACCGCTTCGCCCAGGATGTGCCATTCACCAGCCCGAGCGCCGCCGCCGCAATCGTCGCAGGGCGCAGTGCAACGGGTCCGGGCGAATGGAAGGTCGAGGGCACCGGGATGAGCTACCGCGACTGGAAGGCAGTCGAACTCGGCGCAAATTGACCACTTATCTACCGTCTTTGAGTGTCAAGCCTTAGGCGATTGGGGCGAGGCCGCAGATGGCGGCGACGCCTACCTTTGAAAGGCTTCCGATCTCGGGCAGGTAGGCGAGGATGGCGGCTGCGGTGAGTGGGCCAATGCCTTTGAGCGAGCATATGAGGCCGGCCTTGCGGCTGAGTTCGGGGCTGTTGTGGATGAGGTTCGCGATCTCGGCCTGGATGGCTGTGAGTTCGTTCTCGAGCCAGGTGCGATGGCGGCTGAGCGAACTCTTGAGGCGCGGCAGGCTGGCATGCTCGGTCCGGTTAAGCTCCATGCGCAGCATCTGAACGATCTCGTCGCGGCGCTGACGCAGTTGGCGCAGGGCAGCCTGTTCGGGGCTGGGTGGCGTGTAGAGCGGCAGATCGGGCGTGAGGCCGTAGCGGGCGATGAGGCGGGCATCGATCGCATCGGTCTTGGCCGCCTTGCCATTGAAGCGGGCGAACAGGCGGGTGCGACTGCCATGGGCGCGGTGCACGGCAAGCTTCAGCCGGCCGGCCTGATCGAGCACATGGCGTTCATAGCCGCCGGTGGCTTCGCAGACCACCAGCAAGGGTCCCAGCCCGAACTTGTGGTTGATGCGCTGTTCGGCCCCGAGCAGGCGGCGAACCGCGGCGGGTGAGTTCTTGATGCGCTGTTGGCGGTCGGCCGGCAGGGTGTGCACGACCAGCTCGGCCTTGCTCACCTCGAAGGCGACGATGTGGTTGAAGCAGTCCGCTGTCGGGGGCATGATCATGGTGCTGTCCGTTGGTTCCTGGATTACATGCGGCCGTCAAAGGCCTCTCTACCGTTCGGATGGCCGGATACGGGTGCAGCGGGGAGCGAGATAAGTTACGGCCGCTTGAGGCCAATCCCCACAGGCCCGCCCGCTGCCCGGCGCGCGAACCGTAGGGGCTCCGCGCCGGGCCATCCTAGCTTCGCAAAAAGCAAAGCAAGAAAAGCCCCGCGAATATGTAATCCCCCTAGGAGACGGTACCCGTAAGATGCTCCTTGTCGAAGAGGAGCGGTTTCAATGGTGGGCGTGGGTAATTGGGCTGTCGCCCGGATGTCTAGGATCGTTCGAGGGCGGCTCCGATCAGGCTTGCCCTGCATTGGTCCTGCAGGGCCTGGACATAGATGTTGTGGGCCATGAACAGCGCCTGCCCAAAGTAGACCTTGACCGGTGGGAGCACGTCGATCTTCACCTTAACCAGGTTGGCGTCTTCGGGCGTGACGCACCACGTGGGGATGATCGCGAAGCCTAGACCATTCTCCACACACCTCTTGACGCTCGAACTTCCCGAAGCGGAAATCGTGGCTTCGGTCTGGCCGCCCCCTTTTGCGAGGAAATCCATGGCCATGTTGCGTAGCGTCTGACCCGGCTCAAAGGTGACCAGGGGGCGTCCTTTCGACCACGCCGGTATCTCGGCTGCTCGTGGCGGCGGCCCCCAGCTCCCGGGGTAGACGAGACTGAGGTAGTACGTGCCGAGCAGGCTTTGCGGCACAACCGGGTCCCCAAAGAACCGTTCGTTGATGCAGACGTCGAGGCTGCCGTTCTTTACAAGTTCTGCAAGCGAGGTGTCGCGCTCGTAGGCAACGACCTCGACATCCGGGAACTTCTCGTGGAACTGGGCAAGAACCGCCGGAAGCAGGTAGTAGAAGATCGCCTGCGGCAATCCGATGCGCAAGACTGGGCGCTGGCTGGCGACAACCAGGGACAGGCGCTCCAGCATGATTTCCAGTTCCGGGTGCAGCAGGTTGTAGAGCGCCACACCACGGGGCGTAAGTCGGATCTTCTTGGCGCCCTGGTCAGAGTCCACCAGCCTTTCGTGCATCACCTGTTCGAGGCGCCGCACATGATTGGCCGCCGATTGGTAGCTCAGGTTCAGCTCGCGCGCTGCTGCCGAATAGGAACCGTGCCTGGCCACCAGGTAGAAAGTCTGGATCAATGTCAGGTTAACTTCCGGCATGGCGCTCACGGTTTCGTGCGAGCCCGATCATAGTAGTCGACCGCTTGCGGACAAAGGACTGCCTTTCGCTCGGTCTACAAAAATGTTGCGCACCACACCCGGTTCATTTGTATCGACGCTGCACGCGGCCTCGGACCATTGTGATGAAAGGCTCCAACCCGATGTCAGCGAATGCCTCAATCAGCCAGAATCACTTCCCGGATCCATGGCATCATCGCCATCGTCGGTGCCGGCATTGTCGGGATGTCCGCAGCCTATTTCCTGTCGCGGGCCGGCTGGCGCGTCATCGTACTTGACGCCGGCTCCCCGGCGTCCGGCGCCACCGGCGCATCGGACGGAGCGGTCTCGGTGGCCAGCAAGAAACCGGGCCCGCTGATGACCCTGGCGGTGGCCGCCGTGCAGTTCTACGAGCAGTTGATGGAGGCCGGCGTGCTAGTCGATGAATTCGCCTCCCGCTCGACCTTTGTCGTCGCCTCCGATGAGGAAGAATTGGCGGTGCTTGAACGGCACGCTGCCGGGCTGCAGGCGGCCGGCGTTCCGATCAGCTACCTCCGGGGCGGCGCGCTCGCCGAGGCCGTCGGGGTGGCCGCGCCCGCGGCGCTGGCGGCCGTGGAGGTGCGGGGTGAGGGGCACGCCATTGGCTACCGCGTGGTGGAACGGCTGCGCCAGCTGGGGGGCTTTGAAATTCGGCGCGATGTGAGGGTCGTTAGTCTTCGCCATACGGGCGGCCGCGTCGACGGTGTTGTCACCGACCGTGGCATTGTGCCGGTCGACGCCGTGCTGCTCGCCGCGGGCCTCGGTTCGGCCGCGTTCCTCGAAGCACCCGGCCTCATCCGGTCTCGCAAGGGCCAATTGATCGTAACGGACCGCGCGGGCGAGGACATGCCGCGCTTCCCGGGACCGCTGATGTCGTGCCGATATCTCGTAAGCAAAGGCAGCCAGGCGAACGGCAGTCTGGTCGAGGGCCGTTCGCTCGGTTTAGTGATTGATCCGCTTGCCACCGGCCAGTTTCTGATCGGCGGCTCCCGCGAGGATAGCGACGACAAGTACGGCACCGATTCCGACATTGTGGCTTGTCTGCTTGCCGACGCTGTAGCGCTATCGCCAAGCTTGGCGCAGTTGCGGGTCATTCGCGTGTTTGCCGGTCTGCGCGCCGCGACCCCGGACGGGTTTCCTATCGTCGGCCAGCTTGAGGGCGTGGACAATGTCTGGATCGCTACGGGGTTCGAGGGAGACGGCATCTGCCTGGGACCCCTGATGGGCCGAATTTGCCAGCAGTTGATCTGCGGGCAACACCCACAACAGGACATATCAGCGCTCGATGCCAGGCGCTTCAAGCTGATGCTGGCGGCAGCATGAGTAACCTTCTGTATGCATTCCTCTTCGACGGCGTTGCCGTTCCCTTTGAGGCGAACGAGACCATAGCGGCAGCGCTTGATCGCGCCGGCATCGTCACACTGGGGGACGGGCAAGGAGGGTGCGTCGCCCGCTACTTCTGCGGCATTGGCACCTGCCAGGCCTGCGTGGTGTCGATTGATGGTGTGCGCTTGGAGGCGTGCCTTACCCCCGCCCGCGCCGGCCAGCGCATCGGGCCCGTCGGATCGGGGCATCGATGACCCAGAGTCATGCACTCGTTGTCGGTGGCGGACCAGCTGGGGTCGCCGCCGCGTTGGAGATGGCTCGAGCCGGCCTCTCGGTGACCCTGTGCGAACAGGGCCCGCGGCTCGGCGGTGCGATCCATCGCCAGCCCGATGAGCCGGCGCGGCGGGTACCTGTTCCTGCCGTTCAGCGGCGGCGCTGGCGCGCCCTGGCGGATGCCCTGGCGGCAACTCCTGTCGAAGTGCTGTGCCAGCACATGTTCGTGGGTATCGAGGGCGCCGGGTCGGTGCTGCTTGAGGACCGCATCCGCGGCCGCATCATTTGGCGGCATCCCGCAGCGGTGGTGCTGGCAGTCGGAGGTGTCGAGCGGGTGGCTCCGGTCCCGGGGTGGCAACTGCCCGGTGTGGTCACTGCCGGCGGTATGCAGGTGATGATGAAGTCAACCGGCAGGGCGCCGGGAGGCAAGGTTCTGATCGCCGGATCGGGGCCGCTGTTGGTGGCGCTGGCTGCGCAGATGACCGCCCTCGGAAATCCGCCGATCGCGATACTCGAACGCAGCGGTGCCGCCGTGTCACCGCTCGCCGCCGCCCGGCTGTTGGAGGCGCCAGCCTACCTTTCGGAGGCGGCGGGCTACCTCCTGCGTCTGCGGCTGGCCGGAGTGCCATGGCGGCGCGGCGCCGCGGTCAAGTCGATCGAGGCGACGGCCGACGGCCGGCTTGCCGTCACCACTACCGACGCGAAGCGCCATGAACGCCGCCTGGTGGTTGACCGGGTGGCGTTGCACGACGGATTGCGGCCCGGGGGCAATGGCGCCACCACGGTCCCACACGGGCCATTTGTAATTGAGGCAGGCGACTGTCGCGAAGTGCTCGGTGGCGTCGCCGCCATCGCCGACGGGCGCCGCGCCGGCCGGGCCGTGATCGCCCGGATGGGGGGGGCAGTCTCAACGAAGGAAGCACCCGATGCCGAGCTGGCGCGTGAGCGCCGCATGCAGGCTATCCTTGGCCGCTTCTTCGACTACTCGGGCTCCGATCCGGCAGACCTGCCCGACGATACCGTAATCTGCCGCTGCGAAGGCCGTACGCTGGGCCAGTTGCGTGGAATGCTTACCGCCGACGATCCAGTGTCCCTGCGCGAGATCAAACTCAATGGTCGCTTCGGTATGGGGCCGTGCCAGGGGCGGTTCTGCGCCGAGTGGGTGGCTGCGTTCGTGGCTCGGCAACAGTGCATACCGCCGCAACCAATTGCTGAGTTCATTGGCAGTCGCTGGCCGGTCAAGCCGGTGCCCGTGTCGGCGTTCATCGCGGCTGGTGTGTCGCAGTCCGCCTCCAAACCAGAAGAGTGAGTACTCCGCTTGTCCTCCCCCATGCCAAAACTCCTAGTGCCCAACGAGGTGGACCGCATCGACGTCACCTCGCCCTATGATAGCCGCCTTCTGGGCAGTGTTGCCGTGACTTGCGCTGCGGACATCGCCGATGCCGTGCAGAACGCACGGGCGGCCCAGTCGGAGGTTGCCCATTCCACCCCCGCGCAGCGGCGCGGATTGCTGGACGCGCTGGCCTCCGCGGTCGGGGCCGAGGCGGAATCGATGGCGCAACTCATCAGTGCAGAAGTCGGTAAGACGATCGGTGAGGCGCGAAACGAGGTGCGACGGGCGCAGAACACGCTGCGCCTTGCCGGCGACGCTGCCACCTTCTTGGGCGGGGAGGTGCTGCATTGTGGCATCGTGGCGGGTGGCGCCAACCGCCAGGCAGTGGTCACCTACGTGCCGGCCGGCGTCGTCGGAGCCATTACGCCATTCAACTACCCGCTCAACCTTCTCTGCCACAAGCTCGGGCCAGCGATCGCCGCGGGCAATGCGGTGGTCGCCAAGCCATCGCCCAAGGCGCCCTTGACCGCGAACCGGCTCGCCGAGCTGGCGGAGCGCTCAGGCTTTCCGCGGCATCTGTTCCAGGTGGTGCATGGCGGCGCGGCTGAGGCGATGATGCTAGCCCGGGCCCCCATCGACCTGCTGAGCTTCACCGGCGGCCCGGTCGCGGGGCTTGCACTCAAGAATGCCGCAGGGCTGGTGCGTTGCCTGATGGAGTTGGGCGGCAACGACCCGCTCTTCGTGATGCCGGACGCCGATCTCGATGCGGCGGTGAGGACTGCCATCGCCCAGCGATACGAGATAGCCGGACAGAGCTGCGCCGCAGTCAAGAAGCTCTATCTGCATGCTGACATTCACGACTCGGCGCTCGAGCGTCTGGCTGAGTCGGCGAAAGCATTGCGATATGGCGATCCGCTGGACCCGGCGGTTCAGATGGGTCCAGTCATCGACCTCGAGGCGGCCTCGCTGGTGGATATGCGAATTCGTGCTGCCATCGCCGACGGCGCGCGTCTACTTGTCGGGGGTACCCGGCACGCGACGACGCTGGCGCCAACGGTCCTCGCCGATGTGACCCCGACGTCTGACCTTTTCGCCCGCGAGACCTTCGGGCCGGTGATTTCCGTCCGCCGCTTCGAAGATCCGGCGCAGGCGATCGCCGAGGTCAATTCCGGCCCCTATGGCCTGCAGGCGGGGGTGTTCAGCAATGACCACTCGATCATCAAGCAGTTCGCCCGGGACCTTCGGGTGGGCGGGGTGATGATCAACGAAGGGCCGGACTTCCGGGCCGAGCATGTCCCCTTCGGCGGCATCAAGAGCAGCGGGCTCGGGCGTGAAGGTGTTCGCATCGCGCTGCGCGAAATGAGCGAAACCAAGGTCGTAATCGACTAGGGAGGACGTCATGCGGATCGCGGTCTTCGGAGCGTCAGGCAGGGTAGGTACAAGACTGGTTGAGGCGATCCTCGCTGACCCCGGGCTGGAGCTGGCCGCCGCGCATGTTTCACCCGGTTCGGAATGGATTGGCCGGCAGGTGGCGAATACTGTCATCGAGTATCGACCGGCCGAGACGACGATCAATGCGCATTGCGACGCGATCATCGATTTCTCGACCCCTGCTGGAAGCCTCTATCTGCAGCGTGTGGCGGGCCGGAGCCGGGTGCCAATCGTTATCGGGACGACCGGTTTCACCGCAGGGCAACTGGGTGAGATCGATGCGGCGGCCCGGTACCGCCCGATCTTGATGGGCGCCAATTTCGCACTGGGATTCGTCGCTTTCGCGCGCAGCGTGCAAGCGTTTGCGTTGGCACACCCGGGTGCCAACGTCATCATCGAAGAGACCTACCACCAGCGCAAGAAGCGGTTGGCCTCGGCCACCTCAATGCTGCTGGCGAAGAGCATCCATGCGGCGCAGAGTAGCGGCGCGGGGGCGATGCCTCCCGAACCGGATATCCGCATCCACCGGACGGGCGACACCGTCGGCATTAACGAAGTGCGGTTCGACCTCGGCGACTCCGAAATGCGCTTCAACTTTTCGGTGCGAACGATTGGCGCCTACGCCCACGGCGCGGTGGCGGCCGCAGTCAGACTGGTTGAGGGAGGAATTGGCCCGGGACGGCATGATGCCCTTGATGTCTAGGCTTCCGGGCAATGGCTGTTTTCGAAAGGCGACGAGATGAGTGGACTGAACGATGTCTTCACCGGCGTGTTCACCGCGCTGGTAACCCCCTTTGGCCCTGAAGGGATCGACTTCGCCGCGTTCGACCAGTTGGTCGAGGAACAGATCGCGGCCGGGGTCAAGGGCTTGGTGCCGGTGGGCACCACGGGCGAGGCCGCAACGCTGAGTTCGACAGAGGCCAACGCGTTGGTCCAGCGCACCGTGCAAATTGCCAGCGGCCGGGCGTTTGTCCTCGCTGGGGCCGGTTCGAACAGCACCGCACATGCCGTAGAGGCGGTCCGCGCTTGCGAGGCGGCGGGGGCGGATGGCTGTCTTGTGGTCACGCCCTACTACAACAAGCCCAGCCAGGACGGGCTGGAGCGGCACTACGACGCTGTTGCCGCGAGCACCGACTTGCCGATCGTACTGTACAGCGTGCCGGGGCGATGTGGCGTCGAGATCGAGCCCGACACGGCAAAACGCCTGTTCGAACGGCACGACAATATCGTCGGAATCAAGGAAGCGGGTGGGCGCGCCGAGCGCATCAGCGAGTTGCGAGCTGCGTGCGGCCCGAATTTCGTAATCCATTCCGGGGACGACGGCCTGACTCTGCCGTTTCTCGCTTTGGGGGCGATCGGCGTCACGAGCGTGCTGTCCAACTATGCGCCCGCAGAAATGGTGGCACTCGTTGCGGCATGGCATCGCGGCGACACCAGCGCGGCGCTGGCGCTGCACGAGAGGATATTCGCACTTGCCAGGGCAATGTTCATCGAAAGCAATCCGGTGCCGATAAAGCAGGCTCTGGCCCTGCGCCAGCAAATGGCCGGAACCGTACGCGCTCCGCTCGCCCCGCTGAGGCCGGAGAGCCTTTCGGCTCTAATTGCCGCGCTTGAACAGTTCGCCGGCAGGGAAGCGTGATGCGTGCTCTTCCAAGAAACGCCACAAGTGTGGACCGTCCGTTTGCATTGATGAGCTAGGGGCGCGACTGCACTGTCAACGCCGGAAGATCGGTCATGGATGGTCGGTCCACCGAGCTGCCGCTCAGTTTTCGGAGGGAGAACACGATGAGAGCACTTAAGACCATACTCGCCGCCATTTGCATGGTGATTGGCGTGACGGCCGCACCGGCAATTGCCCAGGACAAGAGTACAATCGATCAGATCAAGGAGCGCGGCGTCCTCCGCGTTCCGGCTATCCTCAACGAGGATCCCTACTTCAACAAGGACCCGCGCACCGGCGAGTGGCGTGGTTTCGTCATCGAGATGGCCGGCGACATCGCCGAGACACTCGGCGTCAAACTCGAGGTGGTCGAGAGCACTTGGGCCAACTCGATCCTCGACGTACAATCCGGCAAGGCCGACATCGCACTTGCGCTGACGGCGCTGCCGTCGCGGGCGCTTGCGATCTCGTTCTCGTCCCCGACCTACTACAACAGCTTCGTTATTGTTTCGCCCAAGGCGGAACTTGCCTCCGCCACCTGGGCATCGCTCAACGATCCAGCCGTGACGGTTGCTGTGGACCTCGGATCATCGCAGGACCTGATCACCCAGCAATACCTGCCTAAGGCAAACGTGCTGCGCTTCAAGACCCGTGACGAGGCCATCCTGGCAGTCGCCACTGGCAAGGCCGACGCCATCATCAACACCGTTCTGAACTCGATGGTGATGGTGAAGCGCAATGCGGCGCTCGGCCAAGTCTACGTGCCGGAGCCGGTGCTGTCGTCGCCATCTGTCATCGGCATCAGTTACAACGCCGACGAACAATTCAAGTCCTTCATCTCGGCCTGGGCCGAGTACAATCGGCGCGTCGGCAACAATCAGACCTGGATCGTCAACGGCTTGGCGCCGTTTGAGATCGGCCTCGAAGACCTTCCCGAAGGCTTCGATATCGGCGGCTGATGTACCTGAAGCCGGGGCGGTCATCGCCCCGGCACCTTTCCAGAGGGATGCGCGATGTATAAATGGGATTTCGGCGTAGTCCTGCAGAACTGGGACCTATTCGCCTGGGGACTTTGGCTGACCTTCGCATATACCGCAGGATCGATCCTCATCGGCGTCGTCATTGGCCTCGTCATCTGCTTCGGGCGTTTGTCGCGGTTCCGGGTGGTCGGCACCCTGGCGCGCGCCTACCAGGAAATCTTCCGTTGCACGCCCCTACTGGTGCAGCTGATGTGGTTCTACTACGCGCTGCCACTGTTGATCGGCGTCACCATAGAGAACTACACCGCCGCTCTGCTGACGCTGTCGCTCTATGCCGGCTCGTTCTACTCGGAGATCTTTCGCGGCGGCATCCAGTCGATCGACCGGGGACAGACCGAGGCGGCCAAGGCCATCGCGATGTCGGACCGTCAGGTGATGTGGCGCATCGTAATCCCGCAGGCATTCAAGCGGGTGTTGCCGTCGTTCATCAACCAGTCGGTTATCCAGTTCAAGAACACGTCACTGATCTCGGTGATCTCTGTGGGCGAACTTGCCTACATGGCCGCCGTCGTCAACGGTCAAACCTACCGGCCGCTCGAGGCCTTCACCGTCGTCGCGCTGCTGTATTTCGTCGTGCTCTTCCCGATGACTCAGGCGGCCGACTATGTCGAACACCGGCTGCGGGTGAGTGACTGACGTGTCCAGTGCAGCAATCGCGGAGATATCAATGACAGTGCCAGCTTCAGCCGTTTCGCCATCGGAACGGGTCGCCGAAGCGCCGGAGGTCATTCTGCAGGTCGCCGGCCTCGTCAAGAACTACGGGAAGCTGCAGGTCATCAGAGGCGTCGATCTAGAATTGCTTCGGGGCGAAGTGCTGGCGATCATCGGCCCTTCCGGTTCCGGCAAGTCGACGCTGATCCGGTGCCTCAACCTGCTCGAGGTCCCCAGCAACGGCGTGATCTCCTACAAAGGGCGGCAGGTCGAGAACCGCTTCCAGTCGCGGGGCGGCAGCATCGGCTGCGGCGAACTGCGACGTCATGTCGGGATGGTGTTCCAGCACTTCAATCTGTTTCCTCACAAGACGGTGATGCAGAACGTCTGCGAAGGGCCGATCGCCGTGCTCAAAGAGCCACGCCACGAGGTGGAGGCCCGGGCAACCGAGCTGTTGGGCAAGGTGGGTCTGCTGGACAAGCGCGATGCCTATCCCAACCACCTTTCCGGTGGCCAGAAACAACGCGTGGCGATTGCGCGGGCATTGGCCATGCGACCGGACGTTCTGCTGCTGGACGAGGTGACCAGCGCGCTCGACCCCGAACTCGTGGGTGAGGTGCTGCAGGTTATCCGGCTGCTGGCGCAGGACGGCATGACCATGGCCATCGTGACGCACGAAATGGCCTTCGCAGCGGACGTGGCGGATCGAGTCGCCTTCATCGACGATGGAGTCATCCGCGAAATCGGCACGGCCGAATCCGTCATTCGCAACCCCAGAAGTGAACGGCTGCGAGCGTTCCTGAGCCGCTTCAATTCCTGATTGGAGACCGAAATGCGGATCCTGATAATTGGCGCGGGACGAGCCGGCATGGCCATTGCAGGCCTACTTGCCGGCACGAGTGAATACGCGATTGAAGTTGCCGATGTGACAAGCGAAGCGCAGGAACAGGCAACCAAGCGGGGCTTCCGCAGCCGCTTCCTCGACGGATCGAATCTGATCGAATGTGTGAAGGCGTTGGCCGGATTCGACCTTGTGGTCAATGCGGCACCGGCACGGCTGGCCCGGGTGATCGGGGCCGCGGCGCTGCAGGCTGGCGTTCACTATCTCGATACCGCCGAAGACATCGATCCGATAAAGGCTCTAGTGGCGACGACCAAGACGGACAAGGTCTTTCTGCCAGGCTGCGGCCTGTCCCCAGGGCTGGTCGCCAATATGGCGGTGGAACTGGTTGGTGCGCTGGAGGGTCCCATCGATATGGTGATTCGAGTCGGTGGACTTCCGGTCAACCCCTCAAGCGGGTTCGGCTATGGGCTCTCCTGGGATGTCGACGGATTGATCGCCGAATACACCGGGGCCTGCCAAGGGATCGTTGAAGGCGAGTTAGTGAGCGTGGCCCCTCTCCAGCAGTATGAAAGCTTCGTGCTCAACGGTCGACCGTACGAGGCATTCAGCACCGCCGGAGGACTGGGAGATCTGTGTACGTCGCTCCATCACAAGGTCCGTAACCTCAGCTTCAAGACGATCAGATATCCCGGGCACCTGACGCTGGCCCGCTTTCTTTTTGAGGATCTCGGCCTGAAGCGCCGCCGGGACATGCTGCGCACCGTGCTCAGGTTCGGCGTTCCCGATGTGGTTCAGGACGTTGTCGTCATCTTCATCAGCATCAGGGGGCAGCTCCAAGGGGTGCCGACGGAACGCTCCTACGTCCGCAAGATCTACCACGAACCGATGCGGAGCCAGTTTCCGGTCAATGCCCTAAGTAATACTGCGGCGGCCCACCTGTGCACCATGGTTGACCTCATCGATCAGGGCCACATCCTGCCAAATGGGTTAGTCCGCCACGAAACCGTTCCCTTCAAGTTAGTCGCCGAGAACAGGTTCATGGTCTCGTTGCTGAGCTAGCTGTGTTTCGACGTGGTGTCCGTGGCAGCGCGGTTTCAGTGTAATTGTATCTTTCCACAGCCCTCGCGAGGGTATGGCGTGAGAGAGGGCGACCATGGCAGCATCGGCGTTGCTGTTGGGAGGCTACGACAATGACCGAGAGGGTTACCATCCGGATCAGCGCCGACCTCGCCGAGGCCCTTGACCGCTTCATTGCCGCTGACGTCGCACCATTCCGCTCGAGGCAGGATGCGTTCCGGCACATCGTCGGCATCTGGCTGATCAACGAGGGCTACATGCCCGACTCGAACACCGAGCCGAATGCGCCTGAACGTCAGGACAGCCTTCGGACCTGACCGGCGACAGTTGGTGCATCGTCACCATCTCTTGGCCACGCTGCGCCTCGGACCACTGCCAGATCGCAGTCCGGTGCCGTTCTTCCTGGACTTGTGCAACGGCTCACACCCTTGGTCGATCCCACGAGCATCGGGAGACCAGGAGCATGACGCAGGGCAGCCGGCAGCACTCGATATCCCGCCGTAGCGTCCTCGCCGGTGC